>CAZEQJ010000003.1:180203-183343 GCA_964514385.1 uncultured Cytophagales bacterium
TGGATCCGAATAACCATAATGTGGTTTGGGTAGGCACAGGCGAAAATAACAACCAGCGCAGCGTAGCCTATGGCGATGGTGTTTACAAATCGGTAGATGGCGGCAAAAGCTGGAAACATATGGGACTGAAAAACTCCGAGCATATCGGCATGATCGCCATCGACCCAACGAACTCGGATGTCGTGTATGTAGCAGCTACCGGCCCGCTATGGAGTGCCGGTGGCGACCGGGGTCTTTATAAAACCACCGACGGTGGCGAAACCTGGGATAAGGTGCTGGATATCAGTGTCCATACAGGCATTCATGAGGTACATCTTGACCCGCGCAACGCTAATACCGTTTATGCAGTGGCGCACCAACGCAGACGCCATGTCTTCACCTATATCAGCGGAGGGCCGGAGTCGGCCATTTATAAATCTACCGATGGCGGACAGAATTTCCGTAAAATCATGTCAGGTATGCCGGGTGGCGACCTCGGACGAATTGGACTGGATATTTCACCTGCCAACCCGGATGTCATCTACGCAGTAGTGGAGGCCCAGGAAGATAAAGGAGGGTTTTACCGATCGACAGACCGGGGTGAATCATGGGAAAGGCGAAGCAGCTATACGGCCAGCGGAAACTATTATAATGAGGTGATAGCTGACCCGGTTGATGTGGACCTTCTGTATGTGATGAATACCTATGCGGCCGTGTCGGAAGATGGTGGTAAGAATTTTGAAAATGTAGGCGAACAAAATAAACATATTGACAACCATGCCCTTTGGATTGACCCTAAAAATCCCAACTACCTGCTAAATGGAAACGATGGCGGCGTATACGAATCATGGGACAGAGGCAAGACCTGGCGGTTTTTTCCTAACCTGCCTGTAACACAGTTTTACAAACTGGGAGTAAGCAATGACTATCCTTTTTATTATGTCTACGGAGGCACTCAGGATAATTTCACCTTTGGCGGACCATCACAAACTATCGAACCCACCGGTATTACCAACCGGAACTGGTTTGTTACCACCCTCGGTGATGGCTTTGAGCCACATGTAGACCCGGAAAACCCGGATATCATCTACAGCCAGTCGCAATATGGTAATCTGAGCCGGTTTGACCGCAAAAGCGGGACAACCCAAAATATTGTGCCACAGCCTCCTGATGGTGATTACTCTTACAACTGGAACTGGGATGCCCCTTTGCTGGTGAGCAGTCATGACAATAAACGGCTTTATTATGCCTCTGACCGCGTACACCGCAGCGACGATCAGGGCCAAAGCTGGCATGAAATCAGTGGTGACCTTACCCGGGGTATCGATCGCAATAAAATCCCGGTAATGGGTAGGGTATGGCCGATGGATGCCGTAGCTAAAAATGAGTCGACTACACCGTATGGTAATATTGTAGCCATTGCCGAATCACCGCTTGATGAAAATTTGCTGTTTGCCGGTACCGATGATGGTTTGGTGCATATTTCAACCGATGGCGGAGCGAACTGGACAAAATACAGTAAGTTTCCCGGTGTTCCGGATACCACGTATGTGAATGAGATCATCGCATCTGCACATGATAAAAACACGGTGTATATAGCCTTCAATAACCATAAGCGAGGTGATTTCAGGCCTTATTTACTGAAGAGTACCAACCTGGGCAGAAGCTGGTCTTCTATAACCTCCAATTTGCCTGAACGAGGATCCGTTTATGCAATAGCAGAAGATCCGGAGGCACCCAACCTGTTATTTGTGGGTACTGAATTTTCATGCTTTGCGACATTGGATGGTGGCAAATACTGGAAAAAGCTTTCAGGCGGCCTTCCCACTGCGGCAGTGCGGGATATCAATATTCAGGAAAGGGAAAAAGACCTGGTGCTCGGCACGTTTGGCCGAGGTTTTTATATCATGGATGATTATTCTGCATTGCGCGAGCTATCCAATGAATTACTGGAAAAGGAAGCACATATATTTCCTGTCGCCGAAGCGTTACAGTACGAACCTTACAGCCCGATTGCAGCCAGCAATACGATTTCATGGCTTGGGCCGAAAGGCTTTCAGGGTGAGACCTATTTTCTGGGTGAAAATCCGCCATTTGGGGCTGCATTTACCTATTACCTGAAAGATTCCTACGAAACCATGGAATCTGCCCGGAAAAAGGCTGAAGGTGAAAAAAGAAAAGCTGGAGAGAAGGTTTATTACCCGGGCTATGATCAGTTGAAGGCGGAGGGAGAAGAAGAAAAGCCATTCCTTATCTTCAGAATCAAAGACGCCAATGGGGCAGTGGTCAATGAAATATTGACAAGCCCTAAAAAGGGAATCAACCGGATATACTGGGATCTGCAATACCCCGACTTCAGTCAGGTAAGAACGTCTATGGCTGACCCTTCAAAAAGTTTACCTTCTTCTTCCATCATGGTGCTACCGGGCACCTATACCGTCGAGCTGTTAAAGAACATTAAAGGAGAAGAAGCAGCGTTGAGCGGTCCGGTTTCATTTGAAGTTAAATCGCTGAACAACAAAACGTTGCCACCAACAGATCCGGAAGCCATGCTGGCTTTCCACAATGAGCTGATGGAGCTATCAAAAACAGCAGGTAGTGCCAGAAATGCTTACAGTCAGTTGACAGAAGCGCTTGAGTATTATCAGGCAGCTGCCAGGCTGGTCGGCAGTGATGCATTAGATGACCGGTTAGAAGCATTGGAAAACAAGCTGGATGATATTCGGATGACCATGTACGGTGATCCTATCAAGTCGCAGTTGGAAATTGATCAGGCGCCGTCATTAAGCAGCAGGATCAATACGGCATTGTATACAGGCAATGCCGGTTATGCCAACCCTACAGAGACCTCAAAACAGGTAAAGGCTATAGCAGAAAAATACCTGAAACCTGTGACCAAGGAGCTGAAATCAATTTTGGAGGAAGACATCCCTGCGATCAATCAATTGTTGGATGAGGCAGGCGCACCCTGGACACCCGGCAGGATATTAGAAATGAAGGAGTGATCGTGGTGCCATAAAAATGTTACGTAACTTTTTGTACAAAAAGTTACGTAACATTTTTATGGGTTAGGGGAAAAGTTTGTTAATGACTTTTCTATGCACAACAAAGGCGAGAATCAGTTCCGGTTCGTGCCCTCACGAACCGGAACTGATTATATA
>CAZEQJ010000004.1:0-10868 GCA_964514385.1 uncultured Cytophagales bacterium
TTATCCTTTTTTATCAACTTAACCAATGGTCCGATTTTTAGGGAGTATCACACTTTTTGTTTTTATAAGGGACAAGTTTGGTGATTATTTAATGCCTCTAATACTCGTTTTAGCGAATGTGGTTTGGGCTGTGATTTTCTTTTTACATTAGTTTTTGTATTTCAAGTTATGTTATGAAAACAGTATATTTTATTTTAATGGCGGGTGTTTTTCTGGTGATTTCTGCTTGTTCATCTATGATGACACCGAGTCAGGTAAATAGTGAACTTCCTACACTAACCATCTCAAATTTTCTGAGTCCTCCTCAAGCAGACCAAGCTCTTGCTGAAAACAAGTGTAGAATATTAGTTAAAGAAAGAATATATAGAGCCACTATTGGGTTTACGGTTAAGGGTGATTTAAGAAATGCAGCAAAAGGGATAGATGAATATGTAGTGTTAGATGGAGGTAACACTTATGTTTTAAGAAACTATGAGTGGGAAATAGTTGATGAGGAGGGCTCCACCCAATTGATTGTTACATTCGATACGATGGTTTGTGAATAAACTGTTGGATAAAGTAAGACTCCTTTCCCTCAACAGCGCCATACGAAAAATCAGATTTATTCCCGTTAAATAGTACCAACCTAAATGAACCCTCAGGAACTCCTTCAATCCTTCCAAAGCCTCACCACCTGGAAATAAGAAAATACTATCCCAATAAGGCATACCTGGATTGGCATGTATGGGAAATATTTAAGGGGTATAATTAGTGAAGGTCACGAGACTCACTTAATTAATAAATTACTATAAATATATTATTAGTAATTATATCTTTTATATTTGCAACTATATAATGAATAAACTGGTTATTAATAGTGCAGCCGGATAAAGCATCGGTGATTCAGTTTCTCAAAGACTTTAAAGAAAAAATGAAGTTTTGGGATGTGCTTTTTTTAGATAACCGGAGCAAGAACTTTCATGCGTTGGCTGAACTTGAAATAACGCCGAATCAACGTAAAACAGTTTTGGAAAAACTCACCGTTAGCGACTATAGCGAGGGTCCGTTGCCTGAAGAATGGCACGGTAGCAAGGAAATGTGGGTGTTTGGGGTAACCGTAAAAAAGAAGGAAGTATATATTAAAATCACATTGGGACTTCCAGGCAGTCAAACCATCTGCATTTCATTTCACATAGCAGAACATCCTTTACATTATCCATTCAAAAAACAATGAAAAGTCCGATCACAGGTAAAGAAATGGCACTGAAGGTTGAGCCTAGAAAAATGCCTTTCCGGAAGGAGGAATTTACCATTCCCTTTCAGTATTATGTATGCGAAGACAGTGGCGAGCAGTTTACATCCACTGAGCTGGATGAGTTAAACATACAGCTCCTGCACAATGCATATCGCTCAAAATACCATATCCCCAGCGCGGAAGAAATAAAAGCCATACGGGATAAATATAAACTTCCAGCTAAACGGATGGGTGAAATCCTCGGTTTTGGCCCGAATACCTACGGGAACTATGAAAAGGGTGAAGTGCCCGGCGTGCCTAATGCTAAGTTAATCCGGCAGGCGGAAAACCCGCGGTCATTCCGTCAGATGGTAGCCGACTGGCAAGCTGAAAAGCCCAGACAAAAAGAGGAGCTATTACAACGCATTGATCAGATGGTCTCGGGTTATCAAGACAAACTGGTAGATATCAATGCTTTTTTGGTTGGCGAGCCGGAAGTCAATGAATATACCGGTTACCGCAAACCCTCTCTGGAGAAAACAGCACAAATGGTGATTTTTTTCATTCAGCAAGAGCTTTGTTACAAGACCAAGATGAATAAACTGCTTTTTTATGCAGACTTTCTATGCTTTAAATCGAAAGCGAAATCGATATCAGGAAATCAATATCGGGCCATTTCTTATGGTCCTGTACCGTCGAGATACGGTGCGTTATATGATTATATGGCCCAATCCGATATTATCGATATAGAGATAGAAGAAATTGAAGGAGGAGAGAAACAGCTTTTAATTGCCAGAGATGATCAGCCGTTTAAGGCTGAACTTTTTACAGAAGATGAACTAAAAATACTTCAGAAGGTATTGGATGCTTTTAAAAATGACAGTCCAACCACGATTGTTGATAAGAGTCATATTGAACCAGCCTGGATTTCCAATAAAGATACGAAAGAGCTGATTAGCTATCATTATGCGTTTGAGTTGAAGGTTTTATAAATCAGAAAAGGAAAATATGTCAGCACAAGATCACCTTGCTTATAATCGTGCATTATAGTTCATCCATCCAGTCATTTTCAGGTTTCTTCCAGTCCTCAAATGACGGTTCTGAAACGATTGGAGAGAAATTCTTTTCAAGCTTTTCTTCCAATAATACAGCTAGTTTATCAATGTTTCGGGTCATTTGATTCCAGCTAACTCCAAGTTCAGGCACTCTTTGTATGGCCTCATTTTTTTCTGGATTATTATGAATCATTGGAAGGGCATTCTGTAGTTCCTGAAACAAGGATTGCGTTGACTCAATGTCAAAATCATCGATATGATCAATCAACTTTTCAATTTTCTGATTAAGGTCATTAATCTTTGGGACTAACATTTTAATAACAGCATCTGTCAACCCTTTTTCGAGTCGTGACAGTAATGTATCAATCCCTAATTTGTTGATCAAGGAGTCGAAAAGTGAAAGCTGATATTTTTGTGTTAGCTCCATATTATAAAAATACGAAAAATATTTAGTTAAGGTGTTTTCTTAAAAGACACTTAACTGCGAAAGCAAGGAGGAGACCCATCAAACGTTATTAATTCATTTAGCCATTTTCTGTAGGATTCATATATTAAGTTAATAGCCTTATGACTAAAGCTGTAAAGCATATCTCTCACAAATGTCATACCTGAGGAGTGCAACGACATCAGGTATCTCAGATGGGTAGTAATTCTAACCCTTATCTGAGATGCCTGACGTGCCTACGGCAGTTAAAATCTCTGTCAGGCATGACATTTTACTGCGAAGGGAGAGGAACACGTCTGAACCGTTATGCCTTTTTCACACGGATGTCAGGCATGACAATCTACATTGAAGGATAATTAGATGGTTTATGGACTTTAGCGGAAATATTCAGGTCAAAAATTACGAATAATACAATATACACGTATCTTTACATAAAGCACGTGTATATGAAAACAAAGCTTACCTTAACCATTAAAAAATCCGTCATTCAACGCGCTAAGCTACTGGCAAAAGAGCGAAACGTATCCGTGTCCCGCTTGTTTGAGGAGGTGTTTGGTGAAAAAACGCAGCAACTTCCTACATCGAACCAACGAGCCGCAGCTAAATTATTGGATACCTTTACCCAATATCCTGAAGTCCCGGCACTAGCGGAAAGCGATAAAGATCTCAGGAAAAAGCGGGCACAGAAATATGATTAAGACCTTTCTGGATACGGATGTTGCCTTTGATCTGATTGCCCGCCGAACACCTTATGTGACGCACATGATACCCCTGCTGGAGGAGGTGAAAAATGGCAGTATATCCTTTTACATTTCTGATTTGTCTATTCCTGTTTACATCTATCTGGCAACTGAATCCTATAAAATTGTAGATGCTATCTCCCGCATATCGCTGTTTATTGAAAGCTGTGAAATCATAACGCCCAACCGGAACATGATACGACAGGCATTGGCTTCTCCTTTTAGCGATAAGGAAGATGCATTGCAATACTACACGGCACTACACCATGATATGGACTTTTTTATAACGCGTAATACACGGGATTATAAGGTAACAGAACCCGTATTGCCGGTCTTTGATCCGAAAGGATTTATGGAATACCTTAGCATGGAATGATTTAGTCGGTGGTCGTCGGATTGATAGTATATAATCAGCAACACGGATGTCATACCTGAGGAGTGCAACGACATCAGGTATCTCAGATGGGTAGTAACTATAACCCTTATCTGAGATGCCTGATCTCTGTCAGGCATGACAATCTGCGTGGAAGGGGATATTCTGCCTGCCCTACCCCAATTCGGGTATTTTTGCCCGGAAAATCCAAAGACCTTTGGAATTATATCTATCAGGCTTATAGCTTTAAGCATATTTAACATAATGTAGTATATGCGTGCCTTACCTTATGTAGCAGTATTTTCGCTGCTCTTATCTTCCTCTCTCTTTGCTCAGCGGCCTGCCCGTGGTGGTATTCCTTCCCCTTCGAGCTTTGCAAGTAAGTACAATTGTCATCCTGACGCCGCAAAGCATACTTCCCAGGATCCGCAGGGCTATGCCCGTATGTTTTTTATAGCATACTGTCAATGCACGGAAACCGGTGTAAGCAGCCCGGAGTCAGAACGTCAGATGATTGCACAAATGCAATCCATGAAACAAGCGTACAACACTATGATGTCAGATGCTACGCCGGACATCAAGGTGACCGTTCCGAGCCAATGTAAACGGGCCAATGCTGCAGCTGGAGCGGCGGGCAGTGGTGAGATGACGGAGCAACAGAAGCTGGAACAAACCATTCAGAATTATGCCAATGCCCTGAATATCGTCAACCAGGCACGTCAGCGTGCAGCGCAGACAGCAGAGGCATTAAAGAATTACAACAGCATTTCCAGCAATGGCAATCCTTACGATATCATGGATCAGTTTCAACGCAACATGGATGCTATCCAGAACATCGACCAGGACCTCCGCGAATCGATCAACATGGGATATATCGAAAATACAACCAATGTAATCTCCGATTATAACTCTGGTAACCAGGAAGGAGCTTTTTATGGTGGCGTGGCCACTCTGGCCTCCATATACGACAACCAGGAAGCGAAAAAGGAGGTGGAACTACAACGTCAGCAGCTGATCCAGGAAAAGCAACGTGCCTTAGAGGATGCTGCCAACCGTATGATCGAGGCCAACAATGCAGCTATAGCAAGGTGGGTAAATGCCGCTGCCTTCGTTTTGGAAGAGGATAAAGAAAAATACTACATGGAGATGGCCTTTTACCATTCCAGCTATGCTCACTCCATATCCAATAATTTTAATTACAACAATGTCGACTGGGCAAAGGATTATTTTGGTAGACCACAGGAGCCGGTTTATAAGACATATTATGGTCCGCTGGCGGAGCAGCATTACGAGGCTTCACTACGGAAACACGAACTGTATAAAGAGCATTCACGCAGAGTACTTTATGACGGAGCCATACAACATATCGCGACGGCCATCGACATGCAGCCGGATGAGGTTTCCTATTACATCGCACAGGGACGGATTGCCAACCCTACGGACATGGTATTGTCATTATCCAATTACGTTGCCGCATACGATATCGACCCGGATTATTTTGATGAAGCATTAAATGCCGAATTCACGGCGGTATACCAACTGGCAAATGATGAGGTACGCATTGCCATAGAAACAGGTAATAGTGAACGTATCCGCGATTATATTGACGCAGGATTGTATGATGTGGTCAGCATCAATGATGGAACACTCTTCGAATACGCTGCTCAGGTCAATGCAGTGTCATCACTTGAGGTTATTTATGAACGCTACATCCGCCGCCTCGAAAATGACAGGTTAAAGGATGATTACATTCGGCAGGCTATCGCCACGTCAGCAGTATACGGTTCGAATAACGCACTGCAATTTCTTTTCCAGCTGGGCTATGACAGTGACTTTACATTTTATGGTAAAACACCTGTGGATTACGCTTTTGACGGTCAGGATACAGAAACCTTTCTGTTAGCCTTCATGCAATCCAATAATAAGCCACAGCATATTGCCCGATATGGACAGTCCGCGGTTTTCATTACGGCACTCTCGCGAACAAATCCTGAAATAGCAGCCGAAGGACTCGAAAGCATCACCAGCCCGGAAAAGAAAGCCGGGGTGATTATGACGCTGGTCAGCGATTTGCCACAACAGCCGCGCTACCTGGCAACTTTAAACCTAAGTCCGTCAGCCAAAACCATGATGATCTCGGATGAAAAGCTGCGTAAGACTACCTTTTCTGTTTTTCTTAAGATGATCCTTGATCCAGCCGGCGAAAACACAGCCGCAGCATTGATCAACGACCGCCTGGTTGATGACAACCTGATCCTTGAAAATGCGGCCGATGTGACCTCGATAGTGATCCTGTCTGATCAGGTCACGACATACCGGATACTTAAATCACGCGGATTATTATCTGCCACTAACCCGGATGGTGACCCTATACAATTTGACTTTGTCCGAAACGGAACGAAGATCTTACGGTCGGAGGCGTCCTCCATGAACTTTCAGGTACAAACACAGGATGGCATCTGGCTTGTCCACGAGCTGGCATTGTCAAATGTGCCGGAAAACCGTGATTTCCTGATCAATGGCGGCAAGGTGAACATCAACCGACAGGGATTATATGGATGGACCCCGCTGCATTACGCTGCACGTCAGAATGACACACAGCTGGTGCGCATATTATTAGCGGCAGGAGCAGACAAGAATATTAAAGACAAGTGGGGAAGAAGGCCGCTCAATATTGCCAGGGAGCGTGAGTTTGATGAAATAAAAACCGTGCTGTCAGCAAGATAAAAAACCCTATTGAACATAATTACCATGAAATATAAACTAATAGTTATCCTGGTGTTGTCAGGTATTATCACCGCCCGGGCGCAGTCAGTTCCGACAGATCTTGAATATTACGAGCGCTACTGGGCCCCCATGTCACCGTTGTATGCATCGGCCAATTTATGGATATCCTCCTCGATAGGGCAATGGGGAGCAGCACCCGGCAGCAATCCCGGGAACACCCCGTTTTTAGGTACCGATGGCATGGGAGCAGGTGTAAGCTTTGGGCTGTCTTTTCATCAGATGGTGCCCCTTCGAATTGAAGCAGATATGAAAAATCAATTTTATCCGGGAATAAAATGGGGTGCGGAAATATCAGAACATGGTGCGGTAAATTGGGAAGCGTCAGACCTTTTTGTTTTTGGCTATGATGGTGGCAATACCACGACAGCTGCATTTATCATTGGCCCGGCGGCAAATTATAATTATGAAAATAAGGTGGTACTGGAGGCCTCACTCACCCTGATGCTGGGAGGTGTGATCAACGATGGTATCGAAGGTGATGTACGGGTGATTCCCGCCGAACCTGAGTCAGGCAGTGACAGAAGCTGGTCACCGGGCTATGAATTCACCATCGCTGCACGTACAGGTCACCTGAGGATTTTTGCCAGCATTTTCACCCAACGCATCCGGAGGTATTATGAGTTTAGTGTAAGGCAGACATTTGATACCTTTACCGAGCCTTCAAACTTCACCAGTGATTATTCCATATCCACATTCCGGTTTGGTGCGGGTATTACGTTTGGGGAAATATAGCACCCTGAAGCTCGCCGGGTACCGTTTTGACTATTGCTTGATATAATTTCTGGCGATGCGCCCATTCTCAATAAAAATGCCATTAGCTGTAAAGCGGGCCGGAATGGTGATATCCCAGCATTCCTGTGCGATATGTGGATGTATCTGCCAGTCCGAAGCATTTTTGGAACGAATGAAAGTTTGTGCATCCACACAGGAAAGGGTGAGCGTTCCGTCGTCTTGAAGAATGTAATTAACCCGCCATACAGATTTCTGATCATCCGAATAGCGCTCGTCAATCATCGTCCACACACCGAAATTAGCACCCAGCTCAAATATCATTTTACGTCTGCCATAAATGGTTTGGTGCCAGTCGGCTATGTAGGTTCCTAAAATGGCATCCAGTGGATTATTATGTACTTCATCGGAAGGCATTTCGGCTTGTTGACGACCAGCCTGATCGGTGATATTGTCTCGCACACGGCCTGTTGCACCGGTACGACGTGCATTGCCCAGAATGGAATGAACATTCTGAGAGTTTTTTACATCGATCAGCGAATAGTAGCTCAACCGGATATGGGTCAGCCGGGGCGTATGGAAGAACCAGTCGCCATTGCCCATATCGTTAAACTCGATCGACTCGCCCGGATAGATTTCCACAATGTTGCCCATGACACTTCGTTCTCCTGAAATGGTATTGGTACACATGCTGTACCCGGAATTCTCCTCTACATCCTTTAGTGTTACACCTACCGCCGGCACATGATGGAAGACCACTTTTTTGTCTGCGTTCGTATTTGATACCTTGAAATTAAGGTAATAATAAAAGGCCTTATCTGATTGTTCATCTTGCGGGTGGCAGCGCTTTACAGTCTGTCCGAATGCATCCGCTCCGGTTTTTACATAGGCACTGAAGACTATTCCGTTCTGACTGTATATGATACCTCCATCTTTTGGCGGACCGTCCAGTCCAGCAATGTACAGATACTCCGGAAAGCGGCTGGTGCCCCATTGTGCAAAGACTGGCGTGGCAAATAAAAATAAGATAATTAGTCTCATCATGGGATCGGATTATATCATCATCAGCGAAGGGATATCGGATAGCAGTATATGCTTCCTCAATCAGGCTCCCGCAAGTCATTTTTCTGCCGGTGATGATCAAAAATATAAAATTGAATTAACCCCGCAAAATGACATCATGCTGCTAAGCCTCAGGCTAAAACAATCACCTTCCCGAATTTCCATCAGATTGAATAAGGCTTCAAAGAAGTGCGTAGTCTGTTGATTATATCACATATGTACTTTTATGATACCGGTTGACTCTTTTCAAACCAAAAAATCGAAATATTCTGATCATTCATCGATTTTGTGGATACAATATCAAATCCCTGCGTTAATTTTGACATGCGAAATGGAATGTCTCGACATCTACGGAGAAAAAACACAAAAACCGAATCAAAAATCACATGCCTTCTACCCTTATTGCTGTGAATACCAGTCGTATTGCTCCCAATCTGGTGTTGGTGTTGATTTTAGTATTGAACATCGCATGGGCGCAGTGCAACCTGTCTGTTCAGAGTACAGCTACCGATGCGCAATGTCTTTTTGCAGTACAGGAAACCCGATGGACAAATACAGTCAATCTTTCCGTCAGCGGCACTGAAATCATAAAAAATGCAGGAGGTAACGGTGCCTACAATGCTGGTGCTTTTTCTACCATTTCACTTTCACATTTTGGTTCGGTTTATCATATCCCGCAACAAACCAACGACAGGTACGACCTGGGCTTGAGCGCAACAGATGGAGGTGCAGGCAATGGAAGTATCGAGTTTGCCTTTTCATTCAATGACAACGGAACTGTACGCATCCGGGAGTCAGGCACAGAGGTGGCATTTATTGGCAGCTACACTACATCGGATACATTTCAGCTTCAGGTATATGAAAACACGTTGTTCTACCTGCGTAATGGCTCAGTTGTTTATCAAAGCACCCGTACTCCAACCTATCCGCTGTTTGCTGATGTGTCCATCCGGGATGAGGGCGCGACTATAGCAAGTGTATTCTTCAGACAACCTGCGGACGGCAATTTTACAGCAACCGAAGATAATCCGGGTGCCGCACCGACTTACACCTGGTTAAAAAATGGTGCGACAGCTGCAACCGGTGCTTCTTTCGCGGATCCTGCACTCGCTCCCGGTGATTCTCTTTTTGTGGTTCTGACACCTGGCGCGGGGGGCTGCGCGGTTTCAAACGATACGTCGGAAATAATAACATTCGAGCAGGGCAGACAGGATGAGTTTTTACAGTTGGCTGTACAGTCGGATGCGGCTAATGCCGCCTGCCTGGTGAGCATAGCAGATATTACCTGGGTAAATCAGGTGGGTATGTTTGTAGATGGCAATGCAATAACCAAAATACAGGGTGGCAATGGTGCGTACAATGCCGGTGCATCTTCACTTGACTCCATTTATAATCAGGGGTTTGTCTATTACATCGTAGACCAAACCAATGAGCGCATATACCTGGGGATGTCGGATGATGATGTGAATGCAGGTGCCGGATCGATCGATTTTGCTTTTGATTTAAATAACAATGGTACATTTCAACTCTATGAATCAGGTGCTCAAGTCCGTGGGGCGGATAATTACAGCGCCGGCGACTCGCTTACCATTGCTGTTGAAGATTCCGTCGTACGATATTATCAGAACGACAGGCTGATTTTCACATCATCCACTACCCCACAGCTTCCATTGATAGCTGATGTTTCTTTCCGTGATGAAAATGCAACAGTTGCTCAAAGCGGAACAGGTAATATCACGACCGGTAGCTTTTACAGCCAGACGGAAAATACAGGACCTGATCCGGATTTCCAGTGGTTTGAAAACGGAAACCCAATCGCAGGGGCCACTAATGACACCCTTATTTTTAATGCCATCCAGCCCGAAGATCAGATTTACCTTGAAATAACGCCTGATCTTTATGGATGTATTAACCCGTACCGCTCCAATACCATCACCAGCTACGAAGAAGTACTCAATAACGGAATCTCATTTGTAGCTGTCAATGATGCCGTGGCTGCAGCCTGCATAAAAGCAATTGAGCAGGTCACATGGACCGATCTGGTAAATGTGCGTATTGAGGATTACAACAGCCTGACGAAGATCCAGGGCGGCAATGGTAATTTCAACGCCGGTGCGGCAACCCTGAATACAGTTGCGGATAACGGTTTTGCCTATTTCATTGTGAGCAATACAAACGAGCGGTTTTATTTTGGTCTGTCCACCGACAATCCGAATGCCAATGCCGGCAGTATAGACTACGCGTTTTTCTTCAATGACAACGGGACTTTCCGGCTGAACGAGAACGGCACGGAAGTACGCGGCGCAGACAACTACAGTGCGGGCGACAGTATCACCATCGCCGTAGAGGATACGGTGGTAAACTATTACCGGAACAGCACATTGATCTACAGCTCACTGGTGACTCCTACGCTGCCGCTGCGGGTTGATGTATCGATCCGGGATGAGGGCACATCACTGTCAGA
>CAZEQJ010000004.1:10968-139920 GCA_964514385.1 uncultured Cytophagales bacterium
CGCTGCCGCTGCGGGTTGATGTATCGATCCGGGATGAGGGCACATCACTGTCAGAGGTGTTTGTTGTAAATGGCAATATGGGAAACAATGCGGTATTTGTTGAAAATGCAGGCCCCAGCCCATCTTATGAATGGTTTTTGAATAGTGCCACCACCGGTGTTACCACGGAAACGTATGTAAATGCTGCCTTAGGTGACGGCGATACCATCACGGTGCGCATCACACCCGATCTGGATGGCTGCGCCACAGTGAGTTACGAAAGTAATCCGGTGTTTATTACCGCGTCCAATATATTCAATACAAAACCCGGCTTTTATGTACAAAGCATTGCCGATGTCACAGGCAACAATAATCTGATTGCCTTTAACCAGGTGGTTTGGGATGACAGGCAGAATGTAGCCATTCAAAACAATGGAAGCATTGAAAAGATCAGTGGTGGCAGCGGAGATTTTAATGCGGGCGCGGCATCCTTTAATCGTGTCGAAAACTTTAGCTACGCTATGACGGTAATCAATGCATTGAATGAGCGTAAGGCTTTTGGTATCAGCACGGAAAAAACGGGTTACGGCTCTAATAACATCGACTATTATTTCCGTTTTGAAGGTGGCGGCAACAATATCCGCATTTACGAGGGCGCAGCACAGCAGCTTCAGTTTAATACATCAGCTGTCGGCGATACCTTAAAGGTTGGAATTTTTAATGATACCATAAAATTCTACATCAATTCCACGTTGCTGTTCAATACCGAAGAGGTAGCAGATACATCTTACCTGGTAGATGTTTCCATTCGGGATCAGGGTGCTTCGTTGGAGAACCTGTTTATTGTAAATATCACTACCGGCGACTTTGAGCTGATCCTGGCAGATGCCGGGGACTCACCGGTAATTGACTGGACATTGAATATGACAAGTACAGGTGTAGGTACTACCACCTATTTTAATGATGCGATCACCAACGGAGATGTTATCGGATTACAGCTTCAGCCTGACCTGAGTGGTTGCAGCAGTTCAACATTTGCCTCCAATACCATCCTCATCAGCAATCCTGATGTACCGTTGCCGGTAGAGCTGAGCTTTTTTACCGGCAGCCAGCAGGAAAATGTTGTTCGTATGGACTGGGAGACGTATTCAGAGATAAATAACAGTCATTTTGAGATATATCATGCCACGGATGGCAGAAACTGGAATTTGATAGGCACGGTGGAAGGAAATGGAACAAGAAATGTCCCTGGGAGCTATCATTTTGCTCACCGAAACCCTGTCATGGGAGCGAATTATTATCGTCTGAAACAGGTAGATTATGACGGGGCCTTTGAATACTTCAGGCCGGTATTGGTGTTTTTTGATGGCACAACAGGAAAGCTGAGTGTTTACCCCAATCCGGCAAGTGGTGAATACCTATATTTCGACCGCTTAGTACAACAGGTCACCGTATTTGATACCCGGGGCATGAAGATTGGTCAATATTCTGAAATCTCTCAAATCAATATCTCAGGTTGGCAAAGTGGTGTTTATCACCTCGTATTTCATGATAGCGAAAAGCAGTTTTCAAGAATGCTGTTAGTGCCCTAAAGGACATCTGAGCTTCGGTATCTTACTTGTCGCTATTCAGAAATTTTCCCATTAAAGGCAGATGATCGCTGATTATGCGCATGCTGTCAGCAGAAAAGAAGTAACGCACCTCAACAAATTCCAATTCCTTCTCCATTTTCTTATTGAAGATCATGTAGTCCAGCCTGCGTTGAGGGTTGTCTGCCGGATGTGTATTAACCAGACTATCCAGCGGGTCACGCAAGCGGTATTGTTTTAACAGACCGAGTTCTTCGCTGTTGGGGTAGGCATTAAAATCGCCTGCCATCATCAGGTTAACGTTTTTATTTTCCTTGAGTAAACGGGCAAACTGCGCGCCCAGCAGGTTTATCTGACCTTTACGCATAGCAACATCGCGCTGTGATCTTCCGGCTTTCAGGTGTACGCCTGTGAGGTAGAAAGCATAGTCTGAAGCCGGGAAAAGCTGCATTGTCCACATTCTGGTATTGATCATGCTTTGCGTTTCCATATTCCCTTCGTCATCGGCCCATCCTGGTAAGGGGGTATGTGCCGCACCGTATGATATCAATTCGCCCAGAGGGTATCGGCTCATCACCACCACGTTCATATACCAGTCGGGGCTGGGGGCATCGGCAAAAAACTGATAGCCCATATCGGAAAGGGATTCACGTGCCAGCTGTTTGAGGTAGGCGGCATTTTCAAATTCCTGTAGCAGTACGATATCAGCATCCGCCTGGCGAAGCGCTTTTACCAGCAGGTCACGCCGCTGAGCCATATTTTGAGGTGGATTATCTTCCCGTGCATTGCGTATATAGGGATTGTCATAGCTGTCAACGAAATGCTCTACATTCCAGGAAAGCACGGTAAAGGCGGATTTTTCCGGCCATTGGTACCCCACCGGATGTGCAATGACAGAGCTAGGGGTCACAGGTTCACGCAGGAGATTTTTTGTACAACCTGCAAACAGCAGGGGCAAAAGGAACAGATATTTCATGGTGCAATATTATCATAGAAAGCCGAAGTAACGGGACTGGATTACATGAAGAAAATGTAAAATCATCATCTGCAATCACTTTAATTGATTGAAGCAAGGATTTTTTATCTGTACAACAGACCTTATTTACCCAGAATTGCAGACAGCTTCCCCTCGGATAACGGTTTGCCTATAAAACCATTGACATAGGGATGATCAGCCGCCTGCTGTATCTCATCGGGGTTTTGAGTGGAGCTCACCACATAGATCTTCGTTCTAACTGCTATTTCAGTATATCCGTTGCCAAGCTCATTTAAAAATTCCCAGCCGGTCATGCCGGGCATATTCAGGTCCAGAAAAAGGTAATCAGGTATCAGCTGTTCTTTTTCATATAGATTGATAAGGTCCCGCAGAGCCTCCCTGGCACTAAGGTAGGTTCTCACATCATCACAGACCTGCATTTTCGCAATGATGGCGTGGTGAACGATGTTGGTGATTTCTTCATCATCTACCAGCATGATGGTATTCAGTACATTACTCATATCAGATTGAGGGTAAAATAAAACGTACTCCCTTTGCCTTCCTCAGAGTTTACCCAGATGGAGCCTTCGTGCATTTCCACAATTTTTTTGCATTGCGCCAGGCCAACTCCTGTACCTTGATAAATAGAATGAGAGTGAAGTCGCTTAAAAATAAGAAATATTCTTTGATACGCTTCTTCCGGTATGCCGATACCATTATCCTGCACACTGAATCTATGTCCTTTCCCATATGCACTAGCCTCAATATGTATGATTGGCTGTTGATTTCGAGGTTGAAACTTCATGGCATTGGAAAGCAGGTTTTGAAAAAGTAACTGCAGCGCCAGCGGATATCCTTTTACTTCCGGAAGGTCGGTCTTGATATGTATTGCAGCTCCCGATCGATCAATCTGGTCCGTGAGATTCTTTTTCACCTCTTCCAGTATATCCCCGGTTTGTACCAAAACAGCCTCCTCTGTCCGGCCTATACGGCTGTAATTGAGCAGACTCGTGATCAGGTTACTCATGCGGCTGGTGGTCTGGTGTAAATAAGAGATATATTGCTGTCCGGTACTGTCAAGCTTATGGCGATAATTGTCATCAATCATTGAAACCAGGCTTTGTATGGTATGCAGTGGTTCCTGCAGGTCATGTGAAGCGACATATGCGTATTGCTCAAGGTCTGTGTTTTTCCTTTCAAGCTCCCGTACCTGCCGGAGCAGTTGACGGGCATTGGCATTTAAAGTATCATACACAAGTCTGGTGATCAGCAATGTAATCAGGAGGCTTATGATAAGGCTCCAAAAGGGAAGATAATCTTCATGAGAAGGCTTGTGCACGTAGGCCAGCTGAAGCCGCCATATCCTGTTTCCCACCTTCAGGTCCGCATAGCTGGCTAAATCCGTGTTTCCCTGGTCGAAATTACGATAGAGCACTTCGCGTTCATCGCCATCTGAAGTCAGCACAATTTCAAATTCTTTTGCGAGCTGCAGCCCTTCCAATGCAATTTCAATTAACTCATCTATAAGGAAAACACCTTCTATAAAGCCGGTCAGCTGTTCATTGAAATATACGGGCAAAAAAACCAGGATGGCCTTATGCTCACTTTCAGACTTCTGGATAATATTCACGATCGACGAGATAGAAATGTCACCGGTAGTAATGGCATTTTGTATAGCAGCTTCTCTTTCCGGCAGGGCATCACCCGGGTCGTATCCCAGGGCGACTTCATTTCCATCCAGCGGCTGAATATAATATACAGGATAGTAAACATCCCGTTTTTCAGCATGTACCAGATTTCCTCCCTCACGGGTAAAAATATGAAAATCCCGGAAGCCTTCTGCTCTGGCAGCCATTTCAAATGAGTCGCGTTTGGCATAAGGCACCACAGGAACCCATTCCAAGGCCTGGATACTTTTAATATTATCTGTATAAAAGCTTCCGAAGCTGCTGAATGTATGCCATGAAAAGCCACGGTTGGTGGTATAGAAGGCCCGCATCGCGTAAAGTGCATCAAGGTTTTTGTTAAGCTCACCGGACAGTCGGTTATAAATATTGTTGAAATTTTCATCTATCAGCTTCTGTTCACGGTTGCTGATCCAGTTACTGAATGAGATAAAAAGAGTGACAGATAAAAATATACCAAGGGCAAGAATCAGGCTGCATAAAATATATGTCCGGTTAGTATTTCTTCCCATTCCCTGCGTCAGTTAATCATTCAAAATTCATTAAAAAAGTTCAATGCTTTTATTAAAAAATCAGGTCTAAGTTACATGGATATCAAAATCTGTAAAGGCCCGATATGGCGCATAATGCGCTATGATAATAATCAAGAAACAGTAAATCCCGGTAAAAGCGGTTGCTCAGGAGGTTTTCCTTGCATATTTTAGGCTTCCATATCACGGTTAATGATCATGAAACAAGGCAAGATTTTATTTCCTACCGATTTTTCAGCTTTATCCCTATCCGCTCTGCGTCAGGCTGTTGAGCTGAATAAAGCGCTAGGTTACGAGTGGATTATTCTCCATGTATATCACCGCCCATACGCTGAACAGGGATATGACCAACAGCGGGAGTTGAAAATGAAAGAGGAAAAAATAGACAAACAGTTTGAGCAACTGCTGGAGGATATGCCGGAGCTTAAAAAGCAAAAATATCAGATGATCAAAAAGCTGGGTTATTCTGTAACAGCCATTGCCGAAACAGCACTTCATGCCGATGTAGTGATGATGAGTACCAAGGGCGCTGTGGGCATCGGTGAGCTTTTCGGAACCACGACAGCCAAGATCATTAAAACGGTACAAAAACCGGTAATTGTCATCCCGAAAAATGCATCGCTGCATGACCTGAAACGCATAGGCCTTGCGTGTGACTACAGTGAAAAGGCATATATCAATTCGATGAATTTTCTCGTCGAGCTGGCCTTAGCACTAGACATCGCTGTAGATATCATTACCCTGAACCGCGATGAAAAGACCATGACCAGTGAAGAGCTTCAGAACCGCGACGCCGTCGTGGAAATGATGAATGGGGTGAAGTCGCACATTGTTTTTACCGAACACACCGATATAAAACAGGGCCTGATCGATTTTTGTACGGAAAATGATATCGGCCTACTGTCCATACTGCCTAAAAGCTATAATTATCTCGAACGCCTCTTTCATGAAAGCCTGACCTTACGTATGGCGTTTCAAAGCCCTGTACCACTTCTTATATTAAACTGATAAATCATGGAGCAAGTCAACAACCTGGATGCATTAGCAGAAAAAATATATCAGGAGGGAATTGAAAAGGCCCGCAAGGAAGCGGATGCATTGCTTGAAAATGCAAAAAATGAAGCAGAAGAACAGATCAGAAAAGCTAAGGCAGAGGCAGAAAGCATCCGGCAGCAGGCCGAAAAACAGGCTACCCAGACACATGACCGCCTGATCAATGAAGCTAAGCTCAAAATTAAGCAGTTCGTAGCCGACCTTAGTGATCAGATTGAAAACCTGATGCATAATGAGCTACTTCATATGCCTGTCAAAAATGCTATGGAGGAACCCGCTTTTATACGCGATCTGATCCTTCGCATTACCGACGGCTGGCATGAGTCATCGGATATTGATGTGCTGATCAGTGATAATATCGGGGAAAAGGAAAAGGAAGCTATACGTGCTGCATGCCAGCAAAAGCTGCCGGGTATGGAAATACAAAGCAGTGCAAATATCAAGAGCGGATTTCGTATCGTGCATCGTAAGGATGGGTATTTTCTGGATTTTTCTGATGAAGCATTTACTGCACTTTTACGACCCTATTTTTCCGATCAGCTACAAAAACTCCTGTTTGGTTCATGAAGTATTATTACCTCCTCGCCACGTTACCTGATCTCGATAGCACAGATATCCGTGAACTGTCGTCTATTGATTATGAGGAGGTTTTTGACCTGATAGCGCGCAACCTCACGCCGGCAGACAGGGAGATTTACCATTTCATTTTATATCCGAATGACATCCGCAATATCCTGGGCAGACTATATCATCATTACGACCATAAGCCATTACCACCACTTCACTACCCTTCAGTGCTGGACGAGGAGGAGATCGCAGATGCTTTTCAGAACCCTGTTCACCTGCCCGATTTTATGTTTGAATTTATTTCAGCATACCGGGGAGCACGATCCTCTGACACCTTACCTGATGTCTGGATCTACTCACTTTTTTATGAGGCTGTGCAAAAAACAGCAAATCCATTTCTGATAGAATATTTTGAATGGAAATACGGGCTGGAGGATACATTGGCACATCTTAACCGGCTTCATTTTCCTATTGAAATAGCAGATCCCCTACCGATGACCGATGCGGTAGTTAAAAGCCCCGTAATAGATAAAAAGGAGCTTCAGGCAGCATTAGCACCGTTGCTCGACAATCATCAGTATGTAAAGTTTGAAAAGAAGGTGGACAACATTTACCGCAGCTTTTATGAGCACTGGCGCACAGGATATGCGGCAGAATCGGTATGGGCATATACCGTGTTGCTACTACGATTGTCAAGGTGGCAATACATAAATAAAGAGGGAAAAGGCTTTATGAATAAACTCAATACACTAACCGATCAGGCATTAAACAAAGAGACGTATGACTAAAGGAAAGGTTACCGGCATTATTTCCAATCTGCTTACCATTGAGGCAGATGGTCCGGTTATGCAAAATGAAATCTGTCTGGTGGCAGCTGCACGACCTCTCAAAGCGGAAGTCATCAGGGTTCACCACGGCATGGCATCAGCACAGTTGTTTGAATCAAGCACATCCATTAAAATCGGTACAGAAGTCACGTTTACGGGCAAGATGCTGGAAGTGGAGCTTGGTCCGGGTATCCTGTCCCGGAAATATGACGGACTACAGAACGATCTTGAAAAAATGAGCGGTACATTCATTGAGCTTGGTGAGATGACCGCACCCCTTGATCATGATGCAGTGTATACTTTTGAGCCGCTAGCTCAAAAAGGAGACCACGTTGAAGCTGCAGATTGGCTTGGCGAGGTGATGGAAATCAATATCCTGCACCGTATCATGGTTCCCTTTGTAATGCGTGGCCGTTTTGAAATAGATTGGATTGCTGACAAAGGTGATTATACCATTGACACCTGCATTGCGAAGCTGAAATCCGAAGAGGGAGAAATACATGAGGTGACCATGGTGCAGAAGTGGCCTGTAAAACTGCCCGTAACCAGATACCGTGAGAAAGAAAGGCCGGGTAAAATATTTCAGACCGGCATGCGTGTGATCGACACCCTCAACCCAATTACGGAAGGGGGTACAGGTTATATCCCAGGTCCTTTTGGCACAGGCAAGACGGTGCTGCAGCATACTATTGCAAAAAACAGTGAAGCAGAAGTACTCATCGTTGTAGCATGCGGCGAACGGGCCAATGAGGTAGTGGAAATCTTTACCGAGTTTCCCAACCTGAAAGACCCGTATACCGGAAGAAACCTGGACGAAAAGACAGTGATCATATGCAATACTTCCAATATGCCGGTGGCAGCACGTGAAGCGTCAGTATATGTGGGGATGACACTCGCCGAATACTACCGTGCCATGGGGCATAAGGCCCTGATTCTCGCCGATTCGACATCACGCTGGGCTCAGGCACTTCGTGAAATGTCAAATCGCATGGAAGAGCTGCCCGGACAGGATGCTTTTCCTGTGGAGCTGCCGGCCACCATTGCCAACTTCTACAGCCGAGCCGGCCGTGTAAGGCTGAATAATGATCAATATGGTTCGGTAACCTTTATTGGTACGATATCGCCCGCAGGAGGTAACTTCAAGGAGCCGGTGACAGAGTCGACCAGCAAGGTAGCACGTTGTTTTTACGCATTATCCCAAAAGAGGGCCGACTCAAAACGCTATCCGGCTATCGATCCGTTGGCATCGTACTCCAAATACCTGGACTATGACGAATTTATCACCTATGCCAAAGAGAATATCCGCGATGGATGGACAGACGATATCCGCCGCCTGAAGGATATACTGCGTATCGGGCTTGAAGCAAGAGACCAGATCAATATTCTGGGTGATGATGCTGTGCCGGTAGACTATCATGTCCAGTTTTGGAAAAGTGAACTTATCGACTTCAGCCTGATCCAGCAGGACTCTTTTGATGAGATAGATATGAATACGCCGATGGAGCGTCAGAAGTACATGCTGGCGCTGGTGCTGGAGGTATGTCACAGCCACTTCCATTTCGAAGAGTTTCAGGAGGTGATTGATTATTTTAAAAACCTGATCAACCTTTTCCGCCAGATGAATTATTCACCTTTTGAGTCTGATGCGTTTAAGCGGTACGAAAAGCAGATCAGGGAAGAGGTACAAAAGAAAACTGAAAGCCATGAAAGCCAGAGCGTTTCATAAAGTATATTCCGACATAAAAAGGATCACGAAAGCCACCTGTACGGTACAGGCCTCAGGAGTGCGATATGGTGAGCTGGCCTGGGTAGATGAGCGTCCTGCTCAGGTAATTTCCATTGATAGCGAGGAAGTCACGTTACAGGTCTTTGGAGGTACAGACGGTGTAAGATCATCTTCCGAGGTGGTATTCACGGGGAATGCCCCGACGCTAAAAGTCGGAGAACTCATGGCGGGCCGTATACTGAACGCACTGGGGCAACCTCTTGACGGAGGGCCCGCTTTAAAAGGCGAAGAACGCATAATTAATGGGCCTGCCGTAAATCCGGTAAGGCGTGCCAAACCATCTACATTGCTGGCTACAGGCGTAGCAGGGATTGATCTTAACAACACCCTGGTAACCGGACAGAAAATACCCTTTTTTGCTGACCCGGATCAACCGTATAACCAGGTGATGGCTGACGTAGCCCTCCGGGCACAGGCAGATAAAATAATTCTGGGCGGTATGGGCCTCTCCAATGATGATTTTATTTTTTTCAAAAACACATTTTCACAGGCCGGCATTCTCGATAAAATTGTAGCCTTTATCAATACTTCAGAAGATGCACCTCTGGAACGTCTGCTCATACCCGACATGGCATGTACTGCTGCAGAATACTTTGCCAATGACATGCAGCAAAAAGTATTGGTATTGCTCACCGATATGACATTATATGCTGATGCACTTGCTATTGTGGCAAATAAAATGGATCAGATTCCTTCCAAGGACAGCATGCCGGGCTCTCTGTACAGTGACCTGGCCAGCATTTATGAGAAGGCGGTACAATTTGAGCATGGCGGCTCCATCACCATTATTGCAGTTACCACACTCAATGACGGAGATATCACACACTCCATTCCCGATAATACCGGTTACATCACTGAGGGTCAGCTTTATCTCAAACATGAAACCGAAATCGGTAAAGTGATCGTCGACCCATTCAGAAGTTTGTCACGGCTGAAGCAGAACGTTATCGGCACAAAAACCCGTGAAGATCATCCCCAGGTGATGAACGCCCTGATCCGCTTATATGCTGATGCTATGGAGGCACGTACTAAAAAGGAAAACGGGTTTGACCTCAACGATTATGATAAACGTTGTATGGCCTTTGCCCGGGAGTATGCCGAACAACTGCTGGATGTTACCATCAATATCCCCATCGACGAAATGCTGGACCGTGGCTGGAAACTGATGAAGCGACATTTCGAAAAATTCGAATTGGGCATAAAAGAAGAGCTTGTTGAGAAGTACTGGGACAAAGCAGAATAAGCAATGGCGATGAAGTTTCAATATAACAAGAACACCATTCAGGAGCTAAACAAGCAGTTAGCCATACGGGAGAAAGCTTTGCCTATATTGCAGAATAAGGAAACGGCCCTAAGGAAAGAAATAAAAAACAGACAAAAGCGACTGGAAGAGGTGACCACGATGCTACAGGACCTCCATCATGAAATCACGCAGCAGCCGGATATATGGGATGAAATACCAGATGGCATGATTGAGGTAACCGGTCTGGAGATCACACAGGAAAAAGTAGTGGGTGTCAAGATCGCTTCTTTGCGTGAGGTCAGGGTATCTGTTCAGCAACAGGACTGGAGGTTCAGTCCGGCGTGGTTTCCACTCGGTGTTACCTTGCTCAGGCAGGCGCTTGAGTTACGCATGGAGAAGAATCTTATAGAAAAGCAGCTGGAAATACTGGATGATGCCAGAAAGAAAACAACGCAGAAGGTAAACCTTTATGAAAAGATACAAATACCTGAAATGAATGAGGCCATCCGGAAAATAAAACGCTTCCTTGAGGATAAGGAAAATATCGCTAAAGCCGGTCAGAAAATTATGAAGAAAAAGCAGGAAAACAGAAAGGCTGCATGAAAAAATCTTTCAGACATATCACCCTTATGTCAACCCCTTCGCAAAAGGAGTCCCTGACTACAGCGATGCAGGAAGCGGGCATATTTCATCTCGAGGTAAGAAGCAAGGAGCATACGGGTGACGATGATCTGAAGGCAAACATAAGATTGCTAAAGCAATCTATAGAGCTGATAAAAGATTATGCGCCTGCGAGTGGAATTGATACTTCCGATCCCCTGGCACTGGCGCAGAGAACAAAAGAGCTGGTCGCATTACGTGACAAGG
This sequence comes from uncultured Cytophagales bacterium, assembly GCA_964514385.1. GTDB lineage: Bacteria > Bacteroidota > Bacteroidia > Cytophagales > Cyclobacteriaceae > CAZEQJ01. Next base: position 22,071 of record CAZEQJ010000004.1, read on the forward strand.
CGCGCCAAAAACATGAGCATCTGCTTAAAAAGAGAGAGTATTTACTTCAATGGGGAGATTTTGATCGTACCAAATTTGATGCGCTCATAGAGCGCGGCCTCTATGCTTATCTGGGCCAGGCGACCGAAGAGGTATGGGAAAACCTGAACTTTAAGGAAATGTACCACACAGTTGTGGGCAGGGAAGGAAAAACCGTATTCTTTGTTGTCCTGAACGATGAAGAGCCCCTGATAGGTACTGATATTATACCATTACCCGGCCGTAGCCCATCGGTACTGTTGGAAGAGGCTTCTGAGCTTGAGAAGCAGATAAAGCAATATGAACAAGAGCTATCCTTCATAGCCTATCACCTCCCTCTGATGGAATCTACGCTTTACAAGCTTCAGGATGACTATGACCTTGAAATGGTAAAGGACAACTTCACCAGCCTTGCGGAGGACCAGATCATGACCATTACAGGCTGGTATCCTGCCGACAGGGCACAGGACGTGGAGCAGTTTCTTCAACAAAACCGTCCGGCAAGCCTCATACGGGACCCCAGGCCGGGAGAAGACATCCCGGTACAGCTCGATAATCCGTTTTATATCCGCCTTTTTGAACCTATTACAAGGATATTTGAGCTTCCCAATTATCATGAGTTGGACCTCACACCCCTCATCGCCGTTTTCTATCCAATACTCTTTGCGTATTGTCTGGGTGATGCCGGCTACGGATTTCTGATGCTGGCAGGATCCGTTGCCGGTGCTTACACATTTCTCAGGGAGCAACGCTCGGTCGCTGTTCTGGGCATGGTACTAGGTGCTGTCACCCTGGTGATGGGACTCATCAAATCCGGTAGCTTGTTCGGTATTACCCTGATACCGGAGAGCTCCTCACCGCTGATCCAATACCTCTCCGGCTTTGTGATCATAAAAGACGATAGCGACTTTATCTTTAATGCCTTTAATGTTGCCCTCATGATCGGTGTATTGCAGATCATTACAGGTAATCTCATATCAATTTACAACCACGGAAAATATAAGGGATGGCAGCATATGCTTTTTCCAACAGGTAAGCTGCTTATCATCTCATCGCTGATCTGGATATTCCTGGCCGATATGCAAAAGCTTGAAGCCCTTCAGGTCGGAGGTATTTTGCGGCAGGGGATGTTATATACCGGTCTGGCGCTGGTAATATTTTTCCACCAGCTTGGGGTGCCGGTTTACAAGCGTGCTGTTAATGCTTTTATGCCACTATTTTTCATATTCACCGGTATTTTGGGTGATATTTTATCCTATGTAAGACTTTTTGCTCTGGGACTGGCATCTTCGATATTGGGGTTGGTGGTCAATCAGATCGGAGGTCAGATTATGGAAGGAGGGATATTATCCCTAGTGCTGGGCATCGTATTTTTGATATTTGGTCATTCACTTAACCTGGCTATTGCAGCACTTGGATCGTTTGTCCATCCATTGCGCCTCACGTTTGTGGAATTTTACAGTAATGTGGGGTTTACCGGCAAGGGCATTGAATATAAACCGTTTAGTAAGACAATAAAACAATAACTATGGAAGCAACACCTTTAACTTTAGCCTTTATCGGCATTGGACTGTTGGTAGGATTATCCGGCACCGGAAGTGCCATCGGAACAGCTACGGCAGCCATGTCATCTGTGGGAGCACTCAAAAAGCGTCCGGATGCATTTGGCTCCTTTATTATACTTAGTGCACTTCCCGGGACACAGGGCCTTTATGGGTTTGCCGGCTTTTTCATACTTCAGGATATGGTGACGCCGGACATTACGCTGTTGCAGGGGGCAGGAATTCTGGGAGGCGGCCTGGCGCTTGGTATTGCCGGTCTTTTTTCGGGCATGTATCAGGGCAAAGTATGTGCCAGCTCAGTTGATAGTATTGGCTCCGGAAATGATATTTTCGGCCGTGCCATGATTATGGCGGTTTTTCCTGAACTCTATGCAATTATTGCGTTTGCTTCGCTATTTTTGATACGAGGCATATTGATATGAAAGGTAAGCAGGTATACAAGGTAGCGATGGTCGGTCTGGATATGACCGCAATGGATGATATTGTACTGGGATATCTTCCATTTTTATGCAAGGCGCTTCCGATAGATAAAATCATATTTATTCATATCGCTGGCGGTCTGGACCTCCCCAAAGATGTAATAAAAAAATACCCCGACCTTGTGGCGCCGGTAGATGATACCATTAAAAATGAGATAAGGCAGAAAGTAGACGCGGTTGAAGGCTTCAATGTAGAGTATGAAATCATGGTGCGGGAAGGCAATCCCACCAGAATGGTTATGCGTAGCGCCAAAATCAAAAATGCTGACCTGATCGTGATGGGGCGTAAACAGAAACTTGAAGGCTCCGGACTGCTGGCTAATCACCTCGTCCGTAAAAGCCCCTGTTCCATCATGCTGATCACCGAAAATGTAAAGCCCCGCCTTGAAAACATACTGATACCTGTTGACTTTTCATCACATTCAGCGCTTACTGCCAGCCTGGCGTTCGAAATCGGTGAGCGATCCGGAGCCACCCTTCATTTTGCGCATGTCTATCACGTACCCATGGGATACCATAAAACCGGTAAATCCTTTGATGACTTCGCTGACATCATGAAATCACACGCCGCAAAAGATTATCAACGGTTTTGTAACAAATACAATTTCAAAAAAGACTGCGATTGCCAGTACTTGCTGGCAGGAGATAGATCCATACCCCACCTTATCTACGACCATGCCAGTAAAACCAACACAGATCTTATTGTCATTGGCTCACGTGGCCGTACACGAAGTTCCGTATTTTTGCTTGGGTCTGTTGTAGAGAAGTTAGTATTTAAAGACTCTGATATACCTGTATTGGTCGTCAAGCGTAAGGGTGAGAATATGGGGTTTTATGAAGCATTAATGAAGATCTAGATCAGTTATTCCATAGGATGTACCCGTTAAGGGATGTGGCAATGATCAGCCATAGAAAGTAGGGCAAAACGAGCAGTGAATAATATTTTTGCTGAGGCCAGAAAAACACAAGAAAGCTGCCTACTACTACGGTCAGAGCGGTAATCACGACCAGCGCCAGCGTAGTTTGACGGTAATAAAAAAATACCGGGTTCCACATGATATTCAATATCCATTGGATAATGAATAAACCAATCAGCAGGCGTTGCCCGGATACATTTTTAATGGCTGTATCCATGTACAAAGAAAAGCAGATCATTATGGTCGTCCAGGCAGCACCAAATACCCAGCCCGGAGGAGTCCAGGGTGCTTTATTAAGTCCCTGATACCAGTCTGAAGATACACCCGGACCGGTGAAATAGCTACCCAGTGCAAGTGCACCAAAATTCAAAATCAGGAATAGTATCAGCCGAATGATCATATTGATATAACGTATTTAATTGAATTAGTTTTTTCAGTATCCATGAGGTAGACAACAAATAGTTTGTATTTTGCAATTGTCACTGTAATATCACAGTGTAAGGATTGGAAGGAAAAGTCATATATCCGGGGGTTAATATTGATTAACTATGCCTATGGAAAAGATGACGTATGCAGCAACTAATTAACCAGATTGTTGGCTCTTCCGAAGTGTATCCGTTGTATAAGCGCATTCTGCATGTGTCGCTTATTTCTTCCTCCCTTATCCCTTTACTAGTCATACTGGAAGTATATGGGATTCAGGTATATCCTGAAAATGTAATCCCCTTGGTATTTATATTTCCCTTGATTTTCATTGTCCTGTATGGGTTAAGTAAAAAATATCCGCACAAACACTGGATGTCCTATGCCTACATCGTGACCAACTGCAGCATTGTGATCATTGACTGGATGCTCGTAGGGCAATTATCCGGTGTATCGCCAATACTTATTATTTCCATTGGCTTTATCATTCCTTTTATCATTCCTTACCGTGAGATATACCTGGGAAATCTGTTGTTTGCCGCTTTTCTCGTCATCCTTACTAGTATATCGATCGTAATGATGGAAGATTATACAGCAAAAGGTATAAAAGATATTGTCATAATACAGACAGTATTTGAGACAATCCTTGTCGCAGGGTTTGTGATGCTGGTAGGGAATATCATTGTACATGCCAGCTATCAAGACAACCTTAAGATCTTACGATTGAATCAGGAGGCTAAAATCAGAAATGCTGCACTGGAGCAGATCAATCAGAATAAGGATAAATTTCTCCACATTATTGCGCATGACCTGCGCGGCCCCATGGGCACGATCAACAGCACCAATGACCTGTTGTTAAAGCAGTTTGACAACCTCAGCGAAGCAGAACGTGAGAAACTGCTCTTAGCCTTGTCAGAAATGAGCAGCAACACGTTCGCGCTGCTGGAAAACCTGCTGGAATGGTCGACGACGGAACAGGGTATGTACAAGCCGGATATACAAAAACTCGATATCCGAAACGTGGTGATGGATGCAGTAAAATATATGACGCCATTATATGAAAAAAAGGAGGTCCAACTCATCCATCAGGTAGAATCTGTAGTTGTGTATACTGATCATCAGGCGCTGATGACTATTTTACGTAATCTGCTGAGTAATGCGCTGAAGTTTACGCCTTCCGGTAAGCATGTCAGCATATCCGCTATGAAATCGGGACAGGAGATTATGGTCAAAATAGCCGATGAAGGTATCGGGATGAGCAGCGACCAGGTCAATAGCCTTTTTGACCCTGATAAAATCAAATCACGCCTTGGCACGGATAATGAAAAAGGAACAGGCCTTGGCCTTCAGCTATGTTATCAGCTGGCCCGTGAATTAAACGCAGATATCCGGGTATCATCCAAAGAAAAGAAGGGAACTACTTTTACGGTCATCATACCGGTAAACTGGAAATAGATGATCCGGCGCTGTACAGCGCCGGATCCTCATTTGCGATACTTTAAAAGTCGATATTCAGACCCACAAAAATATTCCTGCCAGGGGCATAGATCGGCTCATTGGTGCCACGCACCGAACGGTTCAGGTGCTCGTAGTATACCACATCCAGGGCATTATGTATACCCCCCTGAACATAAACCTTTGGCGTCACAAAATATTTCAGTACGACATCCAGCAGGTTAAAGGATGGCGTTACCGTTTCTCCAAATTCATTGGATATTCTACCCTGACGCCCCACATACCGGAATGACAACTCTGGCTCAAGGGTTTCATTCAGGTATCTGCCGTTAAGTACATAGCGGAAATCTACCGGCGCTATTTCCGGCAACGGTTCGTCCCTCTCAAGGTCCTGGGCATAGGTGTAGGCAAGGCTCACATGCTGCTGCATACCGGCAAATAGGGTTTGTTGCCAATAGACTTCAAAACCGGTTTTATATGCATTTTCGATATTTGTAAACCGTCGCACCCCCGGGCTCATCGGTAATCTTGGCGTCAAAGCAGGGTCAATCACCGACGAAATAAAGTTTTGCATATAAGATCCGAAGAGATCAATCCTGAAGGATGACTGTTTATTTCCCGCAGTAAACGATAAATCCACCTGGTTATTCACTTCAGGAAGCAGCCCGGGGTCGCCGAGTAATTCAAATGGATCCTGACCTACAGGAAAATAGTTGATAAAACGCTCGGTTAAGCTTCCACTGCGCTGCGCGCGTCCCAGCGAAAGGGAAGCAGTGAGGTTGTCACCGATGCCACGCTGAATGCCGGCACTGAAGCTGGGGTTGATCTGGGTTATAGCTGTTTCCTGATAAACATTAAGGAACTCAGCCGTCGGATCATTTATATCAGCTGTATTATGCTCAACACGACCAGAAAAAACCAGTTTAAGAGCATCATAGCGTAGGTGATACTCTGCAAAAACACCCGCCTTTTGAATGCTTCCGTCCTGCCATGCGTTGTCTGTCATGACCATACCGGCCATGGGCCCCATCAGCATGGTACGAATACGTGTGCCTTCGGCTGCTTCCAGGCGATAGTCGGCTCCAGCATAAAGCCTCGCATTTTTTATTTCCCAAATGCCCTCCGTACGTCCTCCGATATTTTGGGTGGTCGCTTCTGTTTCTGCATTCATCGTCCGGGGATCGAGGGGCTTCAGCAGGTTATCCATCCGATGGTCTACCCACGATCCAAAAACGGTAGTATTCCACGATTGCAGCGTTCTGTTTATGAATTGAATGTCGTGCCGTAGGTTTAACATCCATGTATCATCCCGCCGCAGATCCATTGGCAGCGCAGGGAAGTCACTGTCACGTGCCCTGTTGTAATGGGTACTAAGCCGTAACTGCTGACTGGCGTTTAGTCGGATACCGAGGTTAGCCCCGAAGCTTCCGCGCTCAAAATCAGACTGGATTACCGATCCGTCACCGGCGGCATAGTCATCACCCTCAGCCCATGATCCGAATACAGCCAGGTTAATATTATTCAGGCTGTACCCGATTTTGGCCTCACTGCGGTAAATATTGCCGTTACCCTCATATGACCCGGCTACACGTCCGTACAGATGAGGCTGCGATGTGAAACGCAATGATGTAGGGATGAAATTTATGGTAGCACCGAAACCTGTACCATACCGGAGCGAATAAGGACCTTTGAGTACCTCTACCCTGTCGATCATGTTGGGTGCCATCTGACTCGTAGGAGGATCCATTCGGTTGGGGCATGCAGCAGTAGCACTCTGAGCTCCATTCAGTACAATATTCAGTTGATCGTATTTAAATCCTCTGAATACCGGATCAAAACCATAATTTCCACCTTTTCGAATGGCATTGATGCCCGGATACTGGGTTAATAATGAAGCACCATCGTGTTGTAACCGGTCACGCATACGTACTTCAATACCTGAAAAGTCATCTCCCCGTGCGCCAACAATGGTTACAGGGTAAAGTACTGTTGTTTCCAGTTGTCGGTATGCAACGCCAGCCTCGATATATTGCTGTATCATTTCAGGGCTCCATTCCCACGAACCGTAGGAAACATGCGAAAATCGCATTTGTTCACCTTCCATTACCATAAAGGAAATCATCCCGTTAAGGTCTGAAGACCCTGTCTGGTTGCCGTATTCAAATAATGCACCTGCTACTGGCAGGCTGTTGTCCTGGTCAAGAAGCCGGACTGATACTGTATTTTGAGCCATAAGGCCCGGGGCAATCCAAAAAAGGAATGCCCATAGAAATAAAATTTTCATGATTATATAATGAGTTACCTGTTAAAAGAATTGTACTGTTTCTGGTGTCAGGCAACGCATTTAGGCGGGTGGAAAATACGATTCAGGGGATCATAATAATAGATTCGGGATACAAATCTGAAGGTCTGTAGCTTGTCAGCAACATAACCAATTCCGGATGGTATTGCCTTTGTGGTGAAAAGATAAGGTGAAATTTTGATCTGATAAGTTACTGTCTGGCTTTCTTCTGCCTCATTATTTTCTACCTCCCGCAGCTGTTGTCCAAGGTAGCACGACCCATAGCAAATGGTCATCGGTTTTTCTTTATTGATACAGAAGAGCTCGGCGATCGTTTCCCTGTTGAGGTTAAAATCTGCCATAATCCATAGCCGGCTTACACCGGGTAAAGCCAGGACAATCAACAGGCATATGGATATTAAACGCATCATTATGCCTTAAAGCTAATAAATAAATTATGTCAATCGTGCCTGATGTAAGTTACGCAACAACTTTGCACGAAACGTTAATCTGTAAGGAGGGATCAGTTAGTTTTCAGGATCAGTTCAATTCTATAAATTTTCCCATTTCGCCCCATTATCCAGCCATAGTTTTCTGCGAAGGCGCAGGTCCAGAGATCCTCCTCCAGGAGCAATTGCCATGAAGATGCCTTGTCCAGGGATATTTCGGCACCACCCGGTCCGGAAAGCATCACAACATATTTCCCATTCCAATAAGTGGCGGCACAGCTGTAATAGGCTTTATTTACCTGCAGTGAACCAGCTGTTTGCCAGGTGGCTCCACTATCTTTGCTGTAGAAGAACCTGTCTGCAGTATCTGGCAGGTTGCTGATGTCACCACCCGCAATATAGAGGGTACCATTGACATGCTGTAAGGAGGTGATACCGGCCATGGGCCCTTTTTTGATGGGTGTTGCAATGGCAGCCCACGACTGACCGAAATTTTCGGTATACAGAATGCGTCCATTCCCGCCAGCACCTGTACCTATCCACATGCGGCCATCCGCTTCGGTCTGAACCTGAGAGCCACTTGACGCAAAACCACCTTCGCCATTGCCGGCAGCTGGGAGGCCTGATGTGATCCGTTGCCATGAGTTGCCTCCATCCGCAGTTTTGAGCAGGTAGGGAAGGGAGTCTACCTGATCGCCAAATACAATACCCTGCCGGTGATCCCAGAAGGCAAAAGAGTTAAGAAATACATCAGGATGCGTGTTTTGGTATAGCAATGTAAAGCCACTGTCGACATTAAAATGGTAAATCCGGGACAGGATGCCGGTACCGATACTCAGAACCAGTGCATTGTCATTATCCAGACCGTGAATATCACGGAACTGAAGGGAGTCCTCTTCATGCGAATAGACGTCCCAGTTGTTTCCTCCATCCATCGTACGTATGATGGTGGCGTCTGTGCCTGATGCCCATACCACGCTATCGTTCACGGGATGGAGCCCGATCAACAGTGACCGGGTAGCCGAAGATTGCTGAACAATGGAATACGAGTGTTCTTCCGTAGAGCAATAAAGCAGGAAAAACGGTAAAATTAACAGTATAGATCTCATTTTCAGTCGGTGAACTGGCAATTTAGCTTTTTTACCGGCACGATGTATTATCAATATCAGGTTCATAGCCTGAACAATTTTCATTAAAAGGATTTATGTTAGTATGTTATGGTATATGATCATGTTATTTCAATTTTCCTCTTCAGCTGATATTTCTGCATGGCGCATCGTCAATGATGGTGTTATGGGGGGATTGTCCCGGAGTAATATTGAGTTGACAAATGAGGGATATGGCAGGTTTCACGGTGCGATATCTCTTGAAAATAACGGTGGCTTTGCGATGGTTCAGCTTCCGATGCGTCAGGAAGTTGGAGATGCAAAAAGCATGGTCATCCGATTAAAGGGAGATGGCAAGAAATATCAATTCAGGATAAAGGCGAACGAGAGAGACTACTATTCCTACATCTATGAAGCGAAAACTTCAGGTGATTGGGAAACAATTACCATTCCGTTGGCAGAAATGGAGGCCTTTTTCAGAGGCAGAGACTTATCTTCGTCCATTCCCAATTTTGATCAGCCAAAAATAGAAATGGTGGCCATATTATATGGTCAGAAAAAGGCAGAGTCATTTGAGCTGCTGATTGAGTCGATAGGGTTGGAATAATGAGTCTTGCAACTCATTAAAAAAGTCTCGGGTCTCGAGGAGAAATTCTTTCAGATCAATGTTTTGCTTCATGGATTGAACATAAGCAACCTTTATATTTGAGGCTAAACCGAGCTATATGAAATCCCAAAAGCACCTTTTTTCCTTAGACCCGGACGTTCATTACCTGAATTGTGCAACGAAAGCGCCCTTATTAAAATCAAGTGAACAAGCTGCTATTCAGGCTCTGGTTCGGGAACGGAATCCGCAAAATCTCTCGGCAGATGATTTTTTCAGGGATGTGGCGGTAGTGAAAAGCCTGTTTGGTAAGCTGGTCGGTTGTGGCTGGGATGAGGCGGCCTTTATTCCGGCTGTTTCCTATGGCTTTAGCTCTATCGTGCCCAATATCGTACCGAAAACAAGCGGCCATGCCATAACAGTAAAAGATGAGTTTCCCAGTGGTGTTTTTGCCTTGCAGCGGTGGTGCCGGGAGCATGACCAGCAACTCCTAACGATCGACCCTGACTTTACCCATGACGATCCCGGCAGAGATTGGAATGAACGACTGATTGGCGCCATAAACGATCACACGACAATGGTACTCATTTCTGCTGTGCACTGGATGAACGGCACCAGATACAACCTCAGGGAAATTGGTGCGTGCTGCCATGAGGTAGGCGCTAAATTGCTTGTCGATGGCACGCAGACCATTGGCGCCCTGCCATTTAATGTAAAGGAATATAACGTGGATGTACTTGTCTGTGCTGCTTATAAATGTATGTTTGGTCCTTACTCTACCGGCTTTATGTATGTAAGTGAAGATTTCTACCACGGCAAACCCATGGAAGAGTCCTGGATGAACCGGCTCCATGCCACAGACTTTAGCGGGCTCACCCGCTATGAAGAAAACTATCAGCCAAAAGCGGCCCGGTATAATATGGGAGAGTCGAGTCATTTCATCCTGATCCCCATGCTGAACGCGGCATTAGAGCAGCTGATGATATGGGGGCCGGATAACATCCAGGAGTATTGTAAGGGACTCATTTCCCCGTTGCTGGATTATCTCGGAGAGGAGAAAAAAGAATCGGTTGCAGCCCATCTTTATGGCGTGAAACTGCCGGATGATGTCATCCATCACCAGCTGATGGATAACCTCCGGAAACATAAGGTGTCTATTTCAGTAAGAGGAGAGTTTTTGCGTGTGTCGACCAATGTATTTAACGAAGAGGCTGATATTGCAGCTTTGATACAATCTATAGATGAAAGCAGGAAGCATAGACGAAGATAAACTGATTGAGCTAGGCCTTCAGTTACGGGCACAGGATCAGGATTATGGACAGATCAGGCAACATCTCAGGGAACGAGGATGTGATGAGGAGCTGGCTACTTATATTATCCGCAAAGTAGATGAAGCTGAGGTGCATGAGGTAGTTAAGAAGAGAAGAGTGAGCCAGGCTTTTGGTATCGTCGTGATGGCATTGCTGCTCTTCGCCGGATATCTTTCATACGATCTTTTTCTGGATAACGACCGTATTTTGGCCTTGCAAACGCATCTCTGGTTATCTGCCGGAGTAGTGGTTTCGGTCTGGTACTACCGCAGAATACGCAGTACCTTTTATTCCGATTCTGTGTTGTACCGGGAAATGAGGAATCAAAAGATGAAATCGCGTAGTGGGGGATAGCAAAAAAAGCTGCGGCGCGACGGTAAACCGCCGCGCCGCAGCACTTCTTATTTTTTGTCTTTTTTATCCTCTGGTTTTTCTTCCGGCTTTTCATCTACAATGTTGCCGTCTTCATCTACCCAGGCAATCATGTCATCCAGTTTCCCGCTGGTTTCATGATGCTTTTTCTCCATCTTCTTTTCAAATTTTTCCTGCTGTTTTTTTCGTTTCTTTTCTGCTTTAAGCTTTTTTATAAAACTGTTTTGGGATCTTGCCATAATTGAATTTAGTAGATTAAAAATCTCAGGCCGTAGCTAATTGCAGCGGCTGGGTCCTGCCCAGCTGCCTGAGGTGCTCATAGTGAGTCTTGATAGCCTTGCCCAGGCTCTCATGATAGTAGTACGGAAGTTGGAACTCTTTGGCTGTCTTTTCTACAATTTTCGCAATCTTAGGATAATGGATATGGCAGATATTGGGGAAAAGATGGTGCTCAATCTGAAAATTCAATCCCCCCATGAACCAAGTGACGATTTTGTTGTTCATCGCGAAATTAGATGTATTGAAAAGCTGATGGATGAACCAGTTTTCATCTACCACCTCTGTTTCCGGCTGCTCAAATTTTGACGTAGGCATAACATGAGCCAGCTGAAAGGTGACACTTAACAATACTCCTGCCACGAAGTGCATGGTAACAAACATAAGCACCGTAATCCATGCCGGAATAGGCAAGGCGATGATTGGGATCACCAGTATGACCATGTATAGAGCGATTTTCTTCGGTAAAAGACGCCAAAAGAGTTTTCTATACTCACTTTGCGACTTGATTAGTCCCTTCTTCTTGTAATTGTATAGCTTATAGTAGTCTTTGAAGAACGTCCAGATTAACGTTGAAAGGCCATAAAGGAACGTCACATACATATGCTGATAGCGGTGAAACCAGCGCAATGGCTGATGTGGTGTAAACCGTAATACATAGCGTGATTCAATATCTTCATCGGCATGCTCGATATTGGTATAGGTATGGTGTAAAACGTTGTGTTGAAGTTTCCATACAGAGGCCTCAGCCCCGATGATAGCAGCACTCCAGCCAATAATCTTGTTTGTCAGTCGGTTTTTGGCATATGCACCATGCAGCGCATCGTGCATCACGGAAGTTCCCACAAATGCAACCCCGAATCCCATGATAGCCCACAATCCAAACAGGAGCGGAATATTGGAGAAACCTCCAAAAACAATGAGAAAATAGGGAATAAGATACATCGATAACGCCATGATCGTTTTGATCACCATGGTGTTATTGTAGTTCTTCGAGATCTGATGGGTGTTGAAATATTCATTTACCCTGGCGCGAATGGTCTTCGTGAATTCACGATTGATGGAATTAGAAAATTTATAATGGATCATTACGGGTTGGTTAAATTAAACATAAAGCTCCTGCATTTACCCAGAAGTACAGGATCTCAATTCATTACAGTAGTGTCAGTCAAGAGGATAATTAAGAACGATTATACATCGCGTGTAAGCATCCCTTATGAGACTCAAATATACGCCCTTATTGGTCTATCACAAATTATTCTGCCCCGATCTTTCTAAAAAAAGGAGGATAGCCATGTTCCAAGGCCGAAGAAGATGGCCAGCCACACAAGCCCCTTGATCAGGAAGAAGAGGAATCCGGCCCAGCCGAGGCGTCTGAGCCAGTTCTTCAGTTTATTCTCTTGTCCACTTCCTGCTGCTTTTTCGTTTTTCATGGCCTCCGAAACGATCTTTTCCAGTAAATCCTATCCGCTGATGAATTGTTCCATTGTAGCAGCCATTTCTGCTGGCTTTTCGGCATGTACCCAGTGCCCGGCTCCCTTGATGGTAACGATATGGCTATTTGGAAACAGGTGATCGATGTCCTGTTTGTCGCCGGTGGCGATGTAGTCTGAATTCTCCCCGCGAATAAAAAGTACAGGCATATCTACAGGGTCGCCTTCAATTTTGACACCAACATGTTCAATATTGCGTTCGATTACCGGCAGGTTGATCTTTAAGCTGAACCCTTCATTTGTCCTGACCAGGTTTTTCAACAGAAACTGCCGTATGCCCTCATTTTCAATGGTATCCTTCAGGACATCTTCAGCTTCATTACGACTGGTTATGGTGCCAAGAGGTATTGATTTGAGGCCTTCAATGATTTTGTCATGGTGTACCGGATAATATCGCGGCGCAATATCCACGACGACCAGCTTTGCCAGCATATCAGGATATTGGAGGGCGAAGGTCATGGCGGTTTTACCTCCCATCGAGTGGCCGACTATGACCGGATTTTCGATCTGGTGTTCATCAATGAATTCCCTGAGGTCCCCGGCCATCACATCATAATTGAACGTTTCTGAGTGCGGAGACTTCCCGTGATTACGCTGATCGACTAGGTAAAAAGTAAATTCCCTGTTGAAAAATTTCGGAAAAGAAATCCAGTTGTCGAGCGAGCCAAATATTCCATGAAGGATGATGACGGGTTGGCCTGAACCTCCTGTTTTTTTAAAGTTAAGCTTCATAATTTTTGTGATAGATAGTTACCTGATCGTTGATCAAAGAAGTTTGTTTCACTAATTCCGAATTAGTTAATTGAGCAGCCTGAATTCCTTTGCCAAATGTTGCCGGAGCTGTAAATATGCGTGCCTCATCCCAAAGGTTTTGCTGTATAAAAGCCTGATGAAGGCCTGCTCCACCCTCTACCAGTACAGACTGAATGTTTCTTTTATATAAATCACGCAGCATATCCTGAATAAAATGTACACCATCCAGTTGAACATAACGCGCATCATTTATCCCGGTATGCGCATGATATACGATGGTTTCGGCAGCATCATTAAAAATTTTCGATTCCTTTGGGACGTTCAGGCCCCGGTCAACTATGATGCGGATAGGGTTACGCCCCTCTACATGCCGCACAGTCAATTCCGGGTCGTCCTGTATCACTGTGTTTGAACCTACCATAATAGCCGCTTCCTGCGATCGCCACAGGTGGGTCATCTGACGCGAGTACTCATCGGAAATCCATTTACTGTCAAAGTTCTCCCGGGCAATAAATCCATCAGAAGTCTGTGCCCATTTTAAGATCACATACGGTCGGCGTTGCCGGTGAAATGTGAAAAAGCGTCTGTTGAGGTACCGGTTTTCCTTATCCAGAAGCCCTGTTTCTACTGAGATACCATGATCTTCCAGATGTTGGATACCGCTGCCGGATACTTTGGGGTTATCATCCACAGAGGCAATCACCACCTTTTTGATCCCGGCTTTTACCAGAGCATGTGAACAGGGCGGTGTATTACCAAAATGATTGCACGGCTCAAGTGTGACATACATGGTAGCATTCGTAAGGTCGGTATCGGCAGCATTTTCAATGGCATTTACTTCAGCATGTTTTTTACCATAATATTGATGATACCCTTCTCCGATCACTTTTCCATCCTTCACGATCACGGCGCCTACCATCGGGTTTGGAGCTACATTTCCAAGTCCTTTTTGAGCCAGGTCAAGGGCGCGATACATGTATTTTTCGTCAACACTTTCCATTTTACAGGGTTATTCGTCCATGGAAGAAGCCAAAGATGCAAAAACACTTTTTGAAAACCTGCAAAAAGAGCTGTCAGATGCTTTTAATGCAGAAGAAAAGGAATTTTTAGCCCGAATACTGATACAGGAGATTGCTCATTTATCATGGTCTGAGATCATAGCCGGAAAGCAGGTGAATATTCAATCAGCAGTTTTTGAAAACCCTGTTCAACAGCTCAATGATGGCAGGCCATGGCAGTATGTATTGGGAAGGACTGAATTTGCAGGCATTGTAGTATGGCTCAATGAGTCAGTACTTATACCACGTCCGGAAACGGAGGAACTTACGCAGATCATTGCACTTGAAAATCCGGATAAACCCCTGAAAGTACTCGATATAGGCACAGGTAGCGGTTGCATACCGATTGCCCTGCTTACGCACAGACCATCGTGGCAGATCACCGCCTGTGATATTTCTGAAAAGGCGCTAAAAACATGCCATCATAATGCCATGGCCAATCGGGTACCACTTCATATCATTCAGTGGGATGTATTTACGCCACCACCATCCAACGATACTTACGACATCATCATTAGCAACCCTCCATACGTATTGGAATCGGATAAAGCACATATGGCTAAAAATGTACTGGAATTTGAGCCACATGAAGCTTTATTTGTCACGGACAATAATCCACTCGTCTATTACAGGAGGATATTTGAGCTCTCCTCTTCCCTGCTAAACCGGGACGGCAGGCTCTACTTGGAAATGCATGAGGAAATGGGTGAGCCGATGAAAAAGCTTGCCTCTGACCATGGCTTTGAGGCACGTATCGTTCCGGACTTCAGGGGTAAAAGCCGATTCGTTAAGGCCAGTTTTCGGTAAGTATAAATGGGACTGTACTGGTAATTAAGATCAATCCATTATTCAGGGTTGTGTAATTACTCCGCTCCATATTTTTAATAAATACAGGTGCTGACCCTTTAGCGGCTAGTTCGGTCTGTGCAGGATACCATTTTGCAAATTCGTTTTGCACAAATATTTTATGTGTTTTATCAAAAAAAATATCCGGATAGATGTTTGAAGCGTGCGCTTTTTCAAAAACAGTATCATCCAAATCACCAATGATATGTACCCCTTCCTGATTTTTTAATTTCAAAAAATCGAATAGTTCCTCAACAGAATTTACAAACTGGTCTACAAAGACCTGATTTTCTCTTAGAATAGATCTGGATTTTTCATTCGCGATAACCAAAGGCCCCCATTCAAGAAAATCCAGAAATTTCTCTACTTGATTTGGGTCCGCAAAATATATTGCAGGTTCCTGGTTATCGCGAATGGTGTGATGTGAGCTCATCTAGAAATTGAATACCAAAGTACCAAATATACTCCTTGGCGGTTGAACAAAATAACCGGGCTCATCAAAAATGCCATCAAAGTCTACATCTACAGGTGCTCCATAGGTATAGTACAATTGGTTGGTAAGGTTTTCAGCATGCACCCGCAGGCTAAGCTGCTCCATCAGTTCGATATTTACCTGTGCATTCCATATATATGAAGCAGGCACCGTAAACTGTGGGTTATTGGTTGGTTCCATAAACATTTCTCCTATATATCTTCCCTCTATCCCTATGCGCAGGCGGTCATTTTTCCAAAACACCTCGCTTCTCGTCATAAATCGCGGAGATAAAGCCTGTTCGACATTACGGTATATCTGATCACCTTCGGGTGCATATTCATCAATGTTCGTGCGCATGGCTGTAAACTGGTTATTCATACCAAAGCCGCTGTTTCCGACCAGCCACTGTAATATTCCTTCTACTCCGTAACGCTGACTGCTTGGGATATTCTTTCGCAACTGAATGAAGCCTTCCGGAACAAATTCCCCGATGGGAGCTATTTCGTTTTTGAAATCCATAAAGAAACCATTGATATCTGCTCTCAGCTTTACCTCTCCCAGGGTCAGGTTTCCCCGAACACCCGCTTCATAATCCACTACATACTCAGGCCTCACTTCAGTATTGATCACCTGATCGAGGTTAAAGGCACCAAGTTGAAACCCACCCAGAATATCGACTTTCGTCGGCTCACGGCCTGCACGTCCCACGCTCGCATAGACCTCAATATTTTCCAAAATATTGTAAGTGAGCCCTGCCTTGGGATTGAAGAATGTAAAATTGAAAGGGATATCCGCTGTGGGGCTGCCTATAAAATTTTCATCCGGCATGATCAAAAGCCCTACGTTCCGGAGCTGCAGATCACCAAAAAGCTTTAGTTTACCACCATCCCAGGTAGCACGCGCAAAGGCGGACGCCTCATTTTTCTGTGATTCTTCGAAATAATAAGGGTTGGCGCGGTCTGGCAGCATTTGTTCCTCGTTTACCCTGTCGAAGCGGTAAAGGTGTACGCCCGTGCTTATAGAAAACCGGTTTACAGCATGGTTAAACGTACTCATAACGCCATAATGGTCATTGTATAACGGGTAGTTTATTCCCTCTATGGATGAGGAGGCCGAGTCAGATTCCTCATACGTAAAGGGGAAATCTCCTCCTGCACCGCCATAATACAATGTCGAAGTGAGTGTGGTATTGGGTCGTAATGACCATACATGCTGCCCCTGCACCATCCACTGGCCAAAGAAATCCCGGTCATTTTCAGGCTGATAGTTTGTTCTCGGATCTGACAGTATATCCGAAAGGGCAACAGGTGAGTAGGCCAGACCGTTTTGTGATCTACCATCAAAGGCAGTCACCTTGATGACATGGCGCTTACCTACATAGCCGCCGGATAAGAAAAACGACCAGGCGTCTGTGGATGTATTATAGCGGTACCCTTCTGAATAGATACGGCTGAAACGGCCATAGAATGCCATATTATTTTCGGTGAGACCGGAATGGTAAGCAACGGAAGCGCGTGCAGAATTGAAGCTGCCATAAGTAAGCTGTGCCTCTGTATATCCTTTCTCCTGATCCAGCGCCACGGACTCAAAGTTGATACTTCCGGCATAGGATGCTATACCATTGGTAGTTGTGCCCACACCCCGCTGTACCTGGACAGAAGAAATGCTATTGCCAAAGTCAATAAAATTGGAGAAAAATACACCCTGATCAATCATGTCATTGAGGGGAACTCCATTCAGCGTAATGTTGATCCTACTCTGGTCGATACCACGCAATCGCATCTGGCCGTAATTGCCAAAAGCTGTGCCGGACTCGCTATACGAAATGATCGAGGGTGAAATATCTTCCAGCAGAAAGGCTCCATCCTGGCCATTGTAGAGAGGTTCAATGTCAGCCTTTGTTCGGGTAACAGCAGCCACAGGAGCATCGGCAGAAGGACGTACGGCAGAGATCACTACCTCCTCCAGTGATTTTGAATCAAGTGTTATATTTTCAACACCGCCGGTAGCTATGTTAACCGTAAGGGTAGCATACCCTACATAGGAAACGCGGCACTCATACACACCTTCTTTCGGCACGTCGATTTCAAAATAGCCATCATCGTCACATGTGGCGCCTTTTTGAAGCGAAGTGACATAAACGGTAGCCTGTGGCAATGGTTCACCTGCACCCAAAACTCTGCCACGGACAGACTGTGCCAAGGATGAATACATGGATAAGGTCATCAGCATGACCATAATAAATCTGAAATTCATGTTGAGAAATTTAAAAATTACACAAACGGGATCAGGGGAGATCCCATTATGTTATCATACTCCCTTCGCCCGCATTACCGGGATCAGGTTAAGGGTATGATCTCAGCTCGTATATTTAGAGCACCCCTGTATTTACAATCAGCGCAAAATTAATACCTCTGTAGCATTCAAAGCAACCTCTTTGCGCTTTTCGCCTTCACCATAAATAACTGTGTAGGGATGCTTTTTGTTATCCAGTTCATGCTGATAGAGATCATATAAACGGTCGCGGTCAGCAGGGTTTTCGCGCAAGGGATCTTTTACCCAGGGAATATCAGGCTTCATTAGTAAATAATGGCTTGCCTTTTGCATTATCCACGATTCCGAAATAAAGGGCGGCACCTGATGATATACTTCCTGAAACCATATCAGATAGGTCAGAATGTCGGTATCACAGATGATAAGGGGATGTGCATTCTCAGCTTCTTTTTCCAGCTCCAACTGCTTTCGCGCCATATATTCTACCTTATCATAGGTATAATCTGGACCATTTGCTTCCAGGTATTGACGTGCATACTCAGGTACCAGGGTTGCGTCAAACCTCTTGGTAAGCCAATTAGCAAGTGTACTTTTTCCTGTACACTCAGGCCCCGTTATGATTATTTTAATTGCCTGATCCATATAATCCTTTCCTCCAGCTGTAATAACCGTATACGCACATGATGAGGTAATAGATAAACAAGCCTGAGGTCAGCCATAACCCCTTCTGAATGTAGAGGTAAAGAGAAACGCTGTCAATAACGATCCAGTATAGCCAGTTTTCGAGCTTT
Organism: uncultured Cytophagales bacterium; assembly: GCA_964514385.1. Classification (GTDB taxonomy): domain Bacteria; phylum Bacteroidota; class Bacteroidia; order Cytophagales; family Cyclobacteriaceae; genus CAZEQJ01. Next base: position 41,013 of record CAZEQJ010000004.1, read on the forward strand.
TTCTGTGCTACCATTAGGGTAGTGATAATCCCAAAAACAGTGGTAAAGGCATCAAGAAAAGGAAAATCTGCATTGGTGAACCTCTCAGCGGTAGATCCGGCAAAGTAAACCGCCATAGCCCCGCCAATTATGATGATGATATGCCAGATATAGGGCATTGTTGATATTTCTTTGCTGTTTCCTTTATCCCCCCTCGACCATATCCACCATCCGTATACTGCCATTGCCAGATAATAAAAATTCAGTGCCGATTCAAAATACAGCCTGAGCTCAACAAACAGGATGAGGTAAATGATGGACGATAATCCTGCAAAAAACCAGCAAATGATTTTTTCCCGTGACGCAAAAAAAAGATAGAGCACACCGGAAGCCACCCCGGCCATTTCCAGTAATTTCACTATATTTTGATAATCAATACTCAATAGAAATAGTTATCTTTTCGTTGTAAAAGCTGTAATGTCATCCGTATGGATTACTATGTCATTTTAGGTGTTCCTTCCTCTGCCACCCAGCAGGAGATAAAGGCGGCTTATAAAAAAGCAGCCCTGAAGTACCATCCTGACAGAAACCCAAACAGCCCATGGGCGGAAGAAAGGTTCAAGCAGGTGAATACAGCCTATCAGATTCTTTCCGATCCATACAAGAGGCAAAGTTATGATGCTTTACGTAGCTATCAATACATCCGCAAATCGCAACAACAAACAACGCGACCTTATCAGCGGCCACCTTATCCCCGACCACCCGCATCGTATGGAAATGGCAGGGTCTACCGCAAGGTATCGCGCGAAGAAAACAAAAGGGCTACTATCATCGCCTTCTCCATCGTATTCGTGATCGGCTTTATCACTACGACCATCATGGCCTACAACCGCTATCAGGAAAATCAGGAGAAAAAGGCCATTATCGCCGATAATGTTATCCTTTTCGAGGAAGCGCAGGCCTCATTTTCCCTTGGCGAACTGACAGCAGCATTCCGTGAGCTGGAAAAACTGCGTAAAAGAAGCTTTGTGCCACCCTATATGATGGAATACCGGGAGCAGAAACTGAATGAAATTCGGGATACAGCCCAGATGTTTTTTGAACGTGAAAACTATGCCGAGGCTTCCTATTATCAGAAAATTTACCTCGATTTTGCAGAATACCCTTCACCGGAGTTTCTGTGGAATTATGGCGTCACTGAAAGGGAGACAGGCAATTACATACATGCTATAACTATTTTTAGCGGCATAAGATCGTATGTTCGGGAGTCAAAGGTCAATCAGGCTATCGGTGATATATATGACCGCTATCTGAATGATTCGGTTCGTGCAGAGGAGTTTTATGTACGGTCTGCTCAGGCTTTGGACAAGGAATACAAAGGACGTTATGGCGACGCCTATATTTTTGTGATTTCACCAGGTGATATTCCGGACGAACACATCAGCATTTACAGAAGACAGGTGGAGTTGTTGCTTCGGAATAACCACCCGGATGACGCAGTGGGCACGGCAAAATGGCTTTCCTACATGAGACCGAAAGATCAGCAAATATTTGATCTGCTTTGCCAATGCTATATACGCACAGGACAGCCGAATATGGCTTGTAAAGCCTGGAAAAGAGCCGCCCAGGGCGGCGTGGCACAGGCAGCACGGCAACCGGAAAAATATTGTCCTTAATAAATAAAATTTATTTGTCAATACCTTTCTTTTATTGATTGCCAGCAGCTAATTTTGCCCCGCAAATAATCATCGATTATTTGCATATGAAAAATCACCAGGAAAAAGTTTTGTTTGAAGCCCTCACCTACGATGATGTGCTTCTTCTACCCGGATATTCTGAGGTTCTCCCCCGCAATGCGCAAACGGTAACACGCCTCACACGAAATATCACCCTTAACATACCGCTATTATCAGCCTCAATGGATACCGTCACGGAAGCCGAGCTTGCGATAGCCATGGCCCTAGAGGGTGGTATAGGCATCATCCATAAAAACATGTCCATCGAAAATCAGGCCATGCAGGTACGTAAGGTGAAGCGATCACAAAGCGGTATGATCCTCGATCCTATTACGCTAATTGTGAGCTCCACTGTAAAAGATGCCCTTCGGATCATGAAAGAGCAAAAAATTGGCGGTATTCCGGTTGTGGATGAAAACAATAAGCTGCTGGGTATCGTGACAAACCGGGACCTGAGATTTGAAAAATCCATGGAAAAACCCGTGGAGAAAATAATGACAAAAGAAAACCTGATAACAGCACGCGAGGGCATAACCCTGGAAGAGGCGGAGGAAATACTTCAGGAATATAAAATCGAAAAACTACCCATAGTAGATAAAAACAACAAACTGCGAGGCCTGATCACATACAAGGATATTCTAAAAAATAAGGACCGGCCCAATGCCTGTAAAGATGAATTCGGACGCTTACGTGTAGGTGCCGCTGTTGGTGTGACAGAGGATATCGTGGAGCGCATAGAAGCATTGAAACATGCAGGTGTAGATGTGGTAAGTATAGATACAGCCCATGGTCACTCAAAAGGAGTAATCGATGCAGCAAAAAAGGTAAAATCCACTTTCCCGGATATGGAATTGATTGTGGGTAATGTAGCTACATATGATGGAGCCAAGGCCTTGGCTGAAGCCAATGTTGATGCAGTAAAAGTAGGTGTTGGGCCTGGCAGCATATGCACAACCAGAATTATAGCCGGTGTCGGTGTACCGCAGTTATCTGCAGTAATGGAAGCATGTAATGCCCTGGAGGGAACTGGTATTCCTGTCATCGCAGACGGTGGCATCCGGTTTTCCGGCGACATTGTGAAAGCCATTGCCGGTGGTGCCAGTTCCATTATGATCGGATCCCTCCTTGCAGGTACCGACGAGGCGCCTGGAGAAGTGATTATATACGAAGGCAGGAAATTTAAATCCTACCGGGGTATGGGCTCACTCGAGGCAATGGAAAAGGGTTCCAAGGACCGCTATTTTCAGGATGCTGAAGACGACATTAAAAAACTGGTGCCTGAAGGCATTACGGGAAGAGTGCCATACAAAGGAAAAGTAAGTGAGGTGCTGTACCAACTTGTCGGCGGTCTGCGTGCCGGCATGGGATATTGCGGAGCAGCGGATATAGATCAGCTAAAAAAGGACGCAAGAATGGTGAAAATTACAGCAGCAGGTGTAAGGGAAAGTCATCCCCATGATATCGCCATTACCAGAGAAGCACCCAATTACAGTTATCGATCATAGTCTTATGCCCACATAATAGGGAACTTACATAGTGTGGGACATATTAATTAGTTACCTTTGCGCCCGCTTTACATCACATGTGGACAGTTGTAGCACATAACATCATCAAATTCAGGCAGTTCTACTTTATTTTACTGGCACTGATCACTGCGTTTTTTGCCTATAAAATGAAGGACGCTGAATGGGCGTATGATTTTACTAAAATCGTACCCGATAACGATCCCGATATGGTAATCTTCAATGAGTTTAAAGAACTCTTTGGAGAAGATGGAAACATTGTGGCCCTTGGGGTTAAGGACAGTGCTGTCTTTGAGTTGGAAAATTTCCGCCGGTATAAATACCTGTCGGATGAAATGGAAAAACTCAAAGGTGTAAACAGTGTCATTTCACTCACCAACATCGTACTTCTCAATAAAAACATTGAAGAAGGCAGGTTTGAACCGGTACCCATGTTTGAGACGATACCTGAAACACAGGAAGAGCTGGACAGCCTGCTTCAGGTGGCATTCAATCAGCGGTACTACAGCCAGCAGGTATACAACCCGGAAAAGAATGCCCTCATACTCATAGCCTCACTGGATATCGAGATTGTCAATTCTGAAAACAGGGTAAACCTCACGCGTGATATTCAGATGATCGGTGAAAAATACACCGAATTTACCGACATCGAAGTGCATTATGGCGGTCTTCCATTTGTTCGTACGCTGATGGCAACCAAGGTGAAAAAGGAAATGCTGACCTTTCTTTTTCTCTCCATCGGTGTTACCGGGCTTATATTGCTTCTTTTTTTCCGGAGCTGGGATGCAGTGGTTTTGCCTATGCTCATCATCGGCATTGTAGTGGTTTGGGTGATCGGTTGTCTGGGAATATTTGGATATAAAATCACCATCCTTACCGGACTTATTCCTCCTATCATTGTCGTGATCGGAATACCCAATAGCGTATACCTGATCAATAAATACCATCAGGAGTTCGAAAAACACGGAAATAAAGCTATGGCCCTGAGCCGGGTGACACGAAAAATTGGCATGGTAACACTTATTACCAACATCACCACTGCCGTAGGTTTTCTGGTATTGGGATTTACCAATATTCCGCCCTTGAAAGAATTTGGCCTTATTGCAGGTCTGAATATACTGGCAACCTTTGTGGTGTCGATCATTCTGATCCCCGGCCTGTTCTCATTGCTGCCGCCGCCGGGTAAAAAGCAGCTGAAACACCTGCAGTTCAGAGGTATGGAATGGGTTTTAAGCTCTCTCGACCTGCTGGTTTCCAAAAACCGGCCCCTGATCTATTTCACCACTATTGCGGGTATTATCATTTGTTCGCTGGCGTCTTTAAATGTGAGATCCCTGAGCTATGTGGTGGATGACCTCCCTAAGAATAGTGTCATTCAGCGTGACATGGATTTTTTCGAGGAAAATTTCGGTGGTATGATGCCACTGGAATTCGTAGTCGACTCAAAAAAGCCCGGCGGTGTGCTTACCCTGCCGTTTCTATATAAAGTGGATGAATTTGAAGCCTTTCTTGACGATCAGCCCTATTTGTCTACGCCGGTATCAGTGGTCGACCTTGTAAAGGGGGCAAAACAGGCATTTTTTAATAATAATCCGGCATATTTCAGGTTACCTAATGCACAGGATCGCCTTTTTATCATGCGCTACCTTGAAAAGGAAACAGAGAACGAAGCTGCACGATTTTTTGTGGATTCTACACGTCAAAAAATACGAATCTCAGTAAAAATGGAGGATATGGGCTCCATAAAAATGGATTCTGTAGTGTCTAACATTCTTCAGCCCAAGGCAGATTCTGTATTTGCCGGTACGGGCTACGACATTACCATGACAGGCACAACGCCTGTATTTGTAAAAGGCAATAAGTTTCTGGTAGATAATCTTAAGAAAAGTTTATTACTTGCCTGTCTGATCATTGCAATCATCATGGGATTTCTCTTTCAGAACTTCCGTATGATTATCATATCCATTATCCCTAACCTTATACCGCTTTTGTTTACCGCCGGACTCATGGGCGTGCTCAATATCCCACTCAAGCCAAGTACAGCCCTTACCTTCAGCATTGCTTTTGGTATTTCAGTTGATGATTCGCTTCATTTTCTTGCCAAATACAGGCAGGAGCTGTTTGCAAATAAATTCCACGTTCCCACAGCTATTACCAACAGCATTCGTGAGACTGGAGCATCCATGATCTACACCTCAATTATATTATTTGCAGGCTTTATTATTTTCCTGTTTTCAGAATTTGGAGGCACCCAATTTCTGGGGCTGCTCACCTCCCTAACGCTAATTTTTGCTATGCTGAGCAACCTGGTGCTATTGCCTGCATTATTACTTACTTTTGATAGCGGCAAGCGTGACCCGAACGCTCACCCGCTCATTCAGGATTTTGACGAACCTGAAATTTTCGGACATGGTTCACAGGAGGGCGAAACATTTAACGGAAAGTCGGTTTATTACAAAAAGGAAGGTAAGAATACGTAAATCTTTGCAATGAAATACAAAGAGTATAAGTCATTCGATTATCCCGCCGTGGCACGTGAGGTCATGAAAAAATGGGAGAGTGAAGATATTTTTAAGCGTTCGGTTTCAGAGCGGTCCGACTCCCGTCCATTTACCTTTTTTGAAGGGCCTCCATCGGCAAATGGTACACCCGGCATCCACCACGTCATGGCCAGAACGGTGAAGGATATCTTTTGCCGTTACAAGACGATGCAGGGATATCAGGTGAAAAGAAAAGGTGGCTGGGATACACATGGCCTGCCTGTTGAGCTTCAGGTAGAAAAAGAACTGGGCATCAAAAAGGATGATATTGGCAAAAAAATCTCGGTAGCTGAGTATAATCAGAGGTGCCGCGAGGCGGTAATGAAATATAAGGACGAATGGGATGACCTGACCCGCAAAATGGGATATTGGGTCGACCTGGATGATCCCTACATTACGTTTGAGACACCTTATATTGAGACCTTATGGCATCTGCTAAAAAAGCTTTACGATAAAGGACTGCTTTACAAGGGATACACCATCCAGCCCTATTCTCCCAAGGCGGGAACCGGCCTGAGCTCTCACGAGCTGAACCAGCCGGGAACGTATAAAGATGTAAAAGATACTTCCATTACCGCCCAGTTTAAAATACAGGGAGAGGAAAAATCCTATTTGCTGGCATGGACGACCACTCCCTGGACATTGCCATCCAATACGGCACTTGCTGTAGGTAAAAACATTGACTATGTACGCGTAAAAACATACAATCAATATACCTATGAGCCTGTCGAAGTGATACTGGCAAAAGACAGGATGTCGGCATATTTCAGTGAAAAGGTAAAGGATATGCCCCTTTCAGACTATAAGCCGGGCGACAAAAAGATACCCTTTGAGGTAATCCAGGAAATGAAGGGAAGTGAGCTAGAAGGCATGACTTACGAGCAACTTCTGCCTTATGTTACCCCTGAAAAACCTGCTTTTCGCGTCATTATTGGTGATTATGTGACGACTGAAGATGGTACCGGCATTGTGCATATTGCCCCGACGTTTGGTGCTGATGATGCGAGAGTGGCCGCGCAAAATGATATTCCGGCCATTCTGGTCAAGGACGATTCCGGAAATGAAGGTCCATTGGTAGACAGGGAGGGCCGCTTCGTAAAAGAAGTAACAGACTTTGCAGGTAAATATGTCAAGGAGGCTTATGAAACACAGGAGGTACTGGATGACCCTGATTACAAGTCAACTGACGTACTGATAGCCATTAAGCTCAAGGAGGAGAATAAGGCATTCCGGGTAGAAAAATATGAACACAGCTATCCGCATTGCTGGCGTACCGATAAGCCTGTGCTTTACTATCCGATGGAGTCGTGGTTTATACGCACTACTGCATTAAAAGATAAGCTGGTTGAACTAAATAAAACGATAAACTGGAAGCCACAGTCGACTGGTACGGGCAGGTTTGGCAACTGGCTGGAAAACCTCGTGGACTGGAACCTGAGTAGGTCACGCTTTTGGGGAACACCATTGCCTATATGGCGTACCGAAGATGGCCAGGAAGAAGTATGTATAGGGTCAATTCAGGAATTACGCGATGCCGTCAAAAATGCGGTAGCTGCCGGAGTTATGGCAAGTGAACTGGATGATGAAATCGATCTGCACCGGCCATATGTCGACGATATCGTACTGGTAAGCCCTTCAGGTAAAAAAATGTATCGTGAGCCCGACCTGATTGATGTATGGTTTGACAGTGGCGCTATGCCCTATGCTCAATGGCATTATCCGTTCGAGAATGAAGAAACATTCCAGGCGAATTTTCCTGCCGATTTTATCGCCGAAGGTGTAGACCAGACACGCGGATGGTTTTTTACGCTACATGCGCTGTCTGTGGTGCTCTTTGATTCTGTGGCCTATAAAAATGTTATTGCCAACGGCCTGGTGCTTGATAAAAATGGCAACAAGATGTCGAAAAGGCTGGGTAACGCCGTCAATCCTTTCGACACCATCGACACATATGGGCCGGACGCTACCCGCTGGTATATGATTTCCAATGCCAACCCATGGGATAACCTGAAATTCAATGAAGAAGGAATTTCGGAAGTACAGCGTCGCTTTTTTTCGACACTTTACAATACATATTCCTTTTTCGCACTTTATGCAAATCTGGATGAATTTGATCATGCGGACTGCCCAATGGACAACGCCACCCTCACCGAAAGCGACGAATGGATTCTTTCACGTCTGAATACATTGATAGATCAGGTGACCCGGGCATATGATGACTACGAGCCCACAAAGGCTACCCGCCTCATCATGGATTTTACCTCAGATGACCTGAGCAACTGGTACGTGAGGCTGAATAGAAAAAGATACTGGCGCAACAGAAAAGGGCTGAATGAGAAGGAGTTGCAGAATAAATGGAATGCCTATCATACTCTTTATGAATGCCTGATCACGGTGGCACAGCTGAGTGCACCTGTAGCACCATTTTATATGGACAGGTTGTACCAGGATCTGACAGCGCATAAAACAAGTGATATACACGACTCCGTACATCTGAGTAGTTTTCCGAAGGCTGTTGACAGCAGAATCAATAAGGAGCTCGAAGAGACGATGGGTATAGCGCAGAAGATTACCACCCTCGTACATTCGTTGCGGAGAGCATCCAAACTAAAGGTAAGGCTGCCCCTCGCCAAAATCCTGGTGCCTGTAACAAAGGATAGTGACCGCTCGAAAATAGAACATGTTGGCGGGGTTATTAAATCAGAAGTAAATATTAAGGAAATTGAAATTGTTGATGATACCTCCGATATCCTTGTAAAAAGTATCAAACCTAATTTCCGTTCGCTGGGACAGAAATACGGCCCGCTCATGAAAGCCATCACAGCACAGATCAACGCGTTTGGAAGTAAGGAAATAGCGCAGATCGAAACAGAAGGCAGGCTGACGATAGAAGTGGATGGAAAGGAAATTGAGTTGCTGCCTGATGATGTTGAAATTATCAACAAGGATATTCCCGGCTGGATGGTAGCAAGTGAAGGTAAATGGACTGTTGCCCTTGATGTGACGGTTACGGACGAACTTTTGCATGAAGGGATAGCCCGTGACCTGGTAAACCGCATTCAAAACCTGCGAAAAGACAATGGCTATGAGGTGCAGGATAAGATCAATATACAGATTAAAAAGCAGGCGGGCCCTCTGGAGGATGCATTATCGAAGCATTCGGATTACATTTGTCACGAAACTCAGGCATTAAAACTGGAATTAGTACAATCTTTGGAAAATGGCAATGAATTTGAGATAGACGACATCAATGTTTTGTTATCTATCGAAAAGGTTCAAAATGTTAACGCATGAAATACTTTAAATATTTTGCCCTGACAATCCTGCTGATAGGAATTGACCAGGCTGTAAAGATGGCTGTTCACTTTAATATGGAGATGGGATCAGCAGGTCAGATCAAGGTACTTGGGGATTGGTTCAAATTATACTATATCCTCAATCCAGGGATGGCCTTTGGTATGAAACTCAATCATGAGTATGGTAAACTGATCCTGACACTGGTACGTCTGGTGGCCATGGGAGGCATCAGCTGGTATGTCATTTACCTGGTTAACCGTAAAGCCCATACTGGTCTGATCTGGAGTGTATCTGCCATATTGGCCGGAGCAGTCGGCAACGTCATTGACAGCATTTTTTATGGCATATGGCTTAACAATGCCCCTTTTAATGCACCATATAAATTATTTCATGGTCAGGTAGTCGATATGTTTTATGTGGATATCTGGGAAGGTTTTGTTACCGACTGGGTACCCATATGGGGAGGCCAGCATATGGCGCTCTGGCCAATCTTCAACATTGCAGATGCCAGTATCTTTTGTGGCGTAGCTGTCATTTTGATATTCCAGAAACGATTTTTTCCAAAGTAAGAATCAAAAAACCTGGAAGCAGAGCTGGATTAAATGACGAGAGGTAAAACCGCCAAACCGGTTGCCAGATCATAAGCAGCAGGGCTTACACGCTACTTTTTCATCAGGATGCTATTCTTCAGCATCCCCAAAAAAGTATTTGATTCCCCATGAGCCCAGTAGCAATACACCATCTGCATCGCTAATAAGTGGTTGAAACTCCATCTGAAGGAAAAAACGGTCAAATGATTTCAATGGTGTAAACTGAACACCGACAGGAAAGGATACACCGTTAATCCCATTCAAAATACCACCTAATCCGGCATAGACATTATGCCTATCCTGGTGAACAAAATTATACCCGACAACAAATTCTGGTGTAATAGACTCTAAAGGGGTATTGGTTAATAGTCTTAGTTCATTCCAAAACCGGTCATTATAATTGTACCCTGCTCCGATTTTGGAAGAGAAATTGGAATGGTAGTAGGACGCACTGAATTGAGCAAAGCCGGCAGATGCAGATATCAGGATAAAATAAAAAGCAAGCGTATTCTTCATATTTGGGCGGGTATTTTCTATAACTGATTAAATAATACGAACCTCTCTGATCAACTCCTCACCAAATTCCTTTTGGAATAATGTCAGGATTTTATCACGCCCCATATGCAGCTCATGTTTCAGCGGCGCCGAGTCTATCTTGGCATAAAGAACGCCTTTGAAGTAAAATACTTTTTCGGTACGCCGGGCAATAGGTTCTCCCATTAGTTCAGCCCATCGCCCCACTGCACGCTCTGCCACATATTTTTTATCTATATGATAGGATTTGAGCATTTTTTTAAATGCATCGCCAATGGAATAGGTATTACCCTCACGCCTCATGGTAGCAATCTATTATTTTTGTCCGAGTTTTTCGGCCAGTTCTGACGATATTTCTCCACCGTATGTACCAAAGGCATCGATCAGCAGTCCTTTGCTGCCATCACGGCTTGAGATAGCATAAAGAATACTCATGTCACCTGGGTTGGTCATGCCTTCAAACCGATGCACCTCATCGATATCAAAATCATCGGCAGAATAGGATTTTTCATCATTGGTAGCTACCAATGCATTTCCCTTTGCATGAAAATCAATGGTGTACCCATCTTCTTTAAGTGAATTCATTGCCTGAGATAACGTATCATAGGTCTTCATAAAAATCAACTTTGGTCCTTCTATAACTTACGGTGAAGTGCCGGAATGGATATCCGGGGGAGCATTCTGTCCGATAATGATCTCTACCGTGTCGATATCACGGTCACTGAAATAGGCTCTTGTACGATCTGGCCGAGCATCGGTAATAAAAAGCTGACCGTAGTCGGTCGAGCTTATCATCGCCACCAGTGATTCTATCCGCTGTTCATCCAGTTTATCAAAAATATCATCCATCAGCAATAAGGGTTTTATACCCAGCTTTTCACTGAAAAGATCATATTGTGCCAGCTTCAGGGCAATGACATAACTTTTACGCTGCCCCTGAGATCCGTATTTTCGCAGCTCAAGGTCGTTGAAAAGGAACACCACTTCGTCTTTGTGAATACCGATATTGCTCCTTCCTGACTCGGCATCACGCTTACGGCTTTGTATAAAGTTTTGCTCAAAATCAGGTTGACGGCTGGTCGTATTATACTCAAGGCGGGGAATTTCTGCTTCATGCGTAAACCGTGCATGGAAACGCTTCAGCCGGGGAACTATATCTTCAAAAAACTGATGTCGCCTTTCGCCGATTTTCTGCGCGGCAGGTATCATTATTTTATCAAAAGGCTCCAGCTGCGAGGCATCAAATATATGTCGTGTCTGAAAATGCTTCAGCAACGCATTACGTTGTTTCAGGGCCTGCTGATAGCGGATCAGCAAATGAAGATAATCATGGTCCACATGCGATATGACCATATCTGTCCATTTTCGCCTTATGTCATTGGTGTCATTGACAAGTGCTATGTCATCCGGGGTGATAAGCACGGCAGGCATCCATCCGATATGATCAGAGAGGCGTTCAAGCGGGTTGTGATCAACTTCAAATTGTTTTTTATCTCCTTTAGGTAGCTTGAAGGTTAGCTGATGCTGTTTTCCTGCACGGTTTACATCAGCCTTGATCGTAAAAAACGGCTGACCATACCGGATATTTAGCTGATCCTGAAACTGTAAAAAACTACGGGTTTGCGAAAGATAGTGGATGGCATCCAGCAGGTTCGTTTTACCGGCACCATTAGGACCGAGTATGGCCGCTACTTTTTTATTGAAGCTGAAAGTTACATCTTCGTAATTTTTAAAGTTAATAAGCCGTAACCTTTCAATTTCCAGGGCCATTTTTTACAATCTATTCTTATTATCTGTTTTTTATCCTTAATTTCGCCCTCCCGTAAGAAGGTATGGCTAAACTTATCACAATGCCACCTTGTTACCATGAAAGATTTTATTTAGGCAATTATTATGGCAACATCAACAAAATCTAAGGCAAAGTCAGCACCAAAACTACGATTTTCCAAAGAGACCTACATGTTTTGGTTTGAACGTATGATGCTAATGAGGCGGTTTGAAGAGAAAGCAGGGCAATTGTACGGCCGTCAGAAGATCAAAGGTTTCTGCCACCTTTACATCGGGCAAGAGGCCTGTGCCGCGGGCGCAGTCACAGCACTTACCAAGGATGATAAATATATTACAGCTTACCGTGACCACGGCCAGCCACTCGCACTGGGCACCGATCCGGGCAAAATCATGGCGGAGCTTTTTGGTAAAGCTACGGGTATTTCGAAAGGAAAGGGAGGCTCTATGCATATGTTTGACAAAGAGGTAAACTTCCTCGGCGGTCATGGTATTGTCGGAGGCCAGATACCATTGGGAGCAGGCATTGCCTTCGCAGAAAAATACAAAGGCACCAAAAACGTGTGTATTACCTACATGGGAGACGGAGCAGTACGTCAGGGAGCCTTCCATGAGGCATTCAACCTGGCCATGACATATAAGCTGCCGGTAATCTTTGTGATTGAAAATAACGGTTACGCCATGGGAACATCTGTAGAACGGACCTCTAATGTAACGGACCTTTATACACTTGGTGAGGCCTACGATATGCCGTCTCAGCCTGTTGATGGGATGAATGTAGAGGAGGTGCATGTAGCCGTAGAACAGGCAGCAGAAAGAGCAAGAAAGGGAGAAGGCCCTACACTGCTCGAGTTCAGAACCTACCGCTATAAAGGCCACTCCATGTCTGACCCGGCAAAATACCGTACGAAAGACGAAGTAGAGGAGTACAAGTCAAAAGATCCTATCGAACAGGTCAGAGATACCATACTGAAAAATAAACTGGCCACGGAAGAGGAGCTGGATGAAATAGAGAAAAGCATCAAGCAGGTAGTGAATGACTCAGTAGAATTTGCTGAAAATTCACCATATCCTGACCCTTCTGAGGCATTTACAGATATTTACGTCGAGGAAAACTATCAGTTTATTAAAGAGTAAGGAGATAAAAACTATTTTTCTTAGCTTTGCACGCTAAAATCTGACAGGATGGCAAAGAAGAATACAAAAAAAGAATCAGGTGATATTCTTGAAAACCCGGATGCGCTGGCAGAACGGTTAACCGGTCTTGAGGCCTACATCGAAAAAAATCCCACACCCTTCTATATCATTGTAGGTGTAATAACAGTAATCGTTGCCGGGTTCTTTGGTGGAAGGTACTATCTGCAAAATCAGAATGAGCTTGCGCAAAATGAAATGTTTCAGGCGCAATATTACTTTGAACAGGACAGCCTTGATCTGGCCCTTTACGGAGACGGAAGTTATCTTGGTTTTGTTGATATCGCAGACGATTTTGGGATTACCAAAGCAGGCAAGCTTGCTCATTTTTATGCAGGAGTCTCCTTTATGAAGCAAGGCCAGTATGAAGACGCCCTAGAATACCTAAAAGGATATAAAACCAGGGATCTTATCTTCAGGGCACGCGCCTTTTCCCTGATGGGGGATGCTTATGTAGAGATGGATCAGTTTGAAGATGCAGTAACATATTATGAAAAGGCGGCAGCTTATAAACCTAATGAGTATATGACGCCGATCTATCTTAACAAACTGGCTTTGGTACAGGAAGAAATCGGTAATTTTCAGGGCTCTATCGAAGCGTATGATGAAATAATAAGCGATTATCCAAATTCGGCTGAGGCCAGAAATGCGAAAAAGAATAAACAGCGACTGGAGATGCTGCTATCCCGGTAACTGACATTAAAAACTAACCAGGGGATAGAACAGTGTTTTATCCCTTTTTTTGTTTATGGGCACAAAGAATTTAAGCGAAAAGACAACAGTACAGGGCCTTACCGATGTGAAGGTTGGCATTATCACAGCTGAGTGGAATGAGGAAATCACCTTTTCCATGCGTGAAGGGGCCGTTGAAATATTAAAGCATAACGGTATCCCCGAAAAACATATCCTCCAGCATACCGTACCCGGCACCTATGAGCTACCGCTCGCTGCGCAATGGATGCTGGAAAAAGAAGATCTGGATGGCGTAATATGCATTGGATGCGTGATAAAGGGAGAGACTCCGCATTTTGATTTTATCTGCCAGGCCGTTACACAGGGGATAAAAGATGTAAGCCTTTCCTACAGTAAACCGGTGATCTTCGGTGTGCTGACAACACTCAACCAACAGCAGGCCCTTGATCGCGCCGGTGGCAAATACGGAAACAAGGGAGAGGAGGCTGCTTATACCGTGTTATCAATGATTCGTCTTGCCCGAAAAATAGGAAACTGATGAAAATACTGAAATTTGGAGGGACTTCCTTAGGTACACCCGAGCGCATGCGGCGTGTCTACGATTTGGTAGAACAGACAGGAGGAGACAGACTGGTAGTTCTGTCTGCCGTTTCCGGGACTACCAACACCCTCGTAGAGCTTGACCGTGACCTTAAATCGGGCTCACAGGAAACCTTTAATAACCGGCTTAGCGACCTGAGGCTGCACTACCAGGAATATATAAACAATCTGTTTACATCCGAAGAAGGTAAATCAGCCGGTCAGGATATTCTGAGAAGCCATTTTGAGGAGATGGCCCGATTGTCCCGACAGTCGTATGAGCCACTATTTGAAAAGAAACTACTTGCTCAGGGTGAACTGCTGAGTACCAAAATATTTCATGCCTTTCTCCACGAACAACAGACGCAATCATATTTGCTTCCTGCGTTGTCATTTATGAAAACAGATGAGCATCGTGAGCCGGATTATGCCTACATCAGGGAGAAGCTACATGAGCAGATAAAAGATCACCCTTCCACGCTGTATATAACACAAGGCTACATCTGTCTGAATGATCAGGGTAAAATAGACAACCTGCAACGAGGTGGTAGCGACTACACTGCAACGATCATTGGTGCGGTTATGAAGGCAGAGGAGGTGCAGATATGGACTGATATCAGTGGCATGCATAATAACGATCCCCGTGTAGTCGACAACACCTTCCCGATTCACCACCTCTCATTTGATGAGGCAGCCGAGCTGGCCTATTTCGGAGCTAAAATATTGCATCCACTATGTGTGTTTCCTGCTCAAAAGTATGGGGTAAAGGTAAGATTGAAGAATACCATGGAACCGGATGCTCAGGGGACATTAATTGATCATAAGGGAGATCAGGGCATTATTACGGCTATTGCTGCAAAAGATAATATTACAGCAATCAAAATCAAGTCGAGCCGGATGCTGATGGCCTATGGTTTTCTTACCCGTGTATTTCAGGTTTTTGAGAAGTACAAGACACCGATAGATATGATCACAACATCAGAGGTGGCGGTTTCATTAACCATTGACGATAATCATGGATTGGATAAGATTATGCAGGAGCTCAATACGTTTGCAACTACGGAAGTAGATCATGAGCAATCCATTATCTGTGTTGTTGGTAATTTTGTAGCACAGAATAAAGGCGTCGTAACCCGTGTGTTTGATGCTTTGGAAAGAGTGCCCGTGCGTATGATCTCCTACGGCGGAAGCCGTCATAATATTTCACTCCTGCTATCGATGGAATATAAAGCTGAAGCGTTGAAATTATTGAACCAATACCTGTTCAGTCATGAATCAGAAAAATAAAATTGCAGACTTCAAAAAGAAACTGGATGCGGTTAATGACTGGCCGTCATTGTATATGTTCAAATTTATAGTACCCAATGGCAGGGAAAATGAAGTGAAAGCACTTTTTCCCATGAATGAAGTGATTGAAAAACCATCGTCGAAAGGTACTTACACCAGCCTTACCATCAAGGTGATGATGCCGGGAAGCGAGGCAATCATTGATATCTACAAAAAGGCCAGCGAGATAAAGGGCCTGATTGCACTTTAGGCTTAGTTGGCAGATCCTGTATTTTTAATTTTTTGTTCATTGCCTATCACAAAATAAATGATAGCTCCGATGATGGGGAAAAATATCACAATGAGTACCCAGGCAATTTTATTATTACCTATAAATTCGCTTCGAATTATATCTATCAGTGCAATGATAGGTATGAGCAGCCCAAGGATACTCATAAAAAAAATAAAAAACAGCAGTCCTAGTATTTCCATATCGTTTATTTAGTTCCCTGTATTGAATTACGTAGTTTTTTTACCTGCATCTCGAGCTGGCTTTCAATTTTATCAGCATGCTGCTCACGGATGATTCTTTTACGAATAAACCCTTCTACCGGCAGGAGGCACAATGCGATTACCACCTGTATGAAGAAATCAAGTACCGGAGAGGTATCTGTTTGAAAATTGTTCTCCGCCACGGATTGTATAAATTCAATGACGAGTATTATCGTCAGGAATGCAAGTATCCGGTTCAGTATGGTATATTGTGTGCTTTTTCTTCTGTTCATGACGTACGACAACACCAGCAGCAAGGCAAAAACAGAAAACTCCATGGCAATAAACCAGGGTCTTTTCCAATAGGGTGGTATCACCTGAAAACTGAAAGGCTCCAAAGACCGGGTTTGTCCGAAAATATTTCGTGTCTCAACATGCAGCGTATAGTTACCAGGTGGGAAGTAGGGCCATTCAAGAGTATGATAGCTTTCTGACCACGCTGACCATTCATTTTCAAGTCCTTCAAGTCGATACCTGTACTCCGTACGAATCAATCCCGAGTATTCAGGTTGCTGAAACCGAAATCGCAGGGAACTGGCGCCTTCTTCAATCCGCAGTTTTCTCTCCAGTGGCAATGGCACATTTACAGATATCACTTCCCTGATATAGGGTGCATAGGGGTTAGTAAGCGAGGCATTGGCGTTGATTCTGTAAATGAGATTATCGCCTGTCACAGCCCACATTTCCTCCTCTTCGACATTCAGATCAAGGCTTACTACATTATCAAATACGTTGATCAGGTTGAGGTTCACTTTTTTGACATCTGCTGAAGTAAGGTAATGCCATTCTTTTCCATCGGAGACCAGTATCACCTGGTCGCCAGCAATAAACCGCATGGGAGACGCTGCAGAAAACAGGGAGTCTCTGGCAATTTCGCCACTACTTTCTCTGAAGAAGCCGCGATTATGCATGAATATTAATCCTTCATTACTATCATCTACACCGGCTACAGGGTCTCTGTAGGCATTAGGAATTGCAAGCTCACCACCATCCAGAACACTCAGGTTTCGTGACAAGGCGACCCAGAATAAACGATTATATCCACAAAGCCATATGCGGTCTTTTCGGTCACTGAAGATATAATTGATCTCTTCATCGATACCATCAATTACAGCGTAGCTTTCCCATGTGCTCCCTTTTTTTTCAAGGTTAATGAGTTCTCCGTCATAGGTTGCGAGCAATAACAGGTTTTTATTATCATCAAAATAGGCATACCTGACCGGGCTTTTGAAGATGGAACGCGCACTGCCTTCATTTACAATATAAGCACCATTTAGTCCTGTTGCCAGAACACCGTCTGCACCCAGCTGGATGATTTGTGACACCTCACCGTTGATGTTTTCTACCTTTCGGTATATATAGTCGATGCTCTGTAATTCTTTTCTTGTTTTGCGCTGATAAGTTACCTGCTCCTGCGTAGCAGCTGACCGGGTTACGTTCTGCACGATACGTTGAACAGCTCCACTATCATCTTCACCTTTTTCCTCCTCCTCGCGGCTGTCCTTTCTAAACAACCTGTTTAGAAACCCGCTTTGTTCTTCTTCACCTGCAGATGGCTCTTCTTCCACCTTTTGCCTTTCATCCCTTCGCATGAATGAAAAAATGCCTTCGCTTTTTTCTTCAACATCCAGTTTGGTTTTTGGATTGTTTCGAACATAAAATACTATTTCGTTATAGTTTTCTACTTTGTCCAGATAAAACAATCCAAGGTTGGTTCCGACATATAAAGTGCCATCAATAGAATTCGTTGTGATCAGTGTACCATCAAGCCCGGGGTAATAATTGTAACTGTGAAAAGGAAGATTAGGCACAATCCTGCTGTATCCGTTGTTGTGGCCTACCCATATACCTTTATCCCGGTCGACAAAAAGATGCTGCACATCATTATCCGGTAATCCTGTATGATAATTGATGATCTGGTCAACCTTACCATTTGTGGGGTTGATTAGTACTACACCTCCCAGGAGCGTACCGGCAACCAATAGCGAATCATTTACTGCTGCCAGTGAGGTAATATCTGAAGCTGCCGTGTATCCATCATCCTCTAAAGCAAGGAGAGTAAATGTATTGCCCTCCAGTATGAAAAGGGAATCATTCTCATCTGCAATTACATGTCTGTTGCCCATTTTGGCAGTTACCTTAATGTTACGCTCCGATGGCAGGGCTACTAATTGATTTTCTGATAAAAGATACCGTCCTCTCCGTGTTTGAATTACCAGCCCTTCGGCGGAAGCAAAACCGAGATCAACCGGCTCTTCTGTATTTATTTTCCTGAAGGACTTTTCATTCACATCATACAATACAATATCCTGGCTGCAAATGATGGCAACATAACCATCTAAAGAAACAAGGTTTTGAATTGTATTATCAAATAATGAGTCGTTATCAGGTAGGGCATTATATTCATAGGTACCATAGTGGTTTTTGGTAAGTGGTCCAAAGGATTTGTTTCCGGCACCATAAATCTGACCCTGAACTGCCTCAAGATGAAAAACCGGAAATTCGGTTTCAATTATATCCCAGTCTCCCCCTTCCGATGACTGTCCGTTGAACACCAGCAAGCCAAGCTGATTTGTTATAAGCATGGAGCCAATCTCATCCTGAATCAGATCATATGTCGTTAGGTTACGGTTGTCCTTTACAGGCTGGTATAGCTTTTGATAATAATACCCCTGTTGTGCCAGGAGGTAGTTCCCGGTCAGTAGCAGCAGGAATAGCAGTTTTTTCATCTTTGCAGATATTTTGGTAATGTAAGCTACCAAAAAAAATTCAGAAAGCATCTTTAAAATGCTGAATATCAAGCTTTGGCTGATGCGTAATGGCAATGATGTCAAAGCGGATAAACTGAGGCCTGAAGGGCAATCTCTCCAGATAATACGTTGCCGCCTCACTTATCCTCTCTGCCTGCTCTTCAGTAACGGATTGCTCAGGGAAGCCATAGCGGGCATTTTTTCTGTTTTTAACTTCAATAAAAATTACCTCATCCCCCTTTCGCGCAATAATGTCAATTTCTGCCTTGTGGTGACGCATATTGCGCTCCATGATTGTATATCCGTATTTTACCAAAAAATCACAGGCAATATCCTCTCCATTTTTGCCGATTTGTAACGAATTAGCCAATTTGCCCGTCCATTTATTCTAACTGTAAAAATATGATGTTTCCCTCCATTGATCCAACCCGGACTACCGCCTGGCAAGACCTTTCAACGCTGTACAGCGAAAAGAAATCACTCACAATGGCCCGGCTATTCGCCGAAAATAAAAACCGTGCGGCAGTCTACAGTATCCGTTGGAATGATATATTTTTTGATTACTCCAAAAATATAATCGATGAGGACATCATGACTTCGCTGATGGCCCTTACAAAAGAGTGCAAGCTTAATGACGCCATTACTGCCTTTTTTGATGGCGAAAAAATAAACCAGACAGAAAACCGGGCGGTGATGCATACCGCACTCCGGTATCGTGGTGATCAGCCGGTTTACATAGAAGGTCGTGACGTCATGCCCGAGGTACGAAATGTCTTGGATCAGATGCGTAATTTTTCTGAAAAGGTAATTTCAGGTCAATGGAAAGGATATTCCGGACATCCGATAACGGATATTGTGAATATAGGAATCGGTGGCTCAGACCTAGGACCAGTGATGGTAACAGAGGCCCTCAAAGCCTATAAAACCCGGCTAAATGTGCATTTTGTATCCAATGTTGATGGTACCCACATTGCCGAAACACTAAAGGGGCTCAACCCGGAAACGACCTTGTTTATGGTAGCATCAAAGACGTTTACCACACAGGAGACGATGACCAATGCACATACGGCACGGCACTGGTTTCTGGAAAATGGAGGTAATACAGATGCGATTCGTCAGCATTTTATCGCATTATCTACCAATACCGAAGCTGTAAAAGCCTTTGGTATCGACCCGGCCAACATGTTTGTATTCTGGGACTGGGTAGGTGGCCGATACTCCCTGTGGTCAGCGATCGGCTTGCCTATTGCCTGCGCCATCGGATTCGATTATTTTGAGCAATTGCTTCAAGGCGCATATGCTATGGATGAGCATTTTAAATCGACTCCGTTTGAGTCCAATATTCCGGTGATTATGGCGCTAATCGGCATCTGGTATAATAATTTTTTTGGCGCAGAAACGGAAGTTATCCTGCCTTATGATCAATACCTGCACCGCTTTGCAGCATATTTTCAGCAAGGTAATATGGAGAGTAACGGGAAATATGTGGATCGTAACGGGAAAAAAGTAACCTACCAGACCGGGCCCGTCATTTGGGGTGAACCGGGTACAAACGGGCAACATGCCTTTTATCAACTCATTCATCAGGGTACCAAAATGATTCCCGCCGACTTTATTGCTCCTGCGATTTCACACAACCCTGAAGGCGATCATCATGAAAAGCTGATTTCAAACTTTTTTGCACAGACAGAGGCATTGATGAAAGGAAAACATGAAAATGAAGTCATGGAAGAGCTGCAGCAGGCAGGCATGAGTGAAGAGGAAATCAAAAAGCTGTTGCCGTATAAAGTTTTTCAGGGCAACCGGCCAACTAACTCGATATTGTGCCGGAAGATCGACCCAAATACGCTTGGCAGCCTGATTGCGATGTATGAACATAAAATATTTGTACAGGGCGTAATATGGAATATTTTCAGCTTTGATCAGTGGGGGGTAGAATTGGGTAAGCAACTGGCAAAGGGAGTTTTATCAGAAATACAGAAAGGTGAGCCGGTTTCAAGCCATGATGCATCCACCAATCAGTTAATCAATCAATTTATCGAATGGAAAAGCTAACACCGTTAAAATTTAAAACGATTTACAAGGAAAAACTATGGGGTGGTAAGAAGATCAAAACCATTCTCGGGAAGGATTATGGCAACCTCGAAAACTGTGGTGAAACATGGGAACTATCCGGAGTTGATGGTGATGTTTCCGTTGTCTCCGGGGGTAGTTTCGAGGGTACTCCGCTAACTGAATTATTATCTTCATTTCGAGAACTGCTGGTAGGCGAAAGAGTGTATGAACGTTTTGGAAATGAATTTCCACTCCTCATAAAGTTTATAGATGCGAATCAGGATTTATCTGTTCAGGTACACCCGGATGACGAGCTGGCTGCAAAGCGAGGTGTCGGATTTGGCAAAACAGAAATGTGGTATATGATTCAGGCCGATGAAGGAGCAAAACTCATTAATGGGTTTAGCCAGGATCTGGACAAACGTTCTTATCTTGACGCTTTTGAGTCAGGAAGACTTATGGAGGTCCTGAATCAGGAAGAGGTGAGGCCGGATGACGCTTTTTTTATACCGGCAGGAAGAGTGCACACAATAGGAAAAGGTTGTTTTCTGGCCGAGATCCAGCAAACCTCCGATACCACCTACAGAATATATGATTTTGACCGTAAGGACAAGTCAGGCAATATGAGGGAACTGCATGTGGCTGAAGCACTGGATGCCATTGATTTCACGACCTTTGACACTTACGTAACGCGTGTGCCGGTAAAAAAAAATGAGGTATCAGAGTTGGTGGCCTGTACTTATTTTACCACCAACCGGATTGCCTTCAATAGTGAGATAAGCCGTGATTTCAGTCAAAAGGACACCTTTGTCATCTACATCGGGATAGAAGGTGAGATGCAGCTGCGCGGTCAGGGTTTTGAAATAACTGTCAGTAAAGGTGAGGTGGTGCTGATACCTGCAAGTTGTCGGGAGTGGAGTCTTCATCCAAATCCAGATGCAAAATGCCTGGAAACTTTTATAACATGAAAAGACCGGATGTAAATGTACTCGACCTTGGGTCAGTTCCCTACAAAAAAGCATGGGACCTACAGGAAAAGATGCTCAAAGAAAATGTAGATGAAAAAATACAGGCTAAAAAAGAAAACCGGCCTGCTAAAACCTACAGCACACTTATTTTCTGCGAACATCCTCATGTTTATACCCTGGGAAAGAGTGGTGAGATCAATAATCTACTACTCACGGAAGCCGAACTTCAAAGTAAAAAGATCGACTATTTTCACATCAACCGGGGAGGGGATATCACTTATCATGGCCCGGGCCAGGTAGTAGTATATCCTATTTTGGATCTGGAGCTTTTCTTTACAGATATCCATAAATATATGCGGTACCTCGAAGAAGCGGTTATTCTTACCATTGCCGACTATGGTATCAGGGGCGAGCGCATTGACGGGCTTACCGGTGTATGGGTTGACGCCCAACATGCTGATAAAGCACGAAAAATCTCAGCCTTTGGCGTTAAGACCAGCCGGTGGGTCACCATGCACGGTATCGGGTTTAATGTTAATACAGATTTATCCTTTTTTGATTATATTGTACCGTGTGGCATTAGCGATAAAGGCGTTACTTCTATGGAAAAAGAACTGTGTAAACCCGTTGACATTCGGGAAGTGAAATCCCGTTTGCTTTATCATATTGCCGGTTTGTTTAACATGAATATCACCACAACACATGAACCCTGAACGACTTAAAAATATAGTTTTTATCGACATCGAAACAGTATCGGGTTATGAAAACAGAGAGGCAGTAGATGAAAAAATGCTGAAATTCTGGGAATCAAAAACCGCATTTCAGCGCAGCCGGGAAGAAGATACGGTCACCGATGAGGAGTTTTATTTTAAAAAGGCCGGAATTTTTGCCGAGTTCGGTAAAATTGTAGCCATAGGTACCGGTTTTCTGCATTTTGCTGAAGGCGATAAACCCCATCTTAGAGTAAAGACATTATACAATGATGATGAAAATACACTCTTAGCCGAATTTATTGACCTTCTCGGACGCTTTGATCAATATAAATTACAATTCTGCGCACATAACGGTAAGGAATTTGACTATCCGTATATCTGCCGGCGCATGCTCATACAAGGGTTTACACTTCCACCAAGCCTGAATTTAATGGGTAAGCGCCCCTGGGATATTCCACATTTGGACACCATGGAATTATGGAAATTCGGCGATTACAAGCATTTTACTTCACTTGATCTGCTCGCTCAGATTTTCGGTATCGAAAGTAGCAAGTCGGATATGTCAGGAGCTGATGTCAATCAGGTTTATTATCATGAAAAGGACCTGAAAAAAATTGCCAATTATTGCTCATTAGATGTTGTCGTGACAGCCAAACTTTTTCTGAGGCTTACCGAAAATTATCGCCTGAAAGACGGCGATGTGCAAATACTGGATGACTGATGATACACACCATATCCTGGAAGTAAATAACCTCCACCTGAAAAAGGGCGATATCTCACTCATCCGGGATGTATCGTTTTCAGTAAAGGAAGCTACCATTCTGGGTCTTATGGGAATGTCGGGATCCGGCAAGACATTGACAAGCTATGCCTTACTGCAGCTGCTTGGCAATACAGGAATAAAAATGGCCGGAGGACAGGTATATTTTCATTCCAGTCATTTTGGTAAAACAGACATCTCACGCGCAGACAGCAAAACAATCAACCGCATACGAACGGAGGAGATAGCCTTTATCTTTCAGGATACCTTTGGTTCCCTGAATCCTCTTATCTGTTGTGGCCATCAGATTGCCGCTGTGATCCGGCATAAAACAGGACTACCGCGGAAAGAGGCCCGCATCGCCGCAATCGATGCCCTTAAAAGAGTTCAGATATACAATCCTGAAGAAGTATATCAGCGTTTTCCACATCAGTTATCAGGAGGTCAGCGGCAGCGTGTCCTCATTGCTATGGCGATTAGCACCAAGCCCCGCCTGATCATCGCAGACGAACCTACCTCATCGCTCGATGTAAGTCGTCAGAAACAAATACTCGGCATACTTGAGGCTTTTCGCGATGATTATGGTACTTCTGTTGTGCTGATATCCCATGAGCTTAATGCCATTGCTGAGGTCGCTGATGACTTGCTTGTGCTGAAAAATGGCACAGTGGTGGAAGATGGGGATCTTTTTCAGGTTTTTTTAAAACCAAACCACCTCTACACTAAAGGACTGCTTGCATGCCGCCCAAGGATGGATATAAGGTTAAAGAAGTTACCAACACTGGAAGATTTTAATCACCCTTCAGACTCTGTCGGACAGGTACTCGTAGACCATATGATTAGTTCGGATGATATTAAAAAACAACAACTGGCCAGGATGCAGCATTTACCGTTGCTGGAAGTAAATGGCCTTCAGGTTACTTTTTCCAAACACGCTGGAAAATCGTCATTTTATGCTCTTCATGACTTTTCACTTAAGCTGTTTAAAGGGGAAACATTAGGCATTGTGGGAGAGTCTGGTTCGGGAAAGACTACTCTTGCAAGAGTACTTACCGCGTTAATCATGCCGGATGTAGCTGACATTGTGCTACATAATACACCATTGGACCTGTATCTTAAGGCACACAGAAATATTCTGAGGTCCAATGTCCAAATGATTTTTCAGGATGCACGTTCGTCAATTAATCCAAATAAAACCATTGCCTCCAGCCTCAGAGAAGCTGCTTTACAGGGCAACAATCCGGAGGGCAGTGCTATATCGGACTTAAAACTGGTATTGGAGGATGTAGGACTGGATGCCTCATTTTTAGGTAGATATCCGCATCAATGTAGTGGTGGCCAGCTACAACGTATCGCCATTGCACGTACTCTGATCATGCGGCCGGCCTGTATTATCTGCGATGAAATAGTAGCATCACTGGATGTTTCCACTCAGGCACAGGTATTGAATCTACTGAATATGCTCAAGGAACGCTACCAGCTTACCTATATATTCATTTCTCACGACCTGTCCGTAATACGCTTTATGACCGATCGGGTCATGGTCATGAAAAATGGACACGTAGTGGAAAGCGGATTGACGGAAGATGTTTTTAACTGGCCAAATCACAATTATACGAGGGAACTACTTCAGTCGGTACCCAGTGGCAACCTGCAGGCCATTCGTGAAAAACGAATGAGAAAGCAGGCAGGTCAGGTATAAACGCTATTTAGTTGGCTTCAGGTCGTAAATGCTACGTATATCCTTGATTACCTCCGGCATGTTTAGCTCCAGGTCATTCAGAAAGCCATGGGAAAGGTCATACACCCAGCCGTGAACCAGTGGATAACCGGTTTCATACCACATACGCTGAATATGATAGTTTTTGATCAGGTTGATACACTGCTCTGTTACATTCAGCTCCACCAGTCTTTTATACCTTGTTTTTTCATCCGAAAACGCATCCAATTCTACTTTATGCAGGCGATAAACATCCCGGATATTCTGTAGCCATGCAGAAAGAGCACCCAGGTCCTGTGCATTCATGGCTGCCTGTACACCTCCGCAACCGTAATGACCGCAAACGATTATATGCTTCACTTTCAGCACCGTTACGCTGTATTGGATGACAGCATTCAGGTTGGCATCAGTACCAACAACCATGTTGGCAATATTACGATGAACAAATACCTCACCAGGCTGAAGACCCATGATTTCATTTGCCGGAATGCGGCTGTCGGCACAGCCTATGTAGAGAAATTCAGGCTGTTGTGTTTTGGACAATTTTTCGAAATAGGAAGGATCAAGCGATAATTTTTCAGCTACCCATTTTCTATTATTTTCAAATATCTTCTGATATTGTTGTTTCGATTGTGACATAGTTGCGTTTTCCTTGAAATTATTGTTACTAAACTATAAAAAAAAACTTTCACTTCCATTTTCGTTAACATAATTCAGGTACGATCTGCCAGCAGAAATAATTTTCAGATAATCTGATATTGATTGGTGTCATCGAAAATAAGGTTGAAATTTACACCACATCCTGATCGGAGGATGGAAGTATACATATATGAGCAAGAAGAAAAAGAGCAACAAAAGAGTAACCACTGTACAATCACCTGAAAAATCGATCCTGAATTATCTGGAACATCTTCACGTACCCACCTCACAACGACAAATAGTCCGGCATTTTAATATTAAATCCAGAAATGAAAAGGCTGACCTGGGGCGTTTCCTTAACGATCTTGTACGTGCAGGCAAGCTAAAACGTACCGATGACAGAAAATATGTCAGCACAGGAGGGGAGAATGTCATTACCGGGAAAGTTGACCATGTCAATAAAAAATATGCCTTCATTGTATCTGCAGAGACAGAACAAGATGTGATGGTACGCACTGAACATCTCAAATTTGCCTTTGATGGTGATATAGTAAAAGTGTCGATCCAGCGTCTGGGTAACAGTACAAAACGACCGGAGGGTAAGGTTCTGGAGATTGTTGAGCGGTCAAGGGAGGAGTTTGTAGGACGAGTCGACCTTTCAGATGGCTTTGGATTTGTGATTCCGGATAACCGGAAAATCTATCAGGATTTTTTCATTCACCCTGACTCACTTGAGGGGCTTCATAATAATGACAAGGTAATCATCAGGGTGTCCAAGTGGCCTAATGACAGATACAGTGCAGAGGGAAAAATTGTGAAAATACTTGGCAAGGCGGGTGAAAATGAAGTGGAGATCCACAGTATAATGGCAGAATTTGGCCTCCCGTTTGAGTTTGAAGAAAGGGTTCTGGATGCTGCAGAGGCTATACCCGCTGAAATTACGGATAAGGAAATCAAAAAAAGAAAGGAATTCCGGCAAAAAGTCACCTTCACGATCGACCCGGAGGATGCCAAGGATTTTGATGATGCTCTTTCCCTGGAGTTTCTGCCGAACGGAAATGTGGAAGTAGGCATACACATTGCTGATGTTACTCACTATGTCGACACGAAGGGGATAATTGAGAAAGAAGCATATGAGCGAGCGACCAGTGTTTACCTTGTTGACCGCACCATACCAATGCTTCCTGAAAGATTATCCAATGGTTTATGTTCCCTTAACCCCAAAGAAGATAAACTCACGTTTTCAGCTGTTTTCGAGTTGGATAAAGATGCCAGAATTATTAACGAATGGTTCGGCCGTACCATCATACATTCTGACCACCGCTTTACATACGAACAGGCCCAGGAAGTACTTGAGACGGGTGAAGGGTTATATAAGGACGAGCTTTTTACCTTAAATAAGTTCGCTAAAAAATTGAAGGCCCAACGGTTTAAACAAGGGGCTATAAACTTTGAAACAGTGGAAGTAAAATTTCAACTCGATGAAAAGGGCATTCCGCTGGCGGTCATACCAAAAGTAAGGAAGGATGCACATAAGCTGATTGAGGAGTTTATGCTACTGGCCAACAAACGCGTAGCAACCTATATCTATGACATGGAGGATCACCCAACCTTTGTATACAGGACACACGACAACCCTGATCCTGAAAAGCTGAAGTCCTTCTCGGTATTTGCCAAAAGGTTTGGCCATCACCTGGATGTAGAGGGCAACATATCCAAAAGCCTCAATACGCTTATGGATAATATAGAGGGTAAACCGGAACAAAATGTGCTGGAGTCAATTGCCATCCGGGCAATGGCCAAAGCAAAGTATACTACATCACCCGATCCCCATTTCGGACTCGCTTTTGAACATTATACTCACTTCACATCGCCAATCCGCCGGTATCCCGATATGATGGTACACCGTCTGCTGCAGCATTATCTTGATGGCGGTAAGTCAGCTGATCTGGAAAAATATGAGACGAGATGTGAGCACAGCTCCGATATGGAAAAACGCGCAGCTGAAGCTGAGCGGGCTTCAATAAAATATAAACAGGTAGAATATATGAGCCTGATCGACAAAAAACCGTTTGAAGGGATCATATCAGGTGTTACCGATTGGGGAATCTTCGTGGAGATAATCGAAACAAAATGCGAAGGGATGATACGGCTGAGCGACCTGGATGACGATTATTACGAATATGACGAGGACAATTACAGGGTAATTGGCCGCCACAATAAAAAAATGTTTACTTTAGGTGATAAAATCACTGTACTTGTACGTGCCACAGACATTGACCGTCGGACCATAGACCTGGAGATATTCGATGAATATTGATCATAAAAAGCTGATAGAAAAAGTAAATACCCGCATTGAAGAAATGAAGCTGGGTTCCCGTCCTCCTGAGTTGTACGAGCCGATATCCTATATAATGTCACTTGGAGGTAAGCGGATGCGGCCGCTGTTGGTACTTTTTGGATATCTCATGTACGGAGATGAGGCTGATGAGGTGCTCGATGTCGCTGTTGCTGTCGAAGCATTCCATAATTTCACGCTGATGCATGATGACATCATGGATAATGCACCACTGCGAAGGGGTAAACCAACCGTGCATGAAAAGTGGAACACATCCACTGCGATACTTTCCGGTGATGTCATGCTGGTAAAGGTTTACGAGCAGCTGATGCAGGTGATAGCTGATAATACAAAGCTACGGCATGTTCTAAAGACTTTTAACCAGGCTGCTGCTGAGGTATGCGAAGGTCAGGAGATCGATATGCTTTTCGAAAACCGTAGCAAGGTAAGCCATGAAGAATATATCGAAATGATCCGGTTGAAGACAGCGGTTTTATTGGCTGCAAGCCTGAAAATCGGAGGGATTATGGCTGGGGCATCTTCGGAAAATCTGGATGCATTATATGACTTTGGCGTTTACATGGGTATTGGTTTTCAGCTGATGGACGACTACCTCGATGTATACGGCGATATGGCCAAATTTGGTAAGCAGGTTGGGGGAGATATTATAAGCAATAAAAAAACGTATCTGCTGATCCGCGCTATGGAAAAAGCAGACAAGGATTTATTGAATGAACTGAATAACTGGATTTCATCAACGAAATTCATTCCGGAGGTGAAAGTGCTGGCGGTAACGGATATCTACAACCGGCTTGATATAAAAACCGAGACGAGAGATCTGATACGTCACTATTTCGATAAAGCATACCAACAGCTCGATCGGCTGGATGCGCCTGCCGAACGAAAGTCAGCACTTAAGCACTACGCTGATGCATTGATCAAAAGAGATCATTAGGCCAGTTTTTCCAATACTGTACGGAATGCAACGGTTTTATTGGGAAAGGCTTCCGCCGTTTGTGAACGCAAAGCATGGGCATATTCCTCCAGATACTCATTAAGTTTATTCCAGTTGGCCGCCATATACTGCACCGCAAAGGTTTCACCGTCATTTTCCGCTTCATGATGAAGCTTTAAAAAACTAAACTCTGTAAAACATCCGGTGTTCATAACAGCAGGAATATGATCATTCAGCATCCATGTTTTCCATTCTTCGATCACATCCGGTTCTACATTAATTGTGACGTTATATATTAGCATCTTAATTCATTAGATATGTCCTGGCGAAAAATAACGGCTTTCCTTTCCGAACACAAATTTATCAGCTCAATCGTATTGCTGATTATCTTGTATAGTGTAGGTATAGCAGGGATAGCTTTTGGGAAAACCCGTAATCTGGTATTGTCTCTGTCAGCTGCAAATATCATCATCAGTGTCATCATATTGCTTTGGAATCACAAAGGTTCGATAGTAGACATTGCGCCCGGTTTTTTTATCGCTTTTGCTACGGGCCTTGCTGTTGAAATAGTCGGGGTAAATACAGGATGGCCTTTCGGGGTGTACAGCTATGGTGAAAACCTGGGTATAAAAATTATGGGCGTACCCTGGGTGATTGGCATAAACTGGTTTTACCTGACATACGCCTTTAGTGCCATTTTAAAATTTATCAGGAATATATTTATTCGTTCATTGGGTGTTGCTGCATTAATGGTAGCATTCGATATAATCATGGAAATAGTAGCTCCCAGGCTTGACTATTGGTCATTTGAGGCTAGTCATGTGCCCATCGCCAATTATCTCTCCTGGCTTGTAATTGGTTTTATTATCAGCATTGCCGTGAACATTAGTGCAAAGGCAATAAACAACCGTTTAGCAGTACCCCTCATTGTAATTCAGCTGATATTCTTTATAATAATTTTTGCCTTGTTGTGAAACAATCCATTTTTCCCACAAGTTAATGAGTTGATTATCACATGGTTTAATATTCTATGGCGGTTTATTCAATAAAAGATTTAGAGCATTTTTCAGGGATAAAAGCCCATACACTTCGTGTCTGGGAGCAGCGCTATAATTTTATCAACCCTAAACGTACCGATACCAACATCCGATACTACGATGACCATGACCTCAAGCTCGTACTCAATATCAGTTTGCTTAAGGATAATGGATTTAAAATTTCCCATATAGCGGAAATTACACCGGATGAGATCAATCAGCAGGTGATCAAACTCACAGATAAGGCGCTTAAGCATGATGAGCAGATTCATGCCCTTACACTCTCCATGATTGACCTTGATGAAGAAAGGTTTGAAAAAATTATTTCTCAAAATGTAATGTCCCTGGGTTTTGAGAAAACAATTATCAATATCATTTATCCCTTTTTATCCAAAATCGGGATACTGTGGCAGACAGGCATGATCAATCCGGCACAGGAGCATTTTATCAGTAACCTTGTCCGTCAGAAGTTAATTGTGGCGATCGACAGCCAGTTTGTCTCCGATGACAAAACCATTCCCAAATATTTACTGTTTCTGCCGGAAGGTGAGCTGCATGAGGTGACCCTATTGTTTGCCAACTACCTGATCAGGAGCCGCAACAACAGAATAGTGTACCTTGGTCAGAATCTGCCTTTTGATGATTTGCGCGTGGCACATAAGATACATCTGCCGGATTATATCTTTACGGTCCTGAATACACAGCCCGAGTCAAATCAGGTGCAGAAATATCTTTACGATTTATCTGAAGCATTTCCGGGAACTCAAATTCTGGTTACCGGTTTTCGGGTAATCGGACAGGGACTGGATACTCCGGAGAACGTCACTATTCTCAATAAAATAGACGACATCATTGCAATTGCAGATCATAAATCCTGATCAAATCACAAACGATCAAGAAAAAGGGGCCATCGGCCCTTTTTTTGTTTAACCTTATCAAATTATAACTTTTACAAACAACCCACGCTTTTACTGCATTATCTAAACATTTTTTAACAAAAAAAGCCTTTATGTTAAACAAAGTGATAATAACCTGGTGAGAATACATAACATTTGGGGAAAAATGACTCCTTTGTTTAACCGATAGTGGAAAAAATTAAACAGAAATTTTTTGATTTGTTTAATACTTTGCTACCTTTGATTAAACAAAAAAATATTCAGCTATGACAGCGATGGAATTCAGTCACACATTAAGTTCAATGAGTAAGTCGCTAAAGCCATTTGCGCTGAGGCTCACTAAAGACACTGAAGAGGCAAACGATCTATTGCAGGAGACAATCCTCAAAGCGTTTTCCAACAGAGATAAATTTGCTGAAGGTACCAATCTGAAAGCATGGTTATACACCATCATGAAAAACACATTTATAACCAATTATCAGCGTACGGTACGAAGAAATACCTTTATTGACACCACAGACAATCTTCATTACATCAACAGCACGGATAGTATCATCCACAACGGTGCTTATTCCAAATTTGCCATGAAGGATATGACGGATGCCATCGACAGACTGGACGAGCCATATAAAGTACCTTTCATGATGCATTTCAAGGGATTTAAATACCACGAAATTGCAGATAAGCTACAGATTCCAATTGGCACAGTGAAAAACAGAATTCACATTGCACGCAAAGAATTAAAGTCAATGTTAGTACCTTACGCCATCGACAGAGATGTAGCTTAACGTAACATGGGAAAAAAAGTAGTGGTTATAGGGTCGGGCTTCTCCGGCCTTTCAGCTGCCTCATTCCTTGCTAAAGCAGGGTTTGACGTAACAATACTTGAAAAAAACGATACGCCGGGAGGCCGGGCCAGGGAGTTTAAGGAAGCAGGTTTTACTTTTGATATGGGACCCAGCTGGTACTGGATGCCTGATGTCTTTGATCGTTATTTCAATCAGTTTAACTATAATACTTCGGATTTCTATAAGCTAAAACGGCTGGATCCATCCTACCGGGTCACATTTTCGGCTGAAGATAGCATTGATATTCCATCCTCCTACGATGAGTTACTAGGTCTATTTGATCAGTATGAGGCCGGTGCAGGTAACAAGTTGCACAAATTTATGGAGCAGGCTGGCTATAAATACAAAGTAGGCATGAATGATCTTGTATTCAGGCCAAGTAAATCCATTACTGAATTTGCCAGCCTCCGATTGCTGTATGATATCACCCGGATGGATA
Organism: uncultured Cytophagales bacterium; assembly: GCA_964514385.1. Taxonomy (GTDB): domain Bacteria; phylum Bacteroidota; class Bacteroidia; order Cytophagales; family Cyclobacteriaceae; genus CAZEQJ01. Next base: position 73,399 of record CAZEQJ010000004.1, read on the forward strand.
TCTTTAAAAGCTTCTCATCCCACCTAAACAAATATGTCAGTCACCCCCAGCTCAAAAGAATTATGGAGTTCCCGATACTCCTGCTTGGGGCATTGCCTGAAAACACCCCAGCCTTATACAGTCTGATGAACTATGCCGATATGAAGCTTGGCACATGGTTTCCTATGGGCGGGATGCATCAGATCATTCAGGGTATGGTGCGTCTGGCAAATGAACTCGGTGTACGCATAGAGTATAATCAGGAAGTCACAAGAATCGAAACCCGTGGAAGTAAGGTTTCGCATGTACATGCAGCGAACGTCTACGAGGCTGATATTGTAGTAGGAGGTGCTGATTATCATCATATCGAGACGAAGCTCCTTGCTCCGGATAAAAGAAATTATAACGATAAATACTGGGATAAGCGGGTGATGGCACCATCATCGCTGTTGTATTATGTGGGGGTAAATAAAAAATTATCCGGTCTGCTCCACCACACACTTTTTTTTGATTACGAATTCCGCCCGCACGCAGAAGCAATCTATGACAATCCTTCATGGCCGGAAAATCCGTTATTTTATGTATCTGCTACCACCAAGACAGACCCTTCGCTCGCGCCGGAAGGTCATGAAAATATTTTTATACTCATTCCTGTGGCCAGCGGCCTGAAAGATACGCCTGAAATCCGGCAAAAATACTTCAATGAAGTAATCAGCAGGATGGAAAAACTGACAGGACAGTCCATTAAGGAGCATATTGTGTACCAACGATCCTATGCGCAGTCAGATTTTATCAATGACTATCATGCTTACCGGGGTAATGCATACGGACTGGCCAACACGCTTTTCCAGACAGCAATTTTTAAGCCTCGTCTTGAAAATAAGAAAATAAAAAACCTATATTATACTGGGCAACTTACCGTACCGGGTCCGGGCGTTCCTCCTTCCCTAATATCAGGGGAGGTCGTTGCCAATGAAATCATTAAAAAATATAACTAATGGGTACATGGACCATAAAGAACTTTTTGATCGTACCACTTATGAATGTTCACGGCTGATTACGAACAGCTACAGTACCTCTTTTTCATTAGGCATCCGTACACTGGACAAAAAATACCACTTTGCTATTTATGCAATATATGGATTTGTCAGATACGCTGATGAAATAGTGGATACCTTTCATGATAAGGATAAGGAGGAGCTCCTGAAACGCTTTAAAGAAGATACCTACCGGTCGATTAAGGAAGGCATCAGTCTGAATCCGGTATTGCATTCTTTTCAGGATGTTGTAAACCATTATCAGATTGATCTGCATCTTATTGAAGCTTTTCTGAAGAGTATGGAGATGGATCTCTATCAGCATGAGTATAACGACGAGGGCTACAAAGAATATATATACGGATCAGCAGAAGTAGTAGGGCTGATGTGCCTGAAAGTATTTCTTGATGGCGACCAGCAGGAATATGAACGCCTGCTGCCCCATGCCAAAAGTCTGGGAGCAGCATTCCAGAAGGTAAATTTTTTGCGTGACCTGAAAAGTGATTTTCAGGATCGGGGCCGGGTCTATTTTCCTGGTGTGGATTTTAATCAGTTTACCCCGGAAGATAAGGCCAAAATTGAAGCAGATATTCAGCAGGATTTTGATGACGCCCTTATCGGCATCAAAATGCTGCCTACCGGATCAAGGCGCGGGGTTTACCTGGCCTATATCTATTATCTTCAGCTCTTCAGAAAGATCAAGAGCCTGCCGCCGGGCCGTATAAGAAATGAGCGTATCAGAGTGCCGGATATGCTCAAAATGGTGCTGCTCGCCAAAACAATTCTTATGAATCGCCTCCGACTGGTATGATAGGAAAATACACATATCTTTTACTTGATATAGGGACTCTGCTCGGACCGCTCATGCTATCGTTTGATAAGCGGGTCGCATTCTACAGGTATATCAAATACCTCATACCGGCTATGGTGATTACCGGCATTGTATTTATTGTGTGGGATGTGATATTTACCCGTGAAGGAGTGTGGGAATTTAATGAACAATATATTACCGGAATCCACATTCTGAACCTTCCGTTGGAGGAGTGGCTGTTTTTTATCGTGGTTCCCTATGCATGCACCTTTATTTATGCGGTGTTGCCTGCTTATTTTAGGATACAATTTAACGCACGATGGGTAATTGGTATCTACATGGCACTTATAGCAGTGCTGACCCTGCTGGCCTTACTCAATACAGATAAAGCCTATACCAGCATTAATTTCGGCCTGGGGGCTATTATTTTATTGTTAATTTTTACAATCAAAACCAAACAGACAAAAGGCTGGTACCTTGTGGCTTATGTAGTTAGCTTTTTTCCTTTTTTTCTTGTCAATGGCGTGCTTACGGCCTTACCTGTCGTGATATACAATAATATGGAGAACCTGTCTTTGCGGATGTATACCATACCTGTTGAAGACAGCATATATGCCATGACTTTAATTTTTATGAATTATAGTATGATGGATTTTTTTATTTTTACGGACAAAACAACTACCGTTTCCAGAAGTTTATAAGAATATGCTGAAACTAAGCGTTGACATAGACAATAATTCGGGGTTTTGCTTTGGCGTCGTGTACGCTATTGACATGGCCGAGGAGCTACTGGATGAGGAAGGTCGTCTCTATTGCCTTGGGGATATTGTACATAATGATGAGGAGGTGCGACGGCTTGAAAAGAAAGGTCTGAAAATCATCGATCATGAGACACTTTCGACGCTGAAAGATGAGAAAGTGCTTATCAGGGCACATGGCGAACCGCCATCTACCTATCAAACGGCCATAGAGAATAACCTTACCCTTATTGATGCCAGCTGTCCGGTGGTATTAAAACTCCAGAACAGGATCAAAAATGCTTACGACAAAGATGAAAAGATCTATATCTATGGTAAGCACGGGCATGCAGAAGTAATGGGTCTGCTTGGCCAGACGCATAATGAAGCCGTAGTATTTCAGGATCTCGACGAGCTGGAAAGCAAGGATCTACCAGATAACATCACGCTATTTAGTCAGACTACAAAATCTACTGATAAATTCTACGAAATTAAGGATTCACTGCAGTCTTCAGGTATCACTGTGAACGCAAATGACACTATCTGCCGACAGGTATCCAACAGGGATAAAGAGTTACGGACTTTTGCCGGCAAGTATGATAAAATTGTATTTGTTTCAGGAACTAAGTCATCCAACGGCAAGGTTCTGTATAAAGTATGCAAGGATGAAAATCCGAATACTTACTTCGTATCAAACCCGGATGAACTGAACAGAGAGTGGTTCAACTCTGAAGATACCGTGGGCGTGTGCGGAGCAACTTCTACGCCGATGTGGCTGATGGAGGAGGTAAAAAATAAACTACTTACCTATTAATGCAGATATTTCTTTACTCACTTCTTGCTGTGGGAACCTTCTTCTTTATGGAAGGTGTTGCCTGGTTTACTCATAAATACATTATGCACGGTTTTCTCTGGACCTGGCATAAATCCCATCATACAGTGCATAAGGAGCCATTAGAGCGAAACGATCTTTTTGCTGTTGTATTCAGCCTGCCAGCTATTGCTCTTATTGTAATTGGATCTGAAATCCAGTCATTGGAATTTCTTCTTCCCATAGGTGTCGGTGTGACCCTTTATGGAATATTCTATGTCATTTTCCACGATATTATCGTGCATCGCAGGGTAAAAATAAATTTCCGGGCAAAATCCAAATACATGAAAAGGATAATGAATGCTCACTATGTTCACCACATGGTGCATACGAAAAATGGTGCAGAGGCATTCGGATTTTTATATGCACCCAAAAAATACGAGAAGGGGACACGAGGTAAGCAGGAGAAAAAAGCTAAGGCAGCTTAGTTATCCTCATTATTATTGTCAAAAAAGCGACTGTCGTCATTAAAAAACCGGTCGTCATCTGAGTAAATCTGACGTACAGAATCGCCCTTGTTCACTACTTCCATAGGGTTTTTATCCATGAAGGCTATTACTTTAAATTCAGTCCGGCGGTTGACCTGATGTTCTTCCTCTGTCTGGGCGTTTTTGATGATCAACTGTGATTCTCCATACCCTCTGGCGACCAGACGCTCCGGGTCAATTCCATTCTTTACGATATATGCTACAGCAGAGTCGGCACGGCGTTGAGAAAGCCGCAGGTTGTAGAAGTCATCATTTCTTGCATCTGTATGTGAGCTCAGCTCTATCTTAATGGATTCATTGTCCTTCATGATTTCAACAAGCTTGTCCAGTTCTTTTGCTGCGTCCTGGCGTATGAAGGCTTTGTCAAGATCATAATAAATATTGTCCAGTACGATGGTCTTATCCAGCTCTATCTTATTCATAGGTAAAAGTGTATCATACGTAACGTTTGTTACCAGTTCTGTGAGGGTATCCTTATTTACCGACCTCGACTTCATGGAATACTGGATCCGGGTAGTAAAATAACCATCTTTTTCACCTGTGAGGTAGTAGTCTTCATTTTCATAGACCCTGAATTCGAATGTACCCAACAGATTGGTCGTGGCTTGGTCAAGGAGTTCACCATCTTGTGCATAAATTTTGACTGTTGTGGCACCCAGTGTCTTCATTTCAGTAGTGCTGTCATTTTCTGGTGTCACGGTTTTTCCGGTGAGGAAGTAATTGACAATTTTCAGATCCGGATCCTCATTTACAAACGTGTAGAGGTCATCATCTCCCATGCCTCCGGCACGATTACTTGTAAAAAAACCCCTGTCAGCACGAAACAGGAATATACCAAAATCATCGTCTATGGAATTTACAGGTTTTCCCAGGTTTTCGACCTTATATTCTCCATCTTCACGGTAGTAGGCGAAGATGTCAAGTTTTCCAAACCCCGGATGACCGTCAGAAGCAAAATAAAGACGTCCGTCTTCACCGATAAAGGGGAACATTTCATTACCCGGAGTATTAATTTTAGGACCTGCATTCCGAACATTACCAAATCTTCCCCTGCTGTCCAGTGTAGCAATGTAGATATCAGTACCACCAAAACCACCTTTCCGATTTGAGGAAAAATATAGTGTTCTTCCGTCGGGATGAAAGGAAGGCGTGCTGTCCCAGCTTTCCGGGTCGTTTACACGTATCAGACGTGGTGCTGTCCATCCGCTCCTTCTCAGGTTAGAAACATAGAGGTTAACTTCCTTTAGTCCTCTCCTTTTTCCAGTATTACTTTTGGCGAAAACCATGGTACTCCCATCCGGCGTAAAGGTGACCGGCCCTTCATGTACATCACTTTCGTTGATTTCACCCGGTATGGGCATCAGCGTATTCAGGTTTGCATTTGCGCCCTGGGTTTCAACCTGATACACATTGTAGTAAGGTGTGCCGGTTGCGTTATAAATCGCTTCATTACCACGGTTTGAGGAAAAATAGAGGCGTCCAAGATTGTATACAGGGGCAAACTCACCATAGGCAGTATTTAGCTCGGCCAAAGGTTTTATCCTGTAGTAGGTTTCCTTATTGAGTATTTCATCAATAAAGATATTGAGGTTATTGAGTTTGAACTCAGCAAGTTTTCGGGTTTCTTGCTCAGTCGAAAGGGTAAGGTAATGCTCCAGCACCTGTCTGGCAGAGTCGTACTGGCCATTGGCCTGAAGAGCATCAGAAAGCTTAATATACGCATCATCACGGCCCAGCATTTCCACGGCAATGTTATAATATTTTCTTGCCTCCTCAATGCGATTGGACTGACGGTACGATTCACCGATATAATAATACGAATCTGCCAGTTTATAGCCTTTATCTATGGCATTGCTAAAGTCTTCAATGGCAAGCTGATATTCACCACGTTCCAGTTTTCTTTCCCCTAGCTTGTAGGGGATTATGCCGGGCGAACAAGCGCCGGTTAATAATATGATTAGAAGTATGAATATCAGGTGTACTCTCATCTCAGCTAAAATAACGCTTCACCCATGTATCTGATGCATAAACTCTCCAGTTTTTTGAAAGATTTTGTTTTTTCGGCACCAGATTATTGTAAACCATTGTTTCAGGGGTAATTTCATTTGCCTCCACCATTGCGGGTATCTGAGGTAGTGAAGCCAGCTTTATATCGCCATTCCCGGTTTCATATGCCAGGTTATCTCTTCGGAAGAAATCAGCGCCGATATGCCGGCCCAGTTCCTGAATAAAACGTACGGAACTGTCAATGCTGCACCCGGAAGCCTGAAGGGATTCTTCATCTACCCCGACGACGAGAAAATGGTCATGAAGAATGGAGAAACCGCAGGTAAGCTTAGAGCCATGCGCTGACCATTCTCCCATGAACCGGTCCAGTAATTCGGTTGCCTTCTGCTGCTCTTCTTCTGACAGCAGCCGGTCCGACTGATAAATCCAGACACGAGTATGGTCAGGTAATTGTTCCAGCGAATATTTTATCTGAGATTGTATCATTTTAAGCTCATTTCTATTAATTCGGCAATGTCCATAACATTAACGGATTCTTCCTTCTCCTTGTTCTTTACGCCGTCAGTCATCATCGTCATACAAAAAGGACAGGCAGCAGCAATCGTCTCGGCTCCGGTTTCGAGGGCTTCCTCCACCCGTTCGATGTTTACTTCCTTTTTTCCTTTTTCAGCATCCTTAAACATTTGTGCACCGCCAGCACCGCAACATAAGCCTTTTGTTTTGCATCGTTTCATTTCTATTAGCTCTGCGTCAAGGATCTTCAACACTTCGCGTGGGGCGTCATATACCTTATTGGCACGACCCAGATAGCAGCTGTCATGGAAAGTGATTTTTTTTCCTTTGAATGGCTTATTATCAGCGGCCTTTAATCTGCCTTCATCAATCAGTGACTGGAGATATTGAGAATGATGCAATACCTCGTAGTTCCCTCCAAGGTCGGGATATTCATTTTTGATGGTATTGAAGCAATGAGGGCATGCCGTGACGATTCGTTTTACTTTGTACCCGTTCAATACCTGTATGTTGCTCATGGCCTGCATCTGAAACAGAAAATCATTACCAGCCCTGCGGGCAGGGTCACCGGTACATGCCTCTTCCTCGCCCAGCGCACCAAATGGTATTTCAAGGTGATTGAGGATCTTTACCATTGCAAGGGTTACTTTTTTATAGCGACTGTCGAAAGATCCGGCGCAGCCTACCCAAAACAGGAGCTCAGGCTCCTTTCCTTCAGCAGCCCACACGGACATGGGTTTTACTTCTGTATGTTTAGTCATTTGATTCACTTTTAGGTTCATCAGCCCACTTAAACCTGTCGGCGGGCGAAAATTTCCATGGTGCAAAATTAGTTTCTACGTTCTGGAACATCATAGTCCATGCCTGCGGTGTGGCCGACTCTTCCATGGCTACATAACGCCGCAGTTCAGTAATAATTTCCATAGGGTTGATATTGACCGGACAGGCCTCCACACAGGCGTTGCAGGTAGTGCACGCATTAATCTCTTCGCGAGAGATGAAATCATCCAGCAGCGTTTTGCCATTATCAAGACCTTCACGGCCCACTTCTTCCATCCTGTCGCGCGTATCCATCATTATCTTCCTCGGGCTTAATTTTTTGCCGGTAATATTCGCCGGACATTGTTGAGTGCATCGGCCGCATTCTGTACAGGCATAGGCCTCCATCAGATTTTTCCATGTCAGGTCATTGACATCTTTGGCTCCTATCCGCGGTATTTCACCCTGAGGCTGATTCTGGTCTTGGCTTTCATCGGGAATGCCAAGCATCATTTTTACCTCCCGCGTTATATCCGGCATGGCTTTCATTTTACCTTTTGGCCTGAAGCTTGAAAAATAAGTATTGGGAAAGGCCATGAAAATATGAAGATGCTTCGAGTACGTGATGTATACGGCAAAAGCCAGAATACCAATGATATGGAACCACCAGGCAAATCGCTCTGTGAAAATCAGGGCATTAGTATCAAGATTTTGAAACAGTGGGATCAGCGTTGAGCTTATGTAGAATGTGCCGGTTTGGGTGTAGTGATCTGCTCCCCGCTGCTGCAGTATCTGGTCAGTAGCATTCATCGTCAGAATGGCAAACATCAGCACAACCTCAATCACCAGGATAAGATTACCATCCAGTTTAGGCCAGTTCTTCATCTCCGCACTGCGGAACCGTTTTACAGGGAGAATATTTCGCCTGATGAGAAATACTACACATGCCAGCAATACCAATACGGCAAGCACTTCAAATATATTAAGCAAGACAGTATAAATACTCCCGAGAAAGGGAGCAAAGATTCTATGGTTTCCAGTGATGCCGTCAATGATGAATTCGAGTACCTCCAGGTTTATTACGATAAAGCCAATGTAGATAAAGAAATGAAAAATCGCAGGGATCCATTTCTTAAACATTTTTTGCTGCCCAAACGCAACAAGAAGCATGGCCTGAAGCCGCTGACCCGGTGTGCCTTCGGGGGTGTAATCTTTACCAAGTCTGATGTTGTCGCGAATTACCCTCACCCTGCGTGAAATAAAGAAAATGGCAACGCCCAGCGTTAAAATAAATATTGCCGGTTGAAAATATTCTGTCATATGAATGTGATTATATTTTGCAACAATCGATTATTTGTCTACTTTTGTCCCCTCAAATTTCTGGTGCTGTAGCTCAGTTGGTAGAGCATCGGACTGAAAATCCGTGAGTCGGTGGTTCGAGTCCACTCAGCACCACAGCCCGTTTTAGTAACCCTGAAACGGGTTTTTTTATGCCTAACAACTGTTAGGTAAAATTACAATCTAAATAGTTTCTTTCTAACAAATCAGACAATTTTATCATTCCCTGACGGTATGATTACAGTCTTTTGAGCATTCCAATCTCACGTTCGGTCAGATGGCGCCATTTTCCTCTGGGGAGGTCTTTTTTTGTAAGTGGACCAAACATTACCCGGTCGAGCTTTTTCACATCATAACCTACATGCTCAAAAATTCGGCGGACGATTCGGTTTCTTCCGGAATGTATTTCCACGCCCAGGATACTATGCGAATCATCAACGATAGCAATTTCATCTACCTTGATCTCGCCGTCTTCCAGCATCAGTCCTTCGGAAATTTTGTGGAAGTCGGCCGGTGTGATGGATTTATCCAGCTGTACCTCGTAGATTTTGCGAATGTTATGCTTAGGGTGAGTAAGTTTTTTGGCCAGGTCACCGTCATTGGTAAACAGCAGCAACCCTGTGGTGTTTCGGTCGAGTCGTCCTACGGGAAATATTCTTTCTTCGGCAGCTTTAGCCACAAGATTCATAACTGTTTTACGATTTTCGGGGTCATCTGTCGTAGTGATAAAATCTTTGGGCTTATTAAGAAGTACGTATACTTTGTTTTCGGGGCGTATAGACCTGCCTTTATACTTTACCTTATCCGATGGGCTGACTTTATATCCGAGTGTAGTGATGATTTGGCCGTTTACACTGATGTGTCCTGACTCTATGATCTTATCAGCATCTCTACGCGAAGCTATACCGCATTGTGCGATGTATTTATTAAGCCTGGTCAGTTCAGACGGGCTGGTATCACGATTCTTTCTCTGCATGCTGATTTCTTCCCTGCTCCGGATCAATATCCTCTACTGAAAAATCTTTGGGCGTTGGCAGCTCATTGATGTCATTGATGCCAAAATATTCCAGAAATTTATCATTGGTCCCATACAGGATAGGCCTTCCGATCGTTTCTGCCTTCCCTTTAATCTCTATTACCTGCTTTTCGAGCAGTTTCTGAATGGTGTAATCACAATTCACCCCCCGTATTTGTTCTACTTCTGACTTGGTTACAGGCTGGCGGTATGCAACGATCGCGAGGGTTTCCATGGCAGATGTGGATAATTTGCGTCGCGCCTGCTGCTTTAGCAAAAGGCTTATACTAGCCTGATAGGCTGGTTTGGTCAGAAATTGCCAACCTTTGGCGAGATGGACGACCTCAAATGGATAGGAATCGCCTTCATATTTTTTTTGAAGCTCTTCCAATGCCTTTTTAATATCTTCCTCAGGTATTTCGGTATCAAACATTTCCTGAAGGCACTGCTTGATCTCTTCGATGGTAATAGGTGAGGTAGCACAAAAGATCAGCGCTTCAATATGATGTATCAGGAATTCCATTTATCGGTTTTGCATCCTTTTAGCTTCAATGGATAAGGTGGTATGGGGTACAGCCTTCAACCTTTCTTTTGATATGAGCTTGCCTGTAATGCTACAAATACCGTAGGTGCCGTTTTTTATACGTATCAATGCATTTTCAAGGTTAGTGATGAACTTCTGCTGTCGGGCAGCCAACTGATTCAGGTTTTCCTTTTCTGCTGTATCTGCCCCGTCTTCAAGCATTTTGATATTTCCGCCCGTATAGTCTGTGCCGCTTTCGTTACTTCTGGTCAGACTCTCTTTCATGAACTGTAATTCTGATTTTGCCTTTTCAAGCTTTTCCAGTATCAGTTGTTCAAATTCTTTTAGTTCTTCTTCAGAATACCTATTTACAGATTCAGCCATAGCGCAATCTTTTTTGAATGTGCAAATGTACAAAAAATAAACACGAATATAAGGGCATGCATCAAACCCTGTTTGGGATTACCAGCCAACGGCCACACGTTGCTTTAACATCATTTTTTCTCCCTCCGTGGTATAACCTCGAAAAAATGCAATATAGTTTCCGGGAGCACAGGGCTTTCCATGTTCATCACGGCCGTTCCATGAAAATGTATTTTCATTGCCAAACAGATAATTCGATGCAAGTCTGCGAACGAGCTGACCGCCTTTATCATAAATCTCCAATATACCCTTCATATCAGATTGTTCCAGCTGGATGGTTATAGTGGAAGTGGGCTGAAAAGCATTGATAATTTCCGGTTCCACGCGTATTGACCCACCCGCAGATGTATTGGCAGCATTAGCTGTCATTGAAAATCTGCCGGGTGATGAAAAGCCGGCAGATGCTGGTCCTGATCGCCAGGCTGGTGGTCTGATGCCATCTGTATTGGCCGCTACCCGTTCAAGTGATACACCTTTTGTATTATCAATCACGGAGGAATGCCATTTATCGGAATAATAGACACTATCCATTATCAAAGACTGCTGATTCAGCAGAAATATCGTATCTGCTTCGAGCGGTAATCGTGGCAGGCCTGCCACTGCCGGTGAATGAAAAGGATGATATCTGTTCATGAAGAAGATATCAGGTGTAATGACAATTGCTGACCCGGGCAATAAACCGAAAGCCCCTTCAGAAATGATATGAATATCTGTAATCTCCTCATTTCTGAACAGTAGTTTTGTCTGGGAGAGATTTAATATGTCATCGGAAAAGTTGAAAAGCTCAATAAAATCGGCTTCCGGATGCCTGGCATCAAACAATATTTCGGAGATCAGAAGATCTCCTTTTTCAGGAAACCGTGAATTCAAAAGCGGTTTTTCATCTTTCAGAATGTTTTGGTTACAATCTTCGGCATTCGTTATGAGCATACCCTGATCAATTGCTGCTGCATGAAAAAATCTATCTGATATGCGGCGGTATTCATTAAGTATCAGGCTCTGCTCAGGAATAAAGACGGGCTCATCAAAATATAGCCAGAATACTGTATCGGTCACCTGCAAATATCCCAGTAGCGAAGGACGCGTTTCGTCAGTAGTAAACTCAGAGATTGTATTTTGTTTTCCGGGTGTACCACCCTGCAGGGAGGTCGAAGGGCCCCAGTTCTCTTCAAGGCACTGAATGTGCATTGATTTTCGTTCAAGACTAAATCCACCTTCCATAAAAATATCGTCAACCAACAGGGATAATGAATAGGTGGCATAGTCAATTAATTGTCCCTGAGTATTCAGGATGCTGATTTCATCCTGAGTGCGCAGTTCATTTTCACTCCACTCATCAGGGATAATGGCATCAGGATATCCACTCCCGGATGCAATAAGACGGTACTCGCCTGGCGAAATAATGGCAGGCCCGATTATTGTATGTCCCTTTATTTCCCATCCATCAAGATCGAGTGGATAACTGGCTGCATTGAATATTTCAATATATTCTGTTGCCGGCAATCCATAGGAAGGCTCTGGGTCGGCCATAATCTCGGTGATCAGCAGGTCACCCCACACGCCGGGGTGAAATAGATAAAATGAAACGGATTGCTTTTCCAGATAGCCTGAACATCCTGGTGTGGCTCCGATATCAACAGTATACTCCTGCCCCTCTGAAAAATGTGTTTCCGGTAAAAAACTCAGGGTTTTTGTCCAGGGCGTTTCGGCCTGTAGAGTGCCCGGCCTGCCAAAATCTATTATGATGCTATCTGTAAGGACCGGCGAGGAAAATGCGATATGAACAGTATCAGCATAGGCTTTGACCCTATTGATATACACCGATTGTGGCTGGTCATTAAATACTGAGTTAATGGCCCCCGGACTTCCACCTGACGGGGCGGTGCTGGATTTCCAGTTCGCTGCATTCAGGCATCGGCTGTAAGGGTTTACCAATTCCAGGGAAATGCCACCATCTGTTTCGGCATCGTGCCAGCTACTATTATAGTATACAGAGTCAATTATCTTATTTTCATTGCTGATCAGTCGCATTTCATCTCCTGAATTATTCAAAGAAGGCAGGAAACTGCCCTGAAGTATCAGATATGCCCCCGGTGGCAGTATAGTATCAGGAAGACTACGACTATCGGTGACATCTGATATGGTATAACCACCAAGGTCAATAAATTTGGAAGAAACATTCAGTAATTCCATATACTCCTCTTCCGGCAGCCCATTCGGGGGGCTGGGGTCAAACATGATCTCATTGATCACAATATCCCGAAAAAATGCCGATGATGTAAGGATAATTCTGTCCTGCCATAATATATCAGAAACGTTATCCATGCTATCGGATACCCGGGTAAGTTCAAGCTTTACCGAGTCGCCATTTTCGAAAGGATCAAAGGATAGGAAAACGCTATCACCTGATAAGGTATACTGTGCGGGGTGATCATTTACCGATGCCGATCCTATTGTGGTTATGGGTTCGTTGAAAATCAGCAAAGCTTCATTTAATGCATACCACTCAGCACTTAACAGCTTGGGACCGGTAGTATCCGGAGGTACCTCAAAGTTTACCTCAAGATTATCCATTGAAAAGGCAGTATTCCGTGATGCGGTATGATCATATTCGACACCTAAAAACCTACCCTGAAGTTCGTGATCGATCACAAAGCTACCCAGTTCTATCCAGGATTCATTGAAAATCAGCAATGTCCAGTTGATCCCATCTTTTTCAAGGCGAAATACATGGTCTAGCGTTTCAATTATCTTTTCGGATTCAAATACCAGTTCTTCCTGATGAAATACCTTTAGGGCATCAGGAGAGCCGCTTTCGCCTATTTCCAGTGTCACAATGGGCTGCTCCGGTGCATCTGCCAGAGCGACAAACCGAATCTGATTGGAGCCGCTGGGGTTAAAGGGGTATTGCATCTCAAAAGTCCATGAAATACGCCACTCCGGAGCTGTCACAAGAGGGTAATAGGCATATAAGCTGGATGTTTCCGCCGGACCTGAGGCCTGCAATTTTCCATTTTCTATGACAAAGTCCGGGCTGTCACTCGTGGAAGATAACTGCCAGCCATTCAGGTTATTTTCAAAATCAAAAAAAATACCCTGAGCAAATACAGACAAGGGAAGTATGAGCCATATCCATCGAAAAAGATACATACGTGTTAGTAGTTGATCTTACCATACTAAAGATAATTAATTCCTGATCAATTCGTCAATAGCTTCTGCCAGTTTATGGTCTTTTTCCGTTAAAATGTCGCCTGCATCATGGGTATTGAGCTCAAAAGATACTGTATTGTATACATTTGACCAGTTTGGGTGATGGTTCATTTTCTCGGCGATGATGGCCACACTCGACATAAAGCCAAAGGCTTCCACAAAATTTTTAAAAGTGAATGTTTTTTTCAGTTTGTTGTCTTCTTCTTTCCAGTTCATAATTTTTCTGATTTTATGATGTATTGGTATGGTAATGACAACCTGTCAATCGTGTTATTGTTCCATCCGGCAGCTTTCAATATTTCCAGCAAATCTGCCGACGAGATTCGGTTTTCTATAGAAGGCCCGACATTGGAAGATTCCTTTTTAAAGTCTACTATGAAGAGCTGGCCACCATCCTGAACCGATTTACGGAGGTTTTTGAGATACTCTTCCTTATTTTTGATGAAAGTAATGGTATTCACAATCAGGATAATATCTACTTCATCTTCAGAAAGTCCGGGGTCGTCAGTTTCTGCGATCCGTGTTTCTATTCTTTCTGTGTAGGGCGAGCCCAGCTCCTCTACCCGTTCGTTTATATAGGAAAGGAATCTCTCCTCAATGTCAATGGCAATCACCTCTGCACCCTGTCGGGCAAGCGGAAAAGTGAAATACCCCGACCCTGCACCAATATCAGCAATTACCTTTTCGTTTACGTTTCCCAGCCGGGAAACAATAAGATCAGGATTTTGCCACTCCTCCCGGACAGGGTCATTATATTCATCGATCAGCTCATCGATATTCGATTCTCCCTTTGTGCGCAACTGTATCCCCTCCTTATTTTTATCATTAGATACACAGGATGTTACTACGAATGAGATCAGAAGTGCGAATACCACAAAAAAATGTTGTTTTAACATCCCTTTTATCCTATTTTGGCTATAAGTTAAGCGAATATGCCTTTTAATATCGAAATAAACGAGTACAACTCCCTGAAAAATACGCTTCAGTATATCCATCATCTTTTTAAGATGAAAACTGCCCCTGATGAAACGTATCTGGCCTGCATTAAAAAATGGGCCAACCAGCTGGAGCTCGACTATGCTGAGGTCGAAAAAGAAAGTAATCTGGTTATCGGCTCGAAGGCGGATGCTGCCGCCCTGATCTTTGATCTGGTATACCTGATATATCTGGATGAGGTAGTTGAAGATGTAGAGCTGGAGGTGAGCATGGAGATAGCCAAAAACCTGAACCTAAAACAGGACATTGTGGGGGATTTATTAAAAGCCATAGCAACTGCCTCAGCAGATGGAATAGATGAGCTGGAGGTAAAAGAAGAAATTCGCCAGCTTATCGAATCAGGCTACCCTGCCTGATCTTATTCACATAGCCTCTGTTTTTTCCTTCGATCAGATCACTTTCGTTTCCATGCCATAGTTCTGATGGTTTTTTTATATTTTCGGCCATGATGAGAGTATTGATCATCTTTTTACTGTTAACAGTAACCCCACTGTGCGCACAAATTGATACTGAATTCTGGTTTGCTCCGCCAGAGGTATCTTCCGGTCATGGTGATCGTCCCATATTACTGCAGCTTTCTGCCATGCAGGAATCGGCCACCGTTACCATTCGCCTTCCTGCTGCCTCCACCACTCCCCTGGCAACATTGGTTATCGGTTCCGGTCAGTCCCGAAGGGTCGATATCACACCCTGGATTGGATCTATTGAAACGACACCCGCAGCATTGGTCAGAAACAGTGGATTGCATATCACATCAACTGCACCGATCACGGCCTATTACGAAGTCAGCTCAACATGGAATGTAGATATTTTCACCCTGAAAGGGAAAAATGCCATCGGAAACCAGTTTATAATTCCCGGTCAGAACATCTATGATATCAGCAACGAGTATAACCCTGTCCCTACCTCCACGGTAGACATTGTAGCCACACGCAATAATACTGTGGTAATGATTACCCCCGCCAGTGACGTAAGAGGACACGATGCTGGTGAAGAGTTCCGGGTTAAGCTCAACCGCGGCCAGACGTATAGCATAAGAAGAAATTCTTCGTTTGCATCAAACCATCTGGGCGGAACGGTTATAAATGCCAATAAGCCGATTGCAGTCACACTTAAAGATGACTCTGCTATCGAAGGGGGCTGTCGTGATTTACTTGGGGATCAGCACATACCTGTGAAGGTGGCAGGCCGGGAATATGTGGTAATAAAGGGATTTCTTGATGCAGGAGAATATGCCTTTATTACCGGCATTGAAGACAGCACGGAGGTAGTCATTGGCGGTAGCACGACAGAAATCATGGGTCGTGGTGATTTGTTTCGGATCAGATTGGAGGACGCGGCTACCCATATTCTTGCTGACAAGCCGGTATATGTACTCCACGTTACCGGGTTTGGGTGTGAGGCCGGTATGGCTGTGCTTCCATCCGTAAATTGTCGCGGCTCTGATCAGATAGGATTTACCAGGTCTACAACAGAGTTTTTTGGCCTGAATATACTGGTGCGCCGTGAAGGCATCTCTAATTTTACCCTGAATGGCAGGGACGACCTCATCACAGGTGATATGTTTGATCCGGTTGAGGGCACAGATGATGCCTGGTATGCAGCGCAGGTACCCTTTGAAGCTAATAATATTGTATCCGCCAACATGGCAAGCCTTATTTCCAATACAACACATTCCTTTCAGATAGGTCTGGTAAACGGAGGTGCCGGCACCTCCTGCAGATATGGTTATTTTTCAGCCTTCTCGACGCTGTTTATCGGAGACGATCAGGCCATTTGTCCCGGCGATTCACTTTTACTGGATGCCGGCATTGGGAAGGATGATTATGTATGGTCGGATGGCTCCGGCGAAAGCAGTTTATATGTAAAGGAGCCCGGCAAGTACTGGGTTACCTCCTCCAACCAGGGTTGCACGCTTTCTGATACAGTTGAAATAACGGTCAGAGAAGCTTCTCTCAATCTTGGTGATGATGCATCCTTTTGCCCGGGTGATACATTTGTGATTGATGGTGGTGACCAGTTTTCATGGCAGTGGTCCAATGGCCATACCGGCAGATATCTGGAAGTGACAGAACCGGGTATTTATAGCCTCTCCATAACTAATTTTACCGGATGCAGCGCAGCTGACTCTATCATCGTGACACAAAGCGAAAAGCCTGAGATAGACCTTGGCCAGGATACAGTGAAATGCCCCGAAGAAACTATTGAATTACAAGCTTTCTGGCCCGGAGCAACTTATGCCTGGAATACAGGAAGCACTGACCCCTCCATAACAGCCGATACAGCAGGTACCTACATCGTTGAGGTACAGTTGAATACATGCAGTGTATCAGATACAATCATAATTTCAGGACACCCTACACCTGCACAGGAACAGGTGTATGGAAGCCCGTCGGTTTGCCCGCAGGTAGAGGCGGTGGATTATTATGTTGATGAAACAGAAAATACGACCTACGAATGGCAGGCAAGCGGTGGAGTAATTGTATGGGAGCAGCAAGATTCTATACGTATCGACTGGGGTGATGCGAATGATAATGCCTGTGTTTCAGTACAATTGACTAATGAGTTTGGGTGTTCTTCCCGTCTAAATTTTCCGGTGATCATAAACCAACGGCTGCAGGTAGCCCTTCCTTCGGGGCCAGACAGTTTATGCATCAACCTTGGTGATGAGATCGTTTATGCGGTGGGATATACCAATGGGTCCGTTTATGAATGGCAGATACCGGGAGCTGAGGTATTATCGGCAGAAAATCAGAGTGAAATTGAGGTAAAATGGACAGAGCCTGGTAGCCATGCTGTTTTTGTAACGGAGACATCTATCACTGATACAGATGTATGTGATGGCACATCGGATACGTTAATCGTCAACATCATTGAAGATACCACCAGCCTTGATTTGCTATACACTTCTGTAAACGACAAAGGAGTTGAAGTACACTGGGAAGTGAACCAGCCCGAAAGAATTTTAGGCCAATCCCTGCTGCTGCATAGGGAAGCCGACAATGCTGGAGAAGATACCATTTTCACGCTTCACGCATGGGATACCATATTTCTGGATACGACAGCCATCGCTGACCAATTCAGGTATAGCTATTACATTGCAGGTCAGAATAGCTGTCTGGAGGCTATTGAAACGAACTCACATGCTCCGGTGAAGCTTGTTTCCATAACAGATACAATTTCCGGTTTGATCAGTCTCGAATGGGATCATTATGAAGGTTGGGGTGGGTTTGAAGATGTTACCCTCGTCCAGATTACAGACGACATACCAGAAAGCGCTGTTATCGCGTATAGTTCCGACCCCTCAGTTACCATAGATGGCAACAACGGTTTTCTGCACGAGTTTGCCTTACAGTACAGGCATGCAAAAGGATGGATATCCTCAAGCAATATCGTCACAGTGGAATTGCAGCATCCGGTAACGATACCTAATCTTATTACACCAAATGCTGACGGACATAATGATTATCTTGTCATACCGAAAGTCGAATTATACCCTGATGCAAGGCTCCGCATTATGAATCGCTGGGGCCAGGTTGTT
Source organism: uncultured Cytophagales bacterium (assembly GCA_964514385.1). Classification (GTDB taxonomy): domain Bacteria; phylum Bacteroidota; class Bacteroidia; order Cytophagales; family Cyclobacteriaceae; genus CAZEQJ01. Next base: position 91,647 of record CAZEQJ010000004.1, read on the forward strand.
TATCAGACGGTAGGATATGACAATAGCTGGGAGGGAGAAGGGGATAAATCGGGTATTTATTTTTATCAGCTTGAGCTTCCGCGAAACGAACAGCTGCTGAAAGGATTTGTCGAAGTAATGCAATGATGCGAGCGTTAACGCAGGGTTAATAAATTGGCACAATTTTTTTATAAAGGGATATTTTCTTAGTATAGGGTTCCAGTCCGGTTAGCTTCTTATAAAGTTAAAGGACCAATCGCAGACCCGTCGTGGTTAGCCCTAAAATCTTTATTAAAATCAAAAATCAAGTTTCGCGTATGGAACAAAAAAAATATCAGGTATATACATTAAAAAATTTTGATAAACTTCCTCAGATAAATTATGCCCTGTCGGAGGAGGAGATTTATGCCATGAAGGTAATCGGCAATGTCCTTCCATTCAAGGTGAATAATTATGTTGTTGAGGAGCTTATTGATTGGGATAACATCCCGGAGGATCCCATTTTTCAGCTCACTTTTCCACAACGAGGAATGCTAAGTGATGAGCATTTTTACATGATGAAAACGGCATTGGACCGTGATGGATCACGGGCTGAAATCCAGGAAGCAGCAAATAAGATCCGACTTGAGCTCAACCCTCATCCCGCCGGTCAGTCTGATAATGTTCCTACGCTTAATGATGGCACCAAATTGCCTGGTATACAACATAAATACAGGGAAACATTACTCTTTTTTCCCAGCAACAGCCAGACTTGTCACGCATACTGTACCTTTTGTTTTCGCTGGCCGCAGTTTGTCGGGATAGATGAACTGAAATTTGCCATGAAAGAGACTGATCTTCTGGTTCAGTATCTTAATGAAAACCCCGATGTAACTGACGTACTTTTTACGGGTGGTGATCCAATGATCATGAAAGCTAAAAAATTTGAATCCTATATTGATCCTTTGATCAATTCTGATTCAAACCTGAAAACAATCCGTATCGGTACCAAGGCGCTTGGATACTGGCCTTACCGTTTTACGACAGACAGCGATGCTGATGATATGCTGCGGGTTTTTGAACGCGTAGTAAAGAAGGGATATCATCTGGCATTCATGGCGCATTTTAACCATTCTGTAGAGCTAAGTACCCCTGAAGTGAAGGAGGCTATCCGGCGCATACGGGATACAGGTGCAGAAATACGTACACAGTCCCCTATAATGAACCATATCAATAATGACGCCGATGAATGGGCCAACATGTGGCGTGAGCAGGCAAGTCTTGGCTGCATTCCGTATTACATGTTTGTGGCGCGGGACACCGGCGCACAGGATTATTTTGCGGTAAGCCTCGATCAGGCATGGAATGTTTACCGTAAGGCGTACCGACAGGTAAGTGGCATTGCACGTACTGTCCGAGGACCTTCCATGTCGGCCAACCCGGGTAAGGTTCATGTGGTTGGTGTCTCCGAAATAGATGGAGAGAAAGCCTTTGTCCTCAATTTTATTCAGGGCAGAGATCCACAATGGGTCAACCGGCCTTTCTTTGCAAAATACGATCCTGATGCCATCTGGCTGGATGAACTGGAACCTTTTGAGGACAAGGACAAATTCTTCTTTGAAGAAGAGATGGAAAGAACCCGTCTCGTCATGAATTGATTATTCAATCAATAACTTGGTACTTCTTGATCCTTTTTTATCGTGCTTGATAAGAAAATAAACACCTGGGTCCAGATTTGAATCCAGTTGTGTTTTGCCTGATACATATTTCAGGAATTTTCTTTTTCCTTCGATGTCGATGATCTCCAGTATACCTGGTGTGGATACCTCCACTATAAAGGAATTACCTGAAGAAACGGGATTAGGGTAGACCTGAACGGGCTTCTGATCCAGAGAAGTAACGGGTCCTTCGGGTTCAGGAGGTTGTGGCAATGCAAGGTTCTCAAGGGATTGATTCCACTGATACCAGGGTACATGCCAGTGTCCACGGTCAACAAATCCTTCACCTATCTGGATGCGGTAGTCGTGATGTGCTGTCCTTGTTCTTTCCCCTTCATATCTATACTCCGTATTGGTGACAATTACGAATACCACATTATTGGCAGGCCGCTTGTCGAGTTTAAGCTTCATCTCTCCTCCAAAGACAGGCTGACCGTATACCGTAGTCCCATCGGTAGCCCTGTAAGCTAATTGAGCGCCCATATTATCTCCTATTGGGATGAAGTTGGCACTCACCATGTCACCTTCTACAATGAGAGGTATAATATTGGATCCTGACCAGCCGGGAGTGGTACGCTGTTCGGGCACAAGCGTTATGGAATCTTCCCATGATGTTTTCACATAGGGTGTGGCTGTCCAGGGTTCCACATTGATATGATAAGGCTCCCACTCCTCTTCAATGGTTCCACCAAAGTTTGCATCCAGCAATTGTCGTGATGCATCTGTCCATACTCCAATGTCAACAAGTGCCATCTTTGCCCGATACTCCATGATCATGCGTCGCGTCTGATAGTCACCCAAAGAATCGGCAATGCCCTCCAGTACTGTGTTTTCACAATAACGCCAGATCCATGCAATGCTTTTATCGCCCATTATCTGGGCAAATAGGGTAGGAAACATATTGCCATATTGCGTGCCACCGAGTAGATTTCGCCAGGTACATATTTGCTGACCATCGTCAAACATATTTACACCCTGCGCTGCCGGCCCACCAAAACTACCATCCAGAAGCCAGCCACTGTAACATTCAATAGGCATAAAAGGCGCAATAAGAGCACCTGCATTCAGGAAGCCCATGGATGAATAATCACCTGCACGGCGACTTTCCATTTCCATTTGTAACCAGGTATTACCTCCTTCATGAAACCATGCTGCATTTCTGGCACCCGGGAGGCTTGTAAGTATAGCATGGATTCCTTCATGTACCATAGCGCCCATTTGAAATCCGGCATCATCATAGCCATTCGAAGGGTCAAAAGCAGCAACAGGATAATAGGATGCCAATATCATAGGGTAATTTACGCCCTCATAGTTGATGTTGCCCTGCCAGCCGCCCAGGGCTGTCGTATCCTCATTATCCGTGCATAATCCCGACCCGTATAGATATACGGCACTTCTGTAGCCATGCTGTACTCTTCTGTCCGGAGGCCAGCCCATAACATTTCGGATATATGCAAAATCGTTATTTAATCTGTCCAGCATATTATGAATGGCAACATCGGGTACCTCTTTACGGCGGTTTGGGCCCCACACGAATGTCCACCATCCATCTGAAATCCTTCCTGCAACCCCTTCACAATCATCCAAATTTTGTGTTGGCATTTCTAATTCCGGGTATTCATCACGAAAATCATAGGATAACTCCCTGTCATATGCCGGCCATTCATATGGAGTGCCGTCATTGGATTGCCCTACAGTGATGCTCACATTTGCGGTACTGATGGCACCGCAAGCATTGTACATTGTCAGAAAATAGGTGCCGGACTGGTTTTCCTGCAGGTTTTCTAATGTAAGACTTTCGCCCCGCCGGGCCAATCCCTCAGGTCCGCTCCAGTTATAACTGCCCTGACCGGAAGGAAAGGCTTCAATGCGAACATTATCTCCTACTAAAACGCTGGCAAACCGTGTAGAATCTGGCTCACCATCATTTACACTGACAGTGGTAACTACATCCGTTGGTTCACAATCTTCTCCCCCGGATCCCATTACCTGCCACTCCAGTATACCTGTTGCCAGTGTGCTTTTCATCGTGACCCGGATTCTTGGTGTGGTCACATTAAGCTCCAGGGTATTATATGCATCCAGGTCGGTTCCAATGTCCCCTGCATTTACCCATTCCAGGCCATCCCAGTACTCGATATAGGCATCTGTTGGTTTCAGGATGCCGCCACCATCCTCCCACCAGTATACTGATGTAGAACTGACACTGACAGCAAAAGGCCATTCATATTGCACCCAGTTGTAGGTGTCGAAGCTGGCGTCACCATTCCAGTTGCCATAGGCGCCGTTTGAGTTGTCAGCCGAGCTCGATGGCTCAATACCATCATTTACAGCTTCAAGGGTTTCCCATGGAGAAACATATGAAGTGGTAACCTCTGCGTCTAATGCCACATTCTGTGTTTCCTGAGCTGATAAGCTCAGATTAAAAAGGACAAATAAAAGTAAGTACAGTGATATGCGCATAGTGTTGGTATACTTTGGTTAATTGTTAAATGTACACATAATAGTTCAAAAACTCCATTCTGGAACAGTGAGGCAATGACTGAGAGCAATCAGTTCATGCGATAATCATTTTTTTCCGGCGAAGGTTTAGATTTACTCCGTACCACAGCCTGGTAACCTGAAAGCCCCAATTCTGGTGCTGTATGTATCAGCACCTTCCTGATAATAGTCGCCAACATACCATATGGTAGAGTCATCTGACGGGTCGATGGCTGTCTGTGTATAGTCTTCCCATCGTCGGGTATTGGTTTGCACATCACGCCCATGTACCAGTGCTACTTCAGCTGTTGTCATCACACCCGGAGGATCATCAGGAGTCCGGCCTGCAAATCGCTGTCCGGGGAAAGCATTTTTTCCACCGTATGAATAGCCAATTCCAATATTGCCATATTTATCCATGGCAGGACTGGCCATCCATCTATACATGCCATCAGGTGCATAGGTACCTTGTTGATAAAGCAGAACATCCCTATTGTCATCCAGACGGAATTCGTACCACCTAACACCTCCGGCACCGACTTCTGTATCCACAGAATGTACAGCTACGATAGATTCCTGATCTCCAATACGTCTGTATATAAGCCTTGACATGATCTTATCTCCCTGGGCATCCAGTCGCTGATCGGTCCCTGGTTGTGGCACACACTCGGTCAGCTGACCGTTACAGAGAAAATTGTAGGGGGCAACTTCAATTTTTGTCGGCCCTTCGAGTCTGGACTGTTGCGGTTCATCCCAGTCGGTGTAAATCTTCCAGTAGTAAATACCGTCATCATCAAAATCCTCATTTAGCTGACTACCACCTGTAGCCATCATGATATTGGGGGCTCCTGCGGGAGGTAGCTGTGTGCCATCAAGGTCAGCATTATTTAGAAAGCTGACATCATCGATAATGAAACACTGCTCCGTTGCATCTTCGCCTTTAAGCATCTTATTTCTATCGACCACGCAGGCATGCTTTTCAATCACACGGTCTCCTGTGCTGGTTGGCACATAATAGCCATCAGGCCAGACTGCAGGCCTGGGATAATCAGGAAAAAGTGGTCTTACAAACTCATAGCGGTAGTATGAGCCAAAGGGGTCGGAGCTGGTACTTACAGCATAGCACATGCAGTATGAACCTTCATTTTCTCTTCGTGCATTGCGCCGCTCTTCACGCAGTCGTTCGCGCTCTTCGTCAGATAACATATCCTCATCTCCCGGAATATATAATTTCTGTGCTGCGCCTGGCTGACCGACTCTTCCTTTCACACTCAGGTATGACCGATCTGCAGCAGTGGGCGTTTCAGGTTCATCATCACGCATGGGCAACCGAGTGAATATCGGCATCACAATAAGCCATCGGTCTGCTAACTGGTCATAGCGCACTACAGCATCGCCGTTATTCCACTTTTCACATGGGCCGCCAAACCCTTTAAAGACATTCTTCGTCTCTACGGGACCATAAAGCACGTTGCCTTTTTTGTCAAAAATGGCCATCTGAGAATTGACGGTCTGCACGATATGATTGGGTCCTACAGCCAATGAGTTGTCCGACGGGTTGCGGGTGAATGCCGAACCCTGAGGTCCCTCAAATCCATAGCCAAGACCATCGAAGGAGGTCACTAAATCAGGAGAAGGTGATGAACCCATCTGTGTTTGCTCCACCGAAGTGAGAACCGGTTCGTAAAGTAAGGCAGCATCGGCAGGTTCTATATCATCCATTATTTTTTTCTCAACCAGCCGGTCAGAACGGTCGGTCCGCTGAGGAGATTCGCTTGATATGAGAGATATCTGTCCGAAAAGTGATAAAGGTCCGAAGGCTAAAATCAGGTAAAAGGCTATATATTTCATATGAATATTTTTTACAATACCCCGACATGTAAGGATCAAGGGGGTGGATGCACCACCAGAATCCATTGCAGCTAAGGGTTAATGCCTAATGTCTGCATAAAATCCTGATAAGATCATCACAAATGTTCACAGAACCTCCTGTTATGTTTTTTGGTGTAGTCCGATATGGCAACTCCGATCCTACTAGATTCTTCAGTTAAATGGGATATCTGGAATTTATAATGCAATACAGCTACCCGGAATGGTATCAGCCATGAACTAGCTTTATGAGGAAGAAGGATGGTTTATACGTAACTTTTTGTTCATAAAGTTACGTAACTTTTAGTCTATTGCCAGCTTTACATTTACTCCAAAGCGAAAATCGCCAAGGCTGTTGTAGGCACCTTCAAGCCGGAATACACCATCATAAAATGTGATAAGATCCAGGCCAAGGCCGGCGCTGTAAATGGGCTTGTTGGCCAAAAACTGGTCTTCCGGATAGCTAAGGGTGTTGACCACATATCCGACATCTGCAAATGCTTTTACATACATGCTGAAAGGGAATTCACGAAACTGCTTTACTGGCATCCAGTCCCCAAGGCTGGGCTTTACATCCAGCAGCTGATATTTTATATCACTTTTCCAAAGGCCCATATGTTGCCCTTCCAATACGTAAAGCTCGTAGCCTCTCAAGAGACTATTGCCAAAACCCTGTGCCCTGAACTCGTAATAGGGTTGCTGTGCACGGCTGGAAATTTTCCCTTCGGTACCCGTAGCGAGGTAAAACTTGCCTCCCAGATCATGGTAATAGGCAAGTGAAGGCCAAATGGTGGTTAATGACACCGGATCAAGTAAGCCAAGACCAAGTTGCTGCAATTCAAACTTCGCCAGCCATCCGTTTAATGGGTAAGCCACATTATCGGTTTTGTCAAACCTGTAGTTGTAGTTGAACTGAAAATATTGCAACTGCGTACGGCCATTCAGCAGGTAATTGGGGTTTAATTGTGCCACAGAGTCGTCAATAGCTAAGCGATAAAAACCTATGCCCATTTCATGAAAATGGTAAAGCGCCGGACGGTAGGTGAAAAACATGGAGCTTTGGATCTCCTCGCGTATGATGCGTTCAGCACGGATATTGAGCTGTCGGTGTGAGGCTGTATTATATATAAACCGGTTATTGTTGAGATACCTGAAGTCAAAACGTACACCGAGCTTTTGTTCACGGTCGATGTAGGGCAGGCTATACTGAAACCCATATTGGTTGGTAAAGCCAAATTGTAGACGGAACTGCAGAATATCATTATTGCCGGTAAGGTTACGCTGGGTAAGTCGCAGACCGTAAATTGTACGGCTGAGATCAGCATTTTCATTCACCCACCAGTGATTGAAGTTACGGTCTACCAGCTCAAAAATAGGGGTTGGAAAAAAATACCACCGTTCATTCACCAGTATATAAATATCAAATGTATTACCGCTTATGTACACAGGTTTTACCTCTACTGTCACAAAAAGGCGGGTATTGAAAATATTGCTTTGGATACGGCTCAGGATATCTTCGAGCTGGTCTTTTGAGATCTGATCGCCGGGCTTAAGGTCGATTTCCCTCAGGATAATACGTTCATTGGTCCGCTTGTTGCCGACTATGGTGATATCATTGAGCCTCAGCACATCCTGCGCCTGCAGGGTGTTAAGCATCAATAAAATAACCACAATATACCTGTACATACCTAGATGACAATCTTTTTCAGTGCGCTGTTCCCCTGACTATTTCAGTGCCGACTGCCGAGCTTTAAATTTTCGAAATTCTTCCATCCCCTGACGATGCGTCAGATAGGGATATCCTCTTTTATGATTCAATTCTGCGATGTTACGCATAATCCGCCAGTGCTCAAAAAATACTTTGTAAGCTTTGTGTAAAGAAGTCCCCGGCTGATAAACGTGGGCCGGCTCAGCCTTGGCTCCATTAACTTCCAGTATTTTCAACTCACCACGGTATAGCTGTTCCCAGCTTTCAAAACGCACATCAAATCGTCCAAAATAAAAATCCTGAATATGACTGGCGATTTCATCAAAAACATGCACGAGATCATCATTTATACGATGGCATTCGTTGAGAAATATCGTGCCTTTATTGTGATTGCCTATGGGTTGTAACAGCAACTTTTCCTTTTCAGCCGGTACCACTGAGAGTAAGGCCGGGTCTACTTTGTTCAGGTATATCCTTTTACGTTTTTCACAGGCCATCAATTCAGCTACTGTTGATTTACCATCGCCTGTTACATGCAGGAACTCCTTTCCTACAATGGAGGTGATATTACCTGAGGATGCATCGGGCAGCTTGTAGTAAAAGATGCCCGCTTCAAGGGGACCTTCGACGTATTCCTGCAAAAGGAAGCCTCCGTCAATTTCGCGAAAGGCATTGAGCAGATCTTGTTTATTTTTCACCTTCAGCACATGGACGCCACGCTCACCCATATTCGGCTTGAGGATAACCGGAAAAGTGATGGATGGCAGGAGCTTGCTGAGTTCCTCCCGGGTGTGTACCAACCGGGTGTCAGGGATCCATCGTGATGGCAGCTGCTCCAAAATCGGATATTTGGGGTCGTTGATAATGCCTCCGTTTTTAATGCCCGGGTTTACGGCATTAAAAAAAAATAACGCTCCGGCTCGTACTCCCTGGATGAACCAGTACATGTAAATCGGAATGTAGAAGACATGCATGGGCCAAAACTCCCATTTCAGCCATTTATACCATGTTGTTTTCAATTATTTCTGCATTTGATGGCGTATGGTGGACGAAGCTACGCCAAAATCATGAGATAAATCAAGTGTTGGAAGCGCTTCTTTCAGCCCGATCCGGATTATGGCCATGTGATGCACTGCATGTTCCAGGTTATAAATCAGTTCGCGGTGGTAATTGGTCCGGGTCTCTATCACCTGGGGTTCAGGATGCCCAAAAAGCGAATAAAGCACCAGATCCGGATTATCCATACGGGCGTTTACCTGCCTGATGATGAAATCAAGTGCGTTTTTTCCGGCATCCTGATCAGTTTCCAGCAACAGGTTGCGTGGACGCTCATCATAATTCACTCTATTTTTATCAAGGCCATGGAGGAGGCATTGATAAAATTCGATCACATGCCGGTAATGACCACCTATTGTGTTATGATGAAGTGTTTCCAATGGCCGGTTGTAAATAAGCCGTATATCAGGTATCAGCTCCAGCAGTTGACGAAGCACATGTACACTTGAAATGATTACTTCCATCGATTTAAAAAAACGTTAGCCCTGATGTCTTCAAGCCTGTACGAAAAGAGGTTGTAAACGACAAGCGGCGATTTTTTTGAATTCAATAATAGCGATCCCAAAAAAACATACGTGTCGGCTATGCGACGTCACCATCTCTTCCCGGCATAAAACGCTGGATAACCTCAGGCTCAAAACCTTTCTGATAAAGAAAACGGTATAATTTAGCTTTTTTTTCAAAAAAGTTACCGCTTAATTTTGGCCATTTAAAGACTATCAGGTCCTGGATGCGTTCTTCGTAATCTGCAAGCTCGATTTCATCCAGCATTTGATCTATGAAGTCAGGATCTATCTGGTGTTTCGTTATGAGGTAATGGCGGATTTTGATCCTGCCCCATGATTTCTGATTGAATTTACCACGGATAAAGGATGAGCAGAAGCGTTCATTGGAAAGGAAATTCTCATTTTTAAGCCACTCTATCACTTCTTCCGTGTGGTCGTCGCTGATATTCCATGACTGTAACTTTTCACGGGTTTCTTGCTCCGAACGCTCCTGATAGGCACAATAGCGCAGTATTTTAGAGGGTATGGCTATTTGATATATCCTTTACGCTTCAAAATAGACTCAACAAATTTCTTCTCGTTTTCCGTGTTAAAGATACGGTAAGGCAAGTAGATCAGCTGTGCAATATTGACGGACAGCACAAAACCTGATTTCGTTTTCCAGGCATTTTTAATCTGATCCCACTTCATCGGCATACCTTGTTTAGGTGAAAGTTTGATCAGAATCTGCTGGCTGCTGATCTCATAGCTGAGGCGGTCGAAAAGGATTTTGGTTTGTTCCAGCTGGGTAACTCCTGCAAACTGGATAACCCAGAATATTATGTAAAGGACCAGCGCGATACCGGTTCCGATAAACCACCAGGGGGAATATATGATAAATGCTCCCGAACATAGCGCTACAACGATTAAGCTCACCCACCATTGCCTCCGCACCACGTTGGACATACCCAGTTTGATATAGGTACCTGTGCCGAGTTTATACTTTTTTGTCTTAACAATCATATAGTCTCCCGTTTTGAGGTCGCAATTTTAGCGAAATTGCTTTAAAAATACATCATAATATTGCTTTCAGACTGATATCAAGGCTGGAGTAGGAGTGTGTGAGTGCTCCCATGGAAATATAGTTCACTCCTGTCTCGGCCACAGCTACCAGGTTGTTCTCTGAAATCCCGCCGGAAGCCTCAGTTTGCACTCTGTTGTCAATGATTTTTACAGCCTCACGCATTTCCTCAATTCCCATATTGTCCAGCATAATCAGGTCAGCTCCGGCGGCCAGGGCTTCCTTTACCTCCTCTAAGTTTCTGGTTTCCACTTCTATTTTTAATGTAAGGTGATGATCCTGAAGATATTGCTTTGCTTTTTTTACCGCAGCGGTTATGCCACCGGCAAAGTCAATATGATTATCCTTGAGCATCACCATATCATATAGTCCCATGCGGTGGTTTGCTCCACCGCCGATAAGCACTGCTTTTTTTTCAAAAAGCCGGAAAAGAGGGGTAGTCTTACGCGTGTCTATGAGAGTACAGGACGTATGACGGATAAGCTCCACGAGCCTGTGTGTTTTCGTTGCAATGCCGCTCATACGCTGGATGATGTTAAGTACCAGCCGCTCTGTGCTCAGGATACCTTGAGCCGGTCCCTGTATCATGCCGATCTTCTGGCCGGAGGAGACGGAGTCGCCATCTGCGATTTCGGATGAAAAGCGCAAATCAGGACTATGAAGTTCCAGTATCACCGGGATCAGAAACAGGCCGGCAATGATACCATCTTCTTTTGCTACCAACACAGCAGAAGAAGACTTGTCAGCGTCAATGGTGGCCAGTGTAGAATGATCACCTTCGCCAATATCTTCCTGGTAAGCCCGCAAAATAAATTCACGGACGTAGGTCATTTCCTTTTGTGTAAGCTTCAACCTAGTTTTCCTTTTTCAAGTCAATAGAGTAAATCAGATATCCGGAGTCAGATTTCTTCAGGCGGATAAAAAACCGGAAGGAATTGTCATCAGATAAATAATTCCCAATGGCGTAGGTTTGTTCCCCACCACTGGATTCGCCCCGGTGCGGGAGTGTCAGATCAGATGGCGGATACTTTTTGAAAAAATCGCGAAGTAAAAACTCGATATGTGTTTTACTGCTTTTGGTGACTTCCCCGTTCAGGGAAAACTCTACATTTTCTGAAAGCAAACGCGTCATGGCTTTTGAATTACCGGCTTTCATGGCCTGAACAACTTCATCCAGCGTTTTGCTTTGGGCCATGACATTGCCGGAAAAAAGAAGGCAAATAAAAACGATCGTTATGCTATACTTCATTTTCCCTAATTCGTATGTAGCTTTGTGCTACGGTTACATAAAGTAAATACTTTGAATGCCATCAAACAAATACGACCCTAAATATTACCAGTAATGAATAAAAAAGTAATACTTATGATTCTCGACGGGTGGGGCATAGCTAAAAACCCTGATGTTTCGGCCATAGATAAAGCTAATACCCCGTTTGTGGATAGTCTGTACAAAAATTATGCCCATAGCACGCTTGACGCATCAGGCATGGCAGTAGGTCTTCCCGAAGGACAGATGGGGAATTCAGAAGTAGGCCACATGAACCTTGGCGCCGGCAGGGTGGTGTACCAGGATCTGGTAAAAATAAACAGGGCGGTTGCTGATGGTAGTATTGAGGAAAATGAAACCTTAAAAGACGCCTTTGATTATGCCAGGCAAAAAAATAAAAAAATTCACCTGATGGGTCTGGTCAGCGACGGGGGAGTGCATTCACATATCAACCATGTGAAAGGCCTTATGACCATGGCACACCACATGAAAGCCGAAAATGTGTATGTGCACGCATTTACCGATGGCCGGGATACCGACCCGAAAAGCGGCAAAGCCTTTATTGCCGACCTAATGAAGCATGCCGAAGATACCGGTGCGAAGATAGCATCCGTCATCGGAAGGTATTTTGCCATGGACCGCGACAAACGGTGGGAACGGGTAAAGCTTGCCTATGATGCGATGGTTAAGGGCACAGGTAAAAAAACATCAGATGTGGTACAGGCTATTGAGGAGTCCTATGCTGAAGGTGTGACCGATGAATTTATCAAACCTATTATAGCCACAGAAGATGGTAAGCCTGTGGCCGTGATTGAAGAGGAAGATGTAGTCATATGCTTTAACTTCCGTACTGACAGAGGGCGACAGATCACACAGGTACTGACGCAGGAAGATCATCCTGATCACGACATGCATACACTTGACTTGTATTATGTCACAATGACCAATTACGACGATTCCTTCCGTGATGTGAAGGTGGTATACGGCAAAGAAAATATTACCAAAACACTTGGTGAAGTTGTGAGCAACGCCGGTCTGAAACAGATTCGAATAGCAGAGACTGAAAAATACCCGCACGTTACATTTTTCTTTTCTGGAGGAAGAGAAACACCCTTTGACGGAGAGCAGCGGATATTATGCCCTTCACCTAAGGTGGCCACCTACGATCTGCAGCCAGAGATGAATGCGTATGATATTCGCGATAGTATCATACCTGAGCTTGAAAAAGAGGAGGTTTCGTTTGTCTGCCTGAATTTTGCCAACCCGGATATGGTCGGCCATACCGGTGTATTTGAAGCAGCAGTGAAAGCCTGCGAAACCGTAGATCAATGCGCCCGGGATGTCATCCATACAGCACTTGAACACGGTTACACCACGCTGGTAATTGCCGATCATGGTAACTCGGATATCATGATCAATGCTGATGGTACACCAAATACGGCACATACAACAAACCTTGTGCCCTTCATTGTAGTTGATGAAGAGTTGAAAGACAGAGATATAAAAACGGGTAAACTAGGTGACCTGGGACCCACAATACTCGCACTTATGGGGCTTCAAAAGCCGGATGAGATGACGGGTGATAATCTGATTGGATGAGGTATTTGTTACTGATTACATTAGCGGGCTTGCTTTCCTGTGACTTCAGCCCGGAAGGAAAAGACGGGAATGAGACATATTTTGACCTTGATTCACTGATTGAAGCGCAGCAAAAGCTGCTTTTTCAGGAAAATGACTCAATTCAGGTAATCAAAAGCGGAAAGCTTGATGACAATCTGGACTCGGCCATGATCTTTCTGGATACGACTGCTTTTCAAAGGGAATTGAAGCTCATCAGCGCTGCCAATATTAATAAGCCAAGGCTGTTGGGGCAGTATGATGTTCGCGACAGTGTATCGCAGAATGGGTTGTCATGTAAGGTTTACCATGCACGAAAGCGTGATGAGGAAGTTCGCAGGCTGGCCTTGTGTTATCAGGATTCATCGCTGCTTGAAGTGTTTATAGTATATCATGATAAAAGTCGACTGTATTACTCCGAGCGTAGTATACGGCTGGTACTGGATGATTCAGGAAGAATGAAATCACTTTCATTTGGCGGGGATCAGAAAATGATTGGAGTGCAGCCTACCTCTTATACGTATAAGCTCAAAATATTGTAGCATGGCCTCAGTAAACCGGGAAGAAAAAGACAATAGTAAAAAAAGATTTACAAAATCCGGTTTCCGAAATCTCCGGAAGATTTTTGAGTATCCACTCGCCTACAGAAGAGATTTCCTGATCGGCTTGTTATTCCTGATCTTCAGTAGCCTGTCGATGATGGCATTTCCCTTTCTCAGCGGTCAGCTGATCGATCTGGCCAATGGTAAGGAGACAGAATACTTTTCGACGATAGGTCAGGCCATGATCTTTTTTGGAGTTGTATTGGTGGCACAGGCCATTTTTTCATTCTTCAGGGTGATATTATTTGCCCGTGTCAGTGAGCAGTCGATGGCTACACTGCGAAAGGATCTGTTTTCAAGTCTTATGTTACTTCCCATTCCGTTTTATGATCAGCAGCGCAGCGGTGATCTGCTGTCACGCATCACCAGTGATGTAGGGATGTTGCAAAATACCTTTTCTGTGACATTGGCAGAGTTGATACGCCAGGTGCTGACTTTGGTTATCGGCACAATATTTATCTTTTTTATGGCGGCCAAATTATCCGCTTTTATGCTGGTAACCTTTCCACTGCTTGTGGTAGCGGCACTGGTTTTCGGCAGATTCATCCGAAAGCTTTCCAGAAAAACACAGGACCTGCTGGCCTCTGCCAATACCGTGGCGGAGGAGGCCATAGCCGGCATTCGCATTGTAAAAGCATTCACCAATGAGTGGCTCGAAACAAAAAAATACCGCGAGAGCCAGGATAAAGTAGTAAAAGTCGCCATTCGCTCAGCTGTATACAGGGGCTTGTTTATCTCCTTTGTTATCGTGGCGATGTTTGGTGGTATCGTGCTGGTGTTATGGTATGGCACACGCCTGGTACAGAGTGGAGAGCTTTCCACCGGCAGCCTTATTTCTTTCATCATTTATACCGCTTTTATAGGAGGCTCCGTAGCAGGGCTTGGCGATATTTTCGGACAGATCCAGCGTGCCATCGGTGCATCGGAGCGGGTAATTGAATTGCTGGATGAAAAGAAGGAGGACATGACCTCACGCCATGAATTAAGATTACGTGGACATATCCATTTCGATCAGGTTTCCTTTTCATATCCCACACGCCCGGATGTGCCTGTACTCGAAAATATTGACCTGGAGATAAAAGCAGGTACATGTGTGGCCCTTGTCGGCCATAGTGGTGCAGGAAAATCCACCATTGCACAACTCCTGCTACGGCAATACGCGCCACAGGAGGGTATCATCTGGATGGACGATAAAAGTATTGAGGCGTACGACCTGTATGACTACCGATCCAATTTTGGGGTAGTGCCACAGGAAATCACACTTTTTGGGGGTACCATTCGCGAAAATATCGGGTACGGCAACCCATCTGCTACCGATGAGGATATAATGGAAGCGGCATTAAAAGCCAATGCTATAGAATTCATCGAGCATTTTCCTGAGGGGCTGGATACAATCGTCGGCGACCGTGGGGTTAAGCTATCCGGCGGTCAGCGGCAGCGCATTGCGATAGCAAGGGCAATATTGAAAGATCCGGCAGTACTTATTCTTGATGAGGCTACTTCGAGTCTGGATGCTCAGTCGGAGAGTCTGGTGCAGGAAGCGCTGGACAGGCTGATGCAGGGGAGAACAACCATCATCATAGCACACCGGCTTGCAACAATACGCAAAGCCGATAATATCATTGTATTGCAGGCTGGAAAAATTGTGGAGACCGGCAGGCATGAGGAACTGGTTAAGGATAAATCCTCCATGTACAGCAACCTGGTAAGGCTGCAATTAAACAACGGCTAATTCGCTCTCTTCCCTCTTTTTTTCTTTGGGTGTATCATCGGGAAGTGTCACGCCCGGCGGTAGATCGGGAAGGGGAAGATCGGAGCACCAGATGCCACCATCATCGTCATCATTATCATCCCTGTTGCTATTGCTGGAGTTGCGCCTGGCGAGCCGAAATGTAATCAATGCAAGAATGGCATAAATGAGTGAACCAAGTAATAAATCGATGAGTAATCCTGCGGGCATAAAAATGAATAATTAGGATTTTTATGTAATATAATATTTTTATTCTAATTTAGATGAATAGATAGGAAGCTACGCCGGGGGAATTTTAAACACATGATAACGACTAATGGGATTGCAAGGTTATTACTAACCCATCTTATATCCCCTGCTTTATGATATTTGCGCTGATAAATGAACATAATGAACTCTGGTTCTATGGTGTATTTGCATTGATCATCATTGCATTTCTGATTATAGACCTGGGGTTTTTGCATAAAAAGGACGAGAAGATATCCTTTCGGGATGCACTCAACCAGTCGTTGTTCTGGATAGCAATATCTGTCGTTTTCGGTGTCGCAATTTATTTTTTTGGAGGTGGTACGGATCAGACTTTCGAATATTTCTCGGCCTACCTGACAGAGAAGGCGCTGTCGCTGGATAATATTTTTGTTATTATCCTGATACTAAAATACTTCAATATTGAAGACAAATATTTCCACAAGATTTTATTCTGGGGTATCCTGGGGGCTATTGTATTCAGGGCGATATTTATATTTCTGGGTGCGATTCTGATATCAAAATTTGTCTGGATACTCTATATCTTCGGTCTTTTTCTGGTGTATCAGGGCTTTCGTATCATGTTTGAAAACGCTGAAGATGACATTGATCCCGGTAAAAGTCCTGTATTGCGCTTTGCACGTCGTTACCTTCGGCTCACTAAGACAGATATGGGGGGCAGGTTCACGGTACGCATGGATGGCAAGCTGTTCTTTACGCCACTTTTTCTTGTACTGATACTGATTGAAACGACGGACCTGATATTTGCTGTTGACTCCATACCTGCGGCATTTGCAATCACCACAGATGAATTTGTCATCTATACATCCAATATTTTTGCGGTCCTTGGCCTGAGAGCACTTTTCTTTTTGCTGGCAGATATTCTCAACCGGTTTTATTTATTGCAAAAGGGCCTTTCACTGATCCTGATATTTATTGGTGTGAAAATGCTGATGGAGCATCCCATACTGCATGTGCATATCCCTACATACGTGTCATTTATCGTTATATTCTCCTGTCTTGCCTTTTCCATGATTTTATCTGTGATATTTCCCCGCAAGGAGCCGGTGACTATCGAGTTAAAGGAATCCAAAAAGGAATCCGCATGATTGTTTGATTAGTGCAAATCAACTATACCGGATACTTCTGATGTCTTATTCATTCTGGATAAATGATATTTCAGCCCTTCACTATGGAGGGCTTTTTTTATATTTTTGACCACCTGACAAGATCCATGATTTTACGAAAACTATTTTTTGCTTTTCTGCTAATCACCATCAGCCTTACCATTGGGATAATGGCATACGGTTATCTTGAAGGATATACAATTCCGGAGGCTTTCTACATGAGTGTTATTACCATCTCAACCGTTGGGTTTGGTGAAGTCCGGCCGCTATCGACCGAGGGAAGAATCTTTACCGGTATATACATTATTTTCAATCTGGGTATTTTTACCTACTTTGTTTCCGTAGTCGGGAGTTTCATCTTTGAGGGTGAGATCAAAAAAATATATCAAAACCTGGTTTCTGTTAAAGAAGTAAAGAAAATGAAGGATCATGTGATCATTTGTGGGTTTGGGCGCAATGGAATGAAGGCTGCCGAAGAACTCCATAAGAATAAAATCCCATTTGTGATCATAGAAAGAGAAAATACGACCGCAATCAAAGGTGAGCAGTTCCGACACTATTAGTTTATTATTGGTGATGCCACTACGGATGAGGATTTAAAAAAGGCAAGGATAGAAAAACTAAAACCATCATCACCACCCTGCCGAAAGATGCGGATAATGTATTCATCGCCCTGACAGCCAAGGAGCTCAATCCTTGCATTAGCATTATTTCCAGGGCAACGGAAACCTCCAGTGAGACCAAGCTCAGAAGGGCAGGTGTAAATCATATCATCATGCCGGATGCTTTGGGAGGCATATGGCAAGGTTGATCACCCATCCGGTAGTGATTGAATTTCTGGAATTACTCAACGGTGTCGGCGATACGCAAATTCTGCTTGAAGAATATCAGATCGGAAATTTAAGAAAGGAGTATCATCATAAAACCCTGGTAGAACTCGATATCCGAAAAACCACGCACGCCATGGTATTAGCCGTGAAAGATGACATCAAAGGGTTTATTTTTAATCCTTCACCCGAAACCCGCCTTACTGACGAGGATGTAATAATTGTGATGGGGACTGAATTTGAACTGAAGGCCTTTCGCAAACATTATTTATAGTTCGCCTGCTGATTTTTCTACTTTCTCTTTTAATTCCAGCTTATAGGCATCCAGTCGATCTGCTACTTCCGGCGTAAAGGCACCGATGATTTCAGCAGCAAGAATTCCAGCATTTTTGGCTCCATCGAGTGCCACTGTAGCTACGGGAATTCCACCCGGCATCTGCAATATGGATAATACGCTATCCCAGCCATCGATGCTGTTTCTTGATTTTATCGGCACGCCGATTACGGGAAGAGAGGTAAGCGAAGCGGTCATTCCGGGAAGATGCGCAGCACCTCCGGCACCAGCAATGATCACCTTCAATCCACGCTCCCGGGCGGTAGCAGCATAATCTACCATCTTATGCGGTGTGCGGTGTGCTGATACAATATCTATTTCATATTCAATTCCCAGTAGCCGGAGTATATCTGCAGCCTCCTGCATGACAGGAAGGTCTGATTTACTTCCCATGATTATTCCTACATCAGCCATTGTTATGGGTTAGTTTAGCAAATTGTGTAGCAAAATAGGTTAAAATAATGTCTGCTCCAGCTCTTTTTATACTTAAGAGGCTTTCCTGCATCACCCTATCAAGGTCAAGCCACCCTTTTTCTCCGGCAGCAGCAAGCATAGCGTATTCGCCACTCACCTGATAGGCAGCGACAGGAAGCTGAGTATTTTCCTTTAATAAGGCAATGATATCCAGATATGCCATGGCGGGTTTTACCATCAATATATCGGCGCCTTCCTCAGCGTCCAGACGGGCTTCGCGCAAGGCTTCTCTTTTATTGGCAGGGTTCATCTGATAGGTTTTTTTATCGCCTTTCGGTGCAGAGTCGAGCGCCTCCCGGAATGGCCCGTAAAAAGCGCTGGCATACTTTGCTGTGTATGACATGATGGAAACATCATGGAAGCCGTTTGTATCCAGTATGTCCCGCAGGTAACGCACCCTGCCGTCCATCATATCCGACGGGCCTATCATATCAATACCCGTTTCTGCCTGGCAAAGTGCCATGCGTCCAAGGATTTCAAGGGTCTCATCGTTGAGTATTTGCCCGTCTTTGACCAAACCGTCATGACCATCGCTACAGTAGGGATCCATCGCTACGTCCGTCATGATCATGGCTTCAGGGAATATTGACTTAATCTCCCTTAATGCCTTGATGTAAAAAAAATCGGGATTATAACTGTTTGTGGCATTTTTATCCTTTAGCGAAGGGTCCACAACAGGAAAAATATCAAAGCGTGTAATACCCAGGTTCATGTTCATCTCAATCTCCCGGAGCATGAGGTCAAGCGAAAACCGGTGAATACCCGGCATACTTTTTATTTCTGTGCGCTGTGACCGGCCATCCAGCAAAAAGAGAGGTAAGATCAGGTTATCAGCAGAAATGGTGGTTTCAGCTACCATTGACCTGATGGCTTCCGATTTCCGGTTTCTCCTTGGTCGCTGATGCATAATCAGAATGTAGAAATGGTCTTTTCGATGATGTCACAGCATTCGTGAAGCTGATCTTCTGTCATGACAAGAGGAGGTGCAAAGCGAATGATGTTACCATGGGTTGGTTTGGCAAGAAGCCCGTTATCACGCAATGCAAGGCATATATTCCAGGCCGTCTTGCTATCCGGAGCATCATTGATCACGATAGCATTCAGTAGGCCTTTACCCCTTACAAGCTTTACAAGATCAGTTTTCTTGATGAAGGCATTCATCCGTTCTCTGAATATTTCACCAAGTCTGAAGGCGTTTTCAGCCAGGTTTTCTTCCCGCACCACCTCTAGTGAGGCCATTGCTACCTTACAAGCCAATGGATTTCCGCCAAAAGTAGACCCATGCTGGCCCGGACCGATGGTAAGCATTATTTCATCCGAAGCAAGTACCGCTGAAACGGGCATTACCCCACCAGATATTGCTTTTCCAAGCACCAGAATATCGGGTTTTACACCCTCATATTCACTGGCAATTATTTTACCGGTACGTGCTATACCTGTTTGAACCTCATCGGCGATCAGGAGTACGTTATATTTACGGCAAAGTTCATTTGCACCCTTCAGATATCCATCATCAGGTACGACGACACCTGCTTCGCCCTGTATGGGTTCAACCATAAACCCTACCGTGTTCGGATCTTTAAGTGATTCTTCCAGCGCCGCCAGATCATTGTAGGGGATTATTTCAAAACCCGGCATGTAGGGACCAAACCCTTCATAACTTGAAGGGTCGGTGGAAGTAGAGATAGCCGAGGTAGTACGGCCCCAGAAATTACCTTCAACAAAAATAATCCTGGCTTTATTTTTTTCTACTCCTTTCACATCGTAACCCCATCTTCTGGCAAGCTTTACAGCCGTTTCACCGGCCTCGACACCGGTATTCATTGGAAGCACACGGTCATACCCGAAGTATTCCGTGATATATTTTTCATATTGGCCAAGCACATCATTATGAAAGGCCCTCGAGGTAAGCGTAAGTACTTCGGCCTGATCTTTTAATGCCTGTACGATCTTCGGGTGGCAATGGCCTTGATTTACAGCACTATAAGCGGAAAGGAAATCATAATATTTCTTCCCTTCCACATCCCATAAAAACACACCCTCTCCGCGGCTTAAAACTACAGGCAGGGGATGATAGTTATAGGCGCCATATTTTTCTTCAAGTTCAATTGCTTGATGGCTTGACAGTACTTCATTCATGTTGGAAGGAATTTTAAGAATAAGAAAAAGTGGAGCATAAGGGATTCGAACCCTTGACCTCTACGCTGCCAGCGTAGCGCTCTAGCCAGCTGAGCTAATGCCCCCAATGAGCGGCAAAGATAGGATGATCAGTAATAATTTACTAATCATTTTATTACTCTCCTTGCCCGCTTGAACCTTTTAAATAATAATCGGTAAATAACTGGGTTTCAATTACTCCCGCTGACGAAGAAGCATGGATGAAGGTTACATTTTTAGGTCCCCGTACATCGGTAATTATTCCGGCATGACTGACTCTCTTGAATAAACCGCCATCCATGTCAAAAAAAACAAGGTCACCCGGCCTGAGGTCAAATAAACTTACCTTTTTACCTACTTTACTCTGCTCTTTGGATATTCGGGGCAATGTGATATCAGCTGCTTGGTACGATACGAAAAGCAACCCGGAACAATCCATACCAGATCTTTTCATCCCTCCCCACTGATAAGGAGTACCCACATATGATCGGGCCGTTGATATGATGGTTTGAATTTTTTGTTCACGCGCTCTTCGTGCTGCCGCACAACCGGATAGTATTAGTAGGATAAGAAAATATAATGCTAACTTCCGCTTCAATTGATAAAACTTTAACACAAAAATAATCAATTATGTGTGGCCTCGCAGGTATATATGCATTTAATGAAATCGGCAGGTTTAACCTGATCAACCTGCAGGGTGCTACACAAACATTGAGCCACAGGGGACCGGATTTTCAAAAAACCTATCTGGATAAATTCGCAGGTCTCGGACATACACGGCTGAGTATACTCGATATATCCACTGCCGGGGCCCAACCTATGGTTGACGAATCTGGTCGCTACCATATCGTGTATAATGGCGAAATGTACAATTTTAAAGTCCTGAAGGACGAATTGATCCGCGATGGTGTAACCTTTCAGAGCGAAACAGATACAGAGGTTGTGCTGCAGCTGTTCATAAAAAAAGGTACAAAAGCATTTTCGGAGATTAAC
The DNA here is from genome assembly GCA_964514385.1 of uncultured Cytophagales bacterium. Lineage (GTDB taxonomy): Bacteria > Bacteroidota > Bacteroidia > Cytophagales > Cyclobacteriaceae > CAZEQJ01. The sequence goes on from CAZEQJ010000004.1 coordinate 113,397, forward strand.
GGTTTTTTTGCCCTTGCCATCTACGACAGTGTCGAAAAAAGGATGACACTTGCCCGTGACCGTTTCGGCATAAAGCCACTATATGTTTATCAGAATACCGATAAAATTGTATTTGGTTCAGATTTGCGCTCCCTTATGCGGATGGGCATAGATAAGGAATTGGACAGATCTTCTCTCTTTCTTTACATGCGTCACACTTACATCCCTGACCACTTCACCATGCTTCAGCATGTGACCACCCTGGCTCCGGGCACCGGCATGGAGATCAGTCCCGGAAATGTGGAACGCTTCCGGTATTACCACCCACCATCTGCCGAGACACCTCGCAGCTATGATGAAGCCAGAGAAAAGCTGTTTGAGTTGATGGATCACGCTGTGCGCCTTCGGTTAATTGCTGATGTGCCGTTGGGTTCCTTTTTAAGTGGAGGCATAGATAGTGCAGTTATAGCGGCGCTTGCCATACGGCATAAACATGACTTAAAAACATTTACCATAGGTTATGAAAAGCGGTCGTTTTACGACGAGTCGTCAGCTGCAGAACAGTTAGCAGCACATATCGGGTCTGATCATACCACATTCAGGTTGTCGGACAAGGATATGGCAGATTCGGCGCTGAAGGTCCTATCAAATCTCGACGAGCCTTTTGGCGATACTTCAGCACTACCTTATTTTCTTTTGTCAAACATGACGGCTACCAAAATGAAGGTGGCACTCAGCGGCGATGGTGCTGATGAACTCTTTGGCGGCTATGTAAAACACAGTGCACTCCTGAGAAGTATGGAAAAATCGACTGTCAATACTATCCTGCGAAATATCTCGCCTATGCTATCTTTGATTTCAGGCAGCCGCGGCAACACCTTGGCCAATGTAGCAAGAAGAATACATAAGTATGGTGCGATGCTGGGAATGCCACCTTCCGAAAGGCTTTATTATCTCACTACTTTTGTCGAGGAGGCCATGTGTCAAAGCCTGCTTAAGCCGGAATTCATAACGAATGCGGATCAGGAAGCGCTTTTTAGCAGGAAAAATCAGCTGCTGGAAGGCTTTGGTGTGGATCGGTTATTACAATATGATCAAAAAACGGTATTGCCAGGTGATATGCTTACGAAAGCAGACCGGATGTCAATGGCAAATGCACTCGAGGTGAGGGTGCCATTCCTTGACCATCGTGTGGTAGAGTTTGCCAATGCGCTTCCGATGGAGTGGAAAGTGAGTAGCAGATACAGAAAAAGAATAGTAAAAGACACATTTGCGGGTCTTTTGCCGGAAGAGGTATTCAAACGACCAAAAAAAGGGTTTGAAATACCCCTGATACCCATATTGCAAGGCAGGTTATGGGAAAAAATAGCAGATGATTTACTTGAGGATAACTTTATCGTTAATCAGGGTATTTTTAACTTGAAAGCTATACAGAGGATCAAAAGTCAACGAAAAAACTGGCATCGTATGGATATACAGCCGATGCTTTGGTCTTTGTTGGTCTTTCAGGAATGGTGGAAGCAGAATATAGGTTAATCTATTAATGACGGATAAAGAACAATTACTTGCAGGGCTTAAGCCGACACTTAAGGGTGAGTTGGAGCTTAATGAGCTTCATAGGATTATGTATGCTACGGATGCTTCTGCCTATCGTGAAAAGCCACTCGGTGTAGTATTTCCGGGATCAGCAGACGACGTAGGTAAAATCGTTTCATTTGCAGCAGCCCATAAGCTTCCGTTAATCCCAAGAGCGGGTGGTACTTCACTCGCCGGCCAGGTTGTGGGTAGCGGTCTGGTGGTAGATGTATCCCGACATCTAGATACTATACTTGAATATAACCATGAGGAAGCCTGGGTAAAGGTGGAGCCGGGAGTCATCAGGGATGAGCTGAATATGTTTTTGCAGCCTAAAGGGAGGTATTTTGGTCCGGAAACATCCACAGCTAACCGTGCTACCATCGGGGGTATGCTGGGGAATAATTCCTGCGGAAGTAATTCGGTAGTTTACGGCAGTGTACGTGACCATATACTTGAAGTAGAAGGATACCTGAGTGACGGATCTTTTGTAACATTAGGTCCGGTTGATAAAAATACATTCCATGAAAAGTGCAGGCTTCAATCGCTGGAAGGTGATATTTACCGCAAAGTAAATGCAATCCTTGCCGACAAGGAAAAAAGACAAAAGATCACAGATGCCTATCCACTTCCTTCTGTTCATCGTCGAAATACCGGCTATGCATTGGATGTGCTGATGCAAAATGAAGTGTTTGGGGATATCAAGAGGCCATTTAATATGGCAGAGCTGGTGGCTGGTTCCGAAGGCACTCTGCTGTTCGCCACTGCGGTGAAACTAAAGGTAATGCCGCTACCTCCTGCCCATAAGCAACTGGTATGCATTCACTGCCACTCCGTAGATGAGTCTCTGCATGCCAATCTGATCGCACTGAAATATGAGCCTCATGCGAGTGAACTTATGGATCACTACATATTGGAGTGCACTAAAAACAACCGGGAATATAAGCCCTATCGCTGGTTTATTCAGGGAGATCCGAAAGCGTTGCTTGTTGTAGAACTGGCAGCATCTACAAAGCATGACCTGGATATAAAAACGGAGAAACTGATATCCGACCTGGTGGCAGAAAAGCTGGGATACCATTACGCACTGGTGAGCGGAGAGGAAGTACAGAAAGTGTGGAAACTGCGTAAAGCCGGTTTGGGTCTGCTTAGCAATATTCCAGGCGATGCCAAGCCTGTTCCCGTGATAGAAGATACGGCGGTAGATGTAAATGACCTGCCGGCTTATATCCGTGAATTTAATCAGATACTGGACAAGTATGGGTTGTATTGTGTGCACTATGCGCATGCAGGATCGGGAGAATTACATCTGCGTCCTATTATCAATCTGAAAACAAAGGAAGGAAATGCACTCTTTAAAAAGATAGCGGATGAAATAGCAGGATTGGTGAAAAAGTACCGGGGCTCACTAAGTGGTGAACATGGTGATGGCAGGTTGAGGGGAGAATACATTTCATTTATGCTGGGGGATGAAGTTTATAGCTGGCTGAAGGAAGTAAAAAATACAGCTGATCCTTCAAACATCTTTAACCCGGGTAAAATTATTGATACTCCGGCCATGAACACCTCACTGCGATATGCACCCGGGCAGGAAACGAGGGAGCTCAACACAATTCTTGATTTCAGTGATTATGAAGGATACCTGCGAACGGCCGAATTATGCAATGGCTCCGGTGATTGCAGAAAAACACATCTCTCCGGAGGTGTGATGTGCCCAAGTTATATGGCCACGCGCGATGAAAAAGATACAACGCGAGCCAGGGCAAATGTACTTCGGGAGGTGATCACCCGGTCGGAAAAGGAAAATCCCTTTGACAGTGAAGAGATTCATGATGCCATGGATTTATGTCTTTCCTGCAAGGGTTGTAAATCAGAATGTCCCTCCAACGTGGATATGGGCAAGCTGAAGGCGGAATATTTATACCAGTATTACGCGTCCAATGGTATTCCGTGGCAGGCCCGCATCTTTGCTAATTTTACTCGTCTGCAATCGCTTGCCTCTGCTTTTTCATTTGTATACAACCCATTAATAAAAAATGAGCTTACAGCCTCCGTTATAAAATCAATCGCCGGGATGGCAAAGCCACGATCGCTGCCATTGGTGCATCGGCAAACTTTCCGGCAATGGTTTAGAAGAAATAAGGCCGTCAACTTTGGCGAGCCGGTACCAAAGGAGTGGATTCGGGATGTATATATTTTTGTTGACGAGTTTACTAATTACCACGATGTTGAAATAGGTAAAAAAACCGTACAACTTCTGACCCGACTGGGTTATCGCGTCCATACAATCGACCACAAGGAAAGTGGCAGGACGTTTATATCAAAGGGCCTGCTGGAACATGCAAGGGTAATAGCCAAATATAATGTTGATGTTTTTTCCAAAGTGAACGGGCCTGTGATTGGAATAGAGCCGTCAGCTGTGCTCACCTTTCGCGATGAATACATTGACCTGCTTCGTGGTGAAGCCAAACAGAAAGCAATTCAGCTTGCCAGCCGTGTTTTCCTCATTGAAGAGTTTATTGCTGATGCCTTTGAAAAAAATGAGATCAGCGAGGAGCAGTTCACTCAATCCGATAAAAAAATAAAAGTACACGGACATTGCTACCAGAAGGCTCTGGGAGCAGTTGTTCCTGTCAAGAAAATGCTCAACATACCTAAAAACTACAAAGCGACCATGATTCCATCCGGGTGTTGTGGTATGGCCGGATCATTTGGGTACGAGAAGGAGCATTATGATGTGTCGATGAAAATAGCAGAACTGGTCCTGTTTCCTGCTATACGGAAGGCAGAAAATGACGAGCTGGTGGCTGCATCAGGTACTTCCTGCCGACACCAGATACGAGATGGGCTCAATATGGAGGCGCTACATCCGGTACAAATTTTGTATGAAGCATTATTATGAAGCATCTGATTATATTGATTCTGGCAGTTTTGCCCTACAACAGCTGGGAACGTTCCAGCTATGACAAACTTGAGCTCAATGATTTCAGGCGGTATTCTCTTTTTCTTGAGGAGGTAAATACTGATAATATTGATTATGGAAGAGTGAATGCTGTAGTTTTTTACCTTACTAATGAGCAGCGGGTATCACAGGGGCTTACCGAACTGAAATACCATCCCTCCCTGGAAATTGCTGCCTGGCATCACTCTCGTGCTATGGCAGAAAAATCATTTTTCGATCACGTAAATAAAAAAGACAAGTCAAGGAGAGAGCCGGGGGACAGAGGTAAGTTAGCAGGTATTTCAAACCCATATCTGGCGGAAAATATCGCAATGCATTTTGGAAAACCATTTGATAATTATCTTCAACTGGGCGAATTATTTGTAGAGCAGTGGATGAACTCACCCGGCCATCGTAAGAATATTTTATCAGAAAATGCCCTTCAAATGGGATGTGGGGTATATTATGATCAGGGCGAGTGGTTAGGCACACAAAACTTCCAATGGTACGAACCAGTCAAAGCAGGCCCAAAAAAAGATGGCTTACCCTGAAATAATTTACCACTTACATATGTAAGGAATCCCCCTACCTTGATTTATCTGTTCCGGATGCTGCACCTACCTTTGTAATGAAGAGCAAGGGGTAATGGACAGAAAGGTTTTTAATTCAATAGAAGTGGAGTTTGAGGAGAAGGGTATAGTGAACCTTAAATACCTTGGCCCTTCAGATTCGGCTGATTTTCGAAAAGCATGGTCCTATGCATTTAAGGTATGGACCGAATTTCAAAATGCAGCGTGGTTGATCGACCAAAAAAATGAAAGTGTATTTCCTGAAGACCATAAATGGCTGGAAGAAGAGTGGTTTGGATGGTTGTTGAGTTTCAGAGAATCCGCAGGAGAAATGAGGGTCGCTATTGTGAAAGGGGAGGACGTATTTTCGGAGTTTTCGATCGTTAAATTCGCTGAAAACAACCTTTCTGACACCGTGCAGATAAGAGTCTTTGAAAGGCGAAGAGAAGCTGAAAGGTGGTTAGAGGAAATACTTTCGGGCAGTTCAGGTGAGGATGAAGTGAGAAGAGCAGCAGGATAATGAGTTGTCCATAGATGAAGCAACCGCTCCGGTGTTGGTATGAGGCGAAGGCGAGCGGTTTGCTTTTCTATTTACTGAAAAAGGCTTCTACAAATTCCAGAGCATTAAAAGGCTTCAGATCTGTCATTTTTTCTCCGATCCCGATATACTTGACCGGAATACCGAAGGTATCGCTGATGCCTATGACTACACCGCCTTTGGCAGTGCCGTCAAGTTTGGTGATGGCAAGGGAGTTTACCTCGGTTGCTTTCACAAATTCTTTTGCCTGGAGCATGGCATTCTGACCTGTGCTACCATCCAGTATGAGCATTATTTCATGTGGCGCTTCGGGCTGCACTTTCTGGATCACACGTTTTATCTTGCTGAGTTCGTTCATCAGGTTGACCTTATTATGCAATCTTCCTGCTGTATCGATGATGACAATATCTGCACCTTCCTCAACGCCTCTCTTTGCGGCGTCAAACGCAACTGAAGCCGGATCAGTATTCATACCATGGGCCACAACCTCTGCTCCGGTACGTTCACCCCATAGTTTTAACTGATCTACAGCTGCTGCCCTAAAGGTATCAGCGGCACCAAGAATTACTTTTTTGCCCTGGCTGATAAATCCATGTGCCAGTTTGCCTATAGTGGTGGTTTTACCTACCCCATTTACACCCACAATAAGCATGATATACGGCTTTTTTCCTTCGGGTAATTCGAACCCCTGCAGGGTGTCCTTACTGCCTTCTGTAAGTAAGCCTGAAATTTCCTCTTTCAGGATCATATCAAGCTCCGCAGCATCCAGGTATTTATCGCGCGCCACCCGGTCTTCAATCTTTTCAATGATTTTGATGGTGGTTTCTACTCCCACGTCCGATGTGATGAGTACCTCCTCCAGTTCGTCCAATACGCTTTCATCGACACGAGACTTACCTATGACAGCTTTACCCAGCTTACTGAAAAAAGATGACTTGGATTTTTCAAGGCCTTTTTCAAGGGCCTCTTTTTCCTTTTTTTGTCCGCCAAAGAGTTTCATACCTGAAAATTAGATAAAAAAAAAGTCCCGAAAGGGACTTAAAGTATCATTTATTGCTACTTATTTTTTCAGGTGATCCTTTACGTTATCGACAGGTATCATTTCCTCTTTGAAGGTATATGCACCTGATCTGTCGTTCTTTACGGCTTTTATCACCTTAGCGAAGCCCTTACCTCCCGCTTTTTTAAGGGTTGCAACTACTTTCTTTGCCATGATTATTTAATTTCCTTGTGGATCGTATATTTTCTAAGTATCGGATTATACTTTTTGAGCTCCATTCGCTCAGGTGTATTTTTCCTGTTCTTGGTCGTAATATATCTTGATGTTCCGGGCATACCTGAATTTTTATGCTCGGTACATTCTAAAATTACCTGTACTCTGTTACCTTTCTTTGCCATCTCAATTTACCGATTATACAAGAATACCTTCTGCGGTAGCCTTTTTGATCATCTTCGATATACCAACCTTGTTTATAGTACGCAACGCAGATGTAGATACGCGCAATGTTACCCATTTACCTTCTTCAGGCAGGTAGAAACGCTTTTTCTGCAGGTTCGGAATAAATCTTCTCTTCGTCTTGTTATTGGCGTGAGAAACATTGTTTCCTACTCTTGGTCTTTTTCCGCTTATTTGACAAACTCGTGCCATCAGATATCTTGTTTTTTCAAATGGAACGCAAATATCGGAAAATATATTCTTTATGCCAATAATACCTCATTAATTTCTTGCAGTGGCCTTTAAAATACCTTTGGCTTCAAGGGCTTTTTGTTTTACTTCATCCACGGTGTTGCCTGTAACTGTGATATGCCCCATTTTTCTGAAGGGTTTAGTGAGCTTTTTACCGTATAAATGGATGTGTACTCCTGATGTACGCATCAGCTGCTCCATGCCATCATACTGCGCCATGCCGGTAAATCCGTCTTCTCCCAGAATATTTACCATGGCGGAAGGCAATACCGATGCTGTATCACCGGGAGAGAGGTCAAAAATCGCCCGCAGATGCTGTTCAAACTGAGAAGTCACATTTGCTTCAATAGTATGGTGTCCACTATTATGCGGTCTGGGCGCAATTTCATTTACGAGAATATCACCTTCCCTGGTCAGAAACATTTCTACGGCCAGTAGCCCAACCATGTCGAGCTCTTCAATGACCCTGACTGCTATGTCTCTGGCCTTATGCTCCGTAGTCTGGCTGATCATGGCCGGGCTAAACAGGAACTCCACCAGGTTTGCAGTTGGGTGGAAAGATAATTCCACGACAGGAAAAGTGGCAATCTGACCTGACGGGCTGCGGCTTACGATAACAGCAAGTTCTTTTTCAAACGGAATATATTTTTCAATAAGGCCCGGAGCATCAAATCCCTTTTTCAGGTCTTCTTCAGTTTTTATCACCTGTACTCCTCGTCCATCATATCCTTCCTTACCAAGTTTATTTACAAAAGGGAGAAAATCCTTGTGTTGGGATAAATCGGCACGTGACTCCACCAGGTGAAATGATGCTGTAGGGATATTTTTATCTGCATAAAACTGCTTTTGTTTCCGTTTATCCTGGATCATCCGAATGATATGAGGTTGCGGGTAGATTTTCTTACCCTTCTTTTCCAGCTGTTCCAGTGCATCTGTATTTACATTCTCAATTTCGATGGTCACCATATCACATGATTTACCGAAGTCGTATACCGTCTGGTAGTCTGTAAGGGAGCCCACTGTAAACCTGTCCGTAAGCTTCGCACAGGGTGCAGCAGGGTCAGGGTCAAGAATGGCTATATCGATATTGAAATCTACGGCAGATTGTATGAGCATCCGGCCAAGCTGGCCGCCACCCAAAATGCCAAGTGTAAAGTCCTGGTAAAATTTATTTTCCATACTATATCATGTAATAGATTAACACTGCAAATATGATGGATGGGAGAAAATTGGCCACCTTTATATGCTTTATTTCCAACAGGTTAATGCCAAGCCCCATGACCATAACGCCACCTGTTGCCCCGATAAGGTCGATCATTAATTCCGGCAGGCCTTCTTTTAGTATAAATCCGGTATAGGTGAGTATTGACTGGGTGATCAGCAAAGGTGCTGCCGACACCAGTATCCCTATGCCATATACTGAGGCGAGAAATATGGAGCTTGTGCCATCCAGTAGGGATTTTGTGAGAATAAGCTCACGATCGCCGGATAACCCTTCCTGCAAGGTGCCAATAATGGTAACAGGGCCTACACAAAACAGTATAAAGGCGGTGATCAATCCCTCGGTGAACAGCTTATCATCGTTTTTAATCTTTTTTTTGATGCTCTCACTCATTTTTTTGAGCCAATCCTCGATTTTCATCCACTCTCCCAGCAATGCGCCGAATAACGAAGCACCGATGACATGTATCATATTGGGATAGCCCATGCACATATCTATCCCGATGATAATGGTACATAATCCGATCACCTGAAATATGATTTTTTTGTAGCGGTCAGAAAGCCTGGACCGGACCATCAGGCCAATTACAGATCCTGCAATGACTGTTGCTGTGTTTACCAGCGTTCCGTAGGGTATAAACAAACTATCCATCGAAAGTATAAATACGTTTTACACGCTCATGAATACTGCTGATAATCTCATATGGTATGGTTTGTTGTGCAGCAGCAAGTGCTTTGACCTGTTCCTGATTTTCAAATATCACTACTTCATCACCAGCATTTACGGTCAGATCACCCACCTCAACCATCGTCATGTCCATGCATACATTACCTACAGTAGGGCAAAACCGACCATGAATATAAACACCACTTTTACCATTACCTAAGCTTCTGTCAAACCCATCAGCGTATCCGATACTAACAGTGGCTATGGTTGTATCCTTTGTGAGGATACAATGCCTTCCGTACCCCACACTCTCTCCCTCAGGCACTATTTTCACCTGGCTTACTGAGGCAGTCAAACGGCCTACAGGTAGCAGCTGCTTTTCAATATCTGCAGCTCCATCAAACCCATAAAGTCCAATGCCGAGCCTTAACATATCAAAATGCGCTTCAGGAAAACGTGAAATGGCTGATGTGTTGGCAATATGTCGCAAAGGACGGTAACTAAGTCTGCTCATTATTACTTCAGATCTTTCGTCAAAATCGCGTATCTGACGAAGGGTAAAGGCGCTATGCTCCTCTTCATCGGAGGCAGCAAGGTGAGACATGATGGATTTCACTTTTACCCCGGGGTTCCTTTTAAGGATAGTACCTATGGCATTTACATCGTCTGCATCGAGCCCCAGACGGTGCATTCCGGTATCCAGCTTGAGGTGGATATTTAGCTCTTCTGCCGGTTGCAATTCTTCGCATAATCTGTTCAGTAGTTCGATACTGTAAACTTCCGGCTCCAGGTTATACTGCAAAAATGTATTTGCCGGTGCATCCAGTGGATTAAGCACCATAATCGGCAGTGTTATGCCGGCATGACGTAAGCGAATGCCTTCATCCGGATATGCCACAGCCAGGTAGTCGACATGATTTTGTTGCAGCACCGATATAATTTCATTACCTGAGCCGTAGGCAAAAGCTTTTACCATTACCATCAGCCGGGTGTCCTGACCAGCGATAATGCGGTAAATTTTGAGGTTGTGCTCAAGATGGTGCAGGTTTATTTCAAGTGTTGTCTGATGGCTCTTTTCCGAAAGCTTTTCCGAAATGCGTTCAAAAGACATCGACCTTGGTCCTTTGATCAGCATGGTCCTGTTGGAAAGATTAAGATGAATCGGGTCATTCAGAAAAGCGTCGACATCAGGGTACTGCCTTTGGTTGACGTCTGGGAAAGTGTATGCCGAAATAGCATTTCCTATGGTATGAAGTTCCTTTACCTCGTATTTGATGAGCAGAGCTGTTACCTGCTCAAAAACATGTTTCTGGTTTTGCTGCTCAGGAAAATCGCCCAGGATAAGAACCTTCTGCTTATTAAAGTGGTGCTGATTAAGAAAGGACAAGGCTATCTCAAGCCCGTCGAGGTCATTATTGTAGGAGTCATCGATGATGTACGAATTTTGCCGCGCCCTTTTTATCTCGAGCCGCATATTTACTGACCGTAGCGACCACAGTCCTCTGGTTATCAGTTCATGAGGCATTTCGAGCTCAAGGCTGCAGGTGAGTACATGCAGCGCATTTTCTACAGAGGCGTCATCTATGAAGGGTAATTTAAATACGTTATCCTTCCAATAAACCGTAGTCGATGTGCTTTCCTGTATGATGTTATAAAAATAGTCAGCTTCTTTTTTTCGGTCTGACCAGCTGACCAGCTTATTTGGATAGCGTGAAAAAAGGGTCTGGTAGACTATGTTGTCATCAAGTCTGAAGATTATTTTATTTGTATGTTTAAAAAGGTCAGCTTTTTCCTCTGCTTTATGCAGGCGGTTGCTGAATCCTTCATCGTGGGCAGCTCCAATATTGGTGAAGATCCCAAATTGGGGCATTATCATCGCCTCAAGCCGTTGCATTTCGCCGGGTCGTGATATGCCGGCTTCAATAATGGAGTAGTCATGCCGCCCTTGTCTTAATATGGAAAGGGGCACGCCCACCTGACTGTTGTAGCTTTTCGGATTTTTACCGGTTTGCCATTTTTGGCTGAGCACCGTGTGCATCCATTCTTTAACTATGGTTTTGCCATTGCTGCCCGTTATACCGATGAACGGGTGATCCAGTGTTTGGCGATGATATCTTGCCAGCTGCTGAAGAGCATCTAGCGTATTTTCTACATGGATAATGGTGGCTTCTTCCGGTAGTTCAACAGGCCGCGATACGATAAAAGTGCGAATACCTTTCTGATATGCCTGTGCGACATAATGATGAGCGTCGTGGTGAGGACCAATAAGTGTAACGAATACATTTTTTTTAAAAAATGATCCGCGTCGTGTATCGGTAACAATTCCCCTTATTTTTTCTTCTAAGCCCTTTTGGATACATTTTCCATTGACAGCTGCTATCAGTTGAGGGATTGTGAAAAACATATCTACTTGATTATTACGATATTAAGCCCTATATTCGTCATCCATTTCTAAAAGGTCAACTATGAAAAAGCTAATTGTGATTACGGGATTCCTTGTAGGTTTTTCCTTTCATGCACATGCTTCTGCAGCTCCATTCGACCAGGAAAAGCCCAAAGCTACTCAAAAAACGGAGGAAGATAAGGAAAAGAAGGAAACGGTTTCACCTGTTTCGTACAATGTACTCTTCTACCTGTTATACAAGCATAGCACTGCTGAAAAGACGGATCGCACACCATCAGATACTGTGGAGAACAGGTCAGGAGAAAATGAAATACAAATTCAGGAAGCGATACCACGCGACGTCCCTGCGGGCAATCAGTAATTACTCAGATGGAGAATTAAACGGTATTCATTCTTGACATGAAGGATTCTATTTCCTTCAGAGTGATCTTATTTTCATAGTAAGCCTTACCGAAGATTACGCCGTATATGCCGATATCTTCCAGTTTTTCGATGTCTTCCATATTTCGGACACCACCGCTGGCAAAAACATTCATATTCGGAAACCGGTCCACAATCTTTTTATACAGGTCGAAGTTTGGTCCCACCAATGTGCCGTCTCGGTGAATATCTGTTACCTTGATGAATTTAAGGCCTTTATTGTAAAATTCCTCAATGTGTTCGAAAACATCAATATCAGTATCTTTTTGCCATCCGTGTATCGCTACTTTTTCGTCCACGCAATCAGCACTCAGCGCTATTTTATCCCTGCCATATGAAAAAAGCCATGCAGTGAACAGATCCGGGTTTCGAACGGCAAGCGTACCTGATGTGATGGAAGTCGCACCGCTTTCGAATGCTTTCATGATATCACCATCAGTGTTTATTCCACCACTGTAATTAATGCTAAGTTCTGTATAACCGGAAATAGCCTGAAGCACATGGTAGTTTTCCGGCTCTCCCCGGAGTGTGCCATCCAGGTCGACGATATGCAAAAGCCTTACTCCGGCATGCTGAAACTTCAGCGCCAGATCGATAGGATTATCGTCATAAATGATGCCCTTGGCGAAATCACCCTGGGCAAGACGTGTAATCTTACCTTTGATCAGCGAAAGAGATGGAATAAGATGCATATTATTTGAGTTTTAGCTATAAAAGATAGCAAAAATAATTCAAAAGGTTAAATGATTTTCAATAAAAATATCGATTTGTTAGATGGTTCAATTATTTTCCCGGTATTGTTCTATTTTGAAATAATCAGCTGATATCCTTTTCCATGAACAGTCTTCAACTGCAGACTTTTTTCATAGGACAGGTATTTTCTGATTTTGGAAATGAATACGTCCATACTGCGCGAAGCAAAATAATCATCATTGCCCCAGATGCGAATCAATGCCTTCCGCTTATCTAAAAAATAGGGTGGCGTAACCAATATTGACATAAGCTCAAACTCTTTTGGCGTAAGTGGAAGCTCATGTTCATTGATAAGTAAATGCTGTTTATCATGGTCCAGTGCCAAGGGCAGCTCTGTAACCTTTTCTTTTTGCAGATCTGACTGATGCCTGAATACTACCTCCAGTCTGAGCAATAACTCTTCCATGCTGAATGGCTTTGTGATGTAGTCCTCTGCTCCGATTTTCAGTCCTTCGATCACGTCTTCCTGGATATTCCGCGCTGTCAGAAAGAGGAAGGGTATATGTGCGTGCGACTGCGAAACCCGGGCAGCTACTTCAAAGCCGTCCATTTCCGGCATCATAACATCCAACACCATTACATCGGGTTGAAAATTGTCCAGGGCTTCTAGTGCCTCTGTCCCGTTTTTCACCCACTGGCATTCGTATCCTTTTTTATCCAGATAGTCTTTGGTGACCATACCAAGACCGGGGTCGTCCTCAGCAAGTAGTATTTTCCTACGCATGGCACGGAAGCTTTATCTTGAAGACGGATCCTTTACTTAATCTGCTCTGTACATGAATCGTACCTCCATGCATTTCCACAATCATTTTGGTAAAATACAGGCCAATACCAAAGCCTTTTACATCATGGCGATAGCCTTGTGAAACACGATAAAATTTATCAAAAATACTGGACAATTCATTTTCGGGTATGCCCCGGCCTTTATCGGCTATGGACAATACCACTTCATTATCCTTTTTTTGTAATTCTACCTGAATGACAGGCGTTGCATCGGAGTATTTGACCGCATTATCCAGTATATTCAATATCGCATTGGTCAGTTGATCGGGATCACCCTTGCAGAGGACAGGGTCATCCGGCAGATCAACGGTCAATTTAATCTTTTGGTTAAGATGATACGTTTTGCAGCATTCCCGTATAAGCCGGCTAAAGTCAACCTCTTCGAGCTTTAGTTTTATTTCGCCCAGGTCATGCTGGGCCAGTTCGAGTACACGTGTAATCTGGTTGCCCAGTCGCATGTTTTCATTTTTTATAAGATTGAGGTATTGATTTACCTTATCCTGATTTTGGCTCAAATCAGTTTCCGAAAGGTATTCTGTGGCAAGCCGAATGGTGGAAACTGGGGTTTTAAACTCATGCGTGAGGTTTGAGATAAAATCGTTTTTGATGTCTGACAATTTTTTCTGTTTTCGTATGATTTCCATGGTATACCAAAAGCACCAGATGATCACGGCAGAAAAGAGTACTGTTAAAAATATAGTCAACAGAATTTTACCAATCAGGTAGCTTCTTTCTCTGGGAAAATACATGATCACGCTCTGGTTTCTGCGTGGGGAAAGAAACAGAGACTGGCTGTAGCCCATGTTTTCAAATACGGCATCATCAATAGATTGATCCGACTTGTAGACCAGTGACTTGTCTCGGCCACGGATAGCAAATTCGTATTTTAGGTTTATACCTCCCTGTTGTAAGGCACTGCGAAAAAGGCTATCAAGAAGTAACGTGTCAAGGGATTGTTCGCGCTCACGGTTGAGCTCGTCCATGACCAGCTTGATGATGTAGGTTCGGTTGCTTACCTGAGTATCAGCCGGGGTAGACTGCCAGACCATGCCCGAATCGGTACGAAAGCGCAAAAGTTTAGCATTTCCTTCCCTTCTGACATCGATATGTCTTATTTTTTCCACCGAAGCGGTATCTATGCCATATCCGGTAAGGAATTTTCTTTCCACGGTATCCATTTTAGACATAAACGCCCTGGCTTCAATCCGATACATATTTTTGATGGTCGACTCCAGAATGGTATGCACCTGGCTGTCAAACTGTCGTTCGACAAGCATATACGAGTTTTTGATCCAATACCACTGGACCAGAAGCAAACCGCCCAGGGCGATGACCAGAATAATTACCAATCGACGTGTATATACAGGCATTACAGGGTTAAAAGTACATTCAAATTTTTGCTGCAGCCGGGATGTTAACCTATTTTAACAAATATTAACCTCCTTTTAACAATTTTCGATTATTTTATCATAGTTCGAAATGTGATTATTATATGCGTTTCATCTTACTACTATACTCTATTTCGCCAGCTGCATTTGCCCAGCAATTGGTAAAAATAACCTATGTCAGCACTTCCCCCCTTGGATATGACATGCGGGACCTTGTCCACTGCCATTTTAATAGACATGGATGTTGAAAGTAAGATTATTTTTGAGATTCCGGATGATGGGCGTAAGATATCACGCGAGGCCTTTGAAAAGATTAGGGCAGAAAAGCTTGGCAGTATGAAATCTACTGGTGATGACGCAAAATATTGACCCTGATCGAGTGATTTAACAAGTCTTAACATTTTTTAACTGGCGCTTAACTCATTTTTTCTACCCCGGCAATTATCATTGCAATAAAAATCATTGATTATGAAAGCACTTATTCCACTTCTCCTTATTACATGTTATCTGCAGGCACAGGTAGTGGCCAGAGTCAAATACATGAGCTCAACCCCATTAAATATTACGATTGAAGGCGTTGATATGGAAAGATTAAAAGACAGGATTCCATCATCACGTGATGTGGATAAGGTGCTACTGGTAAGTGAAAATGAATACATCTTTATGAATGATGAAGAGGCCAACGCCAAACGAATGGCAGAGCGCCAGGCAGCCATGGGCGATCGTGGCGGTGACGGCAGGGGCATGCGCATGATGATGTTTGGAGGTGGAAATGATGAACGTCTCTATGTAGATAAGGAAAAAGGCATTCGTGTCGATAAGCAGGTATTCATGAGCAGGGAATTCCTGATTGAGGAGGACCTGCCGGAATACAAGTGGAAAATCACAGGCGAAATGAAGGAAATTAATGGTCTGGTATGTCAGAAGGCGCAGCTGGTAGACACTACTGAGGTTGTAGCCTGGTTTTGCCCCACCCTTCCTATGGATGCAGGACCTGCTGGTTATTATGGGTTACCGGGACTCATTCTGGAGCTTTACGTCGGCCGTTTCAATACTTTGATTACCGCTACATCTGTTGAAACCGACCTGGAAGAGGAGATCATGATTGAGATCCCTGACCGGGGTAAGAAAATATCCAGAGAAGAGTTTGAACAGATCAGAAAAGAAAAAATAGAGGAGATGCGCCAGAATTATGGCGGTAGTCCCGGTCGCGGTAACATTATTATACGTATGGATGGCAACTGATATGAGAATCGCCTTTATTACAATAGCCGTTCTGTTCGCTTTAACCGGCAAAGCGCAGGAACTTAAGGGGAGTATAATAGACGATGCTACAGAGGAAACAATTCCAGGCGCATCGGTAGTGGCGCTTACACCTAATGACTCTATATTTCTATCGTACGGTATCACCAACAATGAGGGACTTTTTGTATTGAAAAAAGTACCAAAAGGTGAAATTATTTTACAGGTTTCTTTCCTCGGCTATAATACCTATTACCGCAATTTCACCATTGAAAATGCCGAAACCGATGCAGGTATCATCAGACTCACAGAAAAAGCAGAAGAGCTGGAGGAAGTAACGGTGCAGGGAGAACGCATTCCTATTGTGATTAAAGGAGATACGATTCAATATGATGCAGATGCATTTAAGACCAATCAGGGCGACCGAGTAGAGGACTTACTAAAAATGCTTCCTGGCATCGAAGTGGAAAGCGATGGCACCATCAAAGCTCAGGGTGAAGAAGTACAGCGTGTATATGTAGACGGCAAGGAGTTTTTTGGAAATGACCCAAAGATTGCCACCCGTAACCTTCCTGCTGATGCCATTAAGAAGGTCGATCTTTACGACCGTCGATCTGAAATTGCAGAGTTTACCGGCATAGATGATGGTGAAAGGGAAAAGTCAATTAATCTCCAGCTGCGGGAAGATAAAAAGAAAGGCTATTTCGGAGACGCCTCTGCCGGATATGGCACTCAGGATCGCTTCAACACACGCCTGTCTGTCAACAGGTTCAACAGCACGTCGCAGCTTTCATTTATCGGAGGGGCCAATAATGTCAATGCGCAGAGCTTCACGCTGAACGATTACCTTACTCTAGGTGGTGGTTTCGGCAGAGGTGGCGCGGCTTCCCTGCTGGGGTTTTCAAACCCCAGAGGTATTACGAACTTATACTCCGGTGGATTGAATCTGAATCATGAGTTCAGTAAAAAGACGGAAGTTCAATCCAGCTATTTTTTGAATAATCAGCGTCTTGTAACAGATACGGAATCAGAGAGGGTCACCTTTCTTGAGTCAGGTGATTTTCGCACAGATGAAAGCCAGGAGGGAGATAATTCGTCTACCGGACACCGCTTCAGCGGCAGGCTTGAGCATGAATTCAGTAAAACCTCTGATCTGCGGTTTACATTAAACGGAAATTACAATGACAACACCTCTGTTTCAACAAATGAAAAACAGTCGTTTGGTTCAGATGGAGAGCTTATCAATGAAAGTCTTACATCATCGGTGGCTGATGGTAACTCATATAATGTGCAGTCCTCCCTGCTGTTCCGAAAAAAACTTAATGAAGATGGCCGTACGGTGACTTTTTCCATGAACGGTCGTCTGAATGAAAATGACCGGAATAATTTTTTCAATGCCGATAATGTGATAGTGGATAGTCTGATACGAAGAGAATCTCAGATGAGGCAATTGCAGGAGAATATCTCATCCAGGCAAAATGTCAGTGCTGACGTGCGCTTTATCGAGCCCATCAATGCTTTCAATAGCATTCAGGCAAGCTATAGCTATGATCTGGATAACAATGGCATCATCAATGACTTTTATAATATCATAAATGAGCGAAATATTAAGGATGACACACTGTCCAGAAGCGTTGACTCCAGGTTTGGTTTCCATAATACAGGACTTACCTGGCGGTATAACAGGCAGTATTTCAATATCAGTGCAGGTGCAGAAGTGCAGCTGGCCACACTAGGGGTAGACTACATTACGGCAGGTCGTGAGCTGATACGAAATTATAATACGGTACTGCCAAATGCAGCATTTGAATGGAAGCGGTCTTCTCAGTATGTGCGGCTCAATTATCGTACACAGCAGCAGGCGCCCTCCACCACCCAGTTACAGCCAGTCGTCGACAATTCAGATCCGTTTAATATTTATGTTGGTAATCCTGACCTCGAACCATCCTACATTCACAATCTTAATCTATCCTATTTTCTGTTTGATCAGTTTACCAATACCAACGTATTTGCTTCATTCACCACACGATATGTGCTGAATAATATAGTCAATCAGGTTTCAGTAGACAGGTTTTTGCAGCAGCAAACCACGCCTGTTAATACCGATTTCGGGCTATACAACAACCTTAACTTCAATTTTGGAACGACCATATCCAAACTTGGAATCAAGGTAAATCTGGGGGTCAATGCCGGTCAGTCGAGGTATATAACTTTTGTTAATGGCGTTGAAAATATTGTGTTAAATAACTCGCTGAGCCCACGGTTTACCGTGGAAAACCGGAATAAAGAGAAATTTGACCTTCGGGTTGGCACAAGGTGGAGTGGTAATCTGAGTCGTTTTTCTGAAAACAGTGCAAATGATCAGACATTTCAGTCACTGGCGTATTTTTATGATGCTTCCTGGAATATCGGCTGGGGTATAAGACTACAATCGGAGCTTACCTTTAACCAGTATTTTGGGCAGGCATTTTCGGAAGAAACGATCTTCCCCCTACTGAATGCATCCATAGAAAAGTCATTTACCACATCAAAAAAATGGAGGTTCAGAGTTGAAGGGTTTGATATTCTCAATACCAATCAGGGAATTACCCGAACAAGTAACGTCAATTATGTGTTTGAGGAGCGCCAGGTGATTCTCAACCGGTATATTATGGGTACACTTTCTTATGATATAGGAATGGGAAGTGGAAACACGGGCAAAGTAAGGATAAATAAATAGCAAAACCTTTACATTTGCGGTCTTATGACAGATATCTACCATCAGATTGCTGAGGAGTTCGATACCCCGACTTACATTTATGATGTTTCGGTAATAAAACGTCAGTTCACGCATTTCACACATGCCTTTACCGAATTACCGGTAAAAGTTAAATATGCCAGTAAGGCATTAACAAATCCCCACATACTGCGCGAAATTGTTGAGATGGGCTCTGGAATAGATGCAGTGAGCATTAATGAAGCAAAGCTGGCCATACTTGCCGGAGCTACCCCTTCCGAAATAATGTATTCACCCAATGGTGTCAGTCTGGAAGAGCTGGACGAAGGAGTAGCACTGGGCGTACAAATCAATATCGATAACCTGAGTACCTTAGAAAAATTTGGACGCAAATATGGAAATAAGGTGCCTGTATGCATCCGCCTAAACCCTCATATCATGGCAGGAGGGAATATGAAGATCTCAACCGGTCATATCGATTCCAAATTTGGCATTTCACAATATCAGGTGGCAGAAATTGTTGACGTGGTAGATCGTTATAACCTCCGGATCAACGGGCTGCACGTACATACCGGTTCGGATATCCACGATGCTGAAGTATTTGTGAAGGGAGCGGAAATTCTTTTTAAGACAGCCATTGACCATTTTCCTGATATAGACTTTATTGATTTTGGCAGCGGTTTTAAAGTGCCATACAAACCCGACGATCTTTCAACCGACATCGATGAAGTTGCCAGACGGCTTAAAGAATCCTACGATCGTTTTACTGCACGCTATGGTAAATCACCTGAAATATGGTTTGAACCAGGAAAATTCCTGGTGAGTGAGGCCGGAGGGCTGCTGGTGAAAGTAAACGTAGTTAAAAAGACACCGGTGTCAACTTTTGTGGCGATTGATTCCGGGCTTAATCACCTCATCAGGCCCATGATGTACGATGCCTACCATGACATCGTGAATTTATCAAATCCACAGGGCAATCAGAAAGTGTATAATGTGGTGGGATACATCTGTGAGACAGATACTTTTGCTTACGAGCGTCAGCTTCATGAGGTAAGAGAAGGAGATCTGCTGCTCATAAAAAATGCCGGAGCCTATGGCTTTGCGATGTCCAGTCAGTATAATTCACGATTCAGGCCGGCAGAAGTCATGATCCGCGAAGGTAAGATCAAGCTAATACGGGAGCGCGAGACATTCGACGACCTGCTCAGCAGAATACCGCCTTTGAACTAGTTACGCGGGCGATAATTTATGTATTCGAGATAGTCCTCACAGCTCATCAGCCCATTACCATTTCCATAGGTACAGGGTTCATAAATTTTACCCAGAGGGCCCTGCCTCACGATCACCTTGTTGCCACGGCATACCGGACATGTCACCATATCTCCGGGTTTACAAGGCGGCTGGGTACGTTGCCTGTTGATGCTGTCAGCGATGGCGGTATTAATCCTCACCATCTCCTGCTGACTCATTTTGATATAATCGTTGGCATCACCACTGAAAATACCATCATCGCCCTTGAGCTCAATGTATTTTGATAGCCAGTTGATGGCTTGTCTGTACTGATCAAGATGGTAGCTGTTTTTGCCAAAATAGAATGTGATATCATCAGGTAAAATTTCAGCATTCCGCAGGATGAGTTTAAATGCACTGTCTGCCTCCTGAAACCTACTTTGCTCCAGTAGTTTAATAGCGGCCGTGAATTCCTCAGAAGTACGGGCTTCATCCCATTGCTGGGCCATAAGCGAGCCAAACGATAGTATGAAGAGTATCAGAAGCCTAGTCATTGATTTTATATTCTGTACGAGTTAAAATACTCCTGCCCAGGGTAACTTCATCCGTATATTCAAGTTCACTTCCTACCGGCACACCCCGCGCTATTGTACTAACACGGATATTTTTATTCATAAGTTTTTTTGCAATATAAAAAGAAGTGGTATCACCTTCCATTGTAGCAGGTAAAGCAAGTATGATCTCTTCAATAGGTTCTACATCCAGTCGTTGAAGTAACGTGTTGATATGAAGATCATCAGGGCCGATGCCATTTATCGGACTGATGACGCCACCCAGAATGTGAAAGAGACCACGGTACTGAGCCGTATTTTGGATGGCCATGATATCCGGAATATCCTCGACCACGCACAGCACAGACGTATCTCTGGAAGCAGTCCGGCAAAAACATTCCTCACTGTCACCGACCATATGGCATGTTTTACAATACCTTGTCTCTTGTACGAGGCTGTTGATAGCGCTGCTAAGGCCTTCTGCGAAGGAATCGGGCTGCTTTAGCAGGAAAAGCACTAACCGGAGAGCTGTTTTCTTCCCTATACCAGGCAGTTTGGCTATTTCAGTGACGGCATTTTCAATATGTTTCGATGGATAATCCATAATACAAACATCGAAGTTTTTGACCGAATTGTTTATCTCAGCCCATAACTTTATAACAAAAGCTAACAATTTCCTATATTTGTTAAAACTAAGCTGAAAATCTGGAAAATCTTATTTTCCAAACCTTATCTAATCATGAAAAGACTACTCATTAGTGCAATTCTGATTGCACTGACAGCAGGAGTATATTTTCTGCTGCCGTCCTTTCAGAACCAGAAAGTTTCAGGTGTCAGTCCGGAAGAAGATACACTGGTGATGAACGAACCAGAGGTGGTGCCGGAGATGTATTACGGCTGGATAAAAGATTCTGTGGAAGCACGCGAGTACCGTATCCGGTATGGCGAAAACCTGGCGACCATTTTCTCAAGTATAAATGTACCGGGAGATTACCTGCAATCTATTGCCTATGTACCACGAGAGGTGTTCGATCCCCGCTATATTAAAGCCCGAAACCCGTATACGGTTATTTTTGAAAAGAATTCTGAAAAGCCCAAATCACTTATTTACCATGAAAATAAGGTCGATTTTGTTCAGTTTAACCTGGAAGACAGCCTTATTGTGTTCAGAGGTAAGCACCCAGTAGACACTATAAGAAAACAGGTTGCCGGTATCATATCTTCCTCTTTGTATGAATCCCTCATGGACCAGGGGAGCTCCCCGATGCTGGCTAATGAAATGGCGGATATATATGCCTGGGTGATCGATTTTTTTGGATTACAAAAAGGAGATAGCTACAAGCTCATATACGATGAATACCAGGTAAATGGCGAATTTGCGGGTCTTGGACCCATTTACGCTGCCGATTTTACCCATATGGACAAAGATTATTATGCTTTTCGCTACGATCAGGGTGAAGGCCACGAGTATTTTGATGAGGAGGGAAAGAGCCTGCGAAAGACAATGCTGAAGGCACCCCTCCGATACAACCGAGTAAGCTCAGGGTTTTCCTATTCAAGGCTGCATCCCATATTAAAAATCAGAAGGCCCCATCTCGGCGTAGATTATGCCGCACCTGCCGGTACGCCTGTTGTTTCTGTTGGAGATGGTGAAGTGATCAGTGCGTACTATGACAAAGGTGGTGGCAACATGATCAAGATACGGCATAACGCCAACTATACTACAGCCTATCTGCATCTATCTGGCTTTGCCAAAGGCATCCGGAAAGGCGCGAAAGTAGCACAGGGCCAGGTAATAGGCTATGTTGGAAGCACCGGCTTATCTACAGGGCCGCACCTTGATTTTCGCTTTTGGAAAAATGGCAAGCCAGTCGATCCATTGAAAGTGGAACCCCCTTCTGCAAATCCTATACGGGAAGATCAAATGGCAGCATTTACTATTTCTATGAAGCCATGGCTGGTGATGCTCGAGGAGGTAAATGTAAGCGAGCCGGTACCACTTGTAGCAAGCGACGAGGAAATAAACGCACCAGCTACCGGGGGAGTCTAGCAATATCCAGTATTACAGGTAAATGGTCGCTATATCCTCCCAGATATGCAGGACCCTGATATGTCCGGTTAGTAGTTAGTCCGCCGGTGGCATTATTTTTAAGTAGCCACGCAGCATTGAAAATATAAACCCGGCATTCGTATTTTTCCAGGAGGGTCTTCGAAACAAGCCACTGATCGAGATTACCCCATTTACCTTCAAATGAATGTGTTCCAAAGGTGATGTCGGAAAAGTCCATAAAGTTTATCATATCGTTGCCGGCAAGCAGGATCATGCTCTCGTCAGTTGGGTAATCATTAAAATCTCCGGTGATGGCAATTAAGGAGTCACCGGCAAGCTGCAGACTATCGATTTTATCCCGTAACATAGCGGCAATTTCCTGCCGGAAACCTACGGTAGCAGAGCGTCCCCCGTATCTTGATGGCCAGTG
The DNA here is from genome assembly GCA_964514385.1 of uncultured Cytophagales bacterium. Classification (GTDB taxonomy): domain Bacteria; phylum Bacteroidota; class Bacteroidia; order Cytophagales; family Cyclobacteriaceae; genus CAZEQJ01. The sequence goes on from CAZEQJ010000004.1 coordinate 136,541, forward strand.
ATTGGCAAAAAGGTGTAGCGTGTCAGTATTGAATAGGCTAACGGTGATATATAATACATCGCGCGTCATCAATGTGGAGTCAGGATGTTGTATATATTGCGTCTTGAGCAGTGATACCTCATGATTCACCAAAGCGCCTACATCTATTCCTCTGTTATCACGGGAGGAGGTATGGATCACATGGGTGGTATTTTGAAAGGAAGAAAAGTCTGCAATATCTTCCAGCACCTCTTTTTCTTCTACTTCTGCAAGAAAAATAATGTCCGGAAGCACCCAACCCCCGGTAGCGGTAAGCGTTTTGGCGATGTTATTTCGTTTATCATAATAACGGTACAACGACCATTGGTTTTCACCCTGCGGTGTAAAAGCCTCGTCATTGGTAAGGGGATTGTCGTCAGGATGAAAGAAATTTTCAACATTCCAGAATACAACACGGAAAATGGAATCCTCCTTTACTCTTTCCGGAATAGTAGTAATGGGTAAGGCCTGCTGGCCCATAAGATTTCCTAGTGTTAAAAATAATAGTGTAAGTGGTTGTACAGGTTTCACATAATCAGACGTTTACATGGCGTTCGGCATGATAGCTTGAGCGAACCAAAGGACCTGATTCCACATACTTCAACCCCCTTCGCAATCCTTCTTCACGGTATTCATCGAATTGCTCCGGTGTAATATACTCAGCTACTTCAATATGCATTTTGGTAGGCTGCAGATACTGACCCAGCGTGAGGATATCCAATCCGTTTTCTACCAGATCGTCCATAGCCTTGTGTACCTCATCACGCGTTTCGCCTAACCCGAGCATGATGCCCGATTTGGTTCTTTTGCCATATTCCTTTGTGCGTTTTATCTGCTCAAGACTGCGGGCATATTTAGCCTGAGGTCTTACAGGTCTGTAAAGGCGCTCCACTGTTTCCATATTGTGGCTTACCACTTCCTGACCCGCTGAAATCATTTTTTCCAAAGCCTCCCAGTTGCCTTTTACATCCGGAATGAGGGTTTCTATCGTAGTTTCAGGAGACTGCTTCTTTACCTCCTGCACAGTACGATACCAGATGTCGGCACCACGGTCTTTCAGCTCATCTCTGTTGACGCTCGTGATCACGGCATGTTTCACACCCATAAGCCTGATAGCCTCCGCTACTCTCCGCGGCTCGTCCTCGTCATATTCCGGCGGGCGTCCTGTAGCGACAGCGCAAAACGTACAACTTCGCGTACAAACATTACCAAGAATCATAAAGGTGGCTGTGCCGGCACCCCAGCATTCACCCATATTGGGGCAATTACCACTTTCGCAAATCGTGTGAAGCTTATATTGATCTACCAGGCCTCTAACTTTGCGGTATTCGGGTCCGATAGGTAATTTCACCCTAAGCCAATCGGGCTTTTTACGCTTTTTTTCTTCTGATGAAACTGTTGGTAATTCTATCATTGTATCCTCTCTTCCAAATTAAAATCTCGATCCAAAAATAATATTTATGAAAATGGCCGGGTAAATACTCCGGTTGTTCAGGTATTCCATGATGATGATTTCCTTAAAGAAAACATCACACATAAATCCAAACTCAAAACCTGTCAGGTTACTTTTGAATGTGCCATATTCAAACATCAGGGAGGCTTTCATGGATAATCCCGGCCTCGTGCTGATCTCTCCATTTGAAATGCTGTAAAATATACTTTGGTTCCGTATCACCTGTGAAGGATCGCTATTCCTCGGGCCGATCTGCTCGATACGTCCATCTACCAGTAAATAATAGTAAGGGATAACCTGGGCCAGGTTTAGTCCTCCTGCCACCATGCCGTTTATCTGCACACCTTTCTGCGGGGCTTTTTTGAAAATGATCATTTCACGACCATACATTGCCCGGATATTCACCAGATAATTGGACTTACCCCAGATATACGAATTGCCGCCGTTGAGGGTAGGTATTTTATTTTCAAGGGGATGGCGTGTATAGCTAAAATCAAGATTGATATTCTGCAGTTGATTGTCTGTTATCTTCCTGCCATAACGCAATGTAATGCCTGATATTAGCCCTGAATTGCTGGCACCCTGCACAGCCCAGATAAATTCTGACCCATAGTTGTAGTTTGCCCCTTTTTCTCGTAATTGAGCAAAAAGGGAGCTGCCGGAAAACATTAGAACTATGAGCAGAACTATTCTCATTACATTAACGCTGCTATACAGTTTTTTATGCCATCATAGCTTATACCATAATGGTTTTCAACGAATTTAGGTTCTTTTTTATACAAAACAATCACCTGTGGCGACTGATGTGTTACTCCGGTGTCGGCGGCAATCGCATTGGAAATGTCTCTGTAGGTGATAAGGTCAAGATAATGTGGTGTGATGTCTGTCATTTCTGCAGCATTCCATTTTCTCTCAATCCTATCTTTCACCATCGCACTGATACCGCATGAAATACTGTGCTTCAATATCACCTGCGGTTTTTCTTCTGATGATCGTATTACTTCCTTCCAGTCTTCTATTTGTTTAATATGATTCCAGTTCATTATTAGTACCAGATTTCAGCTTCCCTTTTATCGTATTTTTCTTTGTCAGGCCTGTTACGCACCACACTTGGCTGCCCTTTATTGAATAACCAATTCATAACGCTACCCCATACCCTTGCTATGCCTTTTTCAACTTCGCCTTCGTCCTGATTTTTCATGTATCGGTACGAAGGATGTAAATCTCCTTTTGTATTGATACGGTAACTTTTGTACGTGCCCCTGAATTCATCTACTTTTGGCCCGGCACTTATACCTACATTAAAGGACAGATATTGATCTGTATACTGAGTTTCAAAGGGGGCATATTTTCTTTCCTGTGCTCTTTTTTGTCTACCCTGATATTCGCTTCCAGCTTTTAACGACCGCTGATTTACCCCAACCGGCGCAGGATTGAATAACCCGTCAAGAGTTATAGAACTTAGACTGGTAGCAAAAAGTTTACCCGAACGCCCCTGATATTCTGCGCCATCCGGTTGCCTGGGATAAGGAAATGCCCAAGCGAAAAAATCACCCTTATAGTCCCCGATTAAAGGATTCGGGTTGGTTGGTGGCTGAAGGAATATTCTTTTCCTTCCTTGATAATTGCTTCCTGCATGTGGCCCTGATTCCGGAAAATAGGAAGCATTAAACCTGCCGGTAAAGAATGTACCCGGTGATGGTGCCGTGATACTTCGCGCTGAAAAATCACCCTGAAAGAGGGTACCGCGGCTTCTGAAGAATCCCTTAGTTGGCATATTACCCCCATAGAAGGTGCCGGGAGAGGGAGCAGTCATGCCCCTGTCGGTGAAGTTGCCCTGAAAGAGGGTGCCGGGGCTTCTGAAGAATCCCTTAGTTGGCATATTACCCCCATAGAAGGTGCCGGGAGA
>CAZEQJ010000004.1:140020-165222 GCA_964514385.1 uncultured Cytophagales bacterium
GGGAGCAGTCATGCCCCTGTCGGTGAATTTACCCTGAAAGAGGGTACCGGGGCTTCTGAAGAATCCCTTGGTTGGCGAATTGCCACCATAGAAGGTGCCGGGAGAGGGTGAGACTATCGGTCTGGGCGTCATATTACCTCCGTATCGGGAGCCGGGGGACGGGAAATAACGAGGGATAAATATCAGGTCACCAGTAAAATTTCCTATAAGCGGGTTATAGTAACCTCTTCCGGCTGCCATGCTGCCACTAAAGAGAGTGCCGGTCGGCTGTCCTGTTGCAGGACTGAAATACGGATAGCTTGTAGTGAAATCACCTATTCTTAACGAGCTGGATTTTTTTCTGAAAAGATCGCCACTAAATGTGGTGGCAAAAGATGGCCCCGGTCGGGCGGAAGGGAACTCATTCCCACGATAGTCTTCCACACGTATAGCCGGCTTACCCGGCTTTCCTGTGATCAGGTCCCCACTGTAAAATGACCCGAAGCCTGGCCCCGGCTTTGCCCACGGCAGATCATTACCACGATATTTGCCGACTTTAATTTTTGGTCTTGCTCCCGGCCGCACGTCCATATCCCCGCTGTAAAATGAGCCAAACGAAATGCCCGGTTTAGCAGTAGGAAGGTCATTGCCCCTGTATTTGCCCACTTTTATTCTGGGCCGTGCATTGGGATTGACATTAATATCTCCGGAGAAGAAAGACTGAAAACCCGGTCCGGGTTCTGCATAAGGCAATTCATTTCCTTTATATGATCCGACTTTGATCTGGGGTTTGCCCGGACCAATCGGCGTGGTAATCCTACCACCAAATGTAGTCCAATAGCTGGCCCCGGGCTTTGGAGTAGGTATATCATTGCCACGGTAGTTTCCTATTTTAGGAGGTGAATAGCCATAACGGTTAAATCCGCCGGTATACGTACTGATATCGGACGGGCTGTATGCAGGAAGCAGATCCGAAAGTGCAAAAGAGCCGCGGTAACTGCCTACATTGAGAAAGGATGGTTTGGATACTATGAAATCACCCTGGAAACGACCTGCTTCGATGCCTGTGTTGGTAAGCGGATGAAACTGATAGAAATAAAAATCACCCTGATAATTTGCCATCTCACGGCTTTTTTTGATCAATTCCTTCTGGTCTCTGCGCTTCAGGCGGTTAATTCTGCGCATATTAGGGTCCTTCTGTGCTTCCGCCAGAAAGGGCAGGCACATCAAAAAAATAATCCCTACGATTAAAAACCTTCTCAATAGGCTAACAATTGATCCATCTTCTCTTGTAAGCGCGCAACAGCCAAAAAGTTTTGTTCAAGCTTCTGGTTGAAGGGCACCGGCGTATCCAGGCTGCTCACACGTACTACAGGGCCGTCAAGGTATTCAAAGGCCTCTTCAGCTATGGTGGAAGCAATTTCGGATCCCATACTCAACAATTGAATATCTTCCTGTAAAATTAGGACTTTTCCTACATTTTTTACGTGATTCAGAACGAATTCCTTATCCCAAGGTATTAACGTACGCAGGTCAATAATTGTCCATGTATGTTCGGGAAAATGTTGAATGGCTCGCTGCGCCCATATCACACCCATGCCGTACGTCACAATTACGCCTTTCTCACCTCTGGCAACTACTGCTGCTTCCCCGATGGGTGTCTCATAATATTCATCGGGTACAGGTGCTGTCGCCGACCTATACAAAGCCTTATGCTCAAAATACATGACCGGGTTAGGGTCGTTGAATGCGGCATGGAGCAATCCTTTTGCATCAGCCGGGTTAGATGGATATACAATCTTCAGGCCGGGTGTATGCGCAAACCAGGCTTCATTGGACTGGCTGTGAAAAGGACCTGCCCCTACACCGGCTCCGGTAGGCATTCTGATCACTACATTAGGTGCATGTCCCCAGCGGTAGTGAAGTTTGGCCATATAATTGACAATTTGTGTAAAGCCGCTGCTCACAAAATCAGCAAACTGCATTTCCACCATACTGGGTATGCCGGCAAGGGACAGGCCTGTCGCCACTCCCAGAATACCACTTTCGCATAAAGGAGTGTTGATGATCCTTTCCCGGCCAAAAGTATCGATAAATCCTTCAGTAGCTTTAAAAACACCACCATAAGCAGCTATATCCTGACCCATAAGTATCAGGTGCTCATCGCGGATCATGGCGTCTTCAAGCGTATCATGGATAGCATCTATCATGCGCTTTTCAGTATTTTTATCCGGCTCCTGGGGCTGCAGATCCCGAACCTGAACCGGAGCATAGACATCATTCAATTCGGTTTCACTGCTCACCTCAGGATCGGCAGCCTGAAAGGCATCCTGCCAGCTTTTATCTATTTCCTTCTGAAGCCTGTTTCTGATTTCAAGCTCTGTGCCTTCCGTCAATACACCAATCTGCATCAGGTATTGCTGATAATTTTTGATGGGGTCCTTTTCTGCCCATTCATCAAAAAGCTCCTGCGGTACATATTTGGTGCCCGATGCCTCTTCATGTCCCCTCATGCGAAAGGTCATGGCTTCTACCAGCAACGGACGCGGATGATTACGTATATCCTCCGCATGTCTTTTGATCAGGTGGTATACATCCAGTATGTTATTCCCATCTACCCTGACTGCATCCATGCCATATGCCGGGCCTTTGTGAACAAAGGAGTCGAAATTGAACTGCTCATCGTTAGGGGTGGAGAGGCCGTAACCATTATTTTCGATAATGAATATAACGGGGAGCTTCCATACGGAGGCAATATTAAGGGCTTCATGAAAATCGCCCTCACTGGTGCCACCGTCGCCTGAAAAAACAGCCACTACTTCCTTTTCCTTTTTTATTTTTGAGGCCAGTGCCAGGCCGTCAGTAACAGGCAGCTGAGGTCCCAGGTGTGAGATCATCCCAACGATGTTATGCTCGAGGCTGCCAAAATGAAATGAACGATCCCGACCTTTCGTAAAACCATCTTTTTTACCCATAAACTGGCAGAAAAGGCGGTAGAGGGGCACCTCCCTTGAAGTGAAAACACCCAGGTTGCGATGCATGGGCAATATCATCTCGTGACTTTGCAGTGCCTGTGCCACTCCAACTGATATAGCTTCCTGCCCCATACCGCTAAACCATTTTGATATTTTGCCCTGCCGTAGCAGCACGAGCATTTTTTCTTCAATCATCCGGGGAAAAAGCAGCTGTTCATATAAATGAATCAGCTGAGAATTATCGAGTGTGCCTCTGTCAAATTGCATAGGTTATCATAAAAACACGAAGTTAAACAATACGTCTAATTAATTATTGTATCCCGTAAGTAAAGAATTTTGATGTATTTTTACCCCGTATGATAACATTCTCAAGGCACCAACTCCGCAATGGCTTGACCATACTTTTACATCGTGATGAAAAGGTACCTATGGTCGTCACCAACCTGCTGTATAAGGTCGGATCTCGCAACGAAAAAGAAGATAAAACCGGTTTCGCTCACCTTTTTGAACATCTTATGTTTGGCGGGTCGGACCATTACCCTGATTATGATACCACACTGCAGCAGGTAGGAGGTGATAATAATGCCTTCACCAGTCCCGATATTACCAACTATTTCAATACGCTGCCATCTGCGAATGTCGATGTTGCCCTCGCCCTTGAAGCAGACCGAATGGCCAGCCTTACCATTAATAGCCGCAGTCTTGACGTACAGCGGGGTGTAGTGATCGAAGAGTTCAAACAACGGTATCTCAACCAGCCTTACGGTGATGTATGGCATCATCTGCGGCCGCTGGCCTATCATCGCCATGGGTATAAATGGCCGACCATCGGCAAAGACATCAGTCATATCGAAAATGCATCCCTGGAGGATGTGCAGGAATTTTTCGATACCTACTACGCTCCTGATAACGCCGTTCTTTCGCTGGCTGGAAAATTTGATGAAGACTACATCCTTTCCCGCGTGGAGCACTGGTTTGGCGGCATTACCAAGGAAAAACATAAGCGGCTTTTACCGGCACCTGAGCCTGCAGCCATAGAGTACCAATTCCGGGAAGTAGAGGCAGATGTGCCTTTTGATGCTCTTTACATGGTATTTCGCATGCCCGGCCGCATAGAAGATGGATATCACCTCAGCGACCTGATGTCGGAAATTCTGGGTCATGGGAAAAACAGTCGCCTGCATCAGCGTCTGGTAAAAAAAGAACAGGTAGCTTCCAGCGCCACATCTTTCGTAACCGGGTCTGTCGATCCCGGGCTAATCGTGGTTCAATGCATGCTTAACGGCCGTGCCACATTGCATGAGGTTGAAAAGATGTTATTTGAGGAAATAGAAGCATTAAAGGCAAATGTACTGGATTGCGAGGCAGAGCGGGTTCGCAATCAGGCGAAAACAGCGCATGCCTTTCAGGAAATAGAGCTGTTTAACAGGGCTTATGTGCTTGCTTTCGGAGAGTTTATGGGCAATGCCAATATTTTCAACGAAGATCCCGACATCATTGAGAGACTGCAGACGGAGGATTTCCGCAAGGCGGCAGAGCGCTGGCTTCATCGCGACAATGCAGCAGTACTACATTATAAAAAGAAATCATGAATATTCGAATAGGATACGGCTATGACGTGCACCGCCTGGAAAAGGGGTATCCGTTGTACCTTGGTGGTATTAAGCTTGAATCAGAAAAAGGAGCCGTGGGACATTCCGATGCCGACGTATTGATACATGCCATATGTGATGCGATCCTTGGTGCTGCCGGTATGCGCGATATTGGGTTCCATTTTCCCAATACCGATCCAAAGTATAAGGGTATCGACAGTAAGGAGCTGCTCAGGGAGGTAATGGAAAAAATTGAAGCAGCGGATTATGAGATCGGGAACATCGATGCATCGCTCGTGATTGAAGCGCCAAAGATCAATCCGTATATTGATGCAATGAAATCAGTTTTGGCGAAAATCCTTCATGTAACAACAGCTGAAGTAGGAATCAAAGCTACTACCAGTGAGTCGCTAGGGTTTGTAGGACAGGGGCTTGGTGTGCAGGCCCACGCCGTGGCATTGTTATTCAGAAATTCATGAAAGTAGTAACCACAGCCGACGGATCTGACACATTATTCAATGAGCACCTGAATGAGACCTATCATTCCCGAAAGGGTGCAATGACGGAAAGCCGGCATGTGTTCATTCAGGAGGGGCTGGATTTTTATTTCCGCGAAAATAATGCTGCTAAAGTCAATATTCTTGAAGTAGGTTTTGGAACCGGGCTGAACGCATTATTAACCGCTGACTCAGGCAGAAAGGTAAATTATTATACCCTTGAAACTGAACCTTTGGAAACTGCACTGGTGATGCAAATGGAGTTTGGTTTCGATGAGAAACAGCACGTGATATTTGAAGAAATACACGGAGCAAATTGGTTTAAAGCTGAAAGTTCAATGAATGCAAAAGGCATCCAGCTTTCAGCTTCTGATTTTTTGCTTTTTAAGTTACATGTTGCGCTGCAACAAATTGAATTCCATGCTGATTTCTTTGACCTTGTTTACTATGATGCCTTTGCGCCCTTTGCACAGCCCGAAATGTGGGAACTAGAAGTCTTTGAACGATTAACACCCTGGGTTAAACCAGGCGGAATATTGGTTACCTATTGTGCCCAGGGGCAATTCAGGCGAAATCTGGCGTCATGTGGATGGGATATCATGAAGATTCCGGGGCCTCCGGGTAAAAGGGAAATGGTAAGGGCGATAAGGAGATGAAGGGAATAATTATAAGCCTGTTTCCATTATATGTATTGGCACAGCAAGAGGTTGATTTGCAGGGTCGCTGGCAACTAAAAAATGATAGTACATTTGAGCTACGGATTTCAAGTGATACGGTAGTATTAATCAATGAGGGCAGAGATTCTGAATTTAAATTCATCATTGATGTGTCCCCGCTAGCTGACGGGGCATTTGAAGATGTAGCACTAGATTATTTTATAACCCTTTTTCAGGAAGACGCTACACTTACATTTGAAATACTTGAACTTCAAAAATCAAATATGATTTGGTTGAGGTTACCTGAGCATGACCGGTGGGAGTTTATAAGAAAATAGCCTTGTCATTGGTCACTAAAGTTTACATTTCGTCACAAAATCTGTTTTTTAGGGGTTTTTGGTTTGTCATTCATCCCAATCTGATTGTCACTGGTCACAAAACACTAAACGGCTTCACCAACCATCTCCCCATCACTTAATTCCAGCACACGATCGCTGTTAGCAGCAAATTCGTCATCATGCGTCACTGCAATGATCGTTTGACCGCTTTCTTTTGCCAGCTCTTTGAAAATACCAAATACGATATCGGTATTTTTGGAATCCAGATTGCCCGTTGGCTCATCTCCCATGATTATGGCCGGGTTATTTATCAAAGCGCGTGCTATGGCTACACGCTGCTGCTGTCCGCCGGATAATTTACTGGCTGATTTAAGGGCCTGGTCCGGTAAGCCCAGCATGGTCAAGAGGCTGTAGGCCCTTTCTTCAATTGCTGAAAGTGAGTGTAATCCCAATTTTAAGGCAGGTAGCATGACATTATCCAACGCGGAAAATTCAGGTAGCAAATAATGAAACTGAAACACAAACCCGATGTTCTTATTGCGGAAAGCAGCAAGTTCATTCTGCGATTTACCGGTTAGTTTTTCCCCATTAATAACCAATTCACCCTCATAACTTGTATCCATGGTAGACAGCACATAAAGGAGCGTTGATTTTCCAGATCCGGATTTACCAACCAACGAAAGGAACTCTCCCTTTTTGACCTCGAAAGAGATATCTTTCAATACCTGAAAAGTAGTCGGTTCGTAAAAATATTTGATGATATGCGATGCCTTTAAAGCGATATTTGTTTCCATTACTATCCTCTTATGATTTCTACAGGGTCTATTCGTGATGCTCTTTTAGCGGGTAAATATCCGGCAACAAATGTGGTGATGATTCCGAACAGGAACCCGAGCAAATAATCTTGTATCCGATAGGTTACAGGAAGCGTTTCCAGTGTAGCAACTTCAAAAGGTACCCGGTTGATACCGGCTAAGACAATTGAACCTAAGACCATACCCACTATACCTCCGATAACTCCGATAATGATAGATTGCACCAAAAATATCTGGACAATATCCCCACCCTGAAATCCCATCGCCTTCATAATGGCAATTTCTTTGATTTTTTCATTCACAGTCATATTCATGATGTTATAAATACCGAAACCAGCCACCAGGAGAATAGTCAGCGAAACGGCGACAGCAATAATGTTTCGCAATTCATTGCCCGCATCGAGCTGACCATTAGATTCTTTCCAGCTTTCTACCTTGAAGTCTACCAAAGGCGAAATCAGGTCGGCAATTTTATCCGATTCTTCAAAGTCTTTTAAATTGATCTGAATGTCCGTCGCGTAGCTTTGGTTTTTGGAGAGCAACTGCCTGGCTGAATTGATCTTGACATAGCCCTTTGATTCATCAATGCCTGACATGGTGGTTTCGATAATGCCGATAACTTTAAAATTCCGGGTGATGCCATCTGCTGTTAAAATGACGACATTATCATTTAAGCCGACACTAAGTTTTTTTGCTAATCCGACGCCCAGAATAATCCCGTCGCTACGTGTTTCAAGTGTCTCCCACGAGCCTTCTATGATGGACTCCGATATGCCAAAAAGTTTATCTTCCTGACTTACCTCCACTCCGGAGAGCAACCCATTTACCTTGGTCATGCCATTTCGGAAGAAGACATTCATATTGACCTGTGAGGTAATGGCATCGATTTCTTCAATTGACTTTAGCTTATGGATTACCTCTTCCGTGTTTCGAATGCCTTCGGTATACTGAATTGTCTTAGGGCTCCGCACATGTACTATGGTATTGTCTGATTGAATGATTTGTGAGCGGTCCTCAGGCAGGTCGTTAAATATACTGATATGCGCGAGAGTACTAAAGGCCAATTCGGTCTGAACGTCATTTACACCTGTCATAAAGCCGTTCATGGTGATGTACATCGAAATACCGAAAGTAACAGATAAAGTGGCGACTAATGCCTGCTTTAATCTGGATGTTAAATGCGAAAAGGCAACCTTAAAATTGGTTTTTTGACTCATAGCTGAGCAGGTTTGATTATGACTTCATCCTCAGCCAACCCGGCAATTACCTCTGTCCACTCATCTGTTTGAATACCTGTTTCAATTGTTTTGGATCCATTTTCAGTAATCACCTGACTATTCAAGATGTAGTCAGTGGGAATGACCAGAGCCTGTTTTTTGTCCGATATGATAATGTTTGCCTGTAACTGGGTATTGTGATAGATCGAAGCGGGTTTGGAAGTAAGAGTTGCCTCTGCAATAAATGACTGTTCATTGGCATCAAAGGAAGGGTACAGCTTACTTATCCGGCCATTTATAACATCATCGGTTTGGGTATTCAGGCTGATGACTACCTCCTGATCAAGCTGAATAAGGTTGATATCCTGCTCGGCAATAAAAAGTTTCACCCGCTTGCTGCCGCCACCAATCTTTGCTACAACTTCTCCTCTTCGTACCAGTTCACCTTCTTTTTTATATACCTGAAGGACTATTCCGTCAATATTTGTACTGAGGAAATAGTTATCATTATTTTCCTGCTGGATAATGAGTTGTGTTTCAGCGTTCTTAAGATTTAATTCATGTGTCGTAATAAGATCTTCAAGGGATTGCTGAAGTTTTCTGAAATTACGCTCAGAAGCCTCCAGCTGCAGCTTCACTTTGTCAAACTCCAGCTGAGATACCGCACCGGTTTTGACTAAACCGGCATATCGGTCATAATTTTGCTGATCGAGGTCCATTTGAAGTTTTGCCTGCTCTATATCCAGCTTTAACTGATTGATCTGTGGAGAGGCTTCTGAAAGCTTAAATCTTGCATTTTCATATGTGGCCCTAGCATTTGCGACCTGAGCAGATTGTGACTCATTTGAAAGTTGAAACAGAGATGATCCCATTTTTACCTGATCTGCTTCACTTACATATTTTTCAGTCAGGTATCCTTCGGTATTGGCGGTGATCAAATACTCGTTTTCATATATCACCTGGCCGCTGGCAAAGACAGCATCGATAATATCCCGTTTAACAGGCGTAAACTTTTCTGTGTTGGAGCAGGAGCTGGATAAAATGCTTACTATAATAATAAACAGGGATATTTTTATTGGATTAGTAATTGACTTCATAACTTCTTGAGATTATTTCACTGTAATATTGATAGCTGTTGGATAATGAATTGAGATAATTACTCTCCGCTTTGAGGTAGTCTTCGAAGGCTCTGAGGTATTGATCCATGCTGATGAGTCCATCTTCATATTTTTGAGCTGTAAGTGCCAGATTTTCTTCATAAAGGGTGAGTGTGTTCTGACTCTTTTCATTGTCCAGCAAACTGTAGTTGTACTCGCTGATCAGTTTTGCGTCGTTGATTTCAGACTCTGTTAAAGCCTGATCATGCTCATATGCTGCAATGGTTTTGTCTAATTGTGCTGCCTTAGTCTTTCGGTTAGAGGCAAGCCCGGTATAAATCGGAATATTTATGGAAAGCTGGACATAGCTGTAATTTGACCAGTCATTGCTGTTAAATGACAGGCCAAAGTCATCCCTGAACTGCTGACGGCCCAGATAGCCCTCCAGCGATATTTTAGGTAGATAGTTAGCCTGAGATTTTTTTAGGTTAAAGATGGCTTGTTCTTCATTCAAGGATGAAAGCTTTACCTCCTTATCAATTCCGAGATCGGCTAATGAGTACATTGCTGGTGTGGAATAGGGTATTTCAGCGTTTAGCTCCAGCGTAGCATTAATAGGCATGCCCAGCAGTTTTTTTAACTCGGCAATACTTTGGTCAAACAGTTTTCTGTTATAATTCAGACTGATTTCAGTATTCCTTTTGTTAATTTCCGCGTTGTTCACAGCTAGTAAGTCTACTATTCCTTCCTTATATTTCTGCAGATTCAGTTCATGGATTTGTGTGGCATATTCAAAATCAGATTCGGCAAGTGCTATGGCTTGCCTGGCTATCAACGCGGTATGATAGTATAAACTTGTCTGGTAAGTAAGCGATTGAATAAAATGATCGGATTGAACCAAGGCCTTCTCAAGGTTGATTTTGGCAATTTTTGTTTGCATGACCGACTGCCAGTTCAATATTGGTTGCGAAAATGTGATACCGGCGTTGTGGTTATATGCCTGCCCAAACTGTACATCAACAGTTTCACCTGGCTGGCCCAAAATTACTCCAGGGATTGGTGTTGTAGCCAAGTCTATGTTATTCAAACCGCTGTATACACCGCTGATTGAAGGTTGAAGAAAAGAAGCTCTGGCCATTTTATATTCAATGGCGGCTTTTTCCTGGTTCAGCTTATAGATATCGACAGAAGGATTGTTCTCTATGGATAGTTGAAGAATCTCATCCAGTGAGCCGATGCTAATGCTTTCCGGTTTTGGCTGTGCCTGCGCCTGCGCTATGCTTAGCCCAACTACCATTACTCGCAGAAATAGGTTCATTTTTACTTCCTTTTTTTGATCAAGTAACGAAGCATAGTGCTGGTGTGGAACAGAGAATGAGTTGAGGCAGTTGAAAGTAGAGCTAAACCATCAAATATAGAGCTGAGACGACGCGATTAATAATCGGCCCAGCGTTTAAAATCGGTTGCTTTTTCTTTACTTATGGTCACCGGGGTATCCGAGGCAGGATTCATTTTGAGTATCAGCCGGCCATTCAGATAAGGTTCGATTTCTACGATAGAGGACCTCGCTATCAAAAACTGACGATTTGCTCTGTAAAATTGCGAGGGATTCAGTTGAGATTCCAGTTCATCCAGAAAAAAATCGACCAGATACTCGGTATTATCCTTTCTTCTGAGAAAAACACCTTTCTCTTTGATGTATATAAATGCGACATCCTGCACGTCGATCATAATCATTTTATGCCGGTAGGACACCAGGAAACTGGATCTGTACTTTTCCGGCTTCAGGTCCGAAATCATTTGCATGACCTGATTCATATTTTCAGATGGCGCCGCTTCTTTGTATTGCTTGATAGCCGATCGCAGCTCTGCAGGATTCACAGGTTTAAGTAAATAATCAATGCTGTTGACCTTAAAGGCCTGGAGTGCATATTCATCATAAGCGGTGGTAAATATCACCGGCGCGGCGGGGGTTATTTTTTTGAAAATATTAAAGCTGATACCATCTGATAGCTGGACATCCATAAAAATGAGGTCATAGTTGGCGTGATTCTGAAACCATTTCACGGCATCTGATACCGCGCCAAGAGAAGCCAGGACCTCGAAATCAAAGTTTTCAAGGCGGCTTAGCTCCTTTTTAAGTCTGCTGACAGCAGATTCTTCATCTTCAACGATTACAATCTTTACGGTTTGCTTCATTTTAGTGGTAAGATTACTTTAAACAAATCTTCTTCCACCCCATAGGTTATGTGATGAGCCATCAGGAATTTGAAACGTTGCTGTAAGTTTGACAATCCCAAACCCGAATGACCCGTCTCATATTTCTTCAACTGGATATTATTTGTAACCACAATTCGACTATCACATTCTTTTATGTTGATACGGAGCGGTTTTTTTTCGGAAATCTCATTATGCTTTACTGCATTTTCTATCAACAGCTGTAAGGATAAGGGAGGGATCAGTTTCATCTTCGAACTTTCAGATATATCGATATGGAGATGGATAGAATGCTTAAACCGGGTTTTAAGTAAACTCCAGTATTCATGAAGAAAATCTATTTCATCCTTCAACTGTATAAAGTCGTGCCGGCTGCTTTGCAATACATAGCGATAAATCGATGAGAATTGTCGGACAAAATCCACAGCTCTGTCCTGATCATCTTCGATCAGATCGATCAAGGTATTCAGGCTGTTGAATAAAAAATGAGGATTGATCTGTTGTTTCAGGGTTTCAAGCTGTGACTTCAGGTTTTCGGATTGCAATGCTGCATTTTCCCTGATCAGTGATGCTCGCTCCTTCTGTGTTTTGAAAGCCTGAATTATAAAAATGATGAGAACAGAGGCCAGTCCGAATCGGACAGGAATTAGCCATTCCGGTAACAGCGAAGTTGTGTAGAGGTCGTGTTGTAATAAAAAGTTATTAATTAATATAAATAACAAGATGATAGAAACGTTGAAAATCAATAACAGCCCTGCTTTTTTGATGCCGATACTAAATCGATCCCTGTAAATAACGTATTCATTACTTTTCCACAGTCCGATTAGAAATATGGATATCAAGGCATATCTCAGGATAAATTCTGAAATAGTTAATTCCTCAAGAAAAGAGCTTGAAGTAGAGATTAAGGCCAATCCGGGAAGAAGTAAGGCAAAAATATAGGGCAGAACTTTTTCTATATTCATGTTCAAGGATACGACTTTCAACGTAAATGGCTACTAAATTATTTACTGAAACCTCCAAATCGACTGTTGAGACCAGAAATTCAATGCATCAAAATCAATTCTGAGTTTTTATGGGAAAATGTGGACTTACCGGTCTATCCCATTTAAGTGTTGCTTCAGTTGTCAATTTCTCCGGATCGGCACCTTTGCAAAAAATATTAGATGATTATGGGCCTACTTTGATTTCCGAATTAAAGAATGGTTATGTACAAATGCGCGCTGTTTTGTTTATTCTTTATCATGACTAAGACAGTATTACTATCGCAAAGCCTGGATATTATAAGTTTTAGGTATTCAGCTTACCCCATAGCTAACATTCAGGAGGCAGGCGACAGTGTAGAAATTGGCATTCAGGAGATCGAAGCAGGAATTAATCTGCCTTTTCGAATAGGAACAAAAATGGCTTTAATTGCAGGTATCTATTATGCTGAAGTTATTTCCTCATCCAATAGAGCTGAGCTCAATAATGACCTACATTTTTTGGCTCTCAACATCTTAGGATCTTATTCATTTTCTGATCAAACATCCTTGCAGTTTTTGCTGTATCCTGCACTTTCATCAACATTAACAGAACCCATCGATTCGGATGATTTTCAGATTTTTGGTGGGGCTGTATTGAGTAGAAAGGTAAACGAGAAAATTACTTTGGGCGTGGGTGCCGTATACACCCCTCGGTTAGGCAGACCTCTCGTCCTACCGGTGATAAGGTTTAATTATTTTAATGATAACTTTTCATTGCAGACCAACATCCCGCAGTTTATTCAGGCACAATGGAATACTTCAGGCAGAGTAATTTATGGAATGAAAATGGCGCTTAGTGGTAGTCAATTTCAATTACCTGATAACGCATCCATACAAAATAATGATGTAGAGGCACTGAATTTTTCAAGAGTTCAGCTTGGGCCAGAGCTAGAGATAAATCTCAAAAATAATATTTACTTCACATTGTTTGGCGGTGTGGTAGCCAACCGAACATTTAACTTTAGTTCTGACGGTGGTTCAGTTCTACAGAATTCAATTGCCAATACCGGATTTATTTCGGCAAATTTTTCATTTAAAATCAAACCCAATTCAAAATGAGACTGATTGTATTATTTGTTTTATTGATTTCAATTCCATCTGAGCCTGCCGATCTGATAGGCAAATGGAAGGCACCAAAAGAGAATACCGTCATACACATCAAACAACAAGGTGATGTATTGGAAGGGATAATCGTGAAATCGGATAAAGAAGAGGTTGTTGGAGAAAAAATACTTCATGATATCACCTACCAAAATGGAAAATGGAAAGGGAAACTCTATGTCATCACAAAAGACCAAATGGTCGATGTGACGCTAAACCCAAAGGGAAAGGTACTCGAACTGAATATCAAATTTGGCTGGATGACAAATAAAGTGGAGTGGCAAAAGGCTGAATAAGACCAAAAAATAATGAATTAAACTTTCCCAAAGTATGATCAGATTTTTACTTCCCCTCTTCTTGTTGCTCATCGGAAATCATGTTATGTGTCAGATACGTGTGGGTGTCATTACGGACTATGATCAGAATGATCAACAGGCGCTCATTGAGAACATTATCAATGAAATTGATCGAACGACGGGTTCTGGCAGGCCTATTAGCTCTTCCTCGCAATTACAATTTTACGGGATTAATAGTTTCGAAGAGGCACCTTATCAACCATAATGGCATGAGCTGGCATCTTAAGTTTTCTTATATCCTTTAATTTAAACTGAGAGTTAGGCACCGGCTCCTGCTATTGCTGCATTAGCCTGTTTAATTTTAAGTATACTAAATCCAGCATAGACCGTAAGTTCGAGTATCGATAAGCCATCCAGCTGATGATCACCATACACTATGTCACAATGAAATGCCGACCATCCGTTATGTGGCTCGTAGGTTATTAGTATTTTTTTACTGGTATCCTCAAGTTCATAGCGGGTTTTCCAGAATCCTTTGCGTGTCAGAAGATATTCACCCACCGGCTGATTTGTGGTAATTCGGTATTTGCCCATTGAACCTTTAACTTCAGCTATGATCTGGCCATCTTTTTTCACCTGATATCGTGTCCCCCAGAAATTGGCAGGTTCAATTTCATACTGATGGTCCTGAAGGCTGAAAAAACAATTGCTTTTATGCCATTTCGGATAAAGGACGTTTAGTAATGCCTGATCCTCATGCACCAGCTCAAATCCACGACGCCCGGACTTTTGGATCAGTTTCATAATTCAGTTACCGTTACTTTGGAAAAATAAACTAACAAACCTTTTTCATCATTACGCCTGTCGGGTGTAATTAAAGCAAAACAGGATAAAAATCACTACCATTAGTGATTGTAAGGGGGGTATTACTTACATTATCTTTATTATTTAGAATCTTTCTAAACAACATATGCAGTCAGATAAGCCATCATTTTCACATTTCGACAGATACGAGCCACTCAATCAACAGGATTGTGTGCTGAAAAAATGCTGCAAAAAGTATAAGAAGAAGGGCAGGCATTGTAAGAGCTGTCCAAAGCTGTAATTCGGCTCTCATTTCCAAACGCTTGCTTTCAATCGGCTCATGTCGCATTTTTGTGTAAAATCGATTCATCATGCGCTTTATATCTCTATTCACCATTTTTTCTTTTCTTCTTTTTAGTTGTAATAATAGCATCAAAACGACTGAGCCGTACAGTGGTCCGGTTAATTTATTTGGCCTTGACCACGTTGAATTACTCGAAAGCCCCTTTCAGCAGGCGATGATTACGGATAAAGACTATATACTTGAACTTGATCCGGATCGCTTCCTGGCCCCTTTTCGCAAACAAGCCGGCCTGGAGCCCAATGCAAAAGGATACCCGAACTGGGAAGCTACGGGGCTTTCCGGACATGTCGGGGGCCATTATCTTACGGCATTGGCTCAAATGTATGCTGCTACCGGCGATATTGAAATGAAAAAGCGCCTGGATTATATGATCGATGAACTGGCCTTCATTCAGGAAACACATGGCAATGGCTATGTTGGAGGTGTAGAAGATGGAAACAGGATCTGGGCAGAGATCCGTGATGGCAATATTCGCGCACTTCCTTTTAATCTAAATGGTGGCTGGGTGCCACTATACAATATTCACAAAACATACGCAGGACTGCGCGATGCTTTCCTCGTTGGCGGTAATGAGAAGGCAAAAACAGTATTGGTAAAACTTACCGACTGGATGATAGATCTCACAAGTGAGCTATCGGACGAGCAAATGCAGGAGATGCTCAAAAGTGAACCGGGAGGATTGAATGAAGTATTTGCTGACGTGGCGGCCATCACCGGAGAGGCAAAATATATCACGCTGGCAAAGCGCTTTTCCCACCGCTTTATGCTCGACGCCATGATGAACCAACAGGATGTCCTTACCGGTATGCATGGCAATACGCAGATGCCAAAAGTTATTGGGTTTAAACGGATATCGGATATAGACGAAAATACGGACTGGACCCCAGCTGTAAACTATTTCTGGGATAACGTAGTGGATTACAGGACAGTTTCTATTGGAGGGAATAGCGTGAGGGAGCATTTTAACCCGGTCGACAACTATTCATCCATGATGCAAACTGTCCAAGGGCCGGAAACCTGCAATACCTATAACATGCTGAGATTAACTGAGATGATGTATGCCACAGCGCCAACCGCAAAACAGGTAGAATACTATGAGCGTGCATTATACAATCATATTCTTTCCACCCAGCACCCTGACGGAGGGTTTGTTTACTTTACACCGATGAGGCCCAGGCATTACCGTGTATATTCCCAACCGGAAACAAGTTTCTGGTGCTGCATCGGTTCAGGCATTGAAAATCATGGCAAATATGGACGTATGATCTATGCAAAGGCTGAAAATGAACTCTTTGTAAACCTCTTCATTCCATCTGTAGTGAGCTGGGAAGAGCAGGGCATTAAGATAACGCAGGAAACACGTTTTCCTGAAGCAGACCAGTCAACCATCACATTTTCAATGGACAGCCCGTCTGCATTTGGTGTAAATCTACGCTATCCTTCCTGGGCTCAGGATATGACAGTAGCGCTGAATGGAAAAAAGATAAAGGTCAATGCTGAACCGGGTGAGTTTTTCAGGATTGAACATAACTGGCAGGATGGCGATCAGCTCACGTTATCCATTCCGAAGAAAATCTATGTGGAGCAGCTTCCCGACGGGTCTGACTGGTACTCGATTTTATATGGCCCTTTGGTAATGTCTCAGGTGACCTCTCATGAAGAGCTTCACGGGTTGTGGGCCGATGATGCACGCATGGCACATATTGCAGATGGACCCCGATACCCGGCAGACCAGGCACCAAAACTTATTGTCAGCCATCCGGACGAAATCACGGCAAATATCGAAGTGACGCCTGAAGGTGAGTTGCTTTATAAAGGTAAGGTGCACCCGGAAAGTTATAGTGAATTCACCTTAACCCCATTCTATAACGTTCATGAGGCGAGATACATGCTGTATTGGCAGGCCATGGATCAGGAGAAACTTGACGACCGTCTGGCGGGCATGATCAGCCAGGAGGAAGAAATGCGCCGACTGGATGCACTGACGATCGATCAGGTGGCACCGGGTGAACAACAACCTGAGGTAGAGCATGATTTCAGGGGTGAAAATACAAACTCCGGCACCAACGATGACAGGTTATGGCGGGATGCAACCGGATGGTTTAGCTATGTACTAAAATCTGGGGATAAAAGTGAAAAGGTGCTGAGGTTAACCTATTTTAATGGGGATGCCGGCCGTAAATTCAGAATTCTGATCAACGGTAAGGTGCTGGAAAATGTTGAAATACCTGAAAATGATGAGGCATTTTTTGATGTGGATTACCAGGTGCCTATTTCCTATCTGGCTGAGACCGGTCAGATTACGTTGCGTTTTGAAGCCGAAGAGGGATCTACTGCAGGTGGTATTTACGATATACGATTGATGGAACCGGCGGCAGAGTGATGACCTGCTAAAGTGGATATCCGACCACCCGGTTAAACTATGACCTGCCTGACATAAAAAACCCTTCGATCAAAGGAAGCTATTTTTTTGTCGGACAGCGTTATAAAGGTTCGATAGTGCCCGTTACAGCAAATGCCTACTCTTTCGGTGCAGCCAGGTGTCTGTCAAAGTATTCGATTATTTTGCCAAACAGGTACCGATCGTAATCCGGCTCACGGCTCCATCCATGTGTCGCACCAGGTGCAAACGCAAAGTCGAAGTCCTTGCCCTGTTTAATTAACTCTTCAGCTAACACGGCCGTTGTTTTGAAGGGTACCACATGGTCCTGCATACCGTGGATGAACAGGAGTTTATCCTCCAGATTAGCTGCATAGTTGATTGCTTTTCTTTCAAAGACCTCCGGATGTGTCTGTGGGCGACGAACAATCGCAACGTCATCCGTGCCAAAAAACATCGGGTCAACAGCTGCTGCTGCAGCAACACCCACCTGGAAGAGGCCCGGCTTCATCAGTAACGAATAAACGGAAAGCGTGCCTCCGTAGCTACTGCCCCAGATACCAATGCGATCGGGATCGACATAATCCAATGACTCCATGTAGGCAACAGCACTTACATAATCCTCAATGTCCTGGTTAGCAAAATCAAGCAGGAATTCTTCGCGGAATGCCCGGCCATAACCGTTGCTGCCGCGCGAATCCACCTGCACAATTATATATCCCTTTTTAACCAAAAATTGCTGTACGAGACTGTAATTACCTGCCCAGCGGTTTCTCGCTGTATTCGAATACACTGGCCCAAACAACACCGGATACTTTATGCCGGGCGGTATGTTGGCAGGTTTCAGTATCCGGGCATGCAACGTATAGTCATCTACAAGACTCGGGAAACTAACATATTCCGCTGGCGTCCAGGTTTGCTCCCTAAACGTAGGTAGCGGTGAATAGGTAATTTGAGTAGCATCATCCCCCTCGTTGCTTATTAAGTAAAGCTCAGGTGGAGATGTGTCATTGCTATGCATAAACACCAGGTGTTGGCCATCTGGCGATGGGTAGCCATCGTTCCTGCCAGATAAATGCGTCATTTGCACAGGATTGCCACCGGACAAATTAAGGCGATAGACGTGTTGTTCATATGGATTAACGCCGTTGCCTGCATAAAAAAATGCATCCCCGGCAACAATTGGTGAAGATAGAACATCGTAAGATGGATCTGTCAGAAGTTTTGGACGACCTCCGGAAGATGAGGCATCGATCGAATAAAGACCATAGCGATCACCCATATCACTCAAGAAAATGATTTTCCTGGCATCCGGATGCCAGACAGATGCAAATGAGGTGTACATGCGACTTTCCCGAACACCTCGCCAAATCTCGCGCAATTGCCAATCTCCGAGTGCAGCGACGAATAGTTTACGGTCAATTGCATCGTCAGATGCGATATCAACAAGTAATGTACCGGTCGGTGACCAGTTAAAGTCGATGATCTGATTTGCCTGTGGGTCCGGCAAATCGAGGTATGTAATATTACCGCTTGCAACATCGAGCAGGCCAACCCTGCGAATCTCATTTGGATCGCCCGGGTAACTTCGACGCACCTCGTTGGGGTTGGTTTCATCGGCCAGGTAATCAGGGAATGGTACCTTTCGCATCTCGCGCCTGTCAACAACATGAACCGCAATGGTCCTTCCATCGGGAGACCACTTATATGTGGGTCCGCTCCAGATGCCCGGACCGATTTCACGCTCGGGCCTACTGTAGCGACCCTTCGGTAAGCTTGAAAGGCTGGCGATGCCGATGTTTGTGAGCCGGCGATTCTGTCTGGAAGCAAGATCAGCAAGCCAAAGGTCACCTTTGCTTATATACGCTGCCTGGTTACCGTCTGGCGATACCGTCAGGTTATATGCACTTTCCCTGACAGACATTAACGGGAGGTCCTCTTCCAGGCTCAGTGATGTCTGCCAAAGGATATTACCTCGCAAGCTAAGGATGGTGTTCGCGTCGGTCCAGATAATATCACGTACAGATGCGGATGCTGTATCGGTGTTGATGGCCAATTGTTTTCCATCGCTTGTGAATACATAGAGGCTACGCGCGGAAGCTCCGGGCTCACTCCATGAAAAAGCAAAATGCTGGCTGTTCGGAGCCCACGTAGGTTGGGATGGGGTTGTTCCCGTCAGCTTTGGGGTTGCGAACAGGTCGTCAAGTGTAAGCTCACCTTCCTGAGCAGTGATTGTTAAGGGCATAGCGATTAGAAAGCCTGCTACTACCCATTTATGACAAAAATTTAGTTGATGCGTAGGTCTGGCGTAAGATTTCGTAATCGAGGTTAGGAGCGTATGTATTTTACCCATTATTGGCAGCAGTTTTTAATTTCCTTTTTTCTTTTCTAGAGTTCTTCTTCCGACTGTGTAAGCGTATGCCGATGCCGGAATGAATTGAAATGATTTTTCCTTGTATTTCACAATACCTTCTTTGCTGATTGAAGTCACTATAGGGCTGGCTAAATTATTTTCTGTACAGAACTTGTATAGACTCTTCAATTCACTAGGTTTTTCAAAATACCTGTTTGACCATTTTATTTCTAAAGCCCAAATAGGTTTGAGAGAGGAGTCACTTAATCCGACCATGTCAACTTCTCCTTGAGACCATCTTGAGTACCAAGGGGTGAACCAATCACGGTGCATCCATTGTGCAAAGACTGCCGTCTCGACCATATTTCCAATCATTTCATCAGTGGAAGTAATTGGAGAGAATAAAGCACTTCTTAATGACGGGTTGGTAAGATAAATCTTGAAGAAATTATCTCTTTTAAACTTTTTTCCACTTTGATCAATTCTTCGTATTTGCTTTATGAGGTATGCTGCTTCGAGATATTCAATATACTTTTTGAGTGTATTCTTAGGGACTTGTGACTGTTTACTCAGTGATTCAAGTGAAAACTCTCCTCCACTATTATATGCAATCGTTGTAAAAAGTGAATTCAACTCTCGCGTGTCACTTATACCATAAAGACTTGGCAGATCTCTCAAAAGAACCTTGTCAACAATATCTTGACGAATATATCGACCAGGATTAGCTTGCATTTTCTGGGAGAAAATAACTTCAGGATACCCTCCAAAGTTGATGTAATCGATGAAGTGCTTGTTTAATTCATCAATATGAGTGGAAGTGTAAAAGTCTGTTCGTTGATCTTTCCAAGTGACTTCAACCGGTTTGATTATGCGATCTAAATCTTTGAGTGAGATATATTCATTAAATGTTAATGTCGGTAGTAAGAAGTCAGTGAATCTACCTGCACCACTTTCAGTACTCGCAAATTTCAATGCAGCTGCAGCGGATCCTGACACGATGAACTTATCTTTTCGATAGCTGTCCACAAGGGTTTTTAAATGTACCTCCCAATCTCTACAGTACTGGATTTCGTCGAATATTATGTGCCATCCACTTTTATCCTCAAGACCAGACGCTTCTCTTGCTAATTCAAAAAGCTGTTCCAGTCCAATATTGTTATAAATAGGGTTCTCAATTGTGATGAAGATTATCTTCTTAGGGTTAATTGAACTATCAATGAGATCCTTGATCAGGTGATGCAACATGACTGTCTTACCAACTCGTTTCGGCCCCATCAAAACAACCGCTCGGCGTATATCTCGCTCATAAACCAGCGGCTTGAAAAGCTCGAAATAAAGTCGCCGAGGCATGGAATCAAAGTCCTCTTCGATTTGACCATTTACCCACCATGGAT
The DNA here is from genome assembly GCA_964514385.1 of uncultured Cytophagales bacterium. Lineage (GTDB taxonomy): Bacteria > Bacteroidota > Bacteroidia > Cytophagales > Cyclobacteriaceae > CAZEQJ01. The sequence goes on from CAZEQJ010000004.1 coordinate 161,121, forward strand.
TTTCAAACCGGATTCTATCTAAAACTTGTTTCTTAGAGATTTCGCGTATCAAATATTCCTTATTTGATACAAATATATAAAATAAGATAAATTAAATGATCTTATTAGTCATTATATTTATAATTAAAGTAATATAATTGTTTTTATTTTACTTTTACCTATTTTTTCAGGCATATTATCAATCATAGTCTGCGCAGCCTTGTCCATATTTATGATCTTAATATCTTCTCCATTTTCTTTCCCTTAGCAAGTTCATCCACTAGTTTATCCAGGTACCTTACTTGTTGGGTCAGCGGTGTCTCAATGTCTTCCACCCGATAACCACAGATAACGCCCTTGATCAGTTTTGCATTAGGGTTAAGCGTGGCTTTCTCAAAAAAGGATTGAAAGGTTATCTTTTCATTTTTCAGCTTTTCCAGCTCATTTTTATCATAGCCGGTGAGCCACTCAATTACTTGGTCAAGTTCTGCTTGTGTCCTTCCTTTCTTCTCCACTTTATCCACATAGTGCGGGTATACGGAAGAAAAAGTCATTTTGGCGATTTTGGCATCATGTTCGGGGGTAGTAACAGGCATGGTAAAAAAATTGAGTCCGGTTACTAATATAATAAAAAGTATTAACCGTTTAGTCTCATCATTCACCATAGTTAAAAATCAGACAAATACTCCTTCGGACTCACGCCCTTTAATTTTTTAAACGCCCGGTTAAAGGTGGCTTTGGAGTTAAAACCTGAATCCAATGCCAGTGCCAGCAGGGTGTATTGTCGCGATGCATCATGCTTATACAGCCGGATAAATTCTTCTACCCTTAAATGGTTTACATAATCGTTAAAATTAACTCCCTGAATGCGGTTTATGGCAGCTGACAACAGGGGTGCTTTTACCTGCAGCTGCAGGGCAAGATCCTGTACGTTTAACTCCGGAAGCAAATACAGCCGGTCATGCTGCATTACGTTATCCAGACGTTCTGCTATTTTCAAAAGCTCTTCAGTTCCGGAAACTATCGAATTATCTCCAGACAATTGGAAATGGATTTTAGAGGGTTGGTTTTGACCGTAACCGGCCAGCCCGATGTAAAATGAAACGGCTACCAACGCGAGATTCCACCACCATTCCTGGTAAAAATCAAGATTCATAAAAGCGTCCAGAACATTCATCACTTCACGAAATCCCAGCCAGAAGATCATGGAATAGATAAAGTTTCGAAACCAGTTGAAACTGATCAGGTCAGTATTACTGAACTGATTAAGGCTCCATAGGCGATATTTTCGGTATATGATCAGGCAGTTTGTAAGGTAAAATATATAGGATATAAGTAACCCTATATCGTATATATAGGACAGGACAAGATCGGTTATCGATGCCTGAAAACGCTGCACAGCTTCCTTCCCCTGCACAAACACCACCATATTTATTAAAAAAAACAGGGCATACGGCAAAAAATGCAATAACAGCCACCCCCTGATCTGAAAACTACGGTTTATCTGCGCCCTGAAGTAGAAGTATACCAATGGACCAAACAACAGCCCGACCCCTCTTGGAAATCCATTCAATTCATTCCATAGAATATTAATTCCGGCAAAGCCGAACGTATAATCCTGCAGCTCCATTGCGAGGATAAACATAATCCAACCCATCAGTTTGTCAGAAAGACGCCGTTTCTGATAACCCCTGACCAGAAATACGATCCACATTATCAGGCTAAAAAAATAGCCCAGCTGAAGTGGTGTGGTATATATACTCATATTTAAAAAGCCACCCATACAGGGTGGCTTTGTCTTAAGGATAAGAAATTACAAATCTTTTACGAGTTTGGCTATATCTATTTTATCGCCATTTTTGATTGATTCATCCACTGTTAGTACCAGAATCTTCCGCATGCCTTTTTTCAAATATATCTTCTGTCCAACCTTCAGTGATACACCGCTGTTTGACATGGGCGACAGATTAGGGTTCATCACGTTTGGAATAATAAGCGGGATAGATTTTAGTGAAGAGTTACGTAATGTAAAGGTGATGTATTCACCGGATCGTGCCACAGGTGCTTCCTTTTCCCGTTCAATAAATTCAAACTTGATTGAGATTTCTTTGTCCGACAGGTTGCGCAATCGAAGGATCTGATTTTCACCTACAGTAAGTGTAGCGCTGCCGCGAGGTGCCAGGCTAAACCCTTTCACCTGTTCTGTTTCTCCCGGATTATAGACGCCTACCAGGACATCCGCCGAGCCGGGGTTGATCAGGTTTATATCCTGCGTAGCAAATGCCTCGTAGGAAAGGTCTACCGATTCTTTTGGACTGATCGTCACCATTTGGGCATTCAGGTATGAACAGGTAAATAGCCATAGTGTAATCAATATTTGTTTCATCTTTATAATTATTTTGTCTGGCTCAAAGATGAAATTCATCCGGTAGGCATGCGTTCCAAATCTTAATCTGATACCTATTGACAGGTATCAGGATATTTTGAGACCTTATCTCCCGTGCTCCTGCAGTAGATTCCGCGTTGGTGATTTAGGGTTTTTCGACACGCAGCATATGGTAGTCAGTAAAGGTCCTGCCATATCTGTCCATGGCGCGTACTTCGATGGTATATCTTCCGGGTGCATAATCACTTCCAATATTTGCCTCCCAGATATGAATGGATTTTTGAGGGCGAGGCATATTTGAACCTGGAAAAGGAAGGGTATTGATTGTAGAATCGGTGTTCCATTGTTCACGGAGCCCAAGTCCGTTTATCTTTTCCCATCGTCGGGCAATTTTTTCATAGTAGGGGTCGTAGGTAAAGGTTCGCTCCATTTGTTGCCATGACGTAAGGCCCTTGATCCTGTATTCAAGTCTGGACTGTTCGCTTCCATTGAAGAAGTTGACAGTAAGCCAGACGGTATCTCTGGTATTGGACCTTATACCTCGGGGCACATGAATATTCATTTGGTGTTCCACCGGGCTGCCTGCCACTTTCCAGTCTATTACATAGTCGGTGCCGTTAAAGGAAATGAAGGAATAGCCGTTTGGTGTGCCATCACGCATCATGGTGTGTGGTACATCTGTTTCATTACGCAGGCCATTCCACCAGCTTCCGGAAGTGGTACCTACGTTATAGTGATGATGTGGTACCGGCTGCTGCCAATCACTCGAATCAGCATGAAAAAACTGATTTTCATGTACATGGGTGTGAGCAGAAATTGACAAGGTATGCGGAAAATCACGAAGCAGATCAAAGAGCTTCTTCTGATCGCTTTTGCGGAAGGACTCACCATGTTGTGCCAATGGTATATGCATGGTGAGTACGATCAGGTCATCCTTTGATACGGCGTTCAGATAATTCTCAACAAACTCAAGCTGATCAGGCCTCAATCCTCCCACATATCGACGTGATCCTGCCTCATTCTCATGAATCACATCATCAACCACAATAAAATGAACATCCCCATACACAAAAGCATAGGTTGCCGGCCCGAATACACGTTCATAGGTTTCATCAGAAAGCTCATCATTTGGCGCCATATAATTTACATCGTGGTTGCCCAGCACATTGTACCATGGTATGCCGATCTGAGACACTGCCTGATTGAGTGGCGAAAACAGGTCAAGATTATCCCCTACGATATCTCCCATGGTCATGCCAAAGGATAAGTCCGTTCTGTCGATCAATTCGGAAATAATGTCTTCGGAAAGAAAATCGATTTGTTCAATGTTGTAAGGCTGTGGATCACCAAATACTACCATTTTAAAGGCATCATTTCCCTCCTCCTCATACAGGGGAAAATTTATCTGCGATGGAAGCGGTCCTGTTGGCTCTACACCTGCATAACGGAAGTTTTCGGGGTATCCACCGGGTTTATGCAGATAAAAAAAGCGGGGCAGGTTATCATCATTAACAGGGGTCATCCAGTCGCGTGGTTTTATTACGAACAGCACGGCATCGCTACCCACGGGAAGTTCATATGCCCCCTCCGTATTGGTCTGTACTATATCAGTACCATTCGAAACCATTACTCCCTTTATACCCGGTTCATTGGTATCCTTTACACCATTTTTATTGCGATCACCAAACACAAAGCCCTTTGCCACTTCCTCTCCGTCAGCAGGTGAAACTGCATGGG
>CAZEQJ010000005.1:0-146439 GCA_964514385.1 uncultured Cytophagales bacterium
AGTGGATCCGTAAATCGTTTGATGGTAGTAATGTGTTTTATAATAATGTACACGGGCATACTGGGGAAAGTCCTCATAGTTCTGCGCATGATTTTTTCATAGGCAATACATGGTATAGACAAAGGACTTATATGGTGGATGCAAATATATTTCCAAACAAGGCAAACTGTGTTATAGCTAACTATGAAAATTTTAATATTGGGGGATTTAATATTTTCGTTTTTTCTTCGGCTATTAAAAAACTGACGTCCTCATATAATAGATTAAGGTATGTGATTGTTTTAAGGGATCCGTTCAACAACATGGCCAGTGAGCACAAAAACAATGGTGGGGAGGCAATATTAGACCTCGAATTATGGAAACAGTATGCAAAAGAGTTTTGTGGAGAGACTGTTTTCACTACTAATAATGTTGTATTTACCCCCTGTACATCAAGCAATTCAATAGGGTTGTAGACACCATCTTTACCAACAGGAAAAAAACGATAGCCATTACCCGCATATATCAGATGTCCCTCAACGAAACTATTTTCACTACCGCCGGATATTTCTGCATCAGGGCCAAGATATAATGTATCCTCACCCGTTACGGTGAGTATTCCGGAATTGAGTGTCAATCTGTTGTCCACCTGTATATAGCCGGGTAAAACATGGCTTCCCTCCCCTTCAACCGTGAGGTTGTAAATAATACCCTGAATCTGAATGTCGTTAATGAGGTTGATCGTCTGATTATCACCCAGCAGTGTTATTGTACCGGTACCCGGATTGTAGCTTCTCAGGTTAACAAAATCCTGTGAAAGGCTTAACGTCCCATTATTATTCAGCGTACCGAAATTCTCAACTATACCTTCGCTGTGCAACAAAGCGTTATCCTCAATAGTGATGGTCGCTTCCGATTCAATCGTAAGCAATTGTGCATTAGCATATGATACTACACACAGCCACAGAATGAGGGATATACCTCGCCCGTACCCTACAAAAACTCTCTTACCAATTTTACTCACACCTGTTTTGGCACTTATTTTGCAGTCTAAAGATAAGTTGGCTAAATAGAATATACAATCCCATGATTTGGGTATTTTATTTGAAGTCAAACATTTGTAAGGTTTATCGATTAATTAGGCTGAGTTATTTGGTGAAATAAGACGTCTATCGAAATATCGATTTTTTTTTAATTTTGAATTATTGTTTGATTACTTTTGGTGAGATATATGTCAAAAATCGCAGTGAGATTTAACTGGAAGGTATTTCTAACACTTGGGATACTGTTTTTATCTACAGAATTGTTTGCCCAGGTACCTCAGCTGGTAAGGAGAGCCTACGAGCTTGCTTCCATAGAAAACTATGAGGAAGCGAGGTCAGCTATTGATCTTGCAGTGCAGGATGAAATAACCGGCAAAAACCCACAAGCCTGGTATCTCAGGAGCTTCATATACAAGGAATTATTTTTTAAAGAATCAGAGGGCGGTGACCCTAAAAAAGCTAACAGCCTTAGAAACAGCAGTATTTATTCAGCAGAGCAGGGCATCGAGCTTGATGTAAACAATGAATACACACCCCAGTGCAAAGAGATCCTTAATCTTATGTACGGAACTATATTGCAAAATGAGGGAGCTGTCAAGATGCAGCAAGGCAAATTCAGAGAGGCAATTCAGGCAATCAGGTATTATATTGATGGTCTGGGTGAAGATGCTCCCAACTATACGGATGCCATTTTTTATATGGGCTATGGTTACAGCAACCTTGGTATGGTAGATTCTGCGGCTGTTTATTACGAGAAGGCACGTGAGCTGAACTATCCGGATCCACTGGTCTATTACAATCTTTCTATTATCTATGAGAATCGCAGGAAAGAAAAGGAAAGTATTGATGTGATCAATGAAGGAATAGAAAAATTTCCTGACGAGGTAATCCTGTATGAAGGTAAAATTACGATATTACTTAGCTTCAATAAATTAGAAAATGTCGAGCCACTAATTAAAACATATGTCGAAAAGTTTGATGAAACGGCAGATGCCATGCTGGTAATTGGTACGATTTATGAGCGGCTGGAAAATCAATTTCCCAATCAGAAAGATAAATATTTTGGCCTGAGAGTACAGGCTCTGGAACGTGCCCTTGCCCTCGACCCCAATGACTTTACGGCCAACTACAATTTAGGTATCGCATATTTTAATAAAGGCGTAGATATTGTTAAAAAAGCTGAATATGACCTCGACCTTGAAAAGGTGATGATGATGCTTGAAGAAGTAGCACAGCTTTTTGAAAATGCAAAACCCTATATGGAAAAGGCTCACAGGATAAATGCAACCAATACATCCGCTATGAAGGCCCTTGAAGGCATCTATTACCAGCTGGGTGAGGATGAAAAATACGAGGCTATAAAAAAAAAATTGATGGAAGCCGGGGGTAATTAACCCCCTAGTTTTTCTTTTAGAAAAGTCCCTGTAATACTGCTTTGCTCATTTGAAACCTCTTCCGGAGTACCCTCTGCTACAATACTTCCCCCTTTTTCACCTCCATCCGGCCCAAGGTCGATTATCCAGTCGGCTGTTTTAATCATATCCAGGTTATGCTCGATTACTAATACTGAATTGCCCTGATCAATAAGTGCATTTAATGCCTTTAGTAATTTCCTGATATCGTTGAAATGTAAACCTGTGGTAGGTTCATCAAAAATGAACAGAATATGACCCTTTTCCGTGCCTGTTTTACCAAGAAAGGAAGCTAGTTTTACACGTTGTGCCTCACCTCCGCTTAACGTATTGGATGACTGGCCCAGCCGGATATACCCAAGGCCAACGTCATATAGCGGTCGCAACTTATTTACAATGCTTTTTTCGCTGCTGAAAAACTCAATGGAATCAGAAACTGTTAATTCCAGCACTTCGTGGATTGACAGACCATTATACTGAACGTCAAGTATTTCCGACTTAAATCGCTTGCCCTTACAATCCTCACACGTCAGGTAAATGTCGGCCATGAACTGCATTTCAATCTTATTTACACCTTCGCCCTGACAGGTTTCACAGCGCCCACCTTCAACGTTAAACGAAAAATGAGAAGGCTTATAACCCCTGTTTTTGGAAAGTGGCTGCTGTGAAAAGAGCTGCCGTATTGCGTCGTAAGCCTTTACATAGGTAACCGGATTTGATCGTGAAGATTTACCTATCGGGTTCTGGTCGACAAACTCTACCTGAGTGATCCGCTTGACATCACCTTCCAGCTCATCATATTTCCCCACCTCATGTGTATAAGTACCGAGCCTCCTCCCTAATGCCGGATATAGGATGTTTTTAACCAGGGTGCTTTTTCCGCTTCCACTAACTCCCGTGATCATAGTTAAGACTCCCAACGGTATTTTAACATCTATATTTTTAAGGTTATTCTCCCTTGCACCCCGAACAATGATGCTATCCCGCCATTTTCGACGGTACTCCGGTAGTGCTATCTGATCCTTCCCGGAGAGAAAGGCGGCTGTATAGGTATTTTGTGCGGCCATCATCTCCTCTAAAGTACCCTGAAATACCAGCTCCCCACCATGAGACCCTGCATCGGGACCGATGTCTATGATCTGATCTGCCATACGCATGACTTCTTCTTCATGCTCTACCACTATCACCGTATTACCTTCGTTGCGTAAAGATTCCAATACCTTCACCAGCCTTCTGGTATCTCGTGGATGCAATCCGATGCTGGGCTCATCCAGGATATACATTGAACCTACAAGTGCGCTTCCCAGCGATGTTGCCAGCTTAATACGCTGATATTCTCCCCCGGACAATGTGCTTGTAAGGCGGTTTAATGTCAGATATCCAAGTCCTACATCCGACATGTAGGACAGCCGGTTATTTATTTCTTTCAGTATTCTTTCAGCTATATTGAAATCATGCGATGACAGGTCAGGATTTCTGAAAAACGCGGCAAGCTGATCCACCGGCATAAGCACAAGGTCTGTTATGGAACGATCATTAATCCTGATATAAGATGCGTCCTTCCTAAGCCTGGTGCCCCTGCAGTCCGGGCATGTTGTGCGGCCGCGATATCTGCTCAATAACACCCGATACTGAATTTTATGCTTTTTACTCTCCAGATGCTCAAAAAACTGGTCGATGCCATCAAAACTGCCGGAGCCTTTCCATAGCATTTCCCTTTCTGCTGTTGAAAGGTCTTTGTATGGCCGGTGGATCGGGAAATTCTCCCTCGCTCCATAGTTGATCACCTGATCCAGCCAGTATCGGCCCATTTCACCATTCCATGGAAGCACGGCACCCTCATATACCGATTTCGACTGATCAGGAATCACCAGATCTTCATCAATACCCAATATTTTGCCAAATCCTTCGCATTTACGACATGCCCCGTATGGATTATTGAAACTGAATAAATTGACCGAAGGCTCCTCAAAAATGATCCCATCCATTTCAAAGCGATCGGAAAAATACTCGGGATCAGCACCCTGAAACTGGATGTAACATTCGCCGTGTCCCTCAAAAAAGGCCGTTTCAATACTATCGGCAAAGCGATACTGCTCCTCCTCAGCGTCTGTCCCCACAGCACGGTCAATAAGGATAAATATTTCCTTGTCTTTTAATGATGCCGGCTTTTCAATATCTTCTATATACATGATATTTCCGTCCACTAGCAACCTCGTATATCCTTTGGACACCATGGCGTCTAATTCCTGTCGGAGACTTCTGCCGCGATGGGGCACCAGCGGACAAAATACAGTAAACCTTTCTCCTGATGGCTTACTGTTAATATAGTCTACAACATCGGAGACGCGATGTTTCACAACTTCACGTCCTGATACCGGACTGTATGTTTTTCCGATGCGTGAAAAGAGAAGCTTCAGATAATCATATATTTCTGTCGTCGTACCTACCGTAGACCGGGGGTTACGCGTATTTACTTTTTGCTCAATGCTGATCGCCGGTGAAACACCCCGGATATAATCGACCTCAGGCTTTTCCATGCGGCCCAGGAATTGACGGGCATAGCTGCTCAGGCTTTCAACATACATGCGCTGCCCTTCAGCAAATAAGGTGTCGAAAGCCAGTGAGGATTTACCAGAGCCCGAAACCCCGGTAATGACGATCAGTTTGTTTCTCGGTATTGCTACACTAAGATTTTTGAGGTTATTAACCCTGGCACGCTTTATGATAATATATTGCCTGGGATCGAAATGATCAATATCGTAAGATTGGATAGTTGAAGTTGGATCAGTCATAATACTATGTATGAATCGAAATTTCGCTGGTTTTGTTGATGAATCACAAAAATATTTCGATCAGACGTTGTGCAGAGCATAAAATTATACTATCTTTATATTAAGTATCACAAAACATGTATATGCCTATGATGTAATTTACTCTACCAAACGTAAAGTAAACATGACATACGAGTTGAAGGATAGTGAACTCATTTCACTATACAAGAGTGGGGATCAAAAGGCATTCGAACACCTCCTTAACAAACATAAGAACAGGGTTTTTACGACCATATACATGATCGTGAAGGATCGTTACGTCGCTGAAGACCTAATGCAGGATGCATTTACGAAGGTAATTAACACCATCCAGTCTGACCGATACAACGAACAGGGTCGTTTCCTTCCCTGGCTTTTACGTATAGCACATAATCTTGCCATCGATTACTTCAGAAAGGAAAAGCGATATCCGACTATCGTCACGGAGGACGGCGACTACCTGATGGATAAACTTAACTTTTCGGATGAAAACAGAGAAAAATCATTACAGAAAGGGGAAGTAAAAAGTCAGGTCCGAACGCTGATCATGAATCTGCCACAGGAACAAAAAGAAGTGTTGATCATGCGCCATTATCTTGATATGAGTTTTAAGGAAATAGCCGAATCGACAGGTGTGAGCATCAATACTGCACTGGGGAGAATGCGTTATGCCCTGATCAATCTGAGAAGGGAAATAAGTGAAACCGGTATTGACCTGCGGGTGAAATAGTTTCCTGATTACATAATAAAAAGGTGCCTTTATAGGTTATTTAATAAAACAAATGCCTATGATTACAACCTTTACTCCTGATGATCTGATTCTTTATTACTACGGTGAGCTGGATAAAGAGAGAGAAGAAGAGCTCTCATTTTCCATGCTTTATGACAGCACGCTTGAAGCATCATATAACCAACTGAAGGACATAATCCATCTTGTTGATATATCAGAAGCTTCGCCATCACAGGGTGCTATTGAAAAAATTTTACAATATTCGCGGGGTAAATAGTACCCCGCTTTCATGACCCGAAAGGAAAGATACAGACATTTCATCGACTATTTCGCTACGGGAGATCAGCCCGAGGAGACAGAGCTGGCCTATGAAACCCCTTTTCAGCTGTTAATTGCTGTAATTCTGAGTGCTCAATGCACTGATAAAAGGGTGAATATGTCCACTCCTGCAATATTTCGTGATTTCCCAACACCTCACCACCTGGCAAGCACTACTTTTGATGAGCTTTTCCCTTATATCAAAAGCATTTCCTATCCAAATAATAAGACACGGCATCTCATCGGCATGGCCAAAATGCTGATAGAGGATTTTAACAGTGAAATCCCGGATAATGTAAAAGATCTTCAAAAATTACCGGGAGTAGGCCGCAAAACGGCCAATGTAGTCACCTCAGTGGCATTCAATCAGCCCCAGATGGCAGTCGACACACATGTATTCCGGGTATCAAAGCGATTAGGTCTCGTCAATCAGAATGCCAAAACGCCACTTGAAGTTGAGAAACAGCTGGTAAGACATATCCCGAAAAAACATATAGCCAAGTCTCACCACTGGCTCATCCTGCATGGCAGATATGTTTGTCTGGCGCGAAAACCAAAATGTGAGGAATGCAGGCTAACGCATTTTTGCAGGTATTTTGAAAAAAATTACACCTGAGGAGGCATTGAATATACTATATCTACATCAGTATTTCAGGTACCCGGAGGAAGGTGGGATAATCAGGAGCTATAATATCGTGAAGGAACTCACCAATCGTGGTCACCATGTCACAGTAGTACGCGGGGATAAGTATGTCGGTAACGCTTCAATAAATAACTGTGAGCTCATCAGCCTCGATATCTCATACAGCAGCCGTTATTCACTAGCCAGAAGGTTAATTTCCTTTTATCGCTATTATTTTAAAGGCTATAAGGTGGTGAAAAACCTGATGAAAAATCGCCAATATGATCTGGTGTATGCCACCAGTACACCCATTACAGTAGGTTTATTGGCATTGAAAATCAGAAAAAAGAAGGGTCTGCCATATATTTTTGAAGTGCGTGATCTGTGGCCTGAAGTCGTTTTTGAGCTTTTGCGTATTAAAAAATCCTATATCCGGCGCATTATTGAGCGTAAGGCGCACCGGATATACAGTAATGCAGAGGCTGTCGTGACCGTAGCACCAACGATGGAGCCACATAACCGACCTTACACATCAAAGAAAATAAAATTAATCCCAAACTTCTCAAATCTGGAACTTTTTAGCGGTTCGAAAGAAAAAAGGAGTCGATTCCGGATCGGCTATTTTGGAGCAGTGGGCAAAGTTAATAACCCTGAGTTTCTGAAACGATTTATACATCACACTGCGAACCTCAACGTTGAAATTCATATTATCGGATGGGGCAACCGATTTGATCAACTCCGGACATATGCTATGAATTACCCGCATGTGACGATATCTGGAAAAATATCAAAGGAAGAAATTGCTCGGGAGTTCGTTTCCGCTGATGCCATTCTCATATCATTCCTGTCTGGCCGGTATATGGAAATGGTAAGCCCTAATAAATTCTTTGATGCACTGGCCTCTTCCAGCCCGGTAATCATAAATATGCAGGGTTGGTTAAAAGACCTTGTGGAAAGTGAAGGCTGCGGTATACACGTGAGCAACCAGCTGGAGGAAAGCGATATTATGAAGATACAAAAACTGGTGTCTGATAAGTCATATCACGCTACACTAAGTGAAAATGCCCGCAATACTGCACAACAATTTTCCATGACACGTCTTACACGGGAGGCTTGTGATTTTATTGAGGATATTATGGCGTATAGGACGACTCCTGCATGATCTTTCGTGCGTCAGGATTAGCCATAAGCTGCTGCAGGCTTGCATCCTGTTCCTTTTCATAAGCCATTACCAGGTTATACCCTATCCAGCAGCCGATTCTTCCGGGACATTTTTCTCCTATTTCAGGTATACCCGGACGTTCGCTCAGGAACTTTTGCTTATCGATGTCACTGGTGGTGTATAACAGGTCATTGTAGAGAAAGAAAGACCAGATTATTTCCTCATTCTTGTTAATATCCGTTATCTCCTCGTCGGTATACCCGAAAATATATTTTTTTGGCGTGCAGGGGAGCACCTTTTCAGCGAAATAGTACGCCTTACCGTAAAAGATCATATCCGCAAGCATTGACTTATCTTCGCCAACGACTGCGTTATAATCTTTACTTAGCAGCAATACAATGGAAGGCACAATATAGTCAGGGGTGTATTTCTCAAGAATATATTTTGGGAAATGATTAGGTCTGAACCTGGCGTCTTGTCCAAGGTAATAATCAAGTCCGATCACAATTAATGAATCGCTCACGATCATATCATTGGCAAACCCGGTGAAAATAGCCATCACTTTGGGTGGGCTGAAGTCAGGATAATAGTTTTTGATGCCCGCAAAAGCTGTGGCGATTTCATTTTCAAGCGCATGTAAATCACCAAAAACACGCTCAACTTCTAATGCCAGCGAGTCAAAATAGGCATCTGTAAATAAGCCGATAACTCTGTCGGCCCAGATGTTATCTGAAGGATACTGATTGCGCTGCAAAAACTCATTGGCGATGACAGGGTGCTCCTCAGCCCAGGCTATCAGGGCTTCGGGTGAGTCCATGACTTTGCTTAAATCTGCGTTAACATCCAGTATATCAATAGGTTCTATGTCCCATTTCACCTCACATAGACGCTCTTGTTGGCATGATGATAATACCAGACCGACAAACCCAAAAATCAAAAACCCTATATTTCTATTCATTCCCTCTAAACAACTATATTCGCTATATGAAGCAGTGGTTATTCATCTTTTTCCTTTTCCCGCTCATTACGTTTGCCCAAACGAAGGTCGGACTACGTATTGCTCCATCTCTGCAAAAATACCATATACAGGAGACTGACGAAAATGTAACGATAGACAATTCGGGAAATTATATCAGTTATGTGTTCGGACCCTTTATCGACCTGTTTATTTCAGAGAATTATTTTTTTCATACGGGCATTTTTTACAACCCCAAGACATTTTCATATACTATAAATGATGGCTTGAGTACGCTAAGTCCTGAATTGCAGATCAACCATTTGCAGGTACCGGTGGCATTAAAGCTGTATACGGATGAGATAGCGCTTGATCAACGTATATTTTTTAACATCGGAGGTCAGGCTGAGGTGCGTATCAATTCCCCGCTTATTGAAGATAATGCAACAGTAGGGGCATACTCTTTTTTCGACCTGGCCTATTACCTTGGCCTTGGGTGGGAATATAATCTGAGTTTGAATACCCGGATTTATGCCGGTTTTACTGCTACTGGTGGTATAATAAATCAGGCCGCGGAGACTGATATTGAAAACCTGAACATAAGATCGAGGCTATACAGCCTCGATCTGGGTGTAAAATTTTAGTTCATCTCTATCTGCTGGCCGTTACTGTCCATAAACATATATTCAGTAATGCCGAGAGAAGAATCTTTGATCAGGTTTATCCACTTATTGTATTTAAAGAACCACTTCGTCCTGCGTGAAATAACCCCGCTTTTATAATAGGTGTAGATAAACGGATGCATGGCAATTGAGAGCTTACCGGTATTGGACTTGGTAATAATCTCAAGATCTTTTTCAAGACTGTCAGTAATCATCAATGTTGGCGAAACTTTACCCGTACCTTCACATGACGGGCATACTTCCTGTGTAATGATATTATGCTCCGGACGTACACGCTGCCGGGTGATCTGCAAGAGGCCAAACTTGGTCAAAGGAAGAATAGTATATTTAGACCTGTCATCCTTCATTTCTTTCTTCATCTGATCGAAGACCTTCTTTTTATTCTCAGCCTTACGCATGTCGATGAAATCGATGATGACAATACCCCCCATATCGCGAAGCCGTAGTTGCCTTGCCACTTCACGCGTGGCTTCAAGGTTGACTGTCAGCGCGGTATCCTCCTGATTTTCCTCCTTATTCGACTTATTGCCACTGTTTACGTCGATGACATGCATGGCCTCTGTATGTTCGATGATGAGGTAGCCGCCATTGGGAAGGCTTACAGATTTACCAAACAGAAGTTTGATCTGTCGCTCAACACCATACTGCTCGAATATCTTCTGCTTGCCATTGTATTTTTTGACGATCCTGGCTTTGTCGGGAGCTATTTTCTGGATGAAGTCCTTTACTTCCTGATAGCTCTCCTGCTCATCGACGATAATAGAGTCAAATGATTCATTGAGCATATCCCGGAGCAGGGAGGATGATTTATTCATCTCGCCGATGATCTTTTCTCTGGGCTTGGCTGTTTTCAGGGCCTTAATACCCTCCTCCCAGCGCTCCACAAGCTCACTCAGATCTCTGTCAAGCTCGGCAACATCTTTACCGTCGGCTACAGTGCGAATGATCACACCGAAATTTGTAGGCCGGATAGAATTGACCAATCGCTGCAGGCGCTTTCGCTCTTCGCTGCTTGTGATTTTACGTGAGACATTTACAATATTGGAAAATGGCACCAGCACGAGGTACCTTCCGGCTATTGACAGCTCACAGGAAAGACGAGGACCCTTGGTAGAAATGGGTTCCTTCACCACTTGTACCAGAATCTGCTGACCTTTATTGAGTACGTTGGTGATTTTACCCAGCTTATCGATATCCTGCTCCATGCGGAACTTGGATAACTTATAAGAAGTATTTTTTTTGGTAAGCGCCAGTTTAGTATACTTATTTAGCGTCCTTACCTTAGGGCCAAGATCAAGATAATGCAAAAATGCATCTTTTTCGTACCCTACATCAATAAAAGCTGCATTGAGTCCAGCTACAACTTTTTTTACTGTTCCGAGAAATATATCGCCTACTGAAAATTGATTGTTATCATTGTCGAGATGATACTCGATCAGGCTCTTATCACGGATTAATGCTAATCTTCGTCCTTCCTGAGCTGAATGGATTATTAATTCAGTACTCAAGATTTAATTGTTTAAAAGTTAATTACTTCTTTTTATGACGATTTTTTCTCAGGCGCTTTTTACGCTTATGAGTAGCAATCTTATGTCTTTTTCTTTTTTTACCGCAAGGCATATATATGTAATTTAAAATGTTATAAATGACTTTTTGCAACCTCAATAAGCTCCTCATTCGAAGAGCCCTCTACTACCGCATTGAACTGCTCCCGGGATGATTCTGCCTCACCCATTTGCTGAAGGATGATACCCAGAAACAACCTGGCCTGATAATTTGCAGGATTAATATCAACTACCTGCTGGAAACGCATCCTGGCATTTTCGGTCTGCCCTGTCTGCATCGATAAAATACCCAGCTGATACTGGGCGTCTTCAAAAGCAGGATTGGCATCTGCCAGAGCTCGTATAGCCAGAATACCTTTCATCGGATTGGCTCCAGATACATCAAGCAAAGCCCTTTTCAGCTGCCAGTCAAGGCGGCTCGAATCCATACCTATGGCACGATCAAAATACTCTGCTGCTTTTCTCTTCACGACCGTCTCAGTGCCCTCCACTGTATTATTCCATTCGTAATACAGCTGACCTGCTCTGGCCAGAACCTCCGCGTTCTCATTATCAGTGAGCAAAATATCAATGTACTTCTCTGCGCTGTCATACCAATTAAAGGACTGGTACAATTTTGCTAAAGAGTCCGCAAAATTATAAAATTCCTTTGAATTTTCCGCACCCTGATTAAGCTGAGTTTTAAGTGACTCAATCTGTGTGCTATATTGAGGTGGAATCGGCTCTTTTCGCTCCTCCAGGTCAATTCTTTCACTTTCTTCAATAACCAGTTCGCTAACTGCATCTTCTGCAATTACATCACTATCATTTTCAACCACTACACGTGGCAGGCTGAAAAGGATTATGGTGACACCAACGGCAAGGAGCGCAAGGATCAATCGTGTTTTAAGCACCTTATTTCAGACTAGATTTAACTTTATCTACAAATACCTTAGAAGGCTTAAAGCTTGGTACGTAATGTTCATCGATAAGGATAGCAGTATTTTTGGAAATATTTCGTGCTACTTTTGCCGCCCGCTTTTTGTTCACAAAGCTGCCAAAACCACGGACATAAATATTTTCTCCTGACGCCATGGAATCTTTTATCACTGAAAAAAATGCCTCTACGGTGATTTGTACATCTGCTTTGTCAATACCGGTTTTTTCGGCTATACTCGCTACAATATCAGATTTAGTCACTTGTTATACTCTTTAGTACTGTTGATTGAAAACGGATGGCAAAGTTAACGTCCTGAATCAAATATAAAAACCGTTAATATAAATTTAGATTTACTCCAAATGCCTGATTATGAGTTTTTTGCAAAAAAGCTTTGCTATTGGTATGAGAAAAATAAAAGGGATTTACCCTGGCGTCATACAAATGACCCGTATAAAATATGGCTTTCGGAAATAATTCTGCAACAAACCCGTGTCATACAGGGCCTTCCTTATTATAATCGATTTATTTCACGCTTTCCAGACGTCATGGCCCTGGCACAGGCGAAAGAGGAAGAGGTGCTCCGCATCTGGCAGGGACTAGGGTATTACTCCAGGGCCAGAAACCTGCATAAATGTGCTCAGGTGATCGCATATGATTATCAGGGACAATTTCCAGATACCTATGATCAATTAATTAAGCTGCCCGGCATCGGACCGTATACTGCTGCTGCTATCGCTTCATTTGCTTTCAATTTGCCGCATGCTGTCGTTGATGGCAATGTATACCGTGTGCTTGCAAGGGTATTTGGTGTAGATATGGATATTGCAAAACCCAGAAGCCAGCGTGCATTCCAGCAGCTTGCAAACCAGCTGATCGACCAAAATAAACCGGGGCTTTATAACCAGGGCATAATGGAATTTGGAGCTACGCTTTGTACCCCAAAAGCACCGTCGTGTTCAGATTGTCCGATTAATCAGCATTGCCATGCCTTTAGCGAAAATCTACAGGATCAGCTGCCGGTAAAGACAAAGGCAAAACCACCGCGTATACGCTACTTCTACTACCTCGTCATAGAAAAAGATGGCTGTATACTGATGCGGGAAAGGAAGAGCAAAGATATATGGCAGGGGCTGTTTGAATTTATACTGACTGAATCTGAAAAGGAGAAGAATGAGGAAGATATACTGCAGCAGGTAGATATACCCTTTGATGTACTGGATATATCAACGACGTACAAACATGTGCTCTCTCATCAAATAATATATGCCCGATTTTTTCATATCAGGATGAAAATGAGCAATTTTGTATCGGATAAGCTCTCGGGACATTTTTATTCGAAAGATCAGATTCAGGATTTACCAAAGCCCGTGCTCATTTTGAAATATATAGACGATTCGTTATTTTAGTTAAATTATGGCAGGAATTAACAAAGTTATATTGATAGGAAATCTGGGTTCAGACCCTGAAATAAGATATTTACCCTCGGGTGCGAAGGTGGCTAATTTTAATATTGCCACTTCAGAAACCTACACCAACCGGGAAGGTGAAAAGACCACTCAAACAGAATGGCACCGCCTTGAGCTATGGGACAGGCTGGCAGAAATCGCCGAAAAATACCTTAGCAAAGGCAGTACGATTTACGTAGAAGGCAAACTGAAAACTGACTCCTGGCAGGATAATGATGGCGTACAAAGGTCAACCACCAAAATACGTGTGCTATCACTTCAGATGTTGGATAAAAAAGGAGACACCTCTCCATCCGACTATTCTTCACAGCCTTCAAGGTCTTCAACATCTTCCAATGAACCGGTAGATGTTTCGACCGATGGTGGTGAAGACGATCTGCCGTTTTAATGTTTCACCAAATCGCAAAAATTGGATAACCTAGACGATCCTTCGGGTAGTATCATTCTCTCAGTACTTTCATATCTTACACCCACCCACCTTATCGGGTTGGGCGTCGTGTTGTTTCTGCTCATCTTCTCCGCCCTTATTTCAGGTTCGGAAGTTGCTTTTTTCTCTATCAATCAGGAAGATGCAAAAAAGCTGAAAGACAGTGGATCTCTCAGGGACAACCGTATCGTCCGGCTGCTGGAGCATCCACAGCGGCTGCTCGCAACAATTCTGATCCTGAATAACCTGGTGAATATCGCCATTGTCACCATTTCCACATACCTGATGTGGAGTATTACCGGCACCCAGACGCCGGAAGGTCAGGTAATTGTGATTGTAACGGCAATTGTAACCTTTGTCATTGCATATTTTGGAGAGGTAGTACCTAAAGTATATGCCAATCAGCGCAATATTCCATTTGCCCATTTTACAGTAAACTTCATTTTTTTCTCTGATATAGTGCTCAAACCATTTTCGTTTGTTCTCACCCGATTTAGCCGGCTGGTAGAGAATCGGATAAAAAAACGGGGATACGACCTGAGCATCAATGAGATCGGGGAAGCACTCGAAATTGCAGGAGCAGATTCACACCAGCAGGAAAAAGACATACTGAAGGGAATTGTGAATTTCGGCAACCTTACCGTAAAACAGGTCATGAGGTCACGGATCGACATTGTTTCGTATGATATAGAACTCGACTTCCATGAACTGCTGGAAACCATAAATACCCATGGCTACAGCCGTGTACCGGTATATCGTGAAACCATTGACAAGATCGAAGGCGTGCTTTACATAAAGGATATCCTGCCCTACCTGGACAAACCGGTAAACTTTAACTGGCAGGAGCTAATGCGACCTGGCTTTTTCATCCCTGAGAACAAAAAAATAGACTCTCTACTACGTGATTTTCAGGAAAAAAGGGTTCATATGGCCATCGTGGTCGACGAATATGGTGGTACCTCAGGCCTTATCACACTTGAAGATATTATTGAAGAAATTGTGGGTGAGATCAATGACGAATTTGATGATAATGAAATTGCCTACAATAAGCTTGATGATTCGACGTATATTTTTGAGGGAAAGACAACGCTCAATGACTTCTGTAAAGTGATAGATGAGGATATTTCAATCTTTGATGAAGTAAAGGGTGAAAGTGAGTCACTTGGCGGTTTACTGCTCGAACTTAATACCAAACTCCCGCGTGTAGGTGATAAAATTAATTATGGGAATTTCGTATTTACAGCGGTATCTGTAGATCAGAGGCGTATAAAAACCATCAGAGTTTTAATAAAATCCAAGACACAGGCATTGTGAGATTTATATTGTTGGCATCTATAATAAGCGGGCTGGTGTTCTCCGGTTGTCGTCAGAGTTACTACCCAAAACCAGAAGGCTATAATCGCATAGAGCTCCCTGAGCACCAATTTGTACAATCACCTGATACCTTTCCGTTTACTTTTGAATATTCCACCCATGCCGATATCCTGAATGATACCACCTGGATGAGTGAGCCCTACTGGTTCAATTTCTATTATCCGGAGATGGATGCCCATGTGAATATTACCTATAAACCTGTTTTTGAAAATCGTGAACGCCTGCGGGCTTACCTGAATGACGCCTATAAACTGACGGCAAAGCATCAGATAAAGGCATATGCCATAGATGAATCCATACTTCAGACACCTAATGGCTATTTTGCTTCATTGGCCGAACTGGAGGGTGAGGTTCCAACGCAGTTTCAGTTTGTAATTACAGACTCCACACGACACTTCCTCAGAGGGGCATTATACTTCAAAACGGCTACGCAAAATGATTCTCTTGCTCCCGTAATAGACTATGTGAAGGTAGATATCGTACACTTTTTACAGACATTAAAATGGAAGTAAATGGGCTTTCCGGATACGCCGATATATCAACTTCCCGGAATAGGCCCTGAACGCGCAAAACTGCTAAGCCAAGAGCTGGATATACATACGTTTGGCGATCTCCTGTATTTCTTCCCCTTCCGGTATGATGACCGCACCAGGTTTTATTCTACGCTGAATGTCCATCAGCTGCTGTCCACTCAAAAGCAAACTCATAATATCCAACTCAAGCTTACCGTGAAGGATACGCGGATCATTGGCGCAGGAAGAAAATCAAGGCTGATCATAACCGCTTACGATGCCCATGGGTCACTGGATCTGATATGGTTTCAGGGCATCAAATGGATAACCGATCGCATAAAGCCGGGTAATACGTATGTTTTTTTTGGCAAAGCATCAAGGTATGGCCGAAACATCAATATGGCCCATCCGGAATTTGAGTTATTCACAGAAAATCACGCTAAACAAGCCTACCTGCAGCCGGTATATCCAAGTACTGAAAAGCTCAAAAAGAAATATATTGACAATAAGCTGATCATGAAATGGATGGCACAGGTCATCCAAACCGGCATCCATCACCTTGAAGAAAATTTACCTGATTACCTTCTGCAGCAACTGAAGCTACCTTCACGTATTGAATCATTACGTTTTGTACATTTTCCTGAAAATGAGAAAGAACTACAGCAGGGAATCCGCCGGCTGAAATTTGAAGAGTTGTTTTACCTGCAACTTCAAATTGTGAAAATGAAGGCGCTGAATGACAAACATCCGGGGCTGATATTAAAAGACACTAAACTGCTGAATGCCTTTTATCATGATGTGCTGCCTTTTCCCTTAACTAATGCTCAAAAAAGGGTGATTAAGGAGATTTTTTCTGACCTGAAGTCTGGAATGCAAATGAATAGACTACTACAGGGAGATGTAGGAAGCGGCAAAACAGTAACTGCCTTTATTGTCATGCTGATTGCTATCTCATCGGGTACACAGGCCGCTTTGATGGCGCCCACAGAAATATTATCCGATCAGCATTACAGAGGGTTACAGGAATATGCAAAAAAACTAAATATCCGTATCGCCAAACTAACGGGAAGCACATCAGCCGGTGAACGCAAAATTATCCTTAGCTACCTGAAAAATGGTCTTATCGATATTGTCATCGGCACCCATGCACTGCTGGAGGACCGTGTTCAGTTCAAAAAGCTGGGTTTGGTAGTAATTGATGAACAACATCGCTTTGGTGTAGCCCAGCGGGCCCGGTTATGGTCCAAAAACAGGGATGTTTTCCCTCATGTATTGGTCATGACGGCTACTCCTATTCCAAGGACACTGGCCATGACAGTATATGGCGATCTGGATATTTCTGTCATTGATGAATTACCGGCAGGGCGAAAACCCATTAAGACAATACACCAGACAGACAGTCATCGTATAAAGATTAATGGTTTTTTAAGGAAAGAAATCAAGGCAGGAAGGCAGGTGTATATCGTATATCCGCTGATTGAAGAATCAGAGAAGCTTGACCTGAAGCACCTTATGGATGGATATGAAAGTGTGCGTCGTGATTTTAAGGAATATCAGGTAAGCATACTACATGGAAAGATGAAGCCTGAGGCCAAAGACTATGAAATGAAAAGATTCCTGGAAGGTGAAACACAGATTATGGTGGCCACCACAGTAATTGAAGTTGGCGTAAATGTACCTAATGCTACTGTCATGGTCATTGAAAACGCAGAACGGTTTGGTCTGGCTCAGTTGCACCAGCTGCGCGGCCGGGTGGGACGCGGCGGAGATCAATCGTATTGTATTTTAGTGTCTGATGTTAAACTGACAGAAGTTGGCAAAGAGCGATTAAAAACTATGGTTGCCACTAATGATGGGTTTGAAATTGCGGAGAAAGATTTAAAACTACGAGGGCCGGGCGATATTACCGGTACCCAGCAAAGCGGTGCTGTAATTTTTAAGATGGCCAACCTGACGAGGGATCAGGATATTCTTACAACTGCCCGTACTATTGCAAAAGATATTATTAAGGATGATCCTGACCTCGAGGATGTAAAAAACCATATCCTGAAAATATATCTTGAGCGCTTTCAAAAAGATATGCCTATTGCTTTTAAAGAAGTGAGCTAGTTACCTCATGATAACCAGCTCACTTTTATTTTATTTATTTAACTGAATACCGTCACAGAATACATAAAAGTTAAGGTTATCTGACTTTATGTTGCTGACATCATATTTTACCATAAAATCTTTGGGGTGTGATATTCTGTCTTCAAACACAAGCTCACCGTTTTGATCCTGAATGAAAACACTGACGGTTTTGCCCTTTGCACCGTAAACTGCGACCTTATACTTATTTTGATCAACCAGATCGTGCTCTACAAACGCATTTATCTCATCTCTGGTGACAACAACCTCCCGGTATTCGTTTACTCCATCGCTGATCCTGAATGTATACTCGGCTCTGGGCAACTGCGATAGGTCAAAAGGTTTGTTGAATTTCGACTTGGTCACGTAGCCGTCGTATAAAGCCGTGCCATCAGTGGCCAGTATTTCTATATGCACCGGCCTTTTTTCAAGACCGTTATAAATCACATTGTAAGACGATCCTTTGCCGATAACAGCAATCTGTCTTGCAATTGAATCTTCAGCTGAATTTGCATTTACTCCAGCAACAGCTAGCGTAAACAACATAAATAGAATGGTTTTGCTCATGTTATTCCTTGTTTGGGTTAAGAACAATGAAATAACGATATTCATAACGAAATGATTTATTCGTGAGATTAATCCCATCATAATTAATAATTCATTATGACATTTTAACAAAATATTCGATTCTATTATAAATTAATTCATTTTAATTTTTCAGGTTATGATACATTATGAAACAATGAAAGGTCCATGGCGAGAGAGTTAACAATTATTTAACAAAAAAAGCAGAGGGTGTCCTCTGCTTTAGGTTCATATTCTGCCTGGATTATTTATAAGGTATCGGCTAATTTATCTACGATTCTATAATCTATAGCTTCCTGCGCATTCATCCAGTAGTCCCTGTCAAAATCACTCATGATCTTTTCGAAGGTTTGTCCGCAGTTTTCAGCCAGAATTTTGGCTCCCATTTCCTTCGTTTTATTGATCTCACGGGCATGTATCTCAAGATCACTTACCTGACCCTGAATTGTACCGCCAATACTTGGTTGGTGTATCATTACCCTACCGCTTGGCCATATCTCCCTCTTACCTTTTTCTCCGGCACTTAACAAGATAGAACCCATGGAAGCAGCAAGTCCCATACAAATCGTCGTAACCGGCGAAGATATTAGCTTCATGGTATCATATATCACCATGCCCGATGTAACTACACCACCCGGGCTGTTGATGTAAAATTTAATCTCTTCTCCGGGCTTCTCTGCCTCAAGAAATAATAGCCGGTTCACAATATATTGTGCCGATTCATCATCTACAGGGCCCCATAGAAAAATTTTCCGCTGTTCGAGAAATTTTTTATCGAACCGCATACCCTGTGATAGTTCTTTTAATATGTCATTATCTTCCTGTCCGCTCATTAGTTTAATTTTTTCAATATTTACGATAATCTGAGATTTAGGATTAAGGTTTAAATTTCAGCAGGTAAGTATCGGGATTTTTAATGTGGCTTACAACTTCAAACTTATCCGGATTTTTCTGAATAGCGGGATACAGGTATAATACAGTTGAGCTATACCCGAGCTGTTCCAGCACCACATAGTCCACCTGCCGTTCTGCCAGGTTGTTTATCAATTCCTTATCATCTTCTGTATACTGATACCGGGTTGTATACGACTTGCTGTACAGATAAAATAATGCAGGCTTTCTGCAGGATACCACAGCATCAGGATCATTGGTCCTGATATATTTCGCCAGGGCAAAGTAATTTTTATAACTCGGCGCATAGTCCTGTTTCCCTTCCTCGCGAAGTTGATCGATAACAGGGCGATAAAAAATAAGCAGGATAAAAAGGAGAGGTAATGGTATACCCTTTTTTATGGTCTGCTCTCCCAGTTGAGTAAATAGTTGCCATACCCCGAATACAAAAAGAAACAGAAGCACAGGCACTGTCGGAAGTAAAAAGCGTATCCCTATCCACACATCGGGCCATATCAGAAGTATACCCATGGTAGCAATAATATAAAATGTGAGGAAAAGACCGGTTCGACCCAGGCTGTAAAGGCTGTAAATACCAATGATCACCAAAAGAAAACCCCAAAACCACATAGTGAAATTTGTTTCCTGGTAGTTTTCACTAAAAAAAGGAAACATACTGTCCGGAATCTCATTGGTGATATAGCGTTTGAGATTGGTCCCGATCCTGCCAAAAAGCTGACCCAGAGAAACATCTCCCAGCTCAGGCCGATAAGGATTTACCATTTTCAGATTTTTAAGGTAAGAGCTTCCCCCAAGAGATGCGGATCGGATCTGCCAGGGCAATAACAGCAGGATAGTGCCAATAAAATAGGCTGCGGCATATAGCCATTTTCTCGAGAAAAGCATGAAGGCAACTATCGCCACAAAAAGAGCAACCCCTGTTGTGCGAATATAAATCAAACCAACCAGCGTAAATAGAACACCATAAAAGAATGGGTTTTTAAGAAAGCTTTTATCGTGATCCGTGCGGAGGAAAAGGTAAATGCACAATAACATGAAAAACATGTATGGCACCTCGCTCATCATGATAAAACCATATCGTAGGAGGTGTGTATTCAGCATAGTGAATATTACTGTCAGCAGCGTGCCCCAGTAATTATTCTCAAAAAATCTTCTGGCAATAAAAAAAATAAGGATAATCGACCCGAGAAGAAAGCCTCCATTTACCGCCTTAATGAAGGTGATTGAATCTGAAATGTGCAGAAAAACAGACATGATGGCCGGGTATCCGGGAG
Organism: uncultured Cytophagales bacterium; assembly: GCA_964514385.1. Taxonomy (GTDB): domain Bacteria; phylum Bacteroidota; class Bacteroidia; order Cytophagales; family Cyclobacteriaceae; genus CAZEQJ01. The sequence continues at coordinate 20,879 of CAZEQJ010000005.1, forward strand.
GGAAATGGTTGTAGGGTGTCCCGCTTACCGACATGGGTAACATATACCCTTTTCCATCTGCGAGCGCATTGCCAAGTGCATAATAATAGGCATTGTCACCACCAAGGTCTACTTTATTGTCAAATACGTACGTATAAATCAACACAAAGACGACAGGCAAAGCGATCAATGTGATGACTTCTTTGGTTTTGAGTTTCATTATCTGACTACCGAAAATTTATATACACCAGAGGAAAGGCCATCTTGTTGCAACTGAATAAAGTAAATGCCGGATGGAATATCTGAAAGATCCACCTGTATACCTAGCGCACCTGCCTCCGTTTGACCCTCATCGAGAATCAGACCCACCTGATCAAAAATAACCCATTGTGTCGTTTTACTTAGCCTGCCCGGTGTTTGCAGCGTCAACATATCCCGGGCCGGATTTGGATACAGCCTGATGCTGGCAAAGTCACTGGCATTGCCTACCGGATTCTCAATTACGTTGTCAAACGGCCTTCTGGCAGATTGGTATACTTCCTTTGTATTAAAGTTCTGTACCATGGCTACCGTGGCACTAAGTTTCTCTACATTCTCCGGTATCCAGGTAAATGTAGTATCAAAGCTATCTCCAATTTCCCAGTCATTAGGTAAAGGGATACCTACAGGGGAGGGTAGCATTTTTCTTACAACTCCATCTACAAGTAGCGTTTCAGTATCGGTCTGATACATAACGCTATCTTCTGTTATCGCTGTTTGCAGCACGACCCGGTCATTGTTTATCCGTGCATTCTCCAGTGCTGTAACTGAGACATTCACGGTAACCTCGTCGATGGATTGTGCATCATAACTGATCTCGATGTCAAACGGAGACAACTCCAGTATTCGGCGGCTCCAAAGGTTGGTGTAAAAATCCTGATTATTCACTGCTGTGGTAGATGTGTTGCCATCGATAACGATGGATGGAAGTGATGATATACCATAAAAATAGGCCCGGGTATTCTCCTGTACGGACGATCCACGCGTATTTATTGACTTCTGGAAGTCTGTATTATAATGCAGCGTTATCAATTCATCTGCGTTACTGCTGAAATTAGCGCTTCTGATAGCTTCAATAGTTTCTACAGAACTGGTAAATCCGCTTTCGGAAAGATTGCCAAAATTCTCCACTACTGCAGTTCTGTTTCGTTCGATAATCCTGAAGTTATCAAGGGCAAAGCCTTCATTTTCTGTACCATCGTTAGAGGTAAGTAAAAAGCGGAATCTTACCTGACGCTCTCCTGCAAATTCGTCCAGATTATACCGGGTGTCCTGATAATCAGTATTAATATCTGACCATGCCAATAAGGAAGGGTTCTGCACTAGAACAGTATTCATGCTGTTCACAGTACCGGTATACCAGTTTTTGGCACGGTCGGCCTTGTCGAGTGTTACCCACATAAAATCATTTGTCGATGCCTGCACTGCCACGCCATCTGATCCGGGTTGCAGATTTTGCAGTTGATCAAAGATCAGTACAGGTCGTATAGTCTGAGAAAAGTCGAAAACCGGGGAGTTTAGTGCGCTTACCTCATTGGTAAAATATTTGCCGTTGTTGAGCTGCGTGATCCAGGCACGATCTCCATCTGAGGCGGCACTAATTACATCCGAACTGCCTCTTACTACAGGTTCTGCTGCTGTCCATGATGCTGAATCGACTTCAAACCTCAACATTCCGGGAAACCTTCCTTCCGGAATCCATCCTTCCTCACCTGCTTCAAAACTGGTCTGATAAGGATCCCCAAGACCGATATAAGGTAATTTGTAAACTGTTCTAATAAGAGAGTCAACGCAGAAATCCTTGGTTATTAATACAAGCTTTACATCGTGCCTGCCAGGGACACTATTTAAATCCTGTGGTGCGGGCAAATCAAAATTGAATCCGTCAACTACCTCATTCACTAAGGAGTAAGTATTTGTTCCAATAGTCCATTGTGCAATGGCTATATCGTCCCTGTCTAATACGGTATTTCCAATGAGTACACCGGGGCGGTCCAACGCACTTCCGGCTAGCGCAAAGCTTGGCTCCGGAGCTGCTCCGAAATCAATATTTTCATTTACCACTGTCGGGCATTGCTCTCCGGTTTCTGATTCATACGTAACCGTGAGCGAGATATTGCGGTTTCCTGAAGGGAGCTTCTGCTCTATGCTTTCCTGATCAAACTCAAGGCCTGAACCTAGTATCCAGTTATACGATACAGAAGAACTGCTAAATAAAGGTAGGTTAAGGTCATCGAGAAAAGTACCTTGAAAATCAGGCGCAAAGGATATGGTATCAAGTGAGCAGGTACTTGATATATCGAGGGCGAATTCCGGAACAGGATTTATCCTGACCACCAAAGTATCGGTATTTTTACATTCATTGTCATCTTCTTCTTCCAGAATCAGCCGGTGAAGACCGGGTACAGCAAGTTCGGGGAAAAACCGGTTCCCAATTAACGCAGTTTCCGGGGTCCCGGCGTTGAAGGAAAAGTCAATAAAATAGTCTATACCTTCACCAGGTGATCCTAAAGGAAAGTCATCTGCTGTATTACAATATTCTCCATCCTCTATGGTGAACTGTGGGTCAGGCAATCCATTGATGACAAATGATTCAATTACTCTCGTTTCACACCCTACTGCGTTTTGTGTAAATTCGATTTCATACTCGCCAACTCCCAGACTGTCAATGCGAAAGAAATTAGCTGAGAGCACTGAATCAACCGTAACACCATTTTCCCGCTCTCCTCTCAAAAATAATGTAACATCAGGCGATAAGAGGTTTACTGATCCGGAAGTGGAGCTAAAACCATATAAGTCAAGGGTATCAGGACCTATACAATATCCCAGTTGACTGAAGCCACCATCATCATTATTATGGTTATCACCTATAAAGAGCTCAGGAACGTCCTGGAAGACGACAGTATCGGAAGAAAAGCTTCCAACACATCCCCGGAAATATTCCCGTGCATAGTAAACTATCTCTCTGAACTGATTACTGTTCCTGATAGGAGTGAAAAGTATTTCGGATCGATCAGCCAGGTCATACCCCTCCTCATCAAATAGCAGGGTGCTGGCGATAAAGTTTTGATTGGTAGACCACTCTACACTGTCATAAGAAAGATTTGTGCTCAACTGAATAATGGTATCTGAAGTCTGGAGGTTCTGATCAAAACATATAGGGGCTACGCCCGTGATCTGAGGTGCCTCCGGTAACCTGTAATAGATTACATTTATCTGTCGTGGTGAACTTTCACATCCTGCAATAGTCTGCGTAGCAAAATAAGTAAATGTGGTATCGCGGAAACGTGAATAATTTTCAGGCTCATCTGCGGTAAACACACCATTAGAGAAAAATGTAGTATTCCCGGGATTGAGGTCCGCTGAATTATAAACAGTGATTGCCCCTCCAACGTCCCCCGAAACATTAATTACAGGAGCCTCCGCATCAAAACATGTAGGAGACGGATCTGCAGCAAAGGGCAGTGCAGGCTCCAGGTTGATATCAAAATTACGCTCTACCTTTGAAATACATTGTCCTTGAACATATAGCAATGTCAGTTCCTGCGTTTCAACACCCAGCTCCTGGGGTGAGAATTTACGGCGTGACTGAAGAACATTGTTAATAAATAGCTGGCCTTCGTTGGATGTGCCATTTATCAGGTTATCATCTGCAAAGGCAAAAATACTGATAGAGTCTGCATCCAGACAGTACGATCCGTCAAATTCAGCCTCCGGGTCCAGCGGATCCTGACCAAGAGATAGCTCAGCAATACGCAGATATTCAATTTCTTTAGAACTAATATTACTGAAACAGCCATTGATTCTTTGTCTGACATAGCGGGTAATGGTTCGTGCAATGTTATCCTGATTATTAATAAGCAGACTTAATGTATCATCATCGAGTACATTGGAAGAAAATGTTGGACTCGAAGACCAGGAAACGTCCCCTTCTGCATTGGAGGCAATAAGTTCGCGTGTATAAATATCTGCAGAATCCGGATTGTGGCATATCGTATCCACTGACGCTATAGTCAGAAGATCAGGCTTTTTAAAGAATCTGAACGGAATAGCAAGCGCAGGACCTTCGCATCCGGCACCACCACCCACTGCCAGATTCGTCCGTTGTGTTGCATAATATACGAGGGAGGAATCCTGACTCTTATTCACCGGCGCATCTTCTCCTGTAGTAAAGACATTAAATGTACTACCCGGAACGAATGGGTCTTTTATGCTTGTAAGTCCGGCATTATAGTAGATCTGCACATTTGACCCCGGTACCGAGATGGATATATTTTCATCGTCTACATTACAGGCTGTGCTGTCGTAGCTGGATAGTGACGGCGCAGAGGGGCGTGCAAATACATTTACAGACAATGAAAACGGATTACCCGGACAGTCAAACCTTGACTGGCGCACGAGAAACTGATAGGTCGTATCCAGTGTATTGAGTATGCCCATTTCTGATGGAGTGGGGTTATTTGGATTGGCTATGACATTTACACGATTTGCCAGGGTAGTATCAGTACCGATAAACCACTCAAATTCAATGGAGGCCGGGTCAACATTTTCATTAAGCGTTGCAGTAAGTGGATCGATATCATCTCCGACACAGTAAATAAAGCTTTCTACATCCACCGGAAGTGCAGGTCGCCTGTATACCTGATTGATTATTGGCTCAAAATCACTCTGGCAACCGTCAAATCCTGTAAAGCGATTGGTTGTTTGTGTGGCATAATAAATGATCGTCCGGTCCGGATCATTAATACCGGAGATAAGTGTATTATCTGATGGTAAAAACTGATTCCCCGCTGTCACAAAGGTAAAGCTGCTGTTGTACCATTCAATATTTTCACCTGCTACGGTAATGGTGTCCAATTCCTGACCACTGCAATACAATAACGAGTCGGATGCAAATACGGGATTGGAAGGCTTGGCAAAAGTCGTCAGGTTTATGCTATCAGGTACGCTTTCGCAACCGGCTGCAGAGGTTTGTGTCACGAAGAAATACTGATTTCCGGGTGTTTGATTAATTGTAGGATCGTAGGCTGCTGATGGATTAAAGGTTGCACCTGTACCAATGCTGGCAGACAGATTATTGCTGTCATACCAACGATACGTTAAACCTGCCTGTGACTGGGCCTGCAGATCAGGTACAGCAAGAAACTGACAATAATAAGCACTATCAGCAGAGATAACTGCATCAGCCGGCCTGGGATTGATGGTATAAGAGACCTCACGTATAGCTCCCTCGCACCCTCTTTCTGTCTGGGTTACATAAAACCGGGTAGTGCCGGAAAATGTGCTGTCTATTGCCAGTTCGGAAAATGAGATCGGATTGAGGCTATCAGCCAGGCCGGTAATTTCTCCGCTTAAGTCTGGATTAGCATACCACCGTACTGAACTGTCCCCGTCCGTGATTTGAAAGGATGTAAGATCAAGAAACTGGCAGGTTTCGATATCAGCATCAGCAAAGGTTGGAGCCAGCGGTGTCGGATTTATCGTAACAAACACCTGCTCTGAAGGGCCCTCGCAACCACTTGCATGCACTTGTGTAACATAATAGTCGAAGAAGAAAGGAACCTGCGTGGGGTTAGTATTAGAAAGACCGGTATTGAAAGGAGTGCTGTTATTGCTGGTGCCAAGAACAGGTTCAGCAAGATTAAACAACGGGTCCTGCTCATACCAGTTGAATGAAGCATTCAAACTATCGGAGGTAGCAAGCAGGGGATCTATAGCGCCAACACCATTACAATATGGGTCGGGATCTGCAGCGACGGGCAAACCCGGTGTCGGGTTGATGATCAGACGTACAGAATCAATGGGTGAAGGGCATCCCTCAGCTAATGTCGGTGTACCCTCATAAAGATACTTGACTACATAAAAGGTGGTGTCGAGCCGAACAGATTCATCAGGCAGATCATTCGATATGTCGGGATCAAAGTTATTACCTGGTTCTGAAGGAGTTGGATTATTTATTGAATTTAATTTTCCGCTGTTAAAGTCCAGCTGTGATACATACCACCTGTATGTTGCTCCGGCCTCACCAGTAAACGTGAAGTTTTCGATGGGGGTACTGTTGAGGGAATTGTTGTCGCAATAGGGTGCCGGATCAGAAACAGGTGCTGGTGTTGGCTGAGCCAATACCTGCTTGGTGATAATAGCTGTATCACTTTCGCAACCAGCAAAATCAACAGCAAAATAATCCAGCTTGGTGGCATAATACTCATAAATACCGGCAGCTGCTGTATCTATGCCCAGCTCAGCATTAGTAGGAGCTTTGTTGTTTGCTATTCCATTTATCGGAACCTGAAAAAAACGTGTGTAAAATGAATACCATGTAATGGAGTCACCCGGCTGGTTGTTGCCCTGCCCGGATGGCACCTCAACAGGAGTCTGAAGTGAAGTAAACTGACACGAGACATCAGAGTCAGACAGAATCGGCTCAGGAACTTCAGGATAACGGATTACAGTCACCGGCAATGGCTCACTCTCACATCCATCTGCTGAAGTCTGCGTTACAAATATTCTATTGGTGGTAGTTGATAATACATTTAACTCAAGCACAGGATTAAACGCACTTGAGGAACCTGAAGCAGATGGGCTGTTGGTGATCAGGTTAGTGGTATCACTGTACCAGCTGTACGTAGGTTGTGTGCCACTAACAGAAATATTGGAAGCAAACGTACCCGGGTCAAAACAATATTTGATGGTATCACTGACTATGGTCGGTGCAGCAGGCTGAAAAAAGATGCTGAAATCTCTTGAAATGGAATCCTGGCACCCGAATACGCTGGTTGACTTCAAAAATATCCGATAATTACCCAGACCATACGTTGACTTCAGGTTAGCTGGGTTAAAAGAATTAATATCTGTTTCTTGTAACTGATAAGACCCCCCATCAAAATAATAAAGATCAAATTCACGACTTACTCCACCAGTACCTGTAAGCGAAATATTTGTGTCGTTGTCTTCACAATACCCTGACAATATTGGAGTTGTGATAGCAGGAACCGGCAACGGGTTGATGGTGATGTCCTGCACGTCAATGGCATCAAAAATTATTGTGGGAGTAAATCCTATCACCACAACATATTGATAAAAATAACGAATGGTATAGTCACCTGGCGTTACAGCTGCCGTATTCAGGTCATCGTTACTGATAAATCCTGTCACTTCGCTCCCTCCTCCATCGATGAGCGCAAATCTTAAGAAGGTATACCCGGATGGAAGATTGCTTTTAAAGTCAGCCGTTACATCAAGATCAGGCAGTATGCCAAAATCAACACAGTATGAACTACCCAGCGGATCTCCGGGGTCTCCTGATATCAGAATTGAAGATGCCGGATCAAATAAAGTGAAGTTGATGGTCTCATCATTGGTACACCCATTAGCGTCTGTGAAAGTGTAGGTAACAGGATAGGTACCATCTACGGGAATAAGTGAGGGAATGAAAAAACTATCACTTACTCCTGTACCGGAAAATAAACCTGAGCTGTTTACCGAACCATTTACTTCTCCCACCAATGTATCCTGCTCACCGCCCAATGGATACGAGAAAGTGCCATCACGTGTAAAGAATGTCACTTCAGGTAAAGGATTTACCGTAAGGCTGATGCTTGCTGTGTTTTCACATAAGGTAGCATTGTCTGTTATGGTGACCGTAACAGTATGATCTACTGTAAATGTATCGGTGGCCATGATCCTGGATGTACTCACCACTGTGCCGTCTACATCGTAAGAATAAGAAACTCCTGAAACAGGGAATGCAGTAAACTGTATCGGCTCTTCAAAACAGATGGCGTCGTCTATATCATCTGAGACAAGGTTCGCCATAGGCAGTGGATTCACCGTCACTGTAAGTTCATCTACCGCCTGACAGCCATTTCCATCGGTAACTGTAAGGGTGTAAACACTGGTTGAGGTCGGGGTAGCTGTTGGCTGTGCAATTGCGGCATCTGATAATGCTGGTCCTGTCCATGAATAGGTGCTAATGGCAGCATCACCGGGCGTAGCTGTTGCGCCTATCACGACATCGCTGCCGTTACAAATCACCTCGTCTGAAAGGACTGGAAGGTCTGGACCATCAAGAGACGATAAATTTCCCAGAACAGGCGCATCTGCTGCACTGAGGCCCAATATCCTGGCGTCTCCACCCGTCCGTAAAATATTAACATTATCATTATTGGCTGTATTTCGCACTCTCAGTCCTGTGATCTGGATCTGATCCAGAGTGGCCTCGCCATTGGTCGCATATGTTACAGTAACAGCAGAGGAGGCAACAGATACCTGGGGTGCTACAGTAATATCGGCTCCTGTACCCGATATAGCTCCGGAGGAAGGATCGAAAGCATAGCCGGCTGGTGCAGACAAAATAAATGAAACCACTTCACCGGCCGTGTTTCTAAAGTCAAAGGCATTTCTTTCCTGAATGGTGATGGAGCCTATAGCTGCAAAATCACTATCAAGACATAAATCAACAGTCGGTGCGGTAATATTTACGCCACCCAGGCGTAAATCTTCATATTTTGTTATTGTGGACGGGTTGCCTGCTCCATCCACCATGACCAGATAAATATCTACTTGGGTGCCTGCGGTACCTGTGGAACTAAGTGTCTGTATCTGGTTTACATTAACCGCGGAAGAATTAATACTGATAGTACCATTATCCTGTGGCGATGACGGGTTGATAATGTCTGCCGGATCTGTGATATTGGATGTAGCCCCGGCAAATAGCGCATAGTACACTGTGCCTGTTTCGTTTGCGCTGATATTAAGCCTTACCTGGTTATTGGTGATTGACTGCACCGATGAGGTGATGAGTGGAGGCTCAGTATCGGCAGCTGAAAAGTTTACACTGTCTCGTGTCAGGAGATTATCGGAAAAATCTTCCAAATCTTCATTTAATACTGCACGATAAGTTATCCCACTGGAAAAACCACCATCCGGTATAAGGAATATGGTGTCATTGCCTGCTGTAACCGTGGCGGTGGAAGGAATAATGGTACCCGAAGAATTTTTGAGAGAAACTAAAACTGATGAGAGCGGACTGTTATCAATACCGCGTACGGGCTCACTGAAAACAAAAAATACTGTATCATCAGATTGGATATTGCTACTTCCGCCGGGAGGGATAAACGTTAGCAAAGGAGGCACATCATCAATTACCGAAAAAGTTACATTCCCATCCGCAACTGCATTATCTGAAAAATCTTCAAGTCCAGTAAAAGCAAAATAATAATCCTGTCCCGGTATGAGTGCAGTCGGTATTACCAGTATTTCATCGTTGGTGGAATTGATAAATGCATTGAAAGCCACATCAGCACCACCTGCATCTCCAACCTTTAAAGTGATCAGGGCGTCAACATTGGTATTATTAAGTAAACTATTATTGGTGCGCCTTACGGCCTCAGAAAATGAAATATTCAACACCGTATCCTCATCTATAGCGGTAAGGTCAGGTGGATAAATAGTTGCCACCGGAGCTATTTCGTCTACAAGGGTAAAGCTTATCGTATCCCCCTCATAGTTATTGCCTGACTGGTCCTGAATGATCCCGCTGGCAATCCTCAGGAAATAGGTGGCCCCATCTTTAGGAAGGGATGCCAGGTCTATGGTAATGGTGGTTTCTGAAGCAAAGCCCGGTGTGCCTATAGCCTGTGAAGCACCGTCTATGGAGTCCCGTGTAAGGAAAAGTGCAGCCTCCAGATCACCGGTATTTTCAAAGGTTGAATTGCCAGACTGCTTACGTATCTCCTCGTTAAATGTAACGATAAGATCGGTCACATCAGGATCTACACCTGTCGCGCCTGCGATATTATAACTGGCTACGGGCGGAGAAGAATCGCCCACCTCTCCGATTGAATCAACAACAGAATAAATGCCATCAGGAAAGCTTTTGGCTACAACAAATACATCATAATCTATAAAGCTGACCGGTACAGTCACTGTATCAAAACCACCTGATGGTGAGTAAAGAACAGATCCGGAGGCGACAAATACGCCCTCTTCAGCCACTCCTGCCTCAATTTCCTGTGGTAGTGGCCTGGGTGAAGTTTCATTATTATCCAGCACAAGGTAATAGACCAGCGAAGCTGTATTTAACCTGTATACCAGATCAAAACTTGTCTGTAAAACCTGATTGGTGACAGCAGGTGTACCGCTTATAAAAGCTGGTTCCTGCTGGGATGAGCTCCGTGTTGTAAATGAAAAACAACCCACATCGTTCAATGGATCTGATTCAATTCGTGTACCACCACCAGGATTCACATCGTAGAATAGTTCGAAAGCAGCAGGATCAAGCTCAACATAATAGGTTGTGGAAGGTGAAAGATTGGCATCAGGGTTTATGATGATTTGCTGATAATTTGTGTCGTCTATCAGCGGGGTGTAACTAATAAGACCGCCATTGGGACAGCCATTTCCATCCGCAGAAGTTCCAACGGTGATAGCTGCACTTACATCCGCTGTTGTTATGGCTGAATTGTCAGCATTTCGGGCTGCTGTATCAAACACAAAAACAATATCCGCTGCCAGTCCGATATTGACATCCCCATCAGCCGGAAATGTGAGGGGAGTGAAAATAAACTCATCAAAACTGGCTACACCACCGGCTCCGGTAAGATCTCCGGGGCCGCTCGCATAATCAATAAATACATTATCGGCTGTACCAACTATAGTGTTTAGCGTGAGAAAAAGTGTATCTGCATTGGTAGAGACAGAGCTTATTGAAATCCCTGCTGTGTTGTTATTGATGGTGATGGTAAAGCCGGCAGATGAGGTTACACCAATTGTGTTATTGAATGGAATTACTAGTGTATTTCGATCATCGGGATCAACAAACGCCTCTCCAGCAAGAGGGGTCGTCTGGGCTAAGGCTGCCAGTGAACTTAAAAATACTATCGTTAGTATATGTTTTCTCACTTTATAAAATTATAATATTATTATTTATTTTATAAATATTTTAATATAAATCAATTTCATTACTCATTCGCAACAGAAATATATTGTTATTCTGGGCATTTTCTGTATTTCCAATCACTACTACGCGACCCATAGGATCTACCAGGTAATCCACTGCCCGTTCAAGCCCGGAACTACCAAACAGTTGCTTCCTTACTATCTCACCGTTTCCGTTTATTTTAATAAGCCCAACATCGCTTCCTCCCGGCTTTATTCCTTCATTCTCTGTAAAGATATTACCCTGTGGATTGTTGATGATCATAAGAAAGGAGAGGTCAGGTAACTGCACAAGGCCAACTCCCTCTTCAAAACTGTTATCGGTGAAGGCAAATACAGAATCATTAATGACTGCACTCCCTCCCGGGAAAGATATTCTGGCAAAGTAGGCATCCGTCTGCTCGGTATTGGGATACCTGACAGTACCTGCAACAAGATATTCATTGCTTACCGCAACACGAACATCCGTTACTTCTATTGTGCGTCCACCGGTAACAGCCCCAAAATCATTTGACTCTTCGATACCATTTTGGTTAAGGCGGGAAATAAACTGCCTGACTGAGTTGCCCTCGCTTAGCTGGCTTCCACTATAAATCAGACGACCAGAGCCATCCAGTTGCAATGATGCCGCCAGACCTATCTGCTGATTGATAAATGATTTGGCGTAAAGCCGGTCAAATTGCAGCTCCTCGAGGGTAACGCGTCCGAGGGAATCAGACAGGTCAACCGATTCAAAATTTAGCGTTACAACATGTACTGTATCCTGAACAGCATTTCTGGCATTATATGACAGGTATAATTGCTGACCTTCAATGACCATACCTCCTGGGCGCAAGCCACCAGCGCTTCTTTTTGCTATCACCTGACGGCTTACAGGTTGTAACTGGGAACTAAGTATTGTCAGGTCGATAAACGTCGTTAAGGCACTATCCCGGAGTACATAAAGTAACAGTGACTCACCTATCATACCCATATCCACTACTTCTTCATTTTCCTGCAATGTGTTGCCTACATAGCGGCTCACTACATTTGCCTGATCATCCAGCTGCAACACAAATGCATCGCGGGTATTGTTGTCCTCATTTACATCTTCAATATACCCTCCGATATAATACCCCGTTTCGGTTGCCATGATGGTATTGGCTACTTCATTGCCTTTATATGAGCCGTAATATTTTCTCAGGTAGTCGGCTTCGGCAATATTCACATCTTCGCTGACTTCGCAGGCCAGAAGTGTGGTGATCATAGCTATATAATACAACCTATTCACTTCCAAGCTTTTTAGGTTTATAATACTGGAACATGTAACCAATGCTCACATCCACGGTGTGCAATTTAAATGCACGCGGATCTGCAATCGGGAAACTTGAAGACTGCCGTTCTGGAATAAATCCGGTGTTATTTGCAATCAAAGCTGCATAGTTAAAGGACGCCTGTGCAAAAAGATACCCAAGGCCTATTTTGAATTTCTGCCCTGCACCAACGGAAAAATCAAGGCGGTATGGGTTGCGTATTGAAGTAATATTATCCCCGTTATCAAGTGGTGATAAGCCATCCTCAGACTCTCGCTGGAAATTAACTCCCAGTAAATAAGATGGGGTGGCGCTAAGCATCAAGTAGGTTTTGGTGATCTCAAAATCAAGGAACTTGGGCTGGTAACGCCAGGAAACAGGCAGATCGAGGTAATTATAGACCTGTACCTCAGTAATGTTTTCTCCCTGAACCGTTTCGAAAACCTCACCGCTATAGCCCTGTACCTCATTTGACTGCGCAAAATACGTCACCGCCATCTGACGGAAGCCTGGTGTCACCACGATATATTGCCTGTTATATTGTACAGGAAACTCAAGTGAAAGGCCTGCCTGAAATCGTACATTACTTCTGAAAACACCGGTAAAGTCACCACTTCCACCGCCACCATAGGCTCCTGTCAGAATCTGCATCTGCGAAATATTACCGCCCAGCATAATACCATACGCCAGCACTGCGTCTGTACGGTAAGTTTCATATAATCTCCTGTATTTGATCGGGTCGTTGTCATCCGGAATATACTCCGGATCGGTTTTAAGCAGTTCAAACATGTATTCGTCTGCCATCGCAGCTTCATTCAGCAGGAGGTAGGTAAGAACCAGAACACGATAGGCCTGAACTTTTTCCTCATCATTAAACCCGGCTTTCAGGCAGGCATCAAGCGTTGGGGCCACCTCATTTAACCGCCCCTGGTCATATGCAATCTGGGCTTTCCTTAACGTCTCTTCACAGGATTGGGCATACATTTTGGTGCCCGAAGACACTAAAAATAGGATTAGGGTTATATGAAGACTGCGTTTAATCATTTTCATTTTGTCTCAGCAATGAGGTTGCACCTGCACCCTCGCCCGGTGGTAATGCAGAACATGTTCTTCTGTAATCAACATCCTCTGCAACAAACCTTTTCCATTCGTCCAGCGACAGATTTCTGCTGAGCTTACCGCATATCGGCTCAGCGTAGTACTCAATATTGGTAGACCAGACCTTCACCCTGCCGCGGGTAAGTCCACTCAGCAGAAAATTGTTATTGCTGGTAAAGGCGACCCTGAACACAAAGGAGTTCTGATGGTCACTAAGCACAATAGGCAACTCATTCAGGTTGTTTAGATTCCATAATTTTACCGTCTGATCGGAGCTGGCAGTAGCGATAAGCTCATTTTTCCAGTCAAAACTTATATCCTTTATGATGTCATCATGGGCTGAGGGTATTCTGTCGATAATACTCATGTTAACCGGATTAAAAATGATGAGGTCTCCTAGCCGCGTGCCCGCAGCCAGGTATTTTCCATTTTCGCTGAATTGCAATACTGTGATTTCATTTGAATTACGAAATACAAGTGAGTCTTTTCCATTCACGATCATACGCAACTGACCTGCATTATCGGCATAATATATCCGTTCGTTTACAGGGTGACAGGCGACATCCGATATTCTGATGCTGAGATTCAGTATCACCTCATGTGATTTGCCAAAGGTCCATCGAACAATTTTCCCTTCACTACCAGCTGAAATGACAGTAGCCTCATTCTGAAAATCCAGCGCAATTATATTTTCATGCACGCCTAAAGTAGTATCTGCCTCAAGAGTAGAAGGGTCAAGAAACAGGAATTCTCCCCGATTACCCCCTGCCGCAATGAGGGATATGGAGTTGTTCACCTTCATGTCATTGATGATCATATCGCCATTGTACAATTCAGTGGGACTGGATTGGGCGCGCATATTCCACCGGTAGATTTCACCATTTTCCGAGGCGGAGAAAATGGCAGCACTTTTTGGTGATACCTGGAGAGATGATATATTCTCTCTGTGGCCTCGCAGAAACTGATTGGTAACTGCATCAGGGCTGCCGCTTTCCATATCAAAACTTTTGTTTGCCTCGTAAAGACTGCTGTAGATATCCGGATCACGCGGATTGGCTGACTTTTCCTTATTGAAAAGGTAACCCTGATAGGCTAAAAGCCCCTTCAGGTCACGCTCATTGTTATCGGTGGTAAGACTTTTTGCTGCCAGAGTTTTGGCGATAGCCAGAAAGCGAAGTGAATCGGCCCGGCGTGCTGAAATTTGTGCTTTATTGGCATTTATTGAGGCTTCCAGCGCATTAAGACGCGCAAGCTCGGAATTATTTTCTGCCTGCAAGCGAGCAGTATCAGCCTCCAGCTGTGCCAGGCGCGCTCTTTCCGCCTCTATTAATGCCTCTCTTGCGGCAGAATCCGCTTTTACAGCATTTACCTGCGCCTGCATGCTGGCGGAAGTTGCTATTTCGGTCTGCTCAATTGCGTTTCTCCGTTCGATATCAGCAGAATCACGTGCGATCTGAGCCTCAATTAAAGCCTGCTCCGCTACTTCCTTTTCGTAGATGGCATTCTGCCGCTGTACCAGCGCAAATAAAAGGAAGGCGAGACAGATAATTGCCGCTACACTGAGCACGGAGGTTAATATACGTTGCCTTCTGATCTTCTGACGCTGCTCCTCCTCCTTGGCTTTCTGCTCCATTTCATACTCTCGTGCACTATATTCAAGGAATATCATGGTGCGTTCAAATGCCGGATGATAGCGTTGACCCCAGGTGAGGGTAGGCTGCTGCTTTTCACGCCAGTTCAAGGCCAACTGAAGGTCCGGGGGTCGCCACAGCCCCGCCTTTCCTATCTGATACATAGATGCAGCATCTGCCAGGCGCAGATACATCGAAATGGATTCTGCTTCTTCATTGACCCATATTTTCAGCCGATCCCAAATGCGCATCAGGCTTTCATGGGAAATATCGATATAGGTTTCGCCAGTGATAGCTGTGCCGTAAGGCGGCATGAGAAATGACCTGCCAGGCTTGCGAAACACCTCCACGACTTCAATTATTTCCTGTTCCTCTACACGGCATAAAAGCGCCAGCTCCCGCACCTTGGTCGGTCGGCGTATGCCGGATGAGTCGTCTCTCTTTTCCGTTAACGCTTTGAAAATATACTCGCAGATCACTTTCTGCTGATCATCAAGCTCATTATACGCCTCATCTGCATGCTGACTCAGGGCCTGGGCCATGCTGCCAATGGCTTCGTAATGATGCAGATCCATCGGCTCATCTGACTCCTTATGTTTATACCAGTAGTCCCAGGTCCTCATCAGGGCATGTTGCAATATCGGCAGCTGATCTGACTTGTCGCCAAGGTCATTCAACAGCTGCTGCACAAGTCGTGGTGAGATATGGCCACCGGCAACGGCCACCGGACCTAAGATAGCATCACGTTTCTGCTCGCGTGTCATCTGAGGAATCAGGTAGTGGCTGTCATTAATCATTTTGGTGAGGACAGGAAACTGAGCGCAATCACCGATGAAATCGGACCGCATGGTAATGGCTACATAAATGGACGCCTCACTGCTTCTTACTGCTTCAGTCAGCAGATTAACAAATGTCAATGACTCCTGTGTGGAGCCATAATTATTTTCCTCTTCTTTAGAAAATCTAAATAACTCCTCAAACTGATCGACGAGAATAAGAAAATTCTTTTTTGAGGCCTGTCCGGTCTGCTTTACTGCTTCCACCAGGCCCATCGAACTGCTTTTGAGTAAGGTCGAGGTGATCGTTTTCTGGATCACCCTTTCCTCCTTGTCCATTTTTTTATATTCTTCCCTCCCTTTGATCAGCGATTCGGCCAGATTTTGCACCGGAGAGGCACCCGGACGCATCACGACCACATCCCATTCCGCACCACGATCAGTAAAAAATCCCCCATATAATATGGGCAGCACACCACAGAAAACGAAAGACGATTTACCACTTCCGGACAGGCCAATAATTCCGACAAAGCGGTTTTCAGCAAGTTTGAGGAGTACCTCATCGGTCTGTCCCTCACGGCCAAAGAACAGGTGGCTTTCGTCAATCGAAAAAGGACGCAACCCCGGGAACGGATTGATCTGAATATCGGTCGGCAGGTCCTGTCTCATGCTCATTCCACAGTGGTTTTGGTTGCAAAATACTGCTCCAGAAGCTCAGGGCTGCCAGATTTATTGATGATCCTGACATCTGCCTTTACTCCTTCATAGAAAGATTCGTCACGCAGTTGTTTATTGGTAGTAAGTATAAGCTTACCCAGAATTTCCTTTTTACGGCCAAAACCCGGCGACTTCAATAAGTCAAGGTATTTCATCCTCACCCAGTAATTATTGATCTTATCCTGAAGGATGATGGCGTAATCAAATTCAATAAGATTTTGAATATGGCTTTTTCGAAATGTCATGAGGTCTTCGGATAATGCCGGCTGCCTCACTTCCATGCCTGCCTCGGCAAGATGTGCGGCTACTTTTACAGCCAGAGCCTGGTCTGCCTTATCATGGATAAGGTAAACCACACTGCCTTCACCTGCTGGTTTTTCAGCCTCATTTACAGGAGCATCATTTTGACCCAGGGCCACCCATATGGCTGTCTTAAAGTCCTCAAGTGGTGATTGAAGCACCTCTGTATGGCGTATCCCATCAGCGTCACGCTTGATTTCCTCTATCATATTGACCTGAATATCATTGCCTTCTCTTATATTGGAAGAGACCCAAACAAGACGACGAAAAAGCTCACCCTTTTCTTCTGCTTCTATTCCATAATCACCACAAATACGATTTTGAATCATGGGTACAGCCTCGCTAGCCATAGGAATGCGCCTGCCCTGCAGATCACCGATCAAATGGATACTTAATTCGCACCGGGTCAGGTCGTCCCGTATCGCTTTTTCTAAATTTTCAGGCGTTGAAGGCAACCGCTTATTCGGCAGTACATGATATCCATGTCGCTGTAACTCCCTTTTGATGATATTGCGATGTACCGCCAGGTCATTTCCCGTCTCTGCAAGGTAAATGGATTTCCCCGGCCCTCTCTCCTCTCCTGAAGCACCTTTATCCATCGAAATTATCTCATGAATATCATAGGCAAGGTCAACCAGCCTCATCCAGAAATACTGTTCCCCTTCCACACTGAAAAAATCTACAATTTCCCTGGGGTCTCCGGTATCTTCATCGTATGTGAAAAACTCATAACTGATACATTGCTCCAGCACTTCCGGCAGTTCAACCTCTTCAAACGGTGACTTTACTACCTTAAATACATGCTGGATAAGTTCGTCACCAGCAAAACCTGTTGCCTTGGTATAAAGGTCAAAAAAGCCCATAAGCTTATCGCTGTACAGAAAATCAGGACTAAGGACAATAAGTAAAATGGGCTTATCCTTAAAATTCTTCTCAGTCACTTCGGATGACTCGTAAAGCCATTCAATCGCATATTGCTCTCCACTTGCGCTGAAGATCATCAGCTCAAGGTAACGGGCAAATGAGGTCACCCACCCTTTTTCCTGGTTAAGAAAAAGGGTATCATCAGCCTCACTGGCACATATCACTATCCGTTTTTTATCAGACATGAAAGCAATGATACATTACAAATAACTTAAAATTATCTCTTTTCATCCAATATTAATTCATGATCGACAATCTCCATAAAAGTTTCAGATAGTTCTTTACTTAGACCCAACAGATGATACAGGGTGACCTTATCCATGCTCAGTACCAGGGAGTCTTCAAATGCCGACACCTTATATGATTTACCCAGTGAAAGTATCAGGTCACCTTCCTTGTAGATTTTGCCATGCTGATCCACCAGTTGACCTGACTTCACCAGAATAATGTAGTCGTGCAGGTCTAAGGATTTATTGGTCCTCAGATGCTGTGGGTTAATTATGGATGTAAGTTCTGTTAATGCGCTCTTTCTGCTGCCACAAAAAAACGATGTCTGCTCGATGTAACGCAGGATTTCATATTGAATAAGATTCCCATCTTCCTGGTCATTCATAAGATGCTGCAGTCGGTGACGTGTATGGTCAGGCAGCCGTTTTTCTACCTGTCGGAAAAGCGGCCTGGAAGTTTTTAGAATGCATCGGGCAGCCATTTCATACAGCAGGGGATCTGAATTAAATAGTTGCGCGATTATCTCTTCAGGCACGTGCTCCTGACCACTAAAATACCAGGCATTGAGTGCACTGGCCTTGGTATAACGTCCTGTAAAATGGATATCTCTGCTGAGGATGGAAAGCATCAGCTCTTCCGGCGTATGGTTATTTCTGGGGAAAAATGAATGCAGCGCCTTGATTTTTTCTTCAGGACTGATGTCATCAAAGAAAGGATATAAATATAATTTGAGGTCGTTGGATAAAAACTGATCCATGAGCTCAATGGCAAAGGTCACGCCCTCGTTGGTGCCAATTTCGAGATTGTCGCGGACAAGGTGGATCGATTCTTTGTCGTAAAGAATGGAAAGCATCATAAATATGAGCTCATAGCTCTCGTCCAATTCTTCCTGAATGCCCGCCTTTAGCGGATCGAAATAGTCCTCTTCACCCAGCTCGGTCAGCGCGGCCATGTTCCAGATGGCTTTGGAAACTTCACGCCTCAGATAGGTTGTAAATTTCAGGAATTGATCGTCGCTGGTATGAAAATCCATCTCATAAAGGGTCTCAACTACCAGTTTATGGATGCGCTGCGAAGGGTTGTCCAGTTGTTGCCACAATGCTGCCTTAGCCAGGTTGCCCCCAATGGTTTTGATGATGAGTACAATTCTGATGAATATTTCTTCTGACATTCCCGTTCTTGAAAAATAGGAAGCGAGAAACATGATCATGGGTTGCCCGCCGCGTATAAGGGCATTCTGTGCTTCATGAGCATATCGCGGCTGCCCCAGGAGTTCTACCAATGCAGGCCAAAGATCTTTTCTGTTCAGCTGCCCTGCCACACGTATAGCCTCGAAGCGAACATCCGGCTTCAGATCACGAAGAAGCTCCTGGATAATAAAGGCATTTTCATCGCTGATCATGTTATGGATGATCTTGAGCGCAAAAAGCCGGTCTTCCGTATGCTTTGACTTCGCCAGAATGTATAATTTCGCAGAAGATATATCAATTTTATCTCCTTTGTTTATTTGCTTTACCTGAGCAAGAGCAAGATCTCTTACCGTCTTCACTTCACGTTCGGCACGTGTCTGTGGGAGGTTAAACTGTTGTAATATTTTCTTCCAGTAATTGGGGTCTATATCCCGGGTGGTCTGGTTGTGGCTGTCTGTTTCCAGCTGTGAGATAATTTCCTCAAACTGATCAGGTGATACTGCCCCTTTTTGATGCATCATCTGTAATGCCTTTTCCGGGTGATGCTTTTGAATCTGAACAGCGAGTTTCTTCTGAAAGGTCTTCTCTTCGTTCTTTACCTTTTTGTTCTTGTTGCGATTGAGTGTGTCTATTAATGTACTTTTATAGCTTCCATACATCCGCTGCGTAATGAAATACCATATTCCGACCATAGGAAGCATGAAAATAAGAATATATAATACATTGAAATTAGGCAACCTGTCGAGCAACAGGATGATGCCCCCTGATATAATCCCCGAGATGACGGTGATTACACCCTCAATTTTTGACTGAACATCAGCGCGGATATTGGACTCAATGGGAAGGAAATAAAGCTTAAATGAAGGGCCATCCAGTGCATCCCGGAGTGATTGTATGAACAGACGAATCAGCGAGATCGCCACAAAGAAGTACACAAAATTCTCAGATCCGGTATTGATTCCTGTAAACATTCCCACAACAATCGCCAGGGCTGTAAATGCCAGAAGCAGTACAGGGTTAACCAAAAGGGCTACACGAAGACCATAAATGGAGATGATCTTGTCTGTGGTGAAGGTCTGAAACAGAAAACTGAAAATCACAATCACCATCTCAAAATAGCTTTTGAACTGTGTAAGACTGTCTTCTGATAAAAACTGACGGTCGGCCACCGCAAGGAAAGTATAATCCAGAAACTGCAAGCTTATCGCTGAGATGATCACAAAAAATGACATCAGCAGAAAAAACCGCCTGGTAAAAAAATGTGTAAACGGCACCGAGTCCTTTTCCTCCACACCGGCTTCATTGGCACTTACCTTGAGCGTATACGACTTGCCCATCAGGTAAAAAAAGAATCCAAACCCCATCAGCATAACAAAGGCGAGGTATAGCAGATCCTCTGATCGTGGCAACAAACTGGCAATGAAAGGAATACTAAAAAAAGCAAGTATTGTAGCAATCAGCTGTCCGGTGTCTATACCTCCGATTATTCTTTTGGCTTGCCTTAAATTAAATACACGGTTGAACGCCCCCCAAAACATCAGAAGCATTACCACCGCTATAGGGTCTGAAAAGGAATAGATAAGAAAAATAAATTGCCTGCGGTACGGGCCTGCCAATCCGATAACTGATGTTACGATTAACAGAAAAAAGAGGCCGAGCAGTATCGCAACTACCGTCTGGAAGCTTACCCTACGCTGCAGGAAGGAAAAAAGATACGAAATGGATATTCCGATAATGCCACTGGCAATAAAGCTTAAGGGAATCTGTTTTTCTGAAAATTCGGTAAGAAAAAGGGTGAAGGGTATCACCTCCATGACGGCTACGAATATACCCATAGTAAAACCAAGGCCGAGCAACAGGGCAGCAGGGCGCTGCTCGGCACGTTCTACATTGAGTACCTTAAAAAAGCCATCAATCATCAAAAAATCCAGATTAGTTTACCCTATTAAGATACAAGTTGGGTTATATTTTAAATAAATACAATAATTGTTCCGCTGAATTGAATATTTACCATTTAATTTGCGCTCCTGTTATGCTTTACAAATTCTTCAGCTTACTGGTACCACGTGCACTGCCTATTTATTTCAGAAAAGTGTACGTGCATGGAATTGAAAAATTTAAGGGCAGAGACCCTTTGATTCTTGCCTGCAACCATCCCAACTCATTCATGGACGGTGTCATCATCGCCGGCATATGCCTGACGCTAAGCCTTAGAAATCCTTATTTTCTTGCCCGTGGTGACGTGTTCAGATCAAAGCTTGCCCGTTGGTTTCTCATCGGCATGAAGATATTGCCCATTTACCGTCGCAATGAAGATCCTGAATCAAACAAAAAGAATGATGACAGCTTCAGGCTTGTCAATCGTCTGCTGAACAAAAATCAGATTGTTGGTATTTATCCTGAAGGGCGGTGTGTAGTTGAAAAGAGGCTGCGGCCGGTAAAAAAAGGAACCGCCAGGATGGCCTTCGGAGCAGAGGTGGAACATAACTGGGAGCTGGGTGTAAAAATATTGCCCACCGGCGTCAACTACACCCATGCCAAAAAATTCCGCGGCGACTTTATCCTGGATATAGGAGAGCCTATCATCGTAAGCGATTACCGGAAGCTTTATGAAGAAAATGAGTCACGGGCCGTCGCCAAGCTCACAGAAGATATTGCCAAAGCACTTGAACAGCACGTGATCATCATCAGCGACCCGAAAGATGACGCTGTTGCAGAAATAATGCTGGATATCTACCGTAATGATAAGCTGCCACGCAGATGGATCAGCGAATGGATCATCGACGACCCCAGACGCTTTCTGCTTGAAAAATCGGTAGGGGAGAAATTCTCTGGTCTTGCGGAAGAGACCAAAGCTAAAATCAAAGAAAAAACCTCTACATACAGTGCATTGTTGAAAAAATTCAAAATTTCAGATAAGCAGGTAGCTAAAGATAATCGTGGCATATTTATTCCGGCATTACTGCAACTTATTCTCACATTGCCTTTTCGCCTGACGGGATGGCCCTTATTTTATCCTATTGCGGCATTTGCTCACCGTCGTGCCTTCAGCATCCGTGACGACCAGTTTCATTCATCTGTGCAGTTTTTTGCCTCGCTGCTGATGTATATCGGCTTATTTCTTATCATTTTGATACCCGCTTATATCATAAGCTGGCAAACAGGCTCCATCGTATTTCTTGCCTTACTTGCGTCAGCATATGGGTCATTCTGGTTTAGCAGCGCGCTCATCCGCGTTAGACGCAATATCAATTACAGAAAAATCCCGGCTAAAGACCTGAAATACATTAAAAGCCTGAGAGCAGAATTGAAATCGCTTTTGGACTAGCGACTGGCATTAAACAGCTTTTCTTTCTCAGCTTTGGAGAGGCTGTCGTATCCTTTTTCTGATATTTTATCCAGTATAGCGTCAATCTCGTCCTGAGAAACATCAGATGAACCGGTTCGTGAAGCACCAGCGGTTGACCCACCTGATTTTCTCTCTGTAGTGGTTTTGGTCTTTTTCTTTCTGTGACTAACCTTAATTTTTGGCTTAGGCCGGAAAAGCGTCCTGAAAAATTCAAGCACATAGTGAACCGGCTTACCCAGGTCTGTGCCCGACCGCAGCTGCGAAATATAAAGCCATCCGATTGCAGCACCACCGAGATGAGCCAGATCACCCCCGGCATTGCCTCCTGATAATCCCAGAATGGAAAGAAAAACATAAACCGCTACGATGTATTTGATCTTCACCGGACCAAAAAATAAGAGATAAAATGTATAATCAGGAGACAGCACCGCCGCTCCTACTGCAATGGCAAAAACAGCAGCAGAAGCACCTACCATGCCGCTTACAGCTGCTGCGCGATCCGCATAATAAGGTATGAGGTTGTACGACATCAGGTATACCACTGCACCCGCTACAGCACCTAATACATATAAATGCAATAGCTTTTCACTCCCGAGATACTCCTGGATAATGCGTCCAAACCAGTAAAGTGCCAGCATATTAAACAGAATATGCATAATACCACTCAGGCTATGGGCGAAAGAGTATGTAATCAGCGTCCAGGGCTTTGTCAGGAAGTCAGTAAAAACGGGAGGTATACTAAACTGATCATATAAAAAAACATAAACGCCTTGTAACGCCCCAAACTGAGCCAGTAGCCTCAGAAGTGCCAGCACCACAAACACGATGATATTGATCACGATCAACTGTGTTAATGTGTTGTTTGGTCTGCTGAATGCCTGCTTTAAATCCTCTAATAAGTTCATCCTAATAAAACTTCGAGCGATCTGAGTTAAATATTTTTACCATAATAAAACCAAATATCATACCTCCAAGATGGGCAAAATGAGCCACATTGTCACCCGGCCTGTCCTGAAAAATATTAAACAACGTCCATATTCCGTAGGCCAGCACCAGGTACTTGGCTTTGATCGGAATCGGCGGAAACAACAACATCAGTTGCGTATTCGGAAACAAAAGGCCGAAAGCCATCAATATACCGAATATAGCTCCTGAAGCACCAACCATCGGAATATTGGCATGTAACCTGTAATGTGACTCCATAAGGTTTTCTGCCACCTGTATATAACTTCCATTATTTGGATTGTCATAATAGGCTTCCGCAAAATCCATAACGGATTTAAAACCCAATCTGTTTACCACCTCGTAAATATAACCTGCCAGTTCCCTGAAGTAGGTCTGATCCAGATGTTTTGCCGCATACAACATGAATATCTCCGGATCGGGATTCTCAGTGAAGTTCATCACCTGCTCACGCAAGCCATTAAGCTCCACAAAATTAATCCCGGAATACAATGCCCCTGCCCCAATGCCGGTAACCAGATAAAATATCAAAAAGCGACTGGAGCCCCAGAAAGACTCCAGCAGTGGTCCGAATATCAGCAGGCCAAACATATTAAACAACAGATGGTAGAAGTCGGCATGCATGAACATGTACGTGAAGTACTGAGTCGGAAAAAAAAACTCAGAATGAATATAATGCAATGCCAGTATGCGATCGAGTCGTATCTGCAC
Organism: uncultured Cytophagales bacterium; assembly: GCA_964514385.1. GTDB lineage: Bacteria > Bacteroidota > Bacteroidia > Cytophagales > Cyclobacteriaceae > CAZEQJ01. The sequence goes on from CAZEQJ010000005.1 coordinate 45,014, forward strand.
CAATGATTCGATCAGTAAAAATGCAACATTAATGATAATGAGGTTCCTGGCTACCGGAGTGAGTCTGCCAAACATTATTTAAAATATGTTCTTAAATGTTCAAAATTTAAAATCGTATACGTTCTTGATTTATCCAATGCCTGATCGGGATACTGACAGGAAAACAACTCGTCGATGATCTGCTTCATCTCCTTTTCGCTGAGAAGTGTCCCGCCTCCTACGGCAGTGCGGATTGCCAGTGCCCTCGCTATTGCCTCGTTTCTATCAAGTGTGAGTTCTTTACGATGAAGCTTAAACTGTTCGATCAACGATTCGAACAAGTCGGATGTTTCATTTTTTATGGTTTCGGCAGGCAGGCCATGCACAATATAACTTGACTGACCAAACTCCTGAAAATCAAAACCCAGCTGACGTAATTCGTCAGCAATCTCGTGCACCAGCTCAAAATCCTGGGCGTTAAGCTCCACCACCTGTGGAAAAAGGAGCTGCTGTGAGGCAGCTGCCCGTGTTTCAAGCTCCCTGAGGTATTTTTCATATAGAATACGCTGGTGAGCGGCCTGCTGCCTGATCAGGAGCAAGCCTGACTTGATCGGACTGGCAATAAACTGTAGCCCCAACTGAAAAAAAGAAGACCGCTGCTGGTCATGGGCTACCTCCGTCATGCGGTTGGCTGCGCTGTCCAGCTTTATTTCTGACTGTCCGGCATCATGATTAAACTGCGTGACCTGACTTATCCTGATCTCGCTCAGGTTTTCATCTTCAAATAGCTTTTCCCAATCTCCGGGATTTTTATCCGGAAGGTTCCTGAAATGCAAATAATCCTGTGAGGGCCGGTTGCTTTGCTTAAAATCGGCAGTGATACGATCCAGGTTGACAGATGCGCTAAAGTCAAGTGAAGGTGAAACATTATGACTGCCCAAAGCTTGCTTCACGGTGGACTTTAAAATGCCATAGACCGTACGTTCATCATCAAATTTTACTTCATGTTTGGTAGGGTGAACATTGACGTCGATATGTTGTGGGTCGATCTCCAGAAACAGCACATAAAAAGGATAGCTATCCGAGTCAATGAGCTGCTCATAGGCTGTCATCACAGCATGATGGAGATAGTTGTTGCGAATATACCTTTGGTTAATGAAAAAATACTGCTCGCCACGAGTACGCTTTGCCTTATCAGGTTTACCGATATACCCCTTTACGGATAGCAGAGGTGTCTCTTCTGAGCAGGGTATGAGATTGTCCTGATAGCTTTTGCCATACAGCTCCACGATGCGGCGGCTTAACTTTCCCGAAGAAAGGTCGTAGCTCAGCAGATCCTGCTGATAAAAACGAAAGGCAATCTCCGGAAAGGCGAGTGCCACCCTGAAAAACTCTTCCAGCAGATGCTTCATCTCCACCGGATTGGATTTCAGGAAATTACGCCTGGCGGGAACGTTAAAAAACAGGTTTTTCACTGTTACCTGCGTGCCGTGATTCATGGATACCGGCTCCTGAAATTTAACTTCAGCACCCTCCACACATATATGCGTGCCTAATTCGTCTGATTCCCGTCGTGACTTAAGATCCATTTGGGCTACCGCAGCTATCGATGCCATCGCCTCACCACGGAACCCCATCGTGCGTATATTGAACAGGTCGTCAGACGATTTTATTTTAGAGGTGGCATGACGCTCCAGGCACATTCTGGCATCGGTGACAGACATGCCGGTACCATTATCCACTACCCGTATCATCTGCTTACCAGACTCTGCTACTACTACCGTAATGTCCGAAGCACCTGCGTCTACACTGTTTTCCAGCAATTCTTTCAGCACCGAAGCCGGCCGCTGCACTACCTCTCCTGCAGCGATCTGATTGGCCAGCACATCCGGCAGTACATGTACAATGTCATGCATCTAAAATCTCCTCCTCCATCGCAAAAATAAATAGATAGGGATAATGATCAACGGAATATATAATAACCAGTCGATGAAAAACACATATCCGAGAAAGACAGACATCAGCAGCAGGATGATCACGAGCTGAATAAGCCCTGCCGACATTTTTGTTGCCCTACGCCGCTGAAATGATTGTGATATGTTGGATTTTACAGAATAATGACTTTCTGTTTTCAGCTCCTGTCTGATACGGGCAGTGCGTTGCTGAATTTCCTCCCTGATCGGATCGTAGTACCGGGGCTGGAAGCTAAACTCTTTATGCCGTGGAAGCTTTATTATCGAAGGAAATTTCATATAACTTTGAAATTCTTTGCTTACAAAAGTAGTTTTATAACATTAGAATTCCTCGGTTAGTTTATGAAAGCTTTTTTAACCCTATTTTTCTCGCTGGCGCTCGCGTCACTTTTTGCACAACATTCATATGACCAAAAGACTGTATGGGTAGATAGTGTATATGAAGCCATGACACTGGAGGAGAGGGTAGGACAGCTATTTATGGTGGCGGCATATTCCAATAAAGGGGAGAAGCACCGCCGTGAGATAGAGGAGCTGATAGCGGATTACCATATTGGTGGGCTGATTTTTTTTCAGGGGGGTCCCGGCCGGCATCTACGCCTTCTCGACCACTACCAGTCTGTCTCGAAGCTGCCACTGATGATAGGTATGGATGCAGAATGGGGTGTTGCCATGAGACTGGACAGCACAATGCGTTATCCTTATGCCATGACGCTGGGTGCCATCCGTGACGATGACCTTCTGTATGATTTCGGCGCTTCGCTGGGCAGGCAATGCCGTAAACTGGGAGTTCATTTCAACTTTGCGCCGGTAGTGGATGTCAACAGTAATCCGGAAAACCCGGTGATCAACTACCGCTCCTTCGGCTCAGCACCGGCAAATGTAATCAGTAAAAGCATAGAGGTGATCCGCGGCATGCAGCATGAAGGGGTATGGGCCTGCGCCAAGCATTTTCCGGGGCATGGCGACACCAACCAGGACAGCCATAAAACCTTACCTACTGTAAGCGGCTCTCGCGAGCGTCTGAATGAAGTTGAATTAAAGCCCTTTCAGGCAGCAATTGAAAATGATGTGAAGTCGATCATGGTGGCTCATCTGAATGTGCCCGCTTTTGATGATAATAACCGGGCATCTACCCTGTCACCCGATATTGTAACCGGGCTGCTGAAAGAAGACATGGGCTTCGAAGGCCTCATCTTTACCGATGCCCTGAACATGAAGGGCGTATCCGATTATTATGAGCCGGGCGAACTTGAAACAATGGCACTCGATGCCGGCAACGACATCATGCTGTTCCCTGAAGATGTAGCAGAAGCCTCACGCCAGGTGAAACGATGGGCACGTAGAAACAAAAGCAACTTTGAAGAGAAAGTGAAAAAAATACTGGCCACGAAATACGATCTTGGCCTGTACGATTACCAGTCCACAGACAGCAAAACAGTACTAAATAACCTGACAACACAGGAAGATCAGGCACTAATTGAAAATCTTTATCAGCGTGCCGTGACGGTAGTACAAAATGAGGGCATACTGCCAGTGCGCAGGCTTGATACCTTACGCATTGCTACTGTAAGCATCGGCGAAACCTACACTACCCCATTTCAATATTTTGCAGGCTACTACTCACAAATGACCCATTTTAACCTGCCTTATGATGCTACAGCAGATGAAAAAGTAGAGCTGCTGAACCTGCTGAACCAGTTTAACCTGGTGCTAGTGTCTCTCCATGGCAATCATAACCAACGCACATCCAACTACGGCATTGATAAGAACATTGAGGACTTCCTCCATCAGCTCTACGACAATCAACTGGTGGTGACCAGTATATTTGCCAACCCCTACGCCGCCTCATTTTTGAAGACCGGTCAGCCGCTGGTATTCGGATATGAAAATGTATACCAGGCACAGAAGGCAGCTGCACAGGTGATATTCGGAGCGAAAACTGCAGACGGAAGACTGCCGGTAGATGTAAACGATACATGGCGGGAAGGGATGGGCGAAATAGTCATCTACATCAAGCGGCTTGGGTTTTCGCATCCGCTGAATGCCAAAATGGATGCCGATTACCTGGCAAATATTGAGGATATCGTGCGGGAGGCCATACAGGAACGTGCAATGCCGGGATGTCAGGTGTGGGCAGCAAAAAACGGGCAGGTCATCTATCATAAAAATTTCGGCTATCATACCTATGACAGCATCACGCCGGTCACGGATGAAACCATTTATGACCTTGCTTCTGTCACTAAGGTCGCAGCCACATTGCAGGCTGTGATGTTCCTCGAAGAGCGAAATGTCATCCAGCTTGATAAGCGCCTCGTGCAGTATCTGCCGGATGTGCGCCGTACCAACAAACGCAACCTTGACCTGAGAAGCATTCTGATGCATGAAGCCGGGCTTATGCCATTCATACCCCACTATAAACGCACGGTGAATGACTCGCTTCCCAGCCAGCACTACTACAGGCCCTACCCGGAATCATCGTATGTGCTGAATGTCGCCAACGGGCTCTACACACATTACAGTATGCCCGATAGTGTCTGGCGCTGGACACTCGATTCAGACCTGATGAAAAAAGGGCTGTTCAAATCCTACTCGTACCGCTACAGTGATATTGGTTTTTACCTGATGCACCGCCTGGCTGAATATCAGCTAAACCAACCCCTGGACCAGTTTATGGATCAGAATTTTTATCAGCCACTGGGCATGGCAACTACAACGTACAATCCCCTATGCAAATTTCCGCTTGACCGCATTGCACCTACTGAAGACGACCGCAGGTTCAGGAATACACTTATTCAGGGTACCGTACATGATGAGGGAGCTGCCCTGTATGGTGGTGTCGCCGGTCATGCCGGCCTTTTTTCGTCAGCCTCTGACATCATAAAACTCATGCAAATGAACCTTCAGCATGGCTATTACGGTGGTTTTACCTATTTTCTGCCCAGCACCATCAGCAGGTTTGCAAGCCATCAGAGCGATGACAGCCGTCGCGGAATAGGTTGGGATATGAAATCGCGTGAACCGGGCAGAGGTGCCTGCTCGTCCTACGCCAGTGATGATTCCTTTGGTCACTCAGGCTTCACGGGTACACTGGTATGGGCTGATCCGGCATATGACCTTGTCTATATCTTTTTATCCAACCGGGTCTACCCTGATATGACAAACAATAAACTGATAACTTCAAACATTCGTACCCGTATTCAGGATATACTATATGAATCAATTTTTGAATACGAAAAGTATCGTCAGCTGTAGATAATGAATATTGGAATTGTTTGCTACCCTACCTATGGTGGCAGTGGCGTTGTCGCTACAGAATTGGGAAAGGCATTAGCTGATAAGGGTCATAAGATTCATTTTATTACCTACTCACAGCCATCCCGGCTTGATTTTTTTAGCGAAAATATCTCCTACCATGAAGTCTCTGTCAGGAAATACCCCTTATTTGATTTTCCTCCCTATGAGCTGGCACTCGCCAGTTCAATGGTGAATGTGGCCAAGTATGAGAAACTGGATCTGCTGCATGTACATTATGCCATCCCTCACGCCTCGGCAGCCTATATGGCCAAACAGATATTGAAAACACACGGCATTTCCATACCTGTCATCACGACATTGCATGGTACTGACATAACCCTGGTGGGTAAAGAAGAGTCGTTTGAGCCTGTAGTTACGTTTTCCATAAATGAAAGCGATGGCGTAACCGCAGTAAGCGAAAGTCTCAAGCAGGACACCTATGAGCATTTCAACGTGCGTAACGGCATCAAGGTGATCCCCAATTTTATTGACCTTTCACGCTTCAAACGCCAGAAAAAGGAACATTTCAAACGCGCTATCTGTCCTGAAGGTGAAAAACTCATTGTACATACCTCAAACTTCAGAAAGGTAAAGCGGGTAGATGATGTGGTACGGATATTTCATGAGATCAGAAAAAAAATACCGGCCAAGCTCCTGATGGTAGGTGACGGTCCGGAACGTACCAACACCGAAAAAATGTGCCGGGATCTGGGCGATTGCGATCATATCCGCTTTCTGGGTAAGCTTGACGCCATTGAAGAGGTGCTTTCCGTAGCGGATCTTTTCCTTATGCCCTCAGAAAAGGAAAGCTTCGGGCTGGCAGCGCTTGAAGCGATGGCCTGCGAAGTGCCCGTGGTGTCTTCCAATACTGGCGGTATTCCGGAACTGAACCTCGATGGCTTTTCCGGTTACACCTGTGATGTGGGTGATATTAACAACATGGTGTCAAAGTCACTTCATATACTCGAAGATGCCCATCTGCCTTATTTCAAGGAAAATGCACTGAAGAGAGCAAAAGAATTTGATGTTCACAACATACTGCCACAATATGAGGATTACTACCGGGAGGTAGTGGAAAAAACAAGAAGCCGAAAAGCGACAGAAGTCATATAATTATGTACATTTAAGTTTATCTGTCTAAAAATGTGTACAGTCACCCTCATACCGACCGGACCAGCAAGCTACATACTGACCAGTAACCGGGATGAAGCTCCAGCCAGGGCGACAACACAATTTCCATCATATCGCACATCGTTGGGCAGTCTGTTGCTTTTTCCGCGTGACGAGGGCGCCGGCGGAACATGGATCTGTACCAGTGATACCGGATTGAGCATCTGCCTGCTGAATGGCGCTTTTCAACCCCATCATAGAACCCCACCCTATAGAATCAGCCGGGGCATCATGTTGCTTGAGGCAATGGAATGCATACGCCCTGAAGAATTTATCTCCAACTACATGTTTGACGGTATTGAGCCATTTACCATGATCTTCACCGACATTCAGGATGGCAGCATTGTAGCACATGAACTGCGCTGGGATGGTGAGCAAAAGCATGTATCAGATATCGATACAACCAAAAATCACCTGTGGGCCAGCGCCACCTTGTATGACGCCGGTTCGGTAATGAAACGAAAAGAAAGGTTTGAACAGCATGTATCTATGCCTGCCGGCGTGGAAGATGTGCTTTCTTTTCACCTTCTTGACCATGACAACCGCCACTCCGATAGCATCGTCATGGATAGGGGTTTTGTTAAAACACTGAGCGTCACAAGCTTATCTGTAGACACCAGGCGCACCCACATGATTTACAAAGACGTGAATCCGCTAAAAACCTATGAATTTACACTCGCGCATCAACCGGCCCGGTCATAGAATAGGTGGGGCAGGTAGCTGAATAACTACAAGACGTCAAGGCAACAAGTGAGAGCAAACACACGATAAACACTAAATTCTTTAACCACTTTTTCATCAACTCACATTTTTTAGTTACTTACATCAGCAAAACAAGTCATAATCACCGACAGGATTTGAAACATTGTCTGCTATTTGGTACGTTCAACAGTTATCGAAAAGAAATGAAGCAAATAGCAACATTCAGCGGCCCGCCGATGTTAACTACTAAACTTCCCATTCATGTTAGGATACGGATTCAGTAAATACATTCCTTCTAAAAAAGCAGGCAATCAGGGAACATTTGACAACCTGTTCCAGCTATTTCAGCAGTTAATACTGATAACCAGCGGTGATGTATCAGAAGCTTTGAACTGGCTGACCGAGCTTGACAAACAATACAACATCAGCAACCCCGGCTATGGAATAGGCGATTTTATCGAAGACCTTAAAAATAAAGGTTACATATCGGATAAAACCCCTGACGGATCTTTTGAAATAACAGCAAAAAGCGAACAAACCTTACGCAAAAACGCCTTGGAGGAAATCTTCGGTAAGCTAAAAAAAGGTGGAAAAGGCAACCATAAAACACCCCATACCGGGCAGGGCGATGAAATATCGACAGATGTAAGACCTTTTGAGTTTGGCGACTCCCATTTTCAGATCAATCTTACCGACTCGTTCCGAAATGCGCAAGTCAACCACGGCTTTGATCAGTTTATGCTCACCGAAAATGACCTTGAGGTCCGGGATACTGAATATAAGACGCAGACATCGACCGTGCTGATGATCGACATCAGCCATTCCATGATACTTTATGGTGAAGACAGAATCACGCCCGCAAAAAAAGTTGCAATGGCTCTGGCCGAAATGATCACACGAAAATATCCTAAGGATACACTTGATGTATTGGTGTTCGGAAATGACGCCTGGCAGATCGAGATCAAAGACCTGCCTTATCTGAAAGTAGGCCCGTTCCATACCAATACCATAGCCGGTCTCGAGCTGGCGATGGATATACTCAGAAGAAGAAAAAATGCCAATAAGCAGATATTTATGATCACGGATGGTAAACCAACCTGTATGAAAGTGGGCATCAAATATTATAAAAACAGCTTTGGCATCGACCAGAAAATTCTCAGCAAAACACTGAATCTCGGCGCTCAGTGCCGAAGACTCAATATTCCCATTACTACATTTATGATCGCTTCCGATCCCTATCTGCAGCAGTTTGTGCGCGAATTTACCCAGGTAAATAATGGCAATGCTTACTACAGCTCATTGCAGGGATTGGGTGATCTTGTTTTTGAAGATTATAACCGAAACCGTAGAAAACGATTCTAAAATCTGATATCTCTTGGAACTGACATCAATTAAAACACTTGGTGAGCTGAAAAAAAGCGGCTATACCACAAAATCAATCAAGGAAGAGTTAAGAGCTAACCTGATTCACAAACTTAAAAAGGGTGAAAATCCCTTCCACGGGGTCTGGGGATACGAAGATACGGTAATTCCCGATGTGGAAAGAGCCATCCTCAGCCGTCACAACATCAACTTGCTGGGACTCCGCGGTCAGGCTAAAACGAGGATCGCACGTATGATGATCAACCTGCTCGATGAGCATATCCCGGTGATTACAGGCAGTGAGCTAAACGACGACCCTTTCCACCCCTTATCACAATATGGAAGGGAGATGGTAGCAGAAAAAGGTGATGACACCCCGATTACCTGGTGGCATCGGGAAGACCGCTACACAGAGAAGCTGGCAACACCGGACGTGTCTGTGTCCGACCTTATCGGTGATGTGGATCCGATAAAGGCTGCATCCCTCAAACTTTCCTATGCCGATGAACGGGTAATCCATTTTGGACTGGTACCTCGGTCTAACCGGGGAATATTTGTAATCAACGAACTGCCGGATCTTCAGGCACGTATTCAGGTATCGCTGTTTAATATACTGCAGGAAGGTGATATTCAGATTCGCGGATTTAAGATCAGACTTCCCCTCGACATTCAGTTTGTGTTCACCGCCAACCCTGAAGATTATACCAACCGGGGCAGCATCGTAACACCTCTGAAAGATCGTATCGGCAGCCAGATCATTACGCATTATCCAAAATCGATCGAAATATCCAAAAAAATTACCCATCAGGAGGCTTCAGTAAAGTCGGAACAGACCGAAATAGTGGAGGTGCCCGAGCTTGCACGTGACCTTGTGGAGCAAATTGCCTTTGAAGCCCGAAACAGTGAATATGTCGACGCGAAAAGCGGGGTCTCTGCAAGGCTTACCATCACAGCATACGAAGCACTGGTGAGCGGCGCTGAGCGACGTGCAATCCTGCAGGGAGACAATAAAACAATGGTTCGTATCACGGATTTTATCGGCGTGATACCTGCCATCACCGGCAAAGTAGAACTAGTCTACGAAGGGGAACAGGAAGGACCGGGTATTGTCGCTCAAAACCTGATTGGTAAAGCAATAAGAACCCAGTTTCTCAACTACTTCCCTGACCCGGAGGTAGAGCGAAAGCGAAAGGACAACTCTGCATATAAGGAAATTGTCGACTGGTTTGGTGAAGGCAACTATATTGACCTCCTGACTGCTGACGATACCAATACATACCATAGCAAACTGAAAAGCGTCACCGGACTGGAAAAACTGGTCAAAAAATCCTTCGGGAACCTGAGTGGCGACGAGAAATACCTCATGATGGAGTTTACCCTGCACGGCCTTGCCGAATACAGCATGATCTCCAGGCACCAGCTGGAAACCGGCATGCAGTTCAAAGACCTGCTGTCTTCGATGTTTACGCTCGGTGAAGAAGATGATGGTGACGAATTTGATTTCAATGGATAATGGATGCCTCATGGGTCAGAGAAAAGGTACGTGAAGGAGAACACGGGCATCTTGAATTCAAACGCCGGATGACATTTCCAGAAAAGGTAGTCAGAGAAATGGCTGCCTTTGCCAATACGAGTGGTGGATTACTTCTTATTGGTGTTAACGACGACGGCGATGTGTCAGGAGTCAAATTTCCGGATGAAGAGATCTTTGTGCTTGAAAAGGCACTCAGGGAACTGGTACGGCCGGGAATTTCGTACCGGACGACCACCATCCCGATCAGTGAAAAAAAATTTATCGTCGCCTACAATACCTACCCCAGCCGCAGAAAAATGCATTATGTACTCAATGAGCCCAACGGCAGGATGGGAAAGGTATATGTGCGGGTAGACGACAAAAGTATTCAGGCAAGCAGGGAAATGAAACTCATCCTGAAAGCAAGGCGAAAGCGCATCAAAAGTCCGGTAATCAATTATGGAGAAAAAGAAAGCCAGCTGATGGAATACCTGCGCACACACCATGATATTGACCTCGAAACGTATATCCGACTTTCCGGGCTAAAGCCACGCGAAGCCAGCAATACACTCATCAACCTGACGCTGGCCAATGTGCTGGAGATAACGCCGGGCGATCAGCGCGACCTATTTTCTATTAAGGCGGACGACAATGTTACGTAACTTTTTGTACGCAAAGTTACGTAACTTTCCAATGTGTCATCACCTGCTTCAACGTTGAGTACCGGGCATTTCTTCCGTATTCAAAACTTTTTTTATCCATAAGGTTGACCATCATATCCGAACTTCCTACTTTTCATGTATTAACCAATCGATCCTATGCCTACCAAAAAAAAGGAAGTAAAAATTTTCGTGCTTGACACCTCGGTGATCCTTTATTCTCACGATTCTATCATGAACTTTGCTGAACATGATATTGGAATTCCGATCACCGTACTTGAAGAGCTGGATCAGTTTAAAAAAGGCAATGACACCCTCAATTTTGAAGCACGTGAATTTATTCGCCTGATCGACAATCTCGCCAAAGGGCAGTCACTGAACGACTGGATACCTCTCAATGGCAAAACCAAAGGGCGTTTTAAGGTGATCATGCCCACTGAAAATGGTGAGCCTGATACGGTATTTTCAGAGGATATCCCGGATCACCGCATCCTGTCACAGTCCCTTCAGATGAAAAATGAAAATCCGGACAGGTCCGTGATACTCGTGACCAAGGACATCAACCTGAGGCTCAAAGCAAAGTCGCTGGACCTGCGGGCTGAAGATTACGAGACAGGTAAGATCAAGAATGTAAATAAACTCTTCACCGGAAAAGAGGAGGTGGGCAAGGTAGACTCTGACCATATAAATCAGCTCTATACCGACAATTATGCTGAAGTAAAGGATATTTTAGGAAAAACATCAAAGCCGGTTAAAAACAGCTATTTCATATTAAAAAGTGATAAAAATTCCGTTCTCGCCTACTATAACCCCTTCCTCGACCGCATCGAAAAAGTAGACAAGAAGCCGGTTTACGGCATCAAACCACGCAATGCAGAGCAGACCTTTGCCATACATGCTATTTTAAATCCCGAAATTAAGCTGGTCAGCATACAGGGTGTGGCAGGTACCGGTAAAACACTGCTTGCGCTGGCCGGTGCGCTGGAGCAAAAGAAAGATTTCAAGCAGGTGTTCCTGGCCAGACCCATCGTGCCGCTGAGCAACAAGGATATCGGTTACCTGCCCGGCGATATTAAGTCGAAACTAAACCCTTACATGCAGCCCCTTTGGGATAACCTGAAGTTTATTCAGAACCAGTTCAAGGAAACCGATAAGGAGTTTTCAAAAATCAACGAGATGGTCAATGCCGAAAAGCTACTTATCACCCCTCTTGCCTATATCCGGGGCCGCAGCCTTTCCAACATCATTTTTATTGTGGATGAAGCCCAGAACCTGACGCCGCATGAAGTGAAAACCATTATTACGCGTGCAGGTGAAAACACAAAAATTATATTTACCGGTGACATCTACCAGATCGACACGCCGTACCTCGACAGCCAGTCCAACGGCCTCAGCTACCTGATCGATCGTATCAAAGATCATGAGCTTTATGCCCATATCACATTAGAAAAAGGTGAACGATCTGAACTGGCGAACCTGGCAAATGATCTGTTGTGATCGAAAATAACCTGAAATGCTAAATCGGCAGTCAGGTGGTCGTCGTGAGCATCGGCAGCGCGGGAGCAGGATTATTCCTTCACACCGAGGAATACTCCGTTTTCTTCCAGACGTATCTCATGACGCCTGACTGCACCACATTTCTGATCTGATTCTTCGCCAGTATATAAGCTGAAGCGGTAACTGTGCCAGGGGCAAATCACCTCATTGAAACCATTTAATGTACCCCTGCTAAGTGAGTCGCCCAGGTGGGGGCATTCATCATCCACAGCAAAAAAGCCTTTGGAGGTATGAGCAAGGCATATCATCCTGCCTCCGGCTTCCACCTTCAGCATTTTATTTTCTCCTAGTACTTCCCTTGCTTTTTCTTTAGATTCGAATAGTTTATACCATTTCATTTACAGATATTTCGCCGTTTTAATTACACAAAGATGACAAAAGTAACATCATCGGTCAATGTGGGCATCATTCAAATGTCCTGCACAACCGATAAGGAGGAAAACACACAAAAGGCAATGGAGCAGATCCGGATTGTAGCGAAGGCAGGTGCCCAGATCATCTGTCTTCAGGAGCTGTTTCAGAGCACGTATTTTTGTGATGTGGAGGATTATGATAATTTTTTACTTGCAGAAAATATTCCGGGGCCTACTACCGACAAGCTGGCAGCATTGGCCAGAGAACATGAAGTCGTAATACTGGCCTCTCTTTTTGAAAAACGCGCTGAGGGCATCTACCATAATACAATGGCCGTGCTGGATGCTGACGGTTCGTATCTGGGTAAATATCGTAAAATGCATATCCCGGACGACCCGGGCTATTACGAAAAATTTTATTTCACCCCCGGCGACCTGGGTTTTAAAGTATTTCATACCCGGTACGCAAAGATCGGCACCCTCATCTGCTGGGATCAGTGGTACCCTGAGGCAGCACGCATCACCGCACTTAAGGGCGCTGATTTTCTTTTTTACCCTACAGCTATCGGCTGGCATAAGGACCAGGATCAGGCAACCAATGATGAGCAATACCACGCATGGCAAACGATTCAGAAGTCGCATGCTGTAGCCAATGGGATACCCGTAGTAGCGGTAAACCGGGTCGGATGGGAAGATGATATGCGCTTTTGGGGAGGTTCCTTTGTAACCAATGCTTTCGGAAAAATTACCTATCAGGCGTCGCACGAAGATGAAGTAAGTACCGTTGTGCCCTTGAGCCTGGATGAAAATGACAAATATCGGATACACTGGCCCTTCCTGCGTGACAGGAGAATTGACGCCTATGACGGTCTGAATAAACGATACCTCGATGACGCCGAGTGAAGCTGGATTCTTTTTCCCGGCAGAATGGCATCCTCACCGTGCTACCTGGTTGAGCTGGCCGCATAATAAAGACTCGTGGCCCGGGAAAATAGTTACCATTTTCCCTCCATATATCGAATTTATCAGGGCTGTCTCTTCGGGCGAAAAAGTATGTATCAATGTGCTGGATACCAGGATGCAGCAAGAGGTATCTGTGCTATTGGATAAAGGAGGCGTAGACCTGCAACAGATCGAATTTTATATTCACCCTACCAATGATGCCTGGTGCAGAGACCATGGCCCTTCCTTTGTAATCAACCCCGAAACAAAAGAAAAGGCGGTGATAAACTGGGGATATAATGCATGGGGTGAAAAGTATCCTCCATACGACCTGGATAATCAGATACCGGCGCTGGTAGCATCGCATTTTGGTTATCGCCTCTTTGAGCCGGGCATGATACTGGAAGGAGGCTCCGTAGACTTCAACGGAAGTGATACCATACTGACCACCACCTCGTGCCTGCTCAACCCCAATCGTAATCCGGCGATGAGTAAATCAGCTATTGAGGAGCGCATCCGAAGTTATTTCAACTATCAACATATTATCTGGCTGGAAGACGGCATCGTCGGAGATGATACGGACGGCCATATTGACGATATCACCCGATTTGTTGCCAAAGACGTGATTGTCACCGCCATCGAAATAAATCGCCGTGATGAAAATCATGCGCCGCTGGCAAGAAACCTTGAAATCTTATCAGAATATAACCCTAAGCTGGAAATTGTGGAGCTCCCCATGCCTGCACCGGTGGTGTATGAAAGTCAGCGTTTACCCGCCTCCTATGCTAATTTTTACATCGCCAACAAGGTGGTGGCCGTACCTGTGTTTGACGACCCGAATGACAAGGTGGCAGTAGATATACTGCAGCATTGCTTCCCGGATCGGGAGGTTATGGGAATTTACTCAAAAGACATTGTCTGGGGTTTAGGAAGCTGGCACTGCCTCAGCCAGCAGGAACCTACAGTGTAGCCTCACGCCACCGGTTAGGGATACAGATGGTAAACCTGCTTCCAACATGTTCGATCGAATCGACCCTTATGTCACCGCCCAGCCGGGTCAATGCATTTTTTACAATGTATAACCCAAGCCCTGAGCCGTGGTACCTGTCGGTAGCCCGGTAAAACATATCAAAAATTCGTTCCAGGTGCCCATTGTAAATGCCCATGCCATTATCCATAAACGATATTTCAAGCTTGTCATCACTTACAGTCCACCGCACCGTAAGCTCGTGAATATCCTTATCCCTGTCATGAAACCTGAACGCATTGGAAATGATATTCTTGAAAATGGTCGATACACGGAAAGCATCATTCCAGAATGGAATATCATGCTCACCCTCAAGGCTGTATTGCATTTCTACCGAAAAGCTGAACTCCATTTCTTCAATATGCTGTGCGAGCTGGCTCCTGAGGTCAATATATTCGTTTTTAGGCTCAAGGCGCTCATTCTGGGTATGCTCCACGATACTGTGAATAAAATGGTCGAGCTTATTCATGCTGCCCTCCAGCATTTCAGAATAATGCTTGATCTGTTCCAGATTTTTCTCAGACCTCATCATGGCTGTAATGCCAAGCGCTGAAGCTACAGGAGCTCTGAGATCATGGGATACCTTATACACAAACTGGTCCAACTCCCGGTTGATCTTTTCCAGCCTCAGGTTTCTGTCGTTGAGCGCCTTCTGCTGTCGCACCCGCATGGTAATATCTTTCAAAACCAGCGCTGCCTGAATAAACTCACCCTGACTGTTTAAAATTGGTTGTACAGTCAGATCAGCCCATGCTTCATTACCTTCACTATTCTGTATGGTGATCCAGGTTTTGAAGGCCTCATGTGACCTGATCTTTTCATCTATACGTTCTATCTTACGGAGAGAGGTGTTGATCCATAACTCATGTAGCATTAACTGGTCCGGCTGGCTTCCGTAAAATTTCCAGAACGAAGAGTTGGCCCAATCTATTTTATTTGACTCATCTACCAGGAGGATATAATCTTCGGTTGACTTTACTACCTCTGCCAGCTTATTAAGCTGAAGCTGGTTTTCATAAAACAATGTAGAATCTATCACGCTTACTGCGACGCCTAGAATAGTACGCCCCTGCCATATAGGGTGGGCATTCACGTCAAATTTACGGTTCTTAAACGTCCACACTTCTCCAACATGCTCTCCGTTCACCACACGATCAAAAAGACGGATCCAGAATCGCGCTACTTCACGCGGAAATAAATCAGCAGATAGTTCACCAGATCGTATATCCCTGCCAAAAAACTGTCGTACTCCGTTTCGAAATGCATCGTTCGACTGAAATATATCGTAGTTGAGATTTACTGAGAAGAATGCCGAGGGCACAGCATTGAGCGCCGACTTAAGACTCAGCTCGTTTCTGATTGCCTTCTCTTTCAGTTCGTTCAGATCGTGTGTATTCGTGTCAAGACATAAAACATAAACCCTTTCTCCCTTTGAATATCTCAGCTTACAGTTGCATCGCTTATAGGTATCCGGCCCTACCCTGACCAGCATTTCAAAGGTTTTGCAGCTTTCCGGCGATCTGCTGAGCCGGTGGCAGAATTCTTCAAATTTATCTGCGTCAATGGCAGAAATAAACTCAAATATCCTGACTTTCCTTATAGAAGATAATGGCTGAAGAATAAAGTCGTTGAAATTTTCATTTACCCTTAGCAGCTGATATGCCTCATCGAATACTATTACCGGCGTGTGGCTTACCTCAAGTAAAACATCGATCCATTCCGGAATTACCAGCTCCCCCTTGCCATACAGAGGAATAACCGTAGTGTTGGCTTCATTAAATTCCGCTTTTAGTTTCTTCTCTTTCAAGGTCGTTGTTTTATTGATATTCAAATTTCACATCATAATATTTGATTTGTTAGTACATTGGTCCGCTAATCTTACATCCGCAATTTTTAATACACATTACCATTATGGCGAAGGAGCGTACCGTATTTATTTGTCAGCATTGTGGTGCACAGCATTCCAAATGGATGGGCAAATGCACCAATTGTGGTAGCTGGAATACCATCGTTGAGGAGCTGCAGCTTCAGCCCTCTCGTCATAAGGCAGCCCCGGCCTCAAAAGGCCTGACAGCATCCGCACCTGTGCAGCTAAATGATTTTCAGGACCTTAGCCAGTCTTATGCCGCGACCCGTGATCCGGAACTGAACCGCGTACTTGGAGGTGGTATTGTAAATGGAGGGGTGGTGTTGCTGGCAGGAGACCCGGGCATTGGCAAATCGACACTGCTGCTGCAGCTGGCATTGAGCTTTGAAGATAAAAAAGTGCTTTACGTTTCAGGAGAAGAAAGTGTACATCAGATACAGTTGCGTGCCGGTCGTATCAGCCAGCCTTCTGAAAATGTATGGCTTCTGGCTGAGACTGATACAAATACCATACTCAAGGAGCTCCCCAGCCTGAAACCGGAGGTAATCATCATCGATTCCATACAAACACTGCACAGTCCTTACATCGAGTCTGCTGCCGGCACCATCAGTCAGGTAAAACAATGTGCAGCTGAATTGGTGCAATATGCTAAAACCCACGGTGTACCGACCTTCCTTATCGGCCATATCAACAAAGATGGTGGCATCGCCGGACCCAAGGTGCTGGAGCATATGGTGGATACGGTGCTGCAGTTTGAAGGGGACCGTAATATGTCGTACCGACTGCTAAGGACGATAAAAAACCGGTTCGGGTCTACACAGGAACTGGGTATTTACCAGATGTTTGCCGATGGATTGCGGGTTGTGGAAGACCCCTCCGAGCTGCTGGTATCACAGCGTGATGAGGATTCTGCCGGCGTCGCCATCTCAGCCTCTATTGAAGGCAACCGCACTTTGCTGGTAGAAATACAGGCATTGGTAAGCCCGGCTACCTACAGTACGCCTCAGCGCAGTGCTACCGGTTACGACCCGCGTAGACTGAATATGATACTGGCAGTACTCGAAAAGAAATGCGGCTACCGTCTGGGGGTGGAAGATGTATTCCTCAATGTTGCCGGTGGGATCCGTATCGAAGACCCTTCAATAGACCTGGCCGTTGCGGCAGCATTGGTAAGCTCACTGAACGACCAACCCGTGTCAGGAGATATTTGCTTCATTGGTGAAATAGGGCTAACAGGAGAGATACGGGCAGTAAACCGCATAGATACCCGGTTGACGGAGGTAGAGCGGCTGGGGTATAAACAGGCCATCATCAGTAGCTACAGTAAGCTTGGGTCTACCTATAAAAACCTGAAAATTAGAAAATACAGCCAGCTGAGTGCCATGTTCAGGGATATTATGTAAAAAGTATGGTACGAAACCGGCTCTCGAAGCCGGCAATTCCCTGAAGGCCACCGGTATGTACCATCAGTATACGTGAGCCTTCCTTAAAATATCCTGCCCTTGCCTGATCTGCCAATGCAAAAGCCAGCTTTCCTGTGTATACCGGGTCAAGCTTTACGCCTGTTTCCGTGTGAAAATAGCGGATAAAATCGATGAACTCCTGTTTAAATTTAGCATAACCACCAAAATGATAACCGTTCCAGATATCAATTTCTCCTTTTGGTTGCCATTTCCGGACCTCAGCCTCCATAAAATCTCCTTTTAACACATTGACGCCAATAAACTTAGCCGGATGACGGTTCAATGCCAGCCCTGCGATAGTGCCACCGGTGCCGGCAGCACAGGCTATATAGTCAAACGGGTCCCGGATCTCATGATGCAGCTCATGCACCCCCTTTAGTGCCAGCGCATTCGTGCCTCCCTCCGGAGTATGATAAAATTCACCAAACCGCTGCTGCAATTGCTGTATATACTCCGGCACATCCTTTTGGCGGTATTCCCTGCGGCTGATGAAATGCAGTTTCATGCCGTCTTCGGTCGCTTTATCCAGCGTTGGATTGCTCACCTCCTCGCCTCTGATGATCCCGATGGTGTTAAAGGTAAAAACTTTCCCGGCTGCGGCGACGGCAGCAATATGATTTGAAAATGCTCCTCCGAAAGTAAGTAACGTATGGTGCCCCTGCTTCTTTGCTTCCACAAGGTTATACTTCAATTTTCGCCATTTATTGCCGGAAATATAGGGGTGGATAAGGTCGTCGCGCTTTATAAAAAGCTCAATACCTGCGCTGGTAAAATCAGTCAGCTCTATTTTTTCAATCACTGAATGGGAAGTGTCCAGATGTATTTCGCTCAAATCCTTATTTTTACACGATGATGGACGAACCCGTAAATATAGGCAATGATGATAGTGATGATGAATTGTTTGAGCATTATCGGATAGTCGCCGACAAAAAACAGACATTACTTCGTCTGGATAAATTCCTGATGGACCGGCTGCCAAATGTAACGCGGAATAAACTGCAAAAGGCTATCCGCGATGGTTTTGTCAAAGTGAACGACAGTGAAGTGAAATCCAATTACAAAATCCATCCCGATGATGTAGTAACCATCATGCTGCCGGAGCCCCCACGTGAAACTGAAGTGGTCCCTGAAAAAATGGAGCTGGATATCCGGTATGAAGACAAGGAGCTGCTGGTAGTGTATAAGCCAGCCGGGATGGTCGTACATCCGGCGTACCAGAATTATTCTGGGACCCTGGTCAACGGACTGACCTATCATTTCAACAACCTGCCCGAAATGGAGGGCAATGAGGGCAGACCGGGACTGGTACACCGCATCGATAAGGATACCAGCGGACTGCTGGTCATTGCCAAGACAGAGCTGGCCATGAACGAGCTGGCCCGTCAGTTTTTTGATCATTCCATCCAACGGCGGTATATAGCGGTGATCTGGGGTGAGCCGGAGGATGACGAAGGCACGGTAAATGTACCTATCGGGCGCAGCCTCAAAGACCGAAGGGTGATGCAGGCCTTTCCGGACGGGTCTTTTGGCAAGGAGGCCATAACCCACTTTAAAGTGATCCTTCGGCTCAGGTATGTGTCTGTCATCAGCTGTGTATTGGAAACAGGCCGCACCCATCAGATCAGAGCGCATATGAAATATCT
Organism: uncultured Cytophagales bacterium; assembly: GCA_964514385.1. Taxonomy (GTDB): domain Bacteria; phylum Bacteroidota; class Bacteroidia; order Cytophagales; family Cyclobacteriaceae; genus CAZEQJ01. Next base: position 64,521 of record CAZEQJ010000005.1, read on the forward strand.
GGGACATCCGATTTTTAACGACAGCACCTATGGGGGCCATGAAATTGTAAAGGGCACCCCCTTTACACGATACCGTCAGTTTGTGCAGAATTGCTTCAAAATATGCCCGCGACAGGCCCTGCATGCGAAAGAATTAGGCTTTATTCATCCTAAAACCAAAGAAAAGGTTTTCTTTGAAACGGAATTGCCTGAAGATATTCACGAGCTTATTGAAAAATGGGAGTCATACATCAAATACAATTAAATGCTGACTGAATTACGCAATACTTTCCTCTCTTTAAAAGTAGCTGCCAAAGGAGCAGAAATGCAGTCTGTATATGACCTCAGAAGAGAAAGAGAAGTGTTGTGGCAGGGCAATGATACCTTTTGGGGCAGAAGGGCACCGGTGCTTTTCCCTATTGTAGGCAGGCTAAAAGGCGATGAATATATCTATGAAGGGAAAAAATATAAAATGAGCCAGCACGGTTTTGCACGTGATAAAACCTTTGAGCTGGTCAGCCGGGAGGACAATGAACTTCATTTCCAGCTATCTGAAGACGACGAAACCCTCTATATCTACCCGTTCCCTTTCCGTCTTACCATCAGCTACCGCCTGCAGGATAATAAAGTGATTATTACCTACCGGGTAAAAAATACAGGTGATCGCCTTATGCCTTTTTCTATCGGTGGGCATCCTGCTTTTAATTGCCCGCTGAACAAGGCCATTCATTTTGAAGACTACGATATTCTGTTCGCAAAAAAGGAATCACTAAGCCGCCGACTGCTCATCGAAGGTATACGGACACAATTTGAGGCCCTTAACCTCAAGGAAGGGATAAGATATAGCCTGTCCTACAAAGATTTTGAGCGGGATGCCGTCATCATTGAGGCGCTCGAGTCTTCGAGTGTGAGCCTTGCCTATGGTAGTGAGAAAGAAATCACAGTTCATTTTCCTGACTTCGGCCAGTTGGGGTTATGGACCAAACCTGGGGCGCATTTTATTTGTATCGAGCCCTGGAATGGGCTGGCTGACCCTGAGAATACCAACCGCGAAATCATGACCAAGGAAAATATTATACTCTTAAAAGCAGGTGATACGAAGTCATACAGTTATTCGATAAGGATCCACTAGCCTGAAATAAATATGCCCATGAAGAATATTTGTGTTTTTTGTGCCAGTAAAACGGGCAATGACCCTGCATTTTCCACCATTGCCGAAGAAACCGGAAAAGAAATAGCCAGCCGCAATAAACGACTTATCTATGGCGGAGGCAATATCGGGCTTATGGGAAAAGTCGCCAACAGCGTGCTGGATCATGGCGGCGAAATCGTGGGCATTATACCTGATTTTTTACTCAAGCGGGAAGTAGGTCATATCGAAGCTACGGAGCTGGTGATCGTGCAGGATATGATGGAAAGAAAAGTGGAAATGATCAACCGATCGAATGCTTTCATCGCCCTGCCGGGAGGCTTTGGTACACTAGACGAGGTGCTGGAGGTCATTACGTGGAATCAACTTCACCTGATCGACAAACCTCTGGTCATAGTTAATCACAATGGATATTTCGACCCGCTGCTCGATATGATTGAAAAAATGGAGGCTGCCGGATTTATCTGGAAATCAACAAAAGGCCACCTGATGGTGGCCCCTGATATTAATGAAACATTTACTTACCTGCGTTAAACAGCAGTAGCCAGATCTTCCACAAACTGGAAATATTTGCGGAACTCTGCTACAGATATCACGCGCGTGGGTCGGCCATCGCCCCAGTGAGGTGATACTTCCACCAATCCATTGTACATCCTTCCCTCATACATCCCTTCAAGTTCGAAACCTTTCAACTTGGATGTTGCTTCAGGTATAGAATGACAGGTGTATCTGATTTTAAACTTATCCATATGCATTGGGATTTACAGTGTTAGTACTAACGATTATAAGACACATTTGATCTCAGAGAGGAAGGAAAATTTTTATCACCTTCGACCAATCACCTGCAAATGTACACCAACAAATTGAACTCATCGATAAGCTGCTGCAAAACAGTTTGATTTGAATTCTATTTACAATACCATGTCCAAAAAAGTACTTCCGCTCAAAAATTATGAGATCCATGCTATTACAACTGTCTGGCAAGATCAGGTGAATGCCAACATTGCATCGTGGGTCATGCAATCGGCAATGAAAGGCAAACGCCTGCTGGTTTCACTTTACCACCCTGACCTCACCATAGGGATGGTAAGACAGTCCGGAGTGCTCAATGTACACCTGCTGGGACAGCACCAGAAAAATCTGGTCAGAAAATTCGGTAAGCAATCAGGGCGTGATAAATATAAACTGAAAAACGTGCACTGGACTCCGGACGAAAGAGGATGTCCTGTATTGCCAGAATCGGTAGGTGTAATTTATTGTGAGGTTGAGAAAGAGCTTGAAGGATATGATCACAACTACTTCGAATGCAGTATTTTAAGGCAACATGTATTTCACCCAGATGCACCTGTAATGTCGACTCACTGGCTGAAATCCATTGGTTATATTCGTTAATATCGCCGGGTAAGGCGAAAATAATCCTGCAGGGTAAGGCGAAACGCTTCGCGCTGCCGGGCATTATCCAGATACGGGCGACCGTTAAGTTCCACCTTGCCTCCTTTCTGAACAGCTTCATAAATCAGGGTTGCTCCCTTTAGCATGTCCATTTTATTCGGCCGGTCAATGATCAGCGAGTCATAGGGCGTAACGATGGAGAATTCGCTTACAAAAGGCGGATTGAAGTAAATATAAGCCTCGTCATATTTCCAGTTGATCACAATCTCAGGCAGGCTTGGTACCATCTCATTATTCCAGTCGCGCAGGCGGTAGCTATCGAGCTGGGTGTTGGGAATGGTAGAGACCGTATATGCCGGTGTACGGGTATTACGAAAGAACAAGAGTGAGCTTTGATCGATACGAAAAGTACTCTGATCCCTGCTTACCTCCTTCTTTTTATCCGGGTTGCAGGCAGTAAATACCACAACTATCAGTAAATAGATCAACTGTTTCATTACATTAGAACCTCCAAACACCGAAATCGTTAATTTTTCTGATAAGCAAACTAATTATGAAAACGAGATCAATTATCATTCTGGCCATTATTGTACTGGCCGTATTGGTTATCTACAGAAGTATCACCGGCACATACAATACTATGGTTAACAAAGATGAGGAAGTGAAGGCACAATGGTCACAGGTAGAAAATGTGTATCAACGTCGGGCTGACCTTATTCCCAACCTTGTAAACACCGTAAAAGGCTATGCAGATTTTGAGCAGGAAACCCTTACGGAAGTGATTGAAGCCCGAGCCAAGGCAACTTCGGTGAACGTTAATGCCGAAAATTTAACTCCGGAAGCCATCGGACAGTTTCAGGAAGCCCAGGGTCAGCTGAGCGGCGCATTATCGCGGCTGCTGGTCACTATCGAGCGCTATCCAGACCTGAAGGCAAACCAAAACTTTCTTCAGCTCCAGTCGCAGCTTGAGGGCACTGAAAACAGAATAGCAACTGAAAGGAGAAAATTCAATGAAGTCACACGTGGTTATAACAGCTACATCCGAAGCTTTCCCCAGACATTTTATGCAAATGTTTTTGGCTTTGAACAAAAAGGATATTTCGAATCCGCTGAAGGGGCAAATGAAGTGCCGGAAGTACAATTCTAATCATTATGGCACAGCATTTATTTAATAAAGAACAAAGAAATAAAATCAAGGAGGCCATCAAAGCTGCTGAGAAGGCCACCTCCGGTGAAATACAGGTACATATCGAAAATAGTTGTAAAAAAGATGTGCTGGACCGGGCAGTTGAGGTTTTTGCACAATTGAAAATGCACAAGACGGCACAGCGTAATGGGGTGCTGTTCTACCTGGCTGTAAAAGACCATAAATTTGCCATACTGGGTGACGCGGGCATAAATAAAGAAGTCGGGGATAATTTCTGGGACGACATCAAAGAAAAGATGCTTGTCCATTTCAAACAAAATGACTTCACGACAGGGCTGATTGCCGGCATTGAAATGGCTGGCAATTCATTAGCCAGATTTTTTCCTTATCAAAATGACGATGTAAATGAACTTCCCGATGAGATTTCTTTTGGTGACAATTAGCCTCCTTATTTTTAATACACTCGGCGCTCAGGATATTCCGGAGAAGCCGCCAAAGATTAGGCCCGTAATAGATTACGCAGATATTTTATCTGAGAGTGAAGAGACCCACTTAAACCAAAAGCTAATGCGGTATTCGGATACCACTTCTTCAGGCATCGTTATTGTGACCCTTACTTCAATAGGCGGATACGACATCATGGATTATGCTATCCGGCTTGGTGAGCAATGGGGTATCGGCCAGGCGGATAGGGATAACGGCGTCCTCATTCTAATTGCAAAAAACGATAAAAAAATGGCTATAGCCACCGGCTACGGAATGGAGGCTACCGTTACAGATGCCGCAACTACGATTATCCGCGAAGAAATCATGGCGCCGGAATTCCGTCAGGAGCGGTATTATCTGGGCCTCGACAAAGCCACCGATATGATCATTGACCTGGCTTCAGGTGAATTTACAGCAGATCAGTTAAAAGAAAATTACAGCAGCGGTGGCTTCCCGGCAGGGTTGCTGTTCTTTATCCTGATCTTTTTCATTTTTCCCATGCTCAGGTATCGAAGATACCGGCATAACCATTATGGCGGGAGTGGCGGCTTCTGGACGGCCATGATGGTAGGCAGCATGCTGGGCGGAAGTGGCCGTAGCTCCGGCAGCTCATGGGGTGACTTCAGTGGCGGCGGCGGCAGCTTTGGTGGTTTTGGAGGTGGCAGCTTTGGTGGAGGCGGCTCGGCAGGCAGCTGGTAGCCATCTGCTATTACTCAAATACCAGACTTCCATTAGTAACGGCCAACAGCAGCTTTTTTATGATGGAATTGATATATTGTGGTGAAAAAACAATCGTCCACGGTTATGGCAAAGGAATTTTTCAATAAAGACCAGCGAAAGAGAATCAAAGATGCGATAAAAACAGCTGAGATGCGTACCTCAGGCGAAATTGTGGTGCATATCGAAAATCATTGCAGGGAGGAGCTTCAGGAACGCGTTGACGACGTGTTTGATGAACTTAATATTGATGGTACAACCAAACGCAATGGTGTGCTTTTTTATCTGGCCTTAGCAGATCAGAAGTTTGCAATAAAAGGGGATATCGGCATCACCGAAAAAGTTACTGATACCTTCTGGGATAAAATTTACCAACGGATGGAATCATCCTTCAAAACAAAAGATTATACACAGGGCCTCGTTGCCGGGATCATCATGGCAGGCGACTCCTTACGCCATTACTTCCCGCATTTTCATCCCGACCCCAATGAGTTACCTGATGAGGTGTACTTTAATGAGAACTAACTAAGTCAGATCGCGCATCTGCTATATTTTTTTTTGCGTGCAATGAGCCTGCCGGCGTCATTTCCTGGCTGGAGGCTGGTTTTATTTTTTTATACCCACAAACACCCCCATGCTGTGAATATGATTGACAATGACAGATTTTACAGGCTCAATCCATTCAATGTATTCCCCCATGTACGCTACCAATTGCGGTGAGATCAGAAACCTCACCTGATCATCCCTCAGCCGGTACACCCCCGGCTTTAGCTCGGCCACAGGATTAATGCCAAACAGGGTGGCACTCCGCATGAAGAAAATACCACCTGTTTTAAGCTGACGTAGCATACTATGAAACATCTCCCTGAAGTGATCTTCATCCTCAGAAAAATGCAAAACTGCGCTGCTGATAACCGCATCAAAAAAATGATCCGGAAAAGGGGACTGTTCGATCGTGGCATGGATAAAATTTTCGTGATGATAATCCGGGTGGTTGGTTTTTACGATAAATTGAAGCATGACGACAGCATCCGGATTGGCATCAATTCCGTACACATTGAAGTGGTTATTCAAAAACCATTGCAGGTTTCTCCCTTCGCCACATCCGGCATCGAGAATCCGCATCTCCGGTGTAAAACGGTCTTTTAATATCTGGTCAAGTAAATAAATATCAATATTCCCTAATTCATGATTTAATTCTTTCACATTCATCCTGACAATAATAACTTTAGAAAACAGTTCACTTTAAAAACTCAAATAAAATGAAATTACGCATTTTTACCCTGCTTCTGCTTACTCTCTTTACCTCCGTGGCATTTGCCCAGGACGAAGAGGTGAATAATGTTGGCGTACGATTTCTGGATTATGGAAATGACCTGCCTGCAGACCTGCTTTCGACACGTACGGCGGTGCTCGTTGCTGTACCTACTGTTGCTTCCAACAGTCCACGGCGCGGTGACTGGAGGGCGCTGGCCGAAGAGGCCCATCCTACCTTCAAGGAGCTGGGCATCGATGCGATACTTTATATGAATTTTGAAGATGTTGTCTCTGCCGGAGTACAGGCCACACAGGCCTATGCCGATTACCTCAACGACCGGCAGGTCAAAAACATCATCGTGCTCAGCCTTGTGCGGCTTACGGAAGGCGATAAGGTCGACGACCGCTATGTTGTGGCCATAACACCCTTTTCCGGCGATGCACAGATCATTGCCAACGGACAAAAAGCATGGAAAGATCAGAGTAAAAGCCTGAACAGGATCATGCGCAGCCTTGAAAGAAGCGTTTCACGAGCCGATCAGCCCAAAACCAATAACATGATCATTGACGTACCTGAATATTTTGAAAATATCAGCCTGGTACCTGACAGACGATTTGAGTCGTTCCCGCTTAATCTGAAAACAGACCGTCTCGCAGTGCCTGTTTTCTCTCCTGTTAGCATTCCGGATGACCGTCCCGGTGGTATCCTGAATGGCCGAATCGAAAAAGAAGCCGAGAGCCTGAATGCAGGCTATGCCCGCCAGACGAAGGAACTTATGGGTTACATGAATGCCAGCTACCCCTTCGAGTGGGACACCGTATATTTCGACGGTAACGAGCAGCGACTGATCGATGAGGGCTTCGACTATGTATTGCTCAGTATATATACCACGGGAAGTCAGATCAAAGAGTGGCTGGAGTATGAAATGGACCCGTCCGTGACCACCTTTGTGACTGTAAAGCAAAAAGATGGCCGCACCATCATGCGCAATATCCCGGCAGATGCCCCGGTATATAAATATTATGTGAAACATCTGTATTCCGGGGAGGTCTATGTCGGTAAAACGTGGGATGCAGATGAATACTGGAAAGATGCCTTCGTTAATCATATGTCTAACCTCATCCAGAGTGTGGTACGGGGCAGGTAACGTTTCCTTAATATTCACTACTTTTGCTGGATAATCTAAAGTAAATGGAGCTGCTGATAAAGCTAAGGGAAATAAAAGAACGATTTGAGGAGGTAGGCCAGCTGATCATTCAGCCGGATGCCATGGCTGACATGCGTAAATACACGCAGCTGACGAAAGAATACAAAGACCTCGAAAAGATTGTAAAAAAATATCAGGCCTATCAGGCCGCCATCGACGACCTGCGGGATGCCCGTACTATTCTTGAAAAAGAAAAAGATGCGGAGCTCAGGGAAATGGCAAAAATGCAGCTGGATGAGATCACACCCCGAAAAGAAGAGCTCGAAGATGAGATCAAGCAGATGCTGATCCCAAAAGATCCTAATGATGATAAAAACTGCATTCTTGAAATCCGTGCCGGCACAGGTGGCGACGAGGCCGCCATTTTTGCAGGTGACCTGTTTCGAATGTATCAGCGCCTGTGCGAAAAAAGAGGCTGGAAACTATCCATTCTCGACCTCACCGAGGGCTCTTCCGGTGGATATAAAGAAATTATTAGTACGGTGAACGGCGATGGCGTATACGGTGAGCTAAAGTTCGAATCCGGTGTACACCGCGTACAGCGTGTGCCGGCCACAGAGACGCAGGGACGTGTGCATACCTCTGCTGCCAGCGTTGCCGTGCTGCCGGAAATGGAAGAGGTAGAAGTGGAGCTGAATATGAATGATATCCGGAAAGATACCTTCTGCTCCTCCGGGCCAGGTGGTCAGTCGGTAAATACCACCTATTCGGCTGTGCGCCTCACGCACAACCCTACAGGCATCGTCGTAACCTGTCAGGATGAAAAATCCCAAATCAAAAACCTGGAAAAAGCACTCAAAGTGTTGCGGTCACGCCTGTATGAAATGGAAGTAGCGAAGCACAATGAAGAGGTAGGGGCCCAAAGACGCTCCATGGTAAAAAGCGGTGACCGGTCAGAAAAAATACGTACCTATAATTACCCTCAGAGCCGTGTCACAGACCATCGCATCAATTATACGGTGTATAACCTCTCTACGGTGATGGATGGCGAACTGGATGATTTTATTGAGAAATTAAGGATAGAGGAAAATGCCGAAAAGATGGGCGAAGCCTCATAGCTTTCTGTTAGCAGCTTTTATCGGCGTTTTCACCATTTCCTGTCTGGAAGAGCCGGAGTTTAGCCGCGACAGCGACCTTGTGCTCAGCTACTCGGCAGATACAATCTCATTTGATACCCTGTTTACTACGGTAGGCTCCGCATCACAACGCTTTCGCATTTACAACCTGAACACCCTGCCCCTTCAGGTAGAGGAGCTTTTTCTTGCAGGAGATGAGGACTCCCCATTTCGGATCTACCTCAATGGTGAACGGGGAACCACATTCCGTGATGTAGGCATTGCCGGCAATGACAGCCTGCTGCTCATTGCGGAAGTCACCATCCACCCGGAAGATCAGGACCTTCCTTTCCTCGTCAAAGACTCCATTGGCGTAGTGTATAATGGTAATGTAGATTACATAAAGCTTGTGGCCTGGGGACGTCAGGCCGTATTTCTGAAAGACACGGTGCTCTCAGGCAATATTACGTGGACTTCGGCAAGACCTTATGTATTGCAGGGAAATGTGATCGTAGATTCGCTTGCCTTGCTTACTATCGAAGCGGGCACAGAAGTATATGGTGATAATGGTGCCTTATTGGGCATCCGTGGACGCGTGCTGGCTTCAGGCGACACGGCAGATGCCAGGATATTATTTTCATCAGTCCGGCAGGATGAAAGCTACCGCAACTATCCCGGGCAATGGTTTGGGATACTCGTCCTCGAGGGCAGCGAAAACAACCGGTTTAGCTATACCGATATCCGGAACGCACGGTTTGGCTTCAGGCTGCAGACACGGGATGACAACAGCGAGCCTGACCTTAGTCTGGAATCGGTGAGCATTGCCAACATGTCGGAATATGGCATTCTCGCATTTAATGCGGATATAGAAGTGACCAATTCCGTTATCACTTATTGTGCATTGGGTGGTCTGGCCGGATTTTCGGGTGGTAATTATTCACTTACGCATAATACATTACTCTACTATAGTTCATTGCAGGGGCTTTCACTGTTCAGAGAAGAGGATCAGACATTGTTGCAATTTTCTGACAACATACTCATCAACGACGAGCCGGTAGCCGCTCCACTGTCTGTCGAACTTACCAATAACATCGTATGGGGCTTTTCAACGCTGGAGGAAGAGATTACAATTGTCGCTGCCGGCCTTGCGCCTGTAGAGCTGAGTTTTGATCATAATATCCTGAAAACCAATCTGGAGTTGCCCGAAGAAAATCAAAATCTGAGATCAGCTCCTTTTGTGACCGATCCTCAGGATTATAATTTTGCCCTCGACAGCCTGTCTCCCGGAATTGATGCAGGGAGTTTAACGGACATTACCCTGGATTTTAATAAACGTCCGCGCGATGAGCATCCGGATATAGGCGCATTTGAAAGACATAGAGAATGATACATATAAAACCTGCTGAAAGACTGCTTCATACAAAAACCTATTATTTTGCCGAAAAGCTGATTCAGGTCAGGGCACTGCAGGAGCAGTTTGGCGATATAATCAACCTAGGTATCGGTAATCCGGATCTGCCACCGCACCCTTCCGTGATCGAGAGCCTTCATAAAAGTGCCATGGAGCCAACACATCACGGCTATCAGCCCTACAAAGGAATATCGGCTCTACGCATGGCCATGAGCAATTATTACCTCAACAACCATGCGGTAAAGGTGGACCCCGATCATGAGGTACTGCCCCTGATGGGAAGCAAGGAAGGCATTACGCATATCTCGCTGGCCTTCTTAAACCCCGGCGACAAAGTGCTGGTGCCCGAACTGGGATATCCTGCCTATGCCGCTGTAACGCGTATGGTTGGCGCCACCCCGCTGTTTTATCCACTTACGGAAACCTATTACCCTGACTGGGATAAACTCGAGACGACGGACATGTCGGATGTGAAGCTGATGTGGCTCAACTACCCCCATATGCCCACCGGCACGCCGGCCCTGAAAAAAGAGTTTGAAAAGTTTGTGGATTTCGCAAAGCGCAGAAACATTTTACTTTGCCATGATAACCCCTACAGCAAGGTGCTCAATCAGGACAGGCCCATCAGCATATTTGAGGTAGATCAGGACAAAAGCTGCAGCCTCGAGCTAAATAGTTTGAGCAAATCCTTTAATATGGCAGGATGGCGTATTGGCTGGATCACTGCCTCGAAGAAAATAATCGGCCTTATCAACACCATTAAGACCAATTTTGATAGCGGTAGCTTTCGGGGGCTTCAGGATGCAGCCGTAACAGCCCTTCAGCTACCGGAAAGCTGGCATCAGACACGCAATGACATCTACCTCGGAAGAAGAAAAATAGCGGAGGAAATTATGGTGGCACTGGGCTGCAACTTCAACCCCGAACAAACCGGTATGTTCCTGTGGGGAAAGATTCCGGAAGAACAGAACTCGGCAGAAGATTTCATCGAAATGCTGCTGGAAAAAAAGCATATCTTCATTGCACCCGGTTTTATTTTTGGGAATGCAGGAAAAAGGTATATTCGTATCTCATTATGTGCAGACCAATCCGTTTTGGCCTCTGCATTAACCCGATTAAGATAAAATGAAAATTACTGTTGTAGGGCTGGGACTACTGGGTGGTTCCTTTGCACTAAAGATAAAGCAAAAAGAAAAAACCAATCGCATTACGGGCGTTGACATAAACGAAGATCACGCAAGAATAGCCCTGGAAGCGGGTATGGTAGATGAAATTGCGACCCTGGATGAAAGCCTTGCAGGTGCAGAGCTTGTGATACTTGCCACTCCGGTAGATGTAATCAAAAAAGAGCTGCCCGGCATCCTTGATAAAGTATCTGCTACCGCCATCGTCATGGATCTGGGATCCACCAAGATGCAGATCATTGAGAGTGTGCGCAATCACCCCAAACGGAAGCAGTTTATTCCGGCCCATCCCATCGCCGGTACCGAAAACTCCGGTCCCGATGCGGCCTTTGCCGACCTGATCAGAGACCGTATCATGATCTTTTGTGACAAAGCCGATTCAGATCCTGTGATGTCCACTTTTATGGAGGCATTTTGTAAAATGCTGGATATGAAAGTCATTCATATGAAAAGTGAGCAGCACGATCGCCACCTGGCATATGTATCGCATCTAAGTCATATATCAGCTTTTGCGCTTGGACTTACCGTGTTGCATAAAGAAAAAGACGAGAGAACGATATTTCAGATGGCCGGTAGTGGATTTTCCAGCACCGTAAGGCTTGCCAAAAGCGCTGCTTCGATGTGGTCTCCCATTTTCTCGCAGAATAAGGAAAATGTGGTAAGCGCACTGGATGATTATATCCAGCAGCTCAAAGTATTTCAGCATATTATTAAAAATGATGATGTGGAAGGATCTGCCATGCTGATGAATGAAGCGAATGATATTCGCAGGATCCTGCTCGCCATCGACCTGAATAAGTAATTATGAAGTTTTGCAGCAATTGTGGTAGCGACCAGCTAATGTATGAAATCCCCGCAGGTGATACCCGGGAGCGGTTTTTTTGCCATAACTGTCACATCATCCACTATATAAATCCGAAAATCGTAATCGGATGCTTTATCCTCCATGATAATAAAATATTGCTGGCTAAGCGTGGCATTCAGCCACAGCTTGGCAAATGGAATATCCCTCAGGGCTTTATGGAAATGGATGAAACTATCGAAGAAGGAGCCAAAAGGGAAACCTACGAAGAAATCGGTGTACTACCGGATATTATAAAGCTGATAACGGTGTACTCCGTGCCGCACGCCAATCAGGTACATATGCATTTTCTGGCGTCTATTTCAAGTACTGATTTCAAAATCACCGAAGAAAGTACCGATATACGCCTCTTTTCAAGCCAGGATATCCCCTGGGAAGAGATTGCCTTTTCCTCCAACCGCTTCACTATCGAATCTTACCTCAAAGAAGGAACAGAAAAAATATTTGTCGGTCGGCGAACTTACCCTTAAATTTAAAGGGATATATAAACTGGCCCCATGAAATATATTTTACCCCTCCTCCTGGCTGGCGCTGCGGCAGGTCTTTGGTTTTGGCTTTCCACACCCAAACAGCCTGAAATGCTGCTTTCTGCAGCAACATACGATGACCTCTCCCTTAAAAAGGCCCGCAGTGAGTACTTTAAAATGATACTGCAAGACCCTCTGACGAGGGAAATACCACAAAATGTACGCGCCCGTGAGCTTGGTTATTCTCATCAGCTTCTGGAAACCCAAAAACGCCTGGCCGGAAGGGTCTCTGTATTCAATACCGGAGGCTTCAAATGGGTCGAGGCTGGTCCTGATAATGTAGGGGGTCGTACACGGGCAGTAGCTTTTGACAGCCGGTCATCGGATATACTGTTGGCCGGGGGAGTATCGGGAGGCATGTGGAAAACGACTGACGGCGGAGCCACCTGGAGCAAAAAAACCGATCCTGCCAACAATCTCAGTGTCACCTCAATAGCACAGGACCCTACCGCTCCTGACACCTGGTACTATGGTATGGGGGAGTTTGATGGTAACAGTGCAAGCGGCAGAGGTGCCTTTTTCTTTGGGCAGGGCTTATATCGCTCTCAGGACAATGGGGAAACCTGGAGTTTGTCTACCTACAGCCCGGATGGAGCATCGTGGGTGAGGGATGACGTTGCGAATGCCAATACCGACAAGTCATTCGCCAACCTTTTTAACTTTATCAGCCGTATCGTGATTACACCCGGTGGCGATATTTACATCTGCAGCAATGGGTTCGGCATTTACCGGTCTACGGATGATGCTGCCAGCTTTCAGCGCATCTTACCCATCGGCGCAGGCCAGCCCTTGTATAGCGATCTCGTGTGTGATGATGATGGTAATCTGACGGCTGTTTTAAGTGAAAACTCATACGATGGTTTCACTGACTTCGGCATTTTCAGATCAACAGATGACGGGCAGTCGTGGATAAAACTGATACCTGAAAATTTCACCAACATGGCCGATTTTCCGGACAACCATAACCGCACGGTGCTTGCCCTGGCCCCTTCCAATCAAAACCTGATGTATGCCTTTGTCAACCCGGACTCGTCTTATTTTAATGCCAGCGCCAATGAAACACAGGAATACCTCCAGTTGTTTCTGTTTGACTTTTCAACCAATACACTGTTTGACCGCACTGCCAATATCCCGAATTTTGGCGGGTCCCTGGGCGATATGAATACTCAGGGTGACTACAATATGGTCATAAGCGTGAAACCGGATGACCCTAACGTTGTGCTTATCGGTGGCACCAACCTGTACCGCAGTACCGAAGGCTTTGCCAGCCTGAATGATGATCCTGCCAACGCATGGATCGGAGGGTATGGCAATGGCGCAAATGAACCTAACTTCCTCTACAGCAACCACCATCCGGATTCTCATGGCCTCACCTGGGATCCGAATGATCCGGACATCGTGATATCAACACACGACGGTGGTATCAGCAAAGCCAATATTACAGACACTCAGATTAGCTGGGAAGACCTGAACAACGGATTTAATGTCACCCAGTTTTATACTACGGCTATACAAAAGTCGGGCGAAACATTTAATGTGATTGGTGGCACACAGGACAACGGCAGCCCCTTCATTACTACATTGAGCAAAACCCTTGAGATTCCAGCTGCCAGCCTGGGTGACCTCAGCTCGGGCGACGGCAGCCATTGCTACTACGGAAATGAGTTTGTGTACTCTTCATCACAGAATGGACGTGTGCTGCGCTGGAACAGTGCCTTTACAGAAATCGAATACGTTGCCCCGGCCAATGCATCGGGCCAGCTGTTTATCCATCCCTTTGAGATTGACCGCAGCGACGAGCTTACAATGTATTACCCCGCTGGCTCTTCGCTGTGGGTGAATAATGAGATCACCACGGTGGTAACAGACAATACGATAAATACCACACAGGGCTGGACCGAAAATGCAGGTATGGTGGCCGCCAATTATCGGATTACCGCTCTTAAATCGACTACGGATATAGCAGCGAGGCTATACTATGGAGCGCAAAATAACAACGGAAAACCTCGTGTTTACCGTCTTGATGATGCGAAAACCAACACCACCCCCACATTTACCGAACTCAATACAGCAGACGGGAGCTACATCAACCACATCGCTGTCAATGAAAAAGATGGAAACGAGCTGATGGTAAGCTGCTCCAATTATAATATCGACGGGCTATTTTATTCGAGTGACGGAGGGCAGTCCTTTGTATCGGTAGAAGGGAACCTTACCGGGTCAGACGGCCTCATCGGACCCAGCATCCGGTCGTCATGGATTATGGAGCTTGACGACCGCAAGGTATATTTTGCCGGCACCAGTGCCGGGCTTTATGTAACGGACACACTCGAAAATGAAAATACCACCTGGTCATTAGTTGCTGAGGATCTCGTCGGCTTTAACGTGGTATCCTGGCTGGACGGTCGCAGCGATGGTATTCTCGCAGTAGCATCACACGGAAGAGGCATATTTCTGGGTCTCAATCAGGATATCACGCCTCCGTTTAACCTTACCGCATTCAATATTTCCGATGTATCTTTTGATATAAACTGGGAGGGTGATGCAAGGTCTGTTTCATATTCTTTTCAGCTGGCCTCAGATGCCGACTTTTCGGAAATACTGCTGGAAGCTGACATTGCAGGCAACAACATCAGTATAAATGAATTGTCACCATCTACCTCCTATTTCTTCCGGGTCAACAGCACAGATGGATCACTCACCAGCGACTATTCCGTTACCCTCCAAATCGTGACGCAGGATCCGCTTTCGGCTCCGGTGGCATTACCCGCCATAAACGTCGCTCCCGATCAGTTTACAGCCGTATGGAACCGTGTCGATGACGCACTAAGCTATGACCTTGTGATCACATCAGCATTGGGTGCCGATACGGTCATCACCGGTATTGAAGATGACGCATATACCGTAGCCGACCAGATGACTGAAGATATGATAACATACCGTGTCGTAGCCAACGATGACTTGCGTACTTCCGATACATCCAATGTCATCACAGTAAATTTACCCCCCATTACGCAACTCCAGGAATCCATTTTTTCTGTATATCCAAACCCATTCACCGATCAGCTCACCATTGAGCCTGACTTTGACAGGCTGGTGGTGTACGATATGAACGGGGTCAGGCATTTTGAGGGAAGCGATATTTTCCACCTGAACCTTTGGTTAGGCTCGGGGGCGCTGAAAACCGGAACCTACCTCTTCCAGATCGAGAGGGGAGAAGAGCGGGTAACGAAGCGGCTGACTAAAATCACCTACGCGAAGTAAAGGTAACGCCCAGAGAAACCTCCCATCCGCGGGTTTCTATGCGTGTATCGTCATATACAACTTCCTGCTGACGTATGACCGAAGATCCGCTACGTGCCGAAGTGACCGAGCCGGAAAGAGGGAAAGCAGTGCTCCCGTTCAGAAAATGAGTGCCGAGCGACAAGGCAAACTGCCTGGATATAGCAATGGCGATCTCACCACCGGCCAGCCAGCCAAAGCCAAGCGTATTATCTCCTTCAAGGTCAGCATTCACAACATCATATTCTGCCTCATTGCTCACCAGCATCCGGTCAAAATTACCCTGATTAATTCTGGGATTAAGGTGGTAAATACCGAAAAGGCCACCCCCGAATTTAAACTGCATCGGCCCCAGTCCAAACTGAAGTGCGAGCTCTCCCGGTACAATTAAAGTGAAATGCGGCCCGGCCAGTGGCTGATCCGTAACATAGCCTTCCGGCAGTCCGCTGATACCTACTCCTGCCATATGATAAAGCGAAAAGCCGGTCTCTACCTTCAGAAAACGTGTTACATTGACACCGACACCGCGAATAGAAAACGGGGAAATCGGGTTGGACAGGTAACCGTCCGTTGGAAAAAAATAGGAAAAGGATATCCCCTGCCCCATGGCGGCCGAGGTAACTACGATAAAGGAAAATATAAAAACGATTCGCTTCATTCAGATTTAGGTATTTAATTAGAGCTAAAATAACAACGAGATCTGATGAAATACATTTTCCTGCTTTTTATTCCCTTTTTATTTTTTAGCTGCAATACCGAATCAGGCGAAACAGCAGATATGATCCTTACGAACGGGATTATTTACACCGTAGACTCTTCGTTCCGGGTCACCGAAGCTGTCGCCATAAAAAATGGCATCATCCTGGCTACCGGCAGTAGTGAGGCCATGGCATCATACAAAGGAAAAACAACCAATGAAATCGACCTTGAAGGTAAAACCGTGATACCCGGATTTATTGAAAGCCATGCCCATCTGCTGGGAATAGGATATAACGCCCTGGAAGTAGACCTGTTGGGCACCACCAGCTACCAGGCAATGATCGACATGGTAGCAGCTGCAGCAGCAGAAAAAGAGCCCGGCGAGTGGATACTGGGACGGGGATGGCATCAAAGTAAATGGGACAGCATACCGGGAACTGTAGTGAAAGGGTTCCCTTTGCATGACGCTTTGAGTAAAGTATCTCCTGATAACCCCGTATTTCTGCGACATGCCAGCGGCCATGCAGCCATAGCCAATAAAAAAGCCATGGAAATGGCCGGAATCTCTCCCCTGGCCCGGGAAACCTTTGCCCGCGTAATCGAAGAAGGTGGTGAGGTAATAACCGATGATCTGGGTAATCCGACCGGTATCTTTGTAGAGCCCGCTGCCATGAACCTGATTCGTGAAATAATACCACCGGAAGACCGTGACTCAAATAAAGAAGCCCTGCTGAAGGGTATGGAAGTGTGTCTGGCAAATGGCATCACCTCGTTTCACGATGCGGGATCACCGCGTGAAGTAATCGACCTTATGGTAGACCTGGCAAAAGGGGACAGCCTTACCATACGCCTTTATACCATGCTTACCGGATGGGATAAAGAACTGCTGCTGGAATGGTTTGAAAAAGGTTTTTACCTTGACGAAGGCCGTATGCTGGATATCCGATCTATCAAGCTCAATGCTGACGGGGCATTAGGGTCGAGAGGTGCATGGCTCATCAAAGAGTATTCTGACCGCCCCGGCCATTATGGCTTTCCCACGCTGCCGCTGGATTATGCGCGTGAGCTGATCATGCTGGCGAGCGAAGCCGGATTTCAGGTGTGCTCGCATGCCATCGGCGATAAGACCAACCGCCAGTACCTCGATATGTATGAAGTAGCCATAGATAGTTTTAATATCGAAGACCATCGCTACCGCATTGAACATGCCCAGCATCTGAATCCGTCAGAAATAGGCAGATTTGCCAACCTTGGCGTGATACCCGCCATGCAAGCGATTCATATGAGCAGCGACAGGCCCTGGGCTATTGACAGGCTGGGAGAGAAAAGAATAAAAGAAGGAGCTTACGTGTGGCGCGCCCTGCTGGACTCCGGAGCCTACATTGCTAACGGCACCGACGCTCCTGTTGAGCCTGTAAACCCGATTCCTTCCTATTATGCCTCCGTCACCCGCAAAACACTGGAAGGTACACCGGAAGAGGGGTATGAGCCGGAACAAAAAATGACCAGAGAAGAGGCGCTGAAGTCATATACCATCTGGGGTGCGTATGCGGCCTTTCAGGAAGATGAAAAGGGAAGTATTGAATCCGGAAAGCTGGCAGACTTCACGGTGCTATCGCAGGATATCATGACGATAGAGGAAGACAGGATATTGGATACTGAAGTGGAGATGACCATTGTTGGAGGAAAAATAGCGTATAGAAAATGATCGTTTACGGAATCAAAAATTGCAATACAGTCAAAAAGGGACTGGACTGGCTGAAGGCAAATGAACTGGAATTTGAATTTCACGATTACAAAGCCCGGGGCATATCGAAAGAAAAGCTGGAAAGCTGGTCAGCGCAGATAGGTTGGGAAAAGCTGATAAACAAGAAGGGCATGACCTTCCGGAAGCTGACGGATGAAGAAAAAAAGCAGACCGAAACGAAGGAAGGAGCACTGGCAATGCTGATGCAGAAAACCAGCATGATCCGTCGACCCCTTATCGAGCGAGATGGCAAGGTGCTGGCACTAGGCTTTGACGAAGCCGAATATGCCGGTATGATCTGAAGTAATCAGGTGGATGGAGGAGGTGTGGTTTTGGCTTTTAAAGACACCTACGTGATCTGCTGCTGTATTAAAGATTTCCAGGCAGAATTCAGTTCAGCCTTTGGCTAACATACTTAAAAAAATGGATTTACAGGAAAATATAGCTCTCTTGCCAGAATTGTCTATGGTCTTTTAATATAGCAGTTTAGTACATTTATGCGACATATAGCGAAAAGTGGCGATAGATGCATATAAATACTAACCCCTCCTCCTGACCACCTTCTCCCTCGTCTTCATCACCTACCGCCTCGTCCTGATCACCTTCCGCCTTGTCCTGATCACCTTCCCGGCCGGCATCGCCGTCTTCCCGCCTGTCCTGATTAACTACCACCCCGTCCTGATTACCTTCCGCCTTGTCCTGGCTGTCTTCCGCCTTGTCCTGGCTGCCTTCCCGATCGTCAGGAAGACCCTCCGTCTCATCTACATGACTTTCCGCCTTGTCATTATCATCTTCCCGACGGTCTGCATCCCCTTCCGCCCCGTCTGTACCACCATCCGCGTTGTCGGCATAAGGCAACTGCCTCACTGCGATATCTGACCGGCCAATATCGCAATCCCCTCCTTAAAACTATGGGGTGCATAACCCAGCTCTTTTCTGGCCCGGGAAATATCAAACCCCGTCTTAGGAGGACGCCTGGCAGGTTGTGAAAAAGTCGAACTGTCTGCCCTGGTAATAAGCGAGCCGTTGAGATTGAAATAATCAACCGTTGCCATCGCCATATCATACGGGGTCAGCGCCTCATCCGGGCCGGATAGATTGTAAATACCGGTCGCCCCCTTCTCTGCTATCAGCAAACACCCTGAAGCCAGGTCTTCTGCCAGTGTGGGTGACCGGAACTGATCGTCCACAATCTTCAGTTCCTTACCCTCCTCCAGGCTCTTCTTCACCCAAAGTATGATATTCGACCGCGACATATTGGGTACGATACCGTATACCAGCACTGTTCGGGCTATCGCCCAGTCCAGACCACTATCCCGTACTACCTCCTCAGAGGCGAGTTTGCTTTCACCGTAAAAACTGATCGGGTTCGGGGTATCGTCTTCCTTGTACGGACCGGAGGTACCATCAAAAATAAAGTCCGTTGACAAATGTATAAAATGTGGCCGGATGTCCTCACAGGCATTTACCAGATACTCCACGACTTTCACATTCTGCAGCCAGCAGGCATCCCTGTCCTTTTCGCAGTCGTCAACCTGTGTCATGGCAGCACCATGAATGATCACATCCGGTTTTTCATTTGCTATCAATTCCCTCACTGCAGACTCACTGCTCAGGTCTGCGGATACGTAGTGAAGTGGCTTATCTGTCTCTATTCGGCATTCACCCCGGCCGGTGGCGCATAGCTCCCATTTTCCTTCGGCCAGCACCTTTTTTACCAGCTTCTGGCCAAGCAATCCATTTGCGCCGGTAACCAATAGTTTTTTCACAGCGCTGTATTTCCTTCTTCGGTATATTCTACACCAAACTCCTTGCTGATTTTTCGCTTTTTCATCACCACCACTTCCATGGTCATGTGCACATCCTGCAACGGCTTATCGGCTCTGCCGGTCTGCACCGCAGCTATCGAATCGATCACCGCCATGCCGTCTACCACACGACCGAAAACGGTGTAGTCTCCGTCAAGATGGGGCGATCCGCCGGTTTCCTTATAGGTCATTTTCACATCGGAAGGGTAGCTGGCATAGGCCGGGCTGCCAAACTCTTCGTCGATCAGTGACCATGAGTCCATAAACTTCGACTGTAATCCGGCCCTGTCCCCTGCTGACTGCAGCTGCATGATCTCCTCTTTCAGTTCCGCGTAAGCCTCCATCGCCAGCAGCTCCCGCATTTTCATGTTGTAGTAGTTAAACTTCTTATTTTCCGCCATTTGGGTAAGCTGTGTGGTATCAAAGGGTGTACCCTGCACTATATAAAACTGACAGGCACTCGACTTTTTTTTGGGATTCACCTGATCGCCCTGACGGGCTGCCGCGAGGGCACCCTTGGTATGAAAGAGGTCTGATCGTATTTCAGCAGGAAGGGTCCCGGTACAGGTGTTCGGCTCCACAAGGTTTAGGTCGCCCCCCTGTATCATAAACCCTTTTATGACTCTGTGGAATATCGTGGAATCGTAACTACCCTCAGATGCAAGCTTCAGAAAATTTTGCTTGTGCTGCGGTGTCTGATCATATAACATCACCGTCATATCGCCATAGGGTGTATGGATCACCACCAGCGAGTCGGATTTTTCATCACATTGCGTCATCATAAGTAGTATAAATATGGAAACAACTATTTTTTTCATTTCTCCTGTTTTATTTTATCCAAAATTTCTTTTCCTCCTGCTGCCAATATCTCATCAGCGAAAGCCACCATACTTTTTATATCAAAAATATCACGGGTACGCTGTATCATAAAGCCTGTATCCGGATCTATTACTCCTCCTATCGCCTTTACCGGACATTCATCATGGCAATGGATGAATGCCGGCAGTCCACAGCCTCCCTCAAGCCGGTGGAAGAATGCCCGCTCCAGGTCCAGCCAGTATTTTGCCTCGGCATGGTTTATCGACGTAAATACTGCCTTCTGAATTTCTTTGTCAAGAGATTCGTGTGTTTCGACCGCAATTATTCCCTGACCGGCAACAGGGGTCATATTATGGACGGTAAATTTGTGGATGACATGCTTATGAAAATCCATGCGCTTCACGCCTGCATAGGCCAGCATCAAGGCATCGCATACGCCCTCTTCAAGCTTTTTCATGCGTGTCTGCAGATTGCCGCGCACCACTACTGTCTTTTTATCCGGATAAAAATGTTTGAGCATAGCCGTCCTGCGGACCGACGCAGTGCCAATGACCTTTACTTCCTGAATCGATTTCTTTTTCAGGCTTACCAGCACATCATGGCTTTCTTCACGCGGAGATACAGCCAGTATTTCAAACCCTTCGGGCAGACTGGACGGCAGGTCTTTGGCACTATGAACGGCAATATGAACCTCCCCGCTGGCCAGCATATCTTCCAGCTCCTGCGTAAAAGCGCCTTTTGCCCCGATCTCGGCAATAGATGTCTGCAGCTGCTTGTCGCCTATCGAGTCCATGGTCACAAACTCCACCTCATGGCCGTGCTTTTGTAACTGCTCTGCTACCCAGCGGCTCTGCCACATGGCCAGCTCACTCTTCCTGGTACCAATCTTAATGCGCATCAGCTGTTAAATTTTTTAGATATGGATAAAGAAAGGGTTGTCATCATAACTTTAGGATTGGCATTTCTTTCGATGTGATAAATTGCCTCATTCAGCATTTGCTGTACATCTTCTATAAAAGCCAGGGAAAGTGTCGAGGCAAACTTCCCAACCCATTCAACGCGTTCCTTCGGGAAATGATGCACTTTCTCTCCTTTATGCAGGGCGATGATGCTTTCCCGGAATACGGCAAGGCCATACACAAGTACGGATTTCTGCATTACCCTCGAATAGCGCTGAAACTCCTCACTGAATTGAATAAGGCCTTCGATGTCACGCTTGAAGCAAAGGACCATCCATCGTCGGAAAATATCATGTGTCTGGTCGTCAGTTTCATCCAGCATCATCAAAGCACGGGATATGCTACCCTCACTTAGTGATGCGACCTCCAGCGCCTTGGCCTGCTCCACTCCTTTATTTTGAAGATAAGAGGCCACATTGTCAGGATGGAAAGCAGGTACGCTTATGATCTGAGTGCGGCTGGTAATGGTAGCCAGCAACCGGTCGCTGTCATTTGTTACCAGTATAAATATGGTACGCTCCGGCGGCTCCTCGAGAATTTTCAGGATACCGTTAGAAGTGGAGGGGTGCATATATTCAGGCAGCCAAATGGTCATGGTCTTGTATTTGCCTGAAAAGGAAGTAACTGAAAGTGCACGCACAATAGCATAGTTTTCTTCCCTTGCGATATTCATTTCCTTGTTTTCAAAACCTGCAAAAGAAGCCCAGTCAGCCGGTGCACCATAAGGATTGCCAGCCAGCCACTCGCGCCATTCAGGAAGAAAGGCCTGACTTACAGCCTCCTTGCCGGTGGTTTTTTTGGTGTTGGAGACGGGAAATATAAAGTGATGATCAGGGTGTACAAGCTTGGAAGCCTGCGAGCAGGCAGGGCAAGTGCCGCATGCATCCCCGTTCTGACGGTTGCCGCAGGTAAGGTATTGCTGAAAGGCCAATGTCAGCGCGAGGTGGCCATAGCCCTCTTTTCCATTAAAAAGCAGCGCATGAGGAATATTTTCCCTGTCCGTAAGGTCGGTTAATGTGCTTTTGATATTATCCAGCCCCGGAATGTCCGAAAACCTCATAGTGTATTGTAAATATGTTGATACATCCTGATGAGCGCCGGGGTGAGGTCTGCATGGCGACGAGACATCGTCCTTTCCGCTATCAGCAGAAATTTTTGCCAGTCCATTGAGGCCGGCCCCCCTTCTCCCCACGCAAAGGAGGGTATGAACTTGGGTGGAAACCCGGATCCGAAAATATTGGATCCTACACCGATCGATGTCCCGCTGTTGAGCATGGTGTTGATGGATGTCTTGACGTGGTCGCCCATAACTGTGCCGCAAAATTGTAAACTGGTATCTTCCATCTTTTGTGTGGCATAGGAGTAGAGGCTGATATCCCCATACGTATTTTTTAAATTGGATGTATTGGTATCTGCCCCGAGGTTGCACCACGCACCAATTACCGTATTGCCGATAAACCCATCATGTCCTTTGTTGCTGTAGCCCCAAATCACGCTGTTACTGACTTCACCACCCACCTTTACGTACGGGCCGATGGTAGAGTCACCGCGTATTTTTGCACCCATATTTACCACGGCATGCTTCCCGGCAGCAAACGGACCTCTGATGATAGCCCCTTCCTGTATTTCAGTGTAGTCATCCAGTATGACAGGACCGTTTTCGGCATTTATGATAGCTGCACGCATTTTTACTCCCTTGCCGAGGTATACATGCGCAGGCTCAATGATGGTGTTGCCAAGCTGGTCTTCTTCACTCAGGTGGTCAAAATCACCCAGTGATACATCAAAACGGATCTGATCGCCATTCCATTGATAGATCTTCCACGGGCGGTCACATAGCTGATATTCATCTGAAAAATGGATGAAATTCACATTAGACAGCTCTCTCAGCTCCTGCAGGCTAAGCTTTGAAGCTGAACGAAAGGCCAGTAAGCCGTCATCACTCATCAGAGCCTGTTCATACTGCAGGCTTTTTAGCTGATGTGCCATGCCTAAGCCCGGGAGCAGCGAGGATCGTACATATAGGTTATCATCTGAGTAGTCCGGTGGGAAAAGCTCGGACAGGTAATCCTCACATAAATAACTGCACGGCACGCCGAGCACACGTGCCCATTTTTCATCAATGGTGTAATGCCCTACCCTCAGGTTGGCAACGGGCCGGGTAAGGGTAAGTGGTAATTGGTGCTGCCAATCATCAAAATGATCAAAGAGTATGATCGTCATGGCCTAAAATTAAAAAAGTCTCCCGAGGTAGGAGACTTTTGTATGAAGTTCTTTCGGATTATTTCTTTTTCGCGTATTTCTGCTTGAATTTCTCTACACGACCTGCCGTATCAAGGAAGATCTTCTTACCGGTGTAGAAAGGATGTGAAGCTGAGCTTACTTCAAGCTTTATCAACGGGTATTCCTTACCATCTTTCCACTTGATGGTTTCACTCGATGACATGGTAGAACGCGTCATGAATGAAAAATCACTTGACATGTCCTGGAAAATTACTTCTTTGTACTCGGGATGTATATCTTTTTTCATTTTCTGCTCCTGTTTCGAAAAGGACTGCAAATGTACACACTATCCTGAGCTTTAGCAACCTGGGCAATAAAATTAATTTAAATTTTCGCCTTTTTATACAGGCATGTGACGTATTGGTCGAAAATTGGGTTAGAGGATGAGATAAATATTATTAATTAGCGAAGTGAAACATCTATTTTCTGCGCTTTTCTTCATATCGTATGCGACACTGGCACAGAGTGCTTTCGTTCCGCTGAATGATTATTACTATCATCAGATTGACAGGCTTGAAATAAAAAACGGGGCGTTCAGCCAGCATTTCAACAGTACATTGAAGCCATTGCAGCGTAAAAACATCGGGCTGTTCCTCAACGAACTGAACGCTGAAGACCATACAGGTGAGCTCGAATACCTTAGGGCCGACAACCGGGATTGGGTTGATGATACTGCAAGCCTTGCTCCCGGCGTTTTTAACCTTTTTTATCAGAACAGACCGGATTTTTATTATGTCAATACACCCGGTTTTCAGCTTCACCTCAACCCGGGACTGCACCTCGCCTATGGCGACGAACGTCAGGGGGGCCTCCGACCTATCATCAATACCCGCGCAGCGGAAATACATGGACAAATTGATGACAAAATCGGGTTTTACTCTTATATAGGTGAAAATCAGGCACTCTTCCCGGGATATGTGCGCGATTTCACTTCAGCCTACGATGCCGTGCCGCATGAAGGGTTCTGGAAGACCTTCCGCTCCGCCGACAGCGTGGATTTTTTCCATGTTCGTGGCTATGTATCTTTTAATGCAAGCAAACATATTAATGTGCAGGCAGGCTACGACCGTCTGTTTCTTGGCGATGGCATTCGCTCTATGCTGATCAGTGACTTCACCAGCAATTATATGTTTGGCAAAATCGATACCCGCGTCTGGAAGCTCAACTATGTGAACATCTTCACTCTGATGAAGCCAGATTCACCATCACCGTTGTCCGATGTGCCCAATAAATATATGGCAATGCATTATCTGAGCATCAACCTGTTGAAAAATCTGCGTATCGGCCTTTTTGAATCGATTGTATTCGGGACAGATGGCTTCTATTTGCCATACCTGAATCCTATTATTTTTTATCGTGCCGTAGAGCATCAGAATGGCAGCCGTGACAATGCCCTGGTTGGAGCTGATTTCCGGTGGGACTTCCTGTCCCGGTTTTCACTCTACGGACAGTTTGTGCTGGATGAATTTTTACTTTCTAACCTGAGAGAACGAAACGGATGGTGGGCCAATAAATATGGCGGACAGCTGGGCCTTAAATATATCGACGCCTTTGGCATCCCTACCCTGGATTTGCAGGCCGAAGCTAATTTCGCAAGACCTTATTTATATGCCCATACCTTTTTTACCGGGCAAAATGAGCTGATCACAAGCTACACACACTACAATCAGCCGCTGGCGCATCCGCTGGGTGCTAATTTCAGGGAAATGGTATACGCCCTTCGCTATCGCCCCTTCAGAAACCTAACCCTCGACGCACGCCTGATCATGGCAGCATATGGCAGCGATACCACCGGCGTCAACTGGGGGAAGGAAGTGCTGAAAGATTATTCCGAAGGCAGACCCCGTGAGTTTGGCAATTTTACCACACAGGGCATCTTTACATCCCTGATGTACAGTGATGTCACCCTCACATTCATGCCGTTTCATAATGTATTCCTTGACCTGACTTATGTACGAAGGAGGGAATCATTTGAAAATACCCTCAATGATCGCCATACAGATTTTATTGAACTGGCCCTGCGGTATAATCTGGCCCGTCGCCGGAATGAATTCTGACGACTTTTAAACTATTGTGACGTATTTGTTGTCTTATTTAATCTAACGTGCTGGATATTCAATGTTTTAATATATCTTTGCACCCTGTTTTACAATTTGGACGAGTTCCAAGACAAAAACTTTAGTAAACACATGGCAGTAAAAATCAGATTAGCAAGAAGAGGAAGAAAGAAACTGGCAATGTACGACTTGGTCGTAGCCGATGCCAGAGCACCACGTGATGGTCGCTTTATTGAAAAACTGGGTACCTACAATCCCAATACCAACCCTGCGTCTATCGTATTGAATGACGATAAAGCACTGGATTGGGTATTGAAAGGAGCACAACCTACAGATACCGTACGTGCAATGCTTTCGTACCGTGGCATAATGCTCAAAAAACATCTTCAGATAGGGGTAAACAAAGGTGCCCTTACACAGGAGGAAGCAGATGCCAAATTCAACGAATGGAAAGAGAGCAAAGACAAAAAGATTTCAACCAAGGTTGAAGGCATTACAAGCAAGAAGGAAGCTGAAAGAAAAGCCCGCCTCGAAGCTGAACGTAAAATCAGGGAAACCCGCGCTGCAGAACTGAAAAAAGCAGAAGAAGCTGCCGCAGCTGAAGCCGCTCCTGAGGAAGAAACTGCTGAAAATAACGAAACTGCAGAAGCACAGGCAGAGGAGAATGTAACAGCTGAAGCATCTGCAGACGAAGCGGGCACCGAGGAAACACAACCCGAAGAGCCCAAGGCTGAAACTGAAGAAGAGCCCAAGGCTGAAGCTGAAGCGGTAGAAGAAAAGAAAGAGGACTAATCTCCTCCGCATGTTTGATAAGTCTTCTTGTTTTGAATGGGGCTATATCACAAAGGCTAAAGGATTAAAGGGCGAATTGGTAGCCTTTATGGATACCGATCATCCTGAATCATATACCACACTGGAATCAGTGCTTGTTGAAAATAAAGCCAACAAAGAACTGATTCCTTTTTTTATTCTCTCCATACAAATTCAGGGCAGTTATGCCACACTTTCGCTGGAAGGCGTAGAAAGCCGTGAAGCAGCAGAGGACATGACAGGTTCAAAGCTCTATCTGCCCGAAAGTCTCCTGCCTGTGCTGAAAGGTGACAGGTTTTATTATCATGAAATCATAGGCTTTGATGTGTTTGACCAAAATCGTCAACCGATAGGTCCCGTGCAGGCCGTAATAGACCTGCCCGGAAATGAGCTGTTCGAGATAAAACATAAAGGAAAAGAAGTGCTGGTGCCAATATCAGACGGCATCATTCAAAAAGTGGATAAAAAGAATAGACAGCTCCACCTGTTTATTCCGGATGGTTTACTCGAAATTTACACAGATGAGAATTGATCTGATCACATGTGTTCCCGCCCTGGTGGAAAGTCCGCTGAACCACTCTATCATGAAGCGTGCGCAGGATAAAGGCCTGCTGGAGGTAGTGGTGCATAACCTCCGCGATTATGCAACTGATAAATATAAAAGCGTCGACGACTATCAGTATGGCGGGGGTGCCGGCATGGTGCTGATGATCGAACCTATTGCACAGTGTATTGATCAACTGAAGGATAAAAGGAGTTATGATGAGGTGATATACATGACGCCTGACGGTGATACCTTGAATCAGCAGGTGGCCAATCAGCTCTCTCTCGGCGAGAATATTATTATTCTGGCAGGACATTACAAGGGCGTAGATCATCGCGTACGCGAACATCTTATCAACCGTGAAATATCGGTGGGTGACTTTGTCGTTTCCGGAGGTGAGCTACCGGCTGTACTGCTGATCGATGCCATTGGCAGGCTGATACCCGGTGTACTTTCAGACGAAACCAGTGCCCTTACCGACTCCTTTCAGGATCATCTGCTGGCTCCTCCGGTCTATACACGCCCGGCAGAGTACAAGGGATGGCGTGTTCCCGAAATACTGATGAGCGGACATGAAGCGAAAATTGAAGAATGGCGCACAGAAAAAGCCATCGAACGCACAAAAAAATTACGACCAGATTTATTTTCGAAAAACAGCTGACTATTGGTCAGTATCAATAATTTATCTATATTTGCACCTCGTTTTCCAAAATTGAAAATAACGATGAGCGACCTAATAAAAAAATATCTCGGATCAGAATACACAGAGGCCATCTCAAAGTATCCTGATTTTGGTCCTGGTGATACTGTAAATGTACATGTGAAGATCAGTGAGGGTAATAAGGAAAGAATTCAGCAGTTCCAGGGAACGGTAATTCAGCGAAGAAGCAAAGGGTCGCTTGGAGAAACCTTCACCGTAAGAAAGGTATCCAATGGTGTAGGTATAGAGCGTATTTTCCCTATCGCATCACCTGCTATAGAGAAGATCGACCTGGTAAGAAAAGGTAAGGTGAGAAGAGCAAGAATATTCTACCTGAGAGGTCGAAAAGGAAAATCGGCACGTATCAAAGAAAAATTATAAATCTCATCAAAGCCGTCACAACCGACGGCTTTTTTTATTTCAGGCTTAACCTTGGCTTCGCAACCCTCGTTTCTAATACACTGTGACCTTACATTTTCATAAATATCACGGCACGGGCAACGACTTCATCATGATCAACAACATCGATGGCAGCGTCAGCCTGTCAAAGGATGTGATACAGCAAATATGTACCCGCCGTTTTGGTATCGGATCTGATGGCCTGATACTCATCAGCCCGACCCCGGATGCAGATTTTGAAATGGAATTCTACAACCCTGATGGTTCGCAAAGCATGTGTGGTAATGGTGCCCGGTGTGCCGTAAAATTCGCCTTTGATCAGGGTATCATAGGGCCTGACACCCGCTTTATTGCTATTGATGGTGTGCATACGGGAGAAGTAATGGATAAAAAAGTGCAGGTATCGATGCGCGATGTGCAAGAAATGGAGACGGAAAACAGTCGGATTTCCTTCATCAACACCGGATCTCCACACGTCCTCATCTATTCCGGTGATGTGGATGATATCGATGTCATACAGGAAGGACGCCTCGTACGATATAATGCGAAGTATCAACCCGGTGGGACCAACGTCAATTTTATAGAGGAACTACATGCGGGCAAAATAAAAGTGCGTACTTATGAACGAGGTGTCGAAAATGAAACGTTCTCATGTGGTACAGGTGTTACCGGAGCCTCTATAGGGTATGGACTGCAAAAAGGCATGAATCATATCGAAGTTGAAACAAAAGGTGGACATCTTACTGTAGATTTTAACGAAAGGTCTTCGAATCACATCACGGATATTTATCTTTGTGGACCTGCCGAAAAGGTATTTGAAGGAACCCTAGAGATTTAAGCTACTATTATGCTGAATTTTATTTCCAAAGCTGCGTCAAAAATATTTGGCTCAAAATCCGAAAAGGATATTAAAGGTATAATGCCTTATGTGGAGGCTACCAATAAAATATATGCGACCCTTTCCTCTCTTTCAGACGATGAGCTGAGGGCGAAATCTGCCGCAATAAAAGATGACATCTCAACCCGGCTCAAGGAAATCGATGATGAGATTGCAAAGCTCACGCAAAAGGTAGAGGACAATGAGGAGCTTCCGCTTGAGGAAAAAGAGGCTATCTTCAACCAGATTGACAGCCTTGAAGAAAAGCGAAACGAGGAGCTGGAGAAAATCCTCCTGGATGTACTGCCCGATACATTTGCCGTGGTGAAGGAAACAGCCCGCCGGTTTGCAGAAAACGAAGGACTTAAGGTAAATGCCAGCATGCATGACAAAATGCTGGCCCAGACACGTGATTTTGTTTCCATTGAAGGAGATAAAGCGGTGTGGGGCAATACCTGGAAAGCTGCAGGCAATGATATTACGTGGAATATGATCCATTATGATGTGCAGCTTATTGGTGGTGTCGTCTTGCATACCGGAAAGATCGCCGAAATGGCCACAGGTGAAGGAAAAACCCTTGTATCGACATTGCCTGCTTTCCTGAATGCTTTAGCAGGACGTGGAGTGCATATCGTGACTGTCAACAATTACCTTGCCCTTCGGGATGCCGAATGGAACGCCCCGCTGTTTGCATTTCATGGCCTTACTGTCGATTGTATTGACAAACACCAGCCAGGTTCTGAAGCACGGATAGCTGCCTATAACGCAGACATCACCTATGGCACCAATAATGAGTTTGGTTTCGACTACCTGCGTGATAATATGGCCCGCGACACACGGGAGCTGGTTCAGCGCAAACACCACTATGCGATCATTGATGAGGTTGACTCTGTGTTGATTGACGAGGCACGTACACCACTTATCATCTCCGGTCCTGTACCTAGAGGAGATGAGCATGAATTCTATGAGCTGAAACCACGTATCGCCAAACTGGTAGAGGAGCAGAAAAAGCTGATCAGCCAGTTTCTCATTGATGCGAAAAAGAAAATTGCCGCAGGAGACACTAAAGAAGGCGGACTGGCATTGTTTCGTGCCTTTCGCGGTTTACCTAAGTACAAGCCTTTGATAAAATACCTCAGTGAAACGGGTATTCGGGCTTTGCTTCAGAAAACAGAAAACTTCTACCTCCAGGATAACTCCAAGATGATGCCTGAGGCGGATGAGCCCCTCCTTTTCACCATCGATGAAAAAAATAACAACATTGAACTCACCGAAAAGGGTCTGGAAAATATTACCAAAACCGGTGAGGACCCCAACTTCTTTATCCTGCCTGATATTGGCGTTGCTGTTTCCCAGATAGAACAGGACCAAAGCCTGGATGATGAAGATAAAATTGTTAAGAAAGATGCGATCATTAAGGATTACTCAGCAAAGGCACAACGTATTCATACGGTAAACCAGCTGCTCAAAGCCTATACCCTTTTTGAAAAAGACACAGAATACATTATCGCAGATGGTAAGGTCAAGATAGTGGACGAACAGACTGGGCGTGTGCTCGACGGCAGAAGATATTCTGACGGGCTGCATCAGGCTATTGAAGCAAAGGAAAATGTGAAGATTGAGGATGCAACCCAAACATACGCCACCATTACGCTGCAAAACTATTTCCGGATGTATCACAAGCTCGCCGGTATGACCGGTACTGCTGAAACAGAAGCAGGAGAACTTTGGGAGATATATAAGCTGGATGTAGTGGTAATACCTACTAACCGCCCCATTGTACGCAGCGACCAGAATGATAAAGTGTATAAAACGGCCCGGGAAAAGTTTAATGCCGTCATTGATGAAATAGTGGAATTGACTGAAGCCGGCCGGCCTGTGCTTGTGGGTACCACCTCCGTAGAGATATCGGAAGTAGTAAGCCGCATGCTTAACCTGCGCAAAATCAAACATCAGGTATTGAATGCCAAGCAACATCAGCGTGAAGCAGAAGTGGTAGCAGAAGCGGGTAAGCCCGGCACCGTGACCATCGCTACGAACATGGCCGGTCGTGGTACCGATATTAAGCTTACTCCGGAATCAAAGGCAGCAGGAGGTCTTGCCATCATAGGTACAGAACGACACGAGTCACGACGTGTAGATCGTCAGTTGCGGGGACGTTCCGGACGTCAGGGAGATCCGGGTTCCAGTCAGTTTTTTGTATCCCTCGAAGATAACCTGATGCGCCTTTTCGGCTCCGACAGGATGGCCAAACTGATGGACCGCCTTGGCCTTAAAGAAGGAGAAGTGATACAGGCAGGGGCCATCACAAAGTCGATCGAACGCGCTCAGAAAAAGGTGGAAGAAAACAACTTTGGTATCCGAAAGCGTCTGCTGGAGTACGATGATGTGATGAATTCGCAACGGGAGGTGATCTATACACGGCGCAAGAATGCCCTGTACGGAGACCGCCTTGAAGTAGATGTCCTGAATACGTTCTATGATGTCTGCGAAGAGATTGCCAATGACACAATGGCCACCATGAATTATGAGGGCTTTCGGCTTAACTGCCTGAGCACCCTCGGCATCGATGTAGATATCTCAGAGGATGATCTGAAGGCAATGTCCAATGATGTGCTTACACAAACGCTTTTTAATAAGGCACTTACACATTACCGTGAAAAGAATAAAATCATCCGCGACAGGTCAGCCCATGTATTTAAGGAAGTGCAGAAAAACCGCGGTGCCACTGTAAAGAATATTCAGGTGCCCATGTCAGACGGTAAGAAAACACTCGGCGTCATCTGCGACCTGAACAAGGCAGTGGAATCCCATGGACTGAACCTGATACGTGGCATGGAAAAATATAGCACCCTTGCCTTCATCGACCAGGCGTGGAAAGAGCATCTCAGGGAAATGGACGACCTGAAGCAATCGGTACAAAATGCAGTGTATGAGCAAAAAGATCCATTGCTGATTTACAAGTTTGAGGCGTTTGAAATGTTTAAACGATTCACTTCGCGTATCAACAACGAAATCACATCCTTCCTCATGAAAGCTGACCTTCCGCAACAACAACCGGCAGACATCCAGGAGGCCCGTGAGCTTGCCCGGCAGCGGTACAACGAGGAGAAGGAAGAAACACGCTCTGCATTCGACCGGGGCAGAGGCAACAGGCCGCCTGCAGAAAAGCAGATGCCCGCAAAATCAGATAAAAAATACGGCCGAAATGATCGAGTCACCGTTCAGTATACTGATGGCACCGTGAAAAAAGATGTTAAATTTAAGGCAGTAGAAGAAGATCTATTCAATAACAGATGCGTGGTAGTGGAAAACTAATAATAGCAGCAGGACTGATGGTTATGCTGGGTGGATGTGCCTCGCGCACCTCAACCACTTCGTCTAAAACAACAGCCGATACACCTTCCTATTATGAGGATCTTTCCAAACTGAGGCCATCACCGGCATCAAATACATCTACACAGACTGATACGGCAGCGGAAACATTGGAAATACCTGCTCCTGAGCATCACATAAAATCCATTTTGAATGCCCAGCTGGACAGCCTTACTGCCTACACCCGTGAGAACCTGAAATATATCAACGGATATTCGATTCAGGTATATACCGGTAACAGCCAACAAAAAGCCAAAGAGGCACTGAATGAAATGTATAGGCTTTACGGAGAATTCAGACCCTATTCAGATTTTGATCCACCGGTATACAAAGTAAAAATGGGCCGTTTTACGGAACGTATTGACGTACAGCGTGTTTATGCTAAAGTGAGGGAAATCTACCCAAACGCCATTATTATCCCCGAACGTATAGAAATTAACTGAAGTGATTAGTCCAAGTGAAATTAAGGAGCTGGCAGCGAACTCCCACCAGCAGGCGATAACCATCCGTAGGCATCTGCACGCATATCCTGAACTCTCTTTTCAAGAGTACAACACGCAGTCCTTTATCTTAAGTGAGCTTGATAAGCTGGGCATAACCTCAGTGAAAAAAATTGCGAATACGGGCGTAATAGCAGAAATTGGACGTAAAGACGGAGGAAAAACAATTGCCCTGCGGGCTGATATAGATGCACTCCCTATTAAAGAAGCCAACGACGTGCCCTATCGGTCGACCAACGAAGGCGTGATGCACGCCTGTGGCCATGATGTGCACAGCGCCTCTCTCCTCACCGTTGCCAGCATTTTAAAAAATATTGAATCAAGGTTGAATGGCACTGTACGCCTTATTTTTCAGCCAGCTGAAGAAAAGGCCCCCGGTGGGGCACCCCTGATCATCAAAGATGGTGGCCTTAGCAACCCCGCCGTAGAATCTATATTCGGGCAACATGTGATGCCATTTATTCCTACCGGTAAAGTAGGGTTCAGAAAAGGTGTATACATGGCCAGTGCCGATGAAATTTACCTTACAGTTAAGGGAAAAGGCGGGCACGGCGCCATGCCTGAGCGTAATATTGATCCTGTGCTGATCGCTGCGCATATCATCACGGCAGCACAGCAGCTGGTAAGCCGCATGGCTAACCCACGGATGCCTTCTGTCCTCTCCTTTGGCAAAGTGATAGCGGAGGGAGCCACCAACGTCATACCGAATGAAGTAAAAATTGAAGGAACATTCCGAACGTTGGATGAAAAATGGCGTTTTGAGGCGTTGAATAAACTACGCCATATGGTGACATCCATAGCGTCAGGTATGGGCGGCGAATGTGAAGTGAATATTGTGAACGGGTATCCGTTTCTTAAAAACGACGAACAGCTGACAGCCTTTGCTATGGACACCGCCAAAGAATACCTGGGCGAGGAAAATGTTATCGAACTGGATATCTGGATGGCAGCAGAGGATTTTGCCTATTATACCCATGAGGCTCCGGCCTGCTTTTACCGTCTGGGCACACGTAATGAAGAAAAAGGAATTGTTTCTTCTGTTCATACCCCGACATTTGATATTGATGAAGATGCCCTGAACATCGGCCCCGGGCTTATGGCCTGGCTGGCTATTCAGCGTCTGAACAACTAGAACAACTTAAATATTTCGCTTTTGAATTCAGGGTTGACGCCTGCAGCGATCAGAATGGAGATCACCAGCCCGATAAAGGCAAGGCCAAGATCTTTAAAAAGTAAATATAAGGCATTACGGATACCCTTTTCACCAAAGTCACCCGTAATCCGTTCGAATACCCGTATTCCAAGCTCTCTTCCTCCAAGCAATCCTATAAATACCCATGTCGTACTCATCGGTATGGTACTGATAAATAATTTATAAATCAGGATACAGGCGTACACAAAATCTATAAGCGTTGCAGATCGTATATCGCGTACTCCGTTCTTTTCATTCACAATCTCCTGAATACGATCACCCTTCAGAAAGAAAATCAGCCCTAAACCGGCAAAAATAACGCCGCAGAAAACCATCAGCTGTATGATACCAAGGCGACGAGGAAGAAAAATAGCAATATTGGCAGCATCCTGCATGATCCAAACCGACCACAACGTACCACTGGTGATCCACTGCATCACTACCCAGATAAGTCGTGGCTCACCCTTAAAATATTTTCGTGTCAACCGGGTGATAAGCAACCATACCACAAAGCCGGATACAAAAGCAATTATATAGGCTGTTATACTCTTGCCAATCACTGAGGTAACTGCTCCGGGCGTAATAGCAAAGCTGGATAGCAATAAAAATGTCGTGGAAACCGGCATTTTCAGCCTGGTGATGATCAACAGAAATATGGGTGCTGCTACCTGAAGATAATTGAACTGATCAGGCTGGGGAAAGGCCAGCTCACCACTGGCTGTCTCAGTAAGCAGACGGCCCGTAGTGACATCGCCATCGTAACGTATCCAGCTGAAAATAACCGTAATAAGAAAGAGGGTGCCAATAAAGAGCCAGAGGGCGTACCAGGGCCGATTTGAATTTGATGCAATAAAGGTCCCTATGGTCTGGATACTGTCATTGGATACTGCTGAAAATGCAGCTACTGTAAACCCAAACCACATCGCCAGCCCGGGATAGGGATACACCAGCGCGGCAATTATAAACAAAGTCGAAATGATGACAAGAAAAAATGCCTGCTTTTGTCCAAACTGTGTTACCCGGGAAATAAAACTCATCAAAGAAGACTGGTCATTTTTACGAAGTGCAAAGGTAGGAAACGTTTAATAGACCCTAATGTTAAATAATTGTTAACAGATTCATACTTTTGCGCTTGCAATAAACAAAAAACTCAGTTTATTGCCTATTTACCTTTACAGCTTTTAAGTAAATGTTAATAATACCTTGATTCTGATCTTATACTTTATTAACGAATGCCTGTTAATTTCGCACCCTAAACTAAACCCATGGTAAAGAGGATATTCCAACTTCTGCTGATTCTTTACGTCTTCTTTTTTGCTATCGAGCTGATGGGTGACTCTTTTATTCACCTTGGCAAAGATGCAGCTTCGTCCATTATTGAGGTAACCTCTAACCCCTTTATTTCATTTTTCATCGGACTACTGGCTACCGCTCTGATCCAAAGCAGCAGCACCACTACTTCACTGGCGGTAGCAGCAGTTGCCTCCGGCAGTATTACCGTAGCAAATGCAGTTCCTATGGTGATGGGAGCCAATATTGGTACGTCATTAACTTCTACTATCGTATCACTGGGTTTTATCACAGATAAAAAGGAATTCAGGAAAGCCATTTCCGGAGGTGTCATTCATGATTTTTTCAACATTTTCGCAACACTTATATTCCTTCCGCTTGAGATCACCTACAAGCTATTGTCGAAGATATCCATCTGGACGGCAGACCTGATGACGAACAGCTTACAAACAGGTGCAGGCAACGAAATCGCTTTTCATTTCCGTTTTGCACCGTATACCAAAGCGCTGGTCGAATTTATCGATTACCCACTGATACTATTCCTACTGGCCTTTGGCTTTCTTTTTGGCAGTATAAAGCTATTTTCAAATTACATCTATCAATGGATGGTAGGTAAATCGGAAAATGTTATTTCAAATTACCTTTTTGGTAAGCCACTGGCCTCACTTGGATGGGGCACCCTGATCACTGCCGGAATTCAGTCAAGCAGCATTACAACCTCCCTGGTAGTTCCCTTTGTAGCTACCAGCAGGATACGGCTTCAGCAGGCTTTTTACTTCGTCATGGGAGCGAATATCGGTACGACTATCACAGCATTTCTCGTTGCAATATTCAGATCTCAGGCGGCATTAAGCCTGGCATTTACGCATTTAATTTTTAACGTATTATGCGTTTCACTATTTCTGGCTATCCCCTGGCTCAGGGAAATGTTGATCGTAGCCGCAAGTAAATTTGGTAAGCTCACGATGAAAAACCGTTTTGTGGGCTTTATCTATATTCTATTGCTGTTTTTTCTTATTCCGTTTCTGCTGATTTATCTTTATAAATCATTCTGATCATTAAAAATACCTATATTAGGTCATGATTCTAGATAAAATTTTTGCCCTACTGGGATTTGATAAACTGGCTGAGCAGATCCAACATTTTTTTGAGGCCATCATTGAGCGCATTCGGGAAGAAATTAAAGAAGAGCTTACCCGGTGGATGAAAAAGGCCGTAATGGCGCTTATAGTGGGCATAACCTTTGTTATGGCGTTGTTATTCATCAATATTGCAGTTTCCCTTTATCTCAACCAGCTGCTGGATAGTGGATTTGTGGGATTCTTTATTGTAGCAGGCTTTTATCTTTTGTTGGGATTGATTATGATGATGGCATTAAATCAGAATAAAAACGGCGAACATCATGGAGAAAAAGACTGAAATCAATGAAAATGAAATCAGGGAGCTGTTGAAAGATAGAAGCACCTGGACAAAGGCGGCACTATTTGTTGGTGGCGCGATCACCGGTGGGTATCTGGTATATCAACTTATGAAAAGGGAGATAAAAGACCAGGAACACGGTACAGGCACAGGTTCTTCCACTGCCTCTTTACTGGGTCAGGAAGCTATATTATTACTTTCAGCATTAATCAGAAACAGGCTAGAAAAAACAGGAACCACCCACGAGGATGATACTGAACTCAGCGATTAACTTAAAAAAATCAAACCGAAAGGCGTTAGCTGTACTTATCGACCCTGACAAGATTGCATCGAAAGGCGACCTTTCGAAACTGCTCAATATTTGTATTGAAGCCAAAGTAGACTTCATATTTATCGGTGGCAGCCTCATTACCACCACTAATTTTGATGAGGTTGTCGAATATGTAAAGGAAAATATTAATATTCCGGTGGTGCTTTTTCCGGGTAATAACCTGCAGATTTCGCAAAAGGCCGATGCTCTGCTGATGCTGTCACTGATCAGCGGCCGCAATCCGGAGTATTTGATTGGCCAGCATGTGATTGCAGCGCCTTTATTACGCAAAAGCGGCCTTGAAATAGTTTCTACGGGCTATATTCTTATTGGAGATGATCGCGAAACGAGTGTTTCGTATATTTCAAACACCAAAAGCATCCCATCGGATAAGGTATCACTTGTGATTGCTACAGCCATTGCCGGTGAAATGCTAGGGATGAAGATGCTTTATCTTGAAGCAGGAAGTGGCGCTGAAAAGCCTGTACCACAGCATGTGATCCAGAAAGTTCGCAGTCACACCGATATCCCCATTATTGTAGGAGGTGGTATTCGCAATGAATATCAGGCTGAAAAGGCATATGAGTCAGGTGCCGACATTGTCGTCATAGGAAATATTCTGGAGAAAGATCCGGCCAAAATCGCCGACATTGCGGATAAAAAAGAATCTATCAATGCACGGGGCAAATCAGACATTCATCAGTGATTCGCGCCGCCTCATTTTGCCTGCAGGTATACCAAACATCATCTTGAACCTCCGGCAGAAATAAGCTGTATCCTTATATCCTACCTCCTGACCGATATCGCGGATGCTCTTTTTGCTTGTTCTTAACAATGAAACTGCCTTTTCCATCCGCTGATATTCAATATAATCCTGCGGGTTAATGCCTGTAAGCATCTTAAAATACTGACCTACATAATCTTCTGATACATCCGCTACATCAGCCAGTGTTTTATTGGAAAGATCGCCATTGAGGTTCTCCTTGATATATGTGAAAATATCGATAAGTCTGGGGTCTTTAAAATAGGTGCTGTTGGTGGCGAGCTTTTCCACAAACATCTGATTGCCTATGATGTACCTGAAAATTTCGACAACCAGATAGTCGGTATTTAATGATATGACCCGGTCTTTGCCAGGGTGATCATTTTCACTCTCCCGAAAAATAAGCTGAATCAGATGCGCCATCTCTTCAGTATCATTCTCGATCACAAAAGGAGGCAGATCAAGGCTGGAAAAGAAATTCACAGAATCGAAAGCCTTTGCCTCAAATGTGAGATATGCATAAGACTCACCTGACTCCTTTTCGAGCTGTCCTACACCCATACTTTCAAAATAGGCATCCCGCTCACTGATAAAATCGTCATGGGTCATCACCCTTGGGTTGCCCGATCCATACGTGATCTGTGTACTCTTACCCCCAGGTATAAATACTATCTGACCTTCCTTTACTACTGTATCTCCACCCAGGATGAGCCTTCCCTTATTCAGGTAAATGAGTGTGTTTTCTACGTCATAAAAATTAGAAATGGTTACTGGTTGTAATATTCTAATATTTTTTGACTTGAGGTATCTTACATTAAGAGATTCAATAATTTTATTAAAATCCTCCATACGAGAACATTTAGAGCTACTTTACAGGTAATGATTGTACAAATCTAATAAAAATTATCTACAAGATTGTACTTTTTTAATAATAATGCAACTCGTATGGAGGATATCTATTTGGAATTTTTCAAGTCAACTTAAAATCGCTCTCGAAATGACTATTTTTTGTATCTCTGAAGTGCCTTCGTATATCTGTGTGATCTTGGCATCACGCATCAATCGCTCAACATGAAACTCTTTGACATAGCCGTAGCCACCATGAATCTGAACAGCTTCAGTAGCCGCCCACATCGCAACATCTGATGCATATAATTTGGCAACAGCACTTGCTTCTGAGAAAGGTTTTCCCTGGTCTTTCAGCACCGCTGACTTATATACCAGCAACCGTGCTGCTTCAATTTTGGTATACATCTCTGCAAGCTTGAAGGCGATAGCCTGGTGCTCGTGGATGGGTTTACCAAATGCCTTCCTTTCCCTGGAGTACTGAAGTGCCAGCTCATAGGCGCCTGCTGCTATGCCCAGGGCCTGGGCT
Source organism: uncultured Cytophagales bacterium (assembly GCA_964514385.1). Classification (GTDB taxonomy): domain Bacteria; phylum Bacteroidota; class Bacteroidia; order Cytophagales; family Cyclobacteriaceae; genus CAZEQJ01. Next base: position 104,104 of record CAZEQJ010000005.1, read on the forward strand.
GCTATACCAATGCGTCCACCATTGAGTACATTCATAGCGAAATTAAAGCCAAAACCATCCTCGCCGATGCGATTTTCCTTTGGCACCTTGACATCACTGAACATTAATGAATGGGTGTCTGAGCCCCGGATACCAAGCTTTTGCTCCTTTTTACCTACTGTGAAACCTTCATAATCGCGTTCAACGATAAGTGCATTAATACCTTTATGCTTCTTTTCCGGGTCAGTCTGAGCCATCACGAGGTAAACTGAGGCGCTATTACCATTTGTAATCCAGTTTTTGGTGCCGTTAAGGAGGTAATGATCACCTTTATCTTCTGCTGTAGTGCGCTGACTGGTAGCATCTGAGCCTGCTTCGGGTTCTGAAAGGCAGAAGGCGCCAATGATCTCTCCCGATGCAAGTGGTTTCAGGTATTTTTCTTTCTGCTCCTCTGTCCCGTATTTTTCAAGACCCCAGCACACCAATGAATTGTTTACTGACATTACCACTGATGCTGATGCATCAATTTTTGATAACTCCTCCATGGCCAGAACATAGGACAGGGTGTCCATGCCACCGCCATTGTACTTAGGGTCAACCATCATGCCCATAAATCCGAGCTCTCCCATTTTCCTGATCTGCTCTGCGGGGAACTCCTGTTTTTCATCCCGTTCGATAACACCGGGCATCAGTTCTGATCTGGCAAAATCACGTGCTGCCTGCTGTACAGCTATCTGTTCTTCTGTTAAATTAAAATCCATAATCTCTCTGTAAATAAAAACCACCTAACGATCGTTAGGTGGTTGCGAAAGTAATACTTATGGATCAAAAAATCAGTCTCTGTTGCCTAAAAATATGGTGATGTAGTACAGCAATGTTACCAGCGAAGCTAATGCCGCTACCAGATAGGTCATGGCCGCCCACTTGAGGGAGTCACGGGCCATTTCATGCTCCTGACTAGTCACTATGCCGTTACCCGTCATCCAGGCAAGTGCACGTTTGCTTGCATCAAACTCGACAGGCAGGGTAACGAGAGAAAATAAGGTAAGCACGCTGTAGCACCCGATGATCAGCAGCAATATCATATCCATCGGAAAGCTATTGAAAAGGAATGCTCCTCCGAAAATACTGGCGATCACCACAAAATTCAATATCCTGCCACTTACATTTTGTATGGGTACCATGGCGCTTCTGAACTCCAGAAAGCTGTACGCAGTAGCATGCTGTATGGCATGACCACATTCATGTGCCGCAACGGCTGCTGCTGCTGCAGAACGGCCATGATATACCGATTCACTCAGATTCACTGTCTTATTTCCTGGGTTGTAATGGTCGGTCAGGTGGCCTGCAACACTGATCACCTCCACATCAAATATACGGTTATCTCGCAGCATCTTTTCTGCGATCTCCTTACCGGACATGCCATTAGAAAGTGGGATCTGTGCGTACTTTTTGAATTTGTTTTTAAGCTTTTGCTGTACAGCAAAGCTTATGATCATAAATACAATACCAATTACGATAATCATCTCTTTACAAGTTTTTAATTTTTTCTATCAATGCAGTGGTTGAGTGGTCTGGCAGAAAAGGTATGGTGCATACTTTTCCTCCCGAATCTTCTACGTAATCTGCTCCAACAATGTTTTCAATTTTATAGTCACCTCCTTTTACCAGCACATCCGGTTCTACCGTTTTTATCAGATTCAGGGGTGTATCCTCATCGAAAAGGATCACAAAATCCACAAAATAAAAGGAGGCAAGCATCCATACCCGAACATCCTGACGGATGACCGGCCGGGTCGGGCCTTTCAACCGCTTTACGGAAGCATCGGAATTTACACCGATCACCAGCTGATCTGCCAGCTGCCGTGCCTGAAAAAGATATTCCAGGTGGCCTGGATGTAGCAAATCAAATACACCATTGGTAAAAACCACGCTGCCCTTCTTCTTTTGACCAGGCCAGTCTTCCGCATGTATGATTTTATTCTTCGGATGTTGCATCTTCTGGCTTGACATTCTTTGGATCTACACCCATAACAAAGCCTATGAGCATAGCTAATCCTCCAAAAATAAGAACAAAAATGGCCTGCGAGGAATGAACAAGTGTGGCATAGGTGATGCCATCTTCCGGTGCTATATTATAAAGTATCAGCCCGCTTTGTACAAGAAAATGAAAAGCACCAAATCCTCCCTGCACAGGAGCCGACATCCCTAGTCCTCCCAGCACCAATACAGTAAGACCCGCTTCAAAACCAAGCTCACGTGTTGCTGGCAGGGCATAAAAGATCACATACGACATCATGTAATAGCATACCCAGAGCAACACGGTGGAGAAAGCAAAAGCTACAGGTTGCTTTACCCTGGCAATGCCTGTAAATCCCTTACCCAGATCCTCCAGGAATGTTACTATTTTACGGATGACGGGATGCTGGTTGATCGTGGTTCGGTAGCGCCGGACCAGCAAAACGACAACTATCATCACGGCAATACCCGAAATACCAAGCATAATGATGAGTGAAATATTATCTCGGAACCCTTTAAACCGCTGCGCGAAGAAATCACCGAAAAAGGAACCCAAAAGATCAAATTGTATGAGCAGGGCTATTCCTATGATTACAAAAAGGGTCACCACATCGAGCAGGCGTTCTGCAACTACGGTTCCAAGAGATTTCGAAACGGGCACACCCTGTGTACGCTGCATAATACCACAGCGCGTCACCTCACCCAGCCTCGGCACAATCAGATTGGCAAAATACATCGACATGACGGCCAGGAAGGTTTTGCCGAGGTGTAGTTTGTAGCCCATCGGTTTGATTAAGAGATTCCACCGGTAGGCTCTGATAATGTTTGATGCCACAAACAGAAAAAAAGAATATAAAATGAAAGAGATTTTTGCCTGATGTATATCAGACCAAAGCCGGTCAAAATTTACATCTTTCATCACCCACCAGAGCAGAAGAGCAGCAAGAGCCAGCGGAAGCCCGTATTTAAACAGGCTGAACAAAAACTTCTTAAACGATTTTATGGCAGCTTATTATCTTCAGTAGGGAATACAAGTGTCGGCTTAAATGACTTGGCTTCTTCAAAATCCATGTAGGCATACCCTATGATAAGTACAATATCCCCTACCTGTACCAATCGGGCGGAAGGACCGTTAAGGCAAATCTCACCCGATCCTCTTTTACCCGGAATCACATAGGTTTCGAGACGAGCACCGTTACTAATATTTACGATCTGCACGCGCTCATTAGCTATAATATTAGCCGCATCTAATAAATCCTCATCAATGGTGATGCTGCCTACATAATGCAACTCGGCCTGCGTGATTTTTACCCTGTGAAGTTTCGATTTACATACTTGAATTAACATCAGCTTATCCTCAAATTATCTATCAGTCTTACATTTTCGACATACACTGCTATGCATGCCACCATTTCCTTATTACTAAACTCATTTAATGGCCGTAATTCCCCGTTATTTACGACTTCCAGATACTCAAGTTTAAATATCGGGTCATTAAACCATTCTTGAATATCTTGCCTGACTTCGACCAGCTTTTTCCCCTGCCGGTACGATTCGGCCACAAAATTAAGAGCTTTATAGATATCTGCAGCTTTTTCTCTGCCTTTCCTTGATAATCTTTTGTTCCGGCTTGATAAAGCAAGGCCGCTTTCTTCCCTTACCGTGGCTACAGATCGTATTATTACAGGAACATTGAGGTCAGAAACAAGCTGACGGACAATGCTAAGCTGCTGAAAATCCTTTTCGCCAAAATAAGCAAGCTCCGGCTGCACAATATTAAGGAGCTTTGACACCACCAGGCCTACTCCGTCAAAATGTCCCGGACGGAAAACCCCTTCCATGTGAGCTGCCATTTCACCGAAACTAAGCTGTGTAAAAGTTTGGCCACTGTACATCTCCTGCTCGTCAGGCATAAAAACCGCATCTGCACCAGCATGCTTCAGGATCTCAATATCCTCTTCTATATTTCGCGGGTAAGCCATGAAGTCGTCGGTGTTATTGAACTGCTTCTTATTAACAAACACCGATACAATTGTATGGTCGGCCTCTTTGATACTCTTTTCAACTAACACAAGATGGCCGCGGTGAAGCGCTCCCATAGTCGGAACAAATCCAAGCTTTCCTTTGTGAGTCGACCGGAATGCCCTTGCTTGCTGTATCGTACTGAGTATCTCCATTGAGGGCGCGAACCTACACAAAAAATTCTACCCGTAAAACTAGGTCTTTTGAAAATAAGATGGAATATTGCCCAATTTTTTGTACATTTGCATCCCATTTATTCATTTCTTAAACAAAAGGTTCATGTCAAATCTCAGAATCCTATACGTTGCTAGCGAAATAAATCCATTCTTACAGACCTCAAATGTTGCAGACTTTGTGAGAAGACTGCCTCAGGCGATGCAGGAAAGGGGAATGGAAATCAGAATACTGGTGCCACGTTTCGGCCTTATAAATGAGCGTAAAAACAGACTACATGAGGTAGTACGGCTATCCGGAATCAATATTGCAGTTGGAGAAGAAGAGAAGCCACTAATCATAAAGGTGGCTTCGATCCCTAATGCTAAACTTCAGGTTTATTTTATTGACAATGAAGACTATTTCCACAGAAAATCCGTTTTCTTCGATAAGGAAAATAATTTTTATGAAGACAATGACGAGCGGGTTATCTTCTTCTGTAAAGGCGTGCTGGAAACTGTAAAAAAGCTGGGATGGGCACCTGATATTGTGCATTGCAATGACTGGATGACCAGCCTTATACCGCTTTATCTGAGGACAACATATAAAAATGACCCCATTTTCAAAAATGCAAAGTCGGTATTCACTATCTATAACAACTTTTTCTCGCACAAATTCAACAATGATCTGGTAGAAAAAGCAAAAATGATTGACATAGATGATGATATGTTATCAACTTTGCAGTCCGCTGATTTTGAAGGCTTCCTGAAGACAGGCGTCGAGTATGCTGATGCTGTCATTAAAGCTGAGGAAAATTACAGCGAGAGTTTGAATAAATTGATTACGGATCTTGAAGGACAGAAACAAATTGACACCATCGACGAAGAGAATATCGAGGAATCGTACTTCAACCTTTACAACGAACTGGCCAGCTAAGGTACTCGGCCTCCTTTTTATATTTTATTTGTTATCCTGTCAGGAAATTGACCAGATTGGATTAAGTCAGATCAACACGAACGATATAGAAGTCCGTGTTGATTCATTTTTGCTGACCTCTAAAACGGTATTAGTCGAATCTCCGCAGACCTCGCAGCGTGGGTTTCTGTGGGTTGGCGAGTATCAGGATCCTGTTTTTGGCTATATTTCAGCAGAAGGATTTGCTACAATACAGCTCATTGACAGCCTTACAGACCTTGATTTTAGCCTTAACCCTGATATCGACAGTATCATTTTTAATTTGCCGATACGTACACAGTATGGCAATTCGATTGATCCCTTCAGCCTGGAGATCAGAAAACTGGATCAGCCGCTAGAGCAGGAAAGGGAATACCTGTATAATGATACACATCCGCTGGGAACGACGGAGATAGCCGATTTCAGAATTAACTTCAACGACAACTACAATATTACATTCGATACGCTAATTCGTGTCCGGGCCAATCGCGATTTTGAACAAACATTCTTTGATGGTGCAGATAATAATTCGTTTTTAGGGGCGGATAATTTTGCTTCCTTTTTCCCCGGCATCTCCTTTTCAACGGGCCTTGAAAATAACGGCCTGATCCGCATTGTAACCTCAGCACCCAGTTGTTCTATGGATTTGTTTTACAGCTACCCGGATTCCAGTTCGAACAATCGCATCCGGCTGAATTTGGTAAATTTTACCGACATCAATGAAAATCCGTATGATAACCCTATCAATCATTTTTTTTCGGTAACCACCGACAGGACCGGTACAGCACTGGAAGACCTGGTACAGGAAGGTGACATGCTCCCACCCGGGACTGATTCATTGCTTTATGTGCAGCCGCTTACCGGAGTACTGCCGCTTATTGACTTCCAGCCTTTTTTGGATTATCTGGATAATATAGACCGGAAGTTTATTATCAATCAGGCCTTTCTTTCCATGGCACAACCGGTAAGTGAAGAACTGGCCCCGCACGAAGAATTTATATTTGCTTTATCCAATGAAAATGGCGACTTCATAACCAGAACTGACAGCACCAACCAACTGCGTTTTCTGTTAGCTCCCAATGTGGTGCCTTATGACTACTCAATAAATACTATTGGCTCAGAAGCATTCTACAGAGTTTCCAATGACAATAATGTAGATCTCACCTATTATATCACATCCTATCTGGACGGATTCAACTCATCCAGCGCTTTTCTTATTTATCCAAGAAATTTTACCTCAAGAGCAAGCCGGTCTGTAATTCGTTCCAACCGGATATATTTACATGCAGCTATCACCATCCTAAATGAATAATTATGTGCGGAATTATTGGATATATTGGATCCCGTGAAGCCAGTGACATTCTCATCAAAGGGCTGAAAAGACTGGAATACCGGGGATATGACAGCTCGGGTATCGCGGTACTGAATGGGGACATAAAGCTGGCAAAAAAACAGGGTAAAGTGACCGAGCTTGAAACGCTGGCTAAAAATAAGGACCTGAAGGGAACCATCGGAATAGGTCATACAAGGTGGGCAACACACGGTGAACCCAATGATACCAACGCGCATCCGCATCTTTCCCAAAGTGGAAATCTCGCCATTATTCACAATGGGATCATCGAAAACTACAGCGCTATAAAAGAAGAGCTGACGAACGAGGGATATACATTTAACAGTGAGACGGATTCCGAGGTACTCATACAATTCATCGAATATATTCAGACAGTAAATAAATGCAGCCTGGAAGAAGCCGTTCGTATTGCACTCAATGAAGTAGTCGGCGCATATGCTATTGTTATTCTCTCCAAGAATGACCCTGATATGCTCATAGCAGCCCGTAAAGGTAGCCCACTTGTAATAGGAATAGGTGATAATGAATACTTTATCGCATCCGATGCAACCCCATTGGTAGAATATACCAGTGAAGTGATTTATATCAATGATCAGGAAATAGCATTTATCAACAGACAAGATCTTCGTGTCATTAATATCGAGGATGTAGTCAAGACCCCGGAAATTCACAAGCTTGAAATGGCTCTTGATGCAATAGAAAAAGGGGGCTATGACCATTTTATGCTCAAGGAAATTCATGAGCAGCCAAAATCCATCCGGGATTGCCTCAGAGGCAGACTCGTCGCCCGGGACAACACCTTAAAACTGGGTGGAATCAGGAAATACCGCACCGCGCTGATCAATGCAGACCGTATTATTATTGTGGCTTGTGGAACTTCATGGCATGCCGGACTGGTCGCTGAATATTTCTTTGAAGAATTCTGCCGTATCCCGGTAGAAGTGGAATATGCCAGTGAATTCAGGTATCGAAATCCCATTATACGGGAAGGGGATGCCGTGATTGCCATATCTCAGTCAGGTGAAACAGCAGACACCCTCGCAGCTATAGAGTTGGCTAAATCCAGAGGGGCTATAATCTTTGGTGTTTGTAATGTAGTAGGGTCGTCTATTGCGCGTGCCAGCCATGAAGGGGTATATACGCATGCAGGACCAGAAATTGGGGTGGCCTCCACAAAGGCATTTACTGCACAACTTACAGTACTTTTTATGATCGGATTGATGCTGGCAAAGCAACGCAGTACGATCACCAATGACAGGTTCAATTATCTGCTAAAAAGCCTGGATAACATTCCGGATAAGGTAGCCAGAGTACTTAAGATTGAAGATGAAATCATAGAGATTGCCAAAAAATATAAAGACTCACTCAACTTCCTCTACCTGGGAAGAGGCTTTAATTTTCCCGTAGCACTGGAAGGCGCACTTAAGCTGAAGGAAATCAGCTATATACATGCTGAAGGGTACCCTGCAGCTGAAATGAAACATGGCCCTATTGCCCTGATCGATGAGCATATGCCGGTAGTATTTATCGCCACGCGGGATAGCTCTTACGATAAGGTGGTAAGTAATATACAGGAGGTAAAAGCCCGAAAGGGTAAAATCATAGCTGTGGTAACAGAAGGTGACAGCCTGATACCCAAAATGGCCGATTATACTATTGAAGTGCCTGCCACAGAAGAGGCGCTGATGCCAATGGTGTCTGTGATTCCGCTGCAGTTGCTCTCCTATCATATTGCCATCATGCGAGGTTGTAACGTCGACCAGCCCAGAAACTTAGCAAAATCCGTAACCGTAGAATAGTGAAAAAAATAATTACAACGCCAAAAGCACCGGCGCCTATCGGACCTTACAATCAGGCCGTTTGGGCAGGGGACTATCTTTATATTTCCGGCCAGATTCCCATTGACCCTTCCACCGGTCAGGTCGTGGAGGGCAGCATACAGGATGAAACACGTCAGGTGATGTTAAACCTTGAAGCGATTCTTTCTGAAGCAGGGTTAAATTTTAGCCACGTCGTAAAATCGAGCATTTTCGTCCGCAGTATGGATGACTTTGCGGAGATAAACATGATTTACGGCAGCTTTTTTGATGAAGTGGCACCAGCCCGGGAAACCGTTGAGGTAGCTGGATTGCCAAAAGATGTTGGTGTTGAGATTTCATGCGTCGCCTATAAAAATGCATAAGCTGTAAAACAATCCGCTGCACAACTTATTAATTGAGTAGAAAACGATTTGAGTGATGATGTCAGAGGTTAGGGTAAGATTTGCTCCCAGTCCTACAGGGGCACTGCACATAGGTGGAGTACGTACCGCTCTTTACAATTATTTATTTGCCAAAAAGCACAATGGTACTTTTGTGCTGAGAATAGAAGATACCGATCAGACACGGTACGTACCGGGTGCAGAGGATTATATTTTTAATTCGCTGAAATGGCTCAATATTGAACCAGATGAAAGCCTTCGTCACGGAGGTGAATATGGGCCCTACCGCCAATCGGATCGTAAGGACCTGTATAAAAAATACGTCGATCAGCTGATCGAGAGTGGCCATGCTTACTATGCTTTTGATACGCCCGAAGAGCTGGAAGCCATGCGTGAGCGGTTAAAGGCGGCAAGGGTAAAATCACCGCAATATAATTCCATTACACGCGAAACAATGAAAAACTCCCTTACACTGCCTGCCGATGAGGTGAAACAAAGGCTGGAAAGTGGAGAGCCGTACGTGGTGCGTATAAAAATACCACGAAAAGAAGAAGTCAGGCTTCATGATGCAGTAAGAGGATGGGTGATGGTGCATAGCTCTGCAATCGATGACAAAGTGATTATGAAAGGTGATGGGATGCCAACCTACCACCTTGCCAATGTCGTAGATGACCATTTGATGAAAATAAGCCATGTAATTCGTGGTGAAGAATGGCTTCCTTCTGCTCCATTACACGTGTTGCTTTATCGCTTCCTGGGATGGGAAGAAACCATGCCGGAATTTGCCCATTTACCCCTGATCCTGAAGCCGGATGGAAATGGCAAGCTGAGTAAACGGGACGCTAAAAAACACGGCTTCCCAATTTTCCCTCTGGCATGGGAAATGGAAGGGCAGGAACTGGAAGGCTTTCGTGAGTCGGGCTATCTGCCGGATGCCCTGAATAATTTTCTGGCATTTCTGGGGTGGAACCCGGGTACACACCAGGAGATATTTCATATGGACGAACTGGTGGAGGCATTTACTATTGAGCGTATAGGCAAAAGCGGTACCAAATTCGATATCGATAAAGCTAAATGGTACAATCAGCAGTATATAAAGGAAAAACCAGACACTGAACTCGGTAAAATGCTGCTTGACGCCTATGACAAAGAACTGGATGCCGATATGGCAACCCGGATTGGCGGATTACTAAAAGACAGGATCACCTTCCCATATGAGTTGGCGGAACAGGCAAAATACATCCTTGAAACCCCGGAAAGCTATGACGAAAAGGTGATCCGTAAAAAATGGAGTGAAGAAGTGCAGGAAGGTTTGCGCATTTACTCTGAATACCTGATTAAGGATAACCCTAAAACAGCTGACGACTTTTCCCGTTTGTTACAACAGAGCGCTGATGATATCAATGCCGGTGTCGGGAAACTGATGCAGCCACTGCGTGCGGCAATCACCGGACATGGAGCAGGACCGGACCTTAAAGAGATCATGGTGATACTGGGGTCTGAAGAGATAGCAAGGAGAATATCACGCGCTATAGAAAGGATTCAAATACCTTCCTGATATGGCAAGAAAAAGAAAACCTACAGTTGGAAAACCGAAAGTAAACAGCGAACTGAGTGGCTTTGACATTGAGATCGACTCATTCGGGGAAATAAAATCATCACTGGACATTGGGAAGATCAACCAGTTCCTCAATGAAAACGTGGAGGATAAAAAACTCAAAGACCGCCCTGAGTTTAAGGATAAAAACAATAAAGAATAAAACCCTGTAGGGTATGTTAATATAGTTCAGCTTTGCTGTGGCTGTAACTTTCATTGCATTTATGCAGTATAATAAAGCAATGGTTTAACCTTTAACACCCTACACCATGAAGCAGCTATTCCTTATCTTCATGTCATCTGTATTGATCACCGGCTGTGTTTCAGCCAATAAATACATTAAAATCGTAGATGGCTACACTACAACCTCAGCAGTACCCGCCTCGCAAAATGAACGAATATCCATCACTGTCAGCGGTAATATACCGGAAAATAATTTTCATGATATTGATATAAACCGTATCCCGGCAGTTGTATTCTGGAGGACAGATGTGGAGATTGCTACCGAAATAAACAGGGATATCCGGTTATCATACGTGACCCGTGGCATTCAACAGGCTGCATTTGAAGAAAATCTGGAACAATATCTGGATAATAAAACCCTGCATATCCACCTGAAAGACCTGCCCGGAGTTTTCAGGTATGAGTTTAACCGCACATTTATTCCATACCCGGGTATTGATAGTGAGATTCATTATGTTTTTCCATCACAAATAGACCTGCTGTATGAATATAAGGTGAACCAGGGTGAATGGGTCACACTGAACAGATCCGGAAGAGTAAAGAACCAGGAATATGACCAAACCTACATGCTTATGCCCGACGGCTTTAATAATTATTTCAACCCGTTTAACGATGTTAAATTTCATCTGGCAAAACTGGAAGATGAGGCGTTCCGCATGGGTAAGCAACTCGTCTATAATATTATCGCAGATCTGGATAAAGGCAGGAATAGAAGCATAATCGAAGCGCGGTAGTCATCATTATGTGCGTTTTAACGATAAAAAACAAATCAATGCGCTATTTAGCGCATTGATTGTTTTATGATCCGGGTAAATAACGTATTAATATCCCTTTTCTATTCCTTGTAACGTGGCAGGTATACCTTCATCCATCCACATGGGCATCTCCTCACCCATTAAATAGTGGTCAAAAAACTGTTGCATCCTGATATTGAAATCAATGATATTTTCCCATTTCGTCGGCCAATGTGGCTCTCCGGTATAATTCAGCATCCAGACTGGCTTGTTTAGTCTTCGTAAAGCGACAAAAAATTCAATGCCCTGATACCATGGCACAGCTGTATCCTCATCATTATGCATCAGTAACAGTGGCGTATTGATTTTGTCGGCAAAAAAGATCGGTGAGTTTTCAATATAGCGTAATGGATATTCCCACAACGTGCCTCCTATACGACTTTGGGTATGCTCATATTGAAACATTCTGCTAAGTCCTGACCCCCAGCGAATACCACCATATGCACTCACCATATTGGATACGGGGGCGCCCGATTCTGCACATGCAAAAATATCCGTTTTGGTCACAAGATAAGCTGTTTGGTATCCTCCCCAGCTATGGCCCTGAACACCGATCCTGTCTTTATCGATATAGCCCTGATCGATCATATAGGTAACACCGGGTATCACAGCATCATAGCAGCTCTCACCAGGATAACCGTCTATGTAGGTGATGTCCGGTATAAACACTACATATCCTCTGCTGGCATAGTAATTAGGGTTAATGATTGAGCGAATGGGCGTCGCTCCCCAGTAACGATGTAAATTATCTGAATTGCGCTCATAAAAATACGTCATCATGGGGTATTTTTTGTTGGGATCGAAATTTTCCGGCTTATACAACAGCCCCTGTAGCTTTTTCCCATCCAGCGAGTTCCACTCTATTAATTCTACAGTGCTCCAGATAAATCCTGCCTGTTGTGGATTGATATCGGAAATCGGGTTTATTTCATTAAACGTTTCTGTGGCCGTATACATATTGGTAGACTCCATGTTGCTTTCCCGTGTAAACATGAATCTATCTGCCTGACGGGCTTTGGTCAGCGAACCATAACTGTGGGGGCTGCTGATAAGGGTTGTCATTCGGCCATTTTTACCCAGGAGGGCATAACCATCATCCTTCGTAACTTCATTGAATGTAGAAAGTACCATGTTTCTGGTATCAATAAACCTTTCGTCAGGATCGAGTGATACATAGCGGTAAACTGTTCGCGAATCTCTGCCATTCGTTAGTTTTCTGGGTTGAGCCGGGCTCTTCAGGTTTACCTGCCATAAGTCATACCGGTCATAGATGATGATGCTTTCATCGTTCTTTGTCCAGCCTGCAACACCATAAGGGGAAGGGTAATCCGGATGGTCATCTTCTTCATCTGTAAGGGATGTGGGTATACCGTCAGAGATTATACTCACCTGACCTGTTGAAATGTCATACGCTTCATATAAGGTATCCCGTGTATTATAAAACAAAACGTACCGGTCTCCTGGAGATGGTGAATTACTGCCCCTGAAATTTTTTCTGATCTCAGTGTAGTTTCCTTGTTGCAGGTCAACCAGATATACATCTTCCGACACGGGAAAGCCTTCCCATGAGGTGTACTTCAGATATTGCTCATTATTGCTACCGACAGCATATCGGTTGTCATTACCCTTTGCCAGCGACAGATAGGGTACAGTCTCATCGGAAGGAAGAATAAAGTTTCTGTTTTTTGTATCAAAATGAGCCAGATAATTCTTTTTCTTGTCGCCATCCAGCTCTACCAGCTGCTGTGGCATGAGCCGCTGATCTTTGTAATTCCATACTTCTACCTGTACAATTTCGTCATCCAGCAGGGAGGTATCAGCAAGCACTGGCGGAGTTGCTATACCAAAAAACAGCCTGTTTCCTGAATCAGAAAAATAAAGGTTTCTGTGTTCGCTTATCATCCATTCACCCGGAAGGGTTGTTGTGTCGGCTACAATACTTACCGTATCCATAGTAGCATTCCAGTATACCAGCTGATGATTTTTGACTCTGGCATCGGTTGTATCCGTATCAACAAGAAATGCCACCTGTCCGGCATCCTTCGAAATGGAAAGGTTCTGCCACTTCAGATCACCTGCCATTAGCTTTTCCAGCCTTCCTTCCTCTGCATGATAATAATATACCCCTTTGTCGAAGCTGCTGTCCTGCCCTGTAGATTGCAGGATGATTCCTTTTCCTTCTTCAGCCAGCCGATACTCGGTAACATAAGGGATGGTATCTGCCGTTTCATTTTCCAGTGAAAAAAGTACAAGGTGGTATCCGTTTTTCGAAGAAGGCTTCTTGGCTTTTGATTTGACTGTATCCTCTTTGTCGATCACCTCATCTAGCCGGAAGGCTAGCAGGCCGTCCCATTCTGATGGCATACGATAGTCTTTTACAGGGGCAAATTTTCGTAGCGAACGATTATTTACCTGAAACAATGCGAGGGTATCTTTTGGCATTTCATCCTCATCAAAAAGTTTTGAGCGCTTCATTTCCCTGACTGTGTCCTCATCAGGGTGGATTAAAAATGCCACATATTCACTATCCCATGAAATGGAGCCGCGATCAGCGCGGGGATAGCTCAAAAGTTCCCTGTCTTCAAAATCGTGAACAAAAAAAGCCGGATTACCACGATTGGGTTGCTGTGTGTAAATCAGTACCGACCCGTCCGCTGATATGGCTGTCTGGCGCAGGCTGTTCCAGGTGTTATACTCGGATTCGGACAGCGGCTTCTTTTGTGCAAAAAGAATTATAGGAGTTAGGATAAGTAGGTAGAGTAAATATTTCATAGGCTAATTTTTTGTCAAAATAGTAATTAATTTAAAGAACTAAAGATTCTTTTTACCTTTGATCAGGTTCAGGTTTCATCATGTAATGTGATGAATTAAAAGGGAATCCGGTGAAAATCCGGGACTATCCCCGTAGCTGTGAGCTTCTTAAGGCTTGCAAGATATGCCACTGTCTGCATTTAGCAGATGGGAAGGTTTGCAAGTGAAGTAAGTCAGAAGACCTGCCTTGACCTATACATACTTAAGGCTTTCGGAGGAAGAGTCAGGATGTAGAACGGTCAGCAGAAGGCTGATTATTTTTACGACCTAAATTCTAATGAAAGCTCATTGTTTCACTTAACCCTTTATTACAATGAGCAAATGTTTTATTTATTGGGCCCTGTTAGGGTTGCCGATCATTGCATTAGCGCAGGAATTTCCTGCCGATTCACTTGAAGAAGTATCTATTACAGCTTCAAAAATTCCGCTTTCCCATAAAGAATCTGCGAAAAATGTCATTGTCCTCGACAGGGAGGATATCATGGCGTATCCTGAACACGATCTATCGCAGATACTAAACCGTGTAAATGGAGTCATCATTAATGGTTCCTTCAGTAATCCCGGCAAAAACAAAGAGGTGTTCATCAGAGGTGCACGATCACAGTATGCGCTTATCATGGTAGATGGTGTACCGCTAAACGATGTATCGGGTGTTGGTGGCGCATTTGATCTGCGGTCTATTCCGGTCAGCATGATCGAGCGGATTGAAATACTAAAGTCAAGCCAGTCTACGCTTTATAGCAGTGATGCTGTTTCCGGGGTGATTAATATCATTACCCGAAGTAATGATGAAAGCAGTGGTGAGGCCAGCATTAGCTATGGCTCACTAAACCGCATCAATGCATCAGGTTTCGGTTCATTACGAGCTGATAAAATCAGCGTGAATGCAGGCATTTCTTATATGCAAAGTGATGGCATAAGCGAAGCAGAGCAACCGGAAAATGTGGCAACTGCATATAACCGCGATGGCTTTGATCAATTTGGGGTTGACCTGTCAGCCAAGTATACGCCTGTTGCCGGATTATCGCTCAACCCATTCTACCGCCGCAATTCCTTTGCCGGAAGTTACGATGAAGGAGCCTTTACCGATGGCGATAATACGTACACATCGCTATTGCAGCATACCGGTATCCAGTCATCCTATCAGCTGAATAAAGTCACCATCAACGGACTCTATCATTTTGTCGATATGGAAAGAATATTCAATTCTTCTTTTGGAGAAAATGAATTTTCCGGCACCAACCATACCGGAGATGTTTTTGCCACTTTCAGGCTGAACGATCAATTTTCACTCACAGGTGGTATATACTTACAGCAGGGAACCATTCCTGCTGCGGCCGACTCGTTAGCAGATCCGGAATATCAGCTGTTTGATCAATACCTTTCTTTAAATGCTATCGACTTTTACGGATTTAATGCTGAATTAGGTTACCGTCGATCGTCTCATGACAGCTACGGTATCAATAATAATGTGACGGCTGCTGCGTCATACCGCATCAATGATTTCATTTTACACGGCGCCTATACCACAGGCTTTAAGATTCCCACACTTGATCAGCTATTCGGGGCATTTGGACCTAACCCTGACTTATTACCGGAAGAAAGTACGAGTGTCGAGGGGGGAGTGAGCTACCAAAATGACATCTTCAGTCTGGGTGTGACTTATTTCATAAGGGAAATAGACAATATCATAACTTTTGATTTTGGCACAGGCTACCAAAACCAAAACCGTCAGGATGATCAGGGTATCGAAGCTGAATTCAACGTTGATCTTTCCGGAAAATGGTCAATATCGACCTACTATAATTTTACCACAGGCGAGACCATTACACCCGATAGCATAAGTGTAGGGCTGATTCGGGTGCCTCGTCACAGGTTAGGTATGAATCTTCAGTTTCAGCCTGCAGACCGACTGCGTTTCAATATAAATGCACAATATTTTGGTGAGCGGGAAGACTTGTTTTTTGATCTAAACACCTTCACTTCCCAACCGGTCACACTGGACCCGTATATTTTAGTAAATGTAGCAGGATCTTATTTGATCAAAACCTGGTTGCAGCTGTTTGCAGATGTTAAAAATCTTACCAACAGCCAGTATTATGAAAGCTATGGGTTCAGCACATTGGGAATAAATGGCGATCTAGGCGTTCGCATGATATTGGATAGAAATCAGCGATAGTTTTGGTACCAATCAAACTTTTCGATGATGATTTTTTCTTTGTTCTGGTTTAAATAATCAAAAAAGGCATTGGCTACCGGAGAGAATTTCTTTCCTTTTAGCCATATCAGGTGCCAATTGGTAATAATAGGGAGATCAGACTGGTTAATAATGACCAGTTCTCCCTTTTCCAACTCATTACGTAAACCAATTAGCGGCATAATGGAAAGTCCGAGCCCGGCGATCACAGCCTGCTTTACGGCTTCGTTGGAGGTTAGCTCAATTGTTTTTCTAAAGCGGATATCCTTTCGTTTAAGGTAGTGCTCCATTGCTGCACGTGTTGCAGATCCTTGTTCCCGAAAAATCAGCGGCATATCGAGGTTGAATACATCACCGGCTTTAGATATTCGGGATGCCAGGCGGCGGTTGCCCAGCAGATAAAGCTTATTCTGCAGCAGCTGAATATGGTCTACGGCGACTTTTTCAGGCAAAACCGAAACCATAGAAAAGTCTACTTCATTATTTTCAAGGCTATCCACCACCCGTGACTTATTTGTCACATCCATGATAAGGTCGATATGCTCATGCTTATTCAGAAACTCATCCAGAAAAAAGGGCATTACATATTTGGCAGTCGAAACAATCGAAAACTGGAGCTTACCTGTAAGTTTTCCCTGATACGCCAGCATCCTTTCTTCAATCAGATCGCCACGACGAATGACATCTACCGCAATACGTGCAATTTCACGACCAAAGTCTGTGATGTATACCTTCCGCCCTATTATTTCGGTCAGGGGTAGGTCAAACTGTTGCTGAAACTTCTTGAGTTGAAGCGATACAGCCGGTTGGGTAAGATGAAGCTCTTCTGATGCCTTGGTTATGCTTTGCGTTTCCACCACCTTGATGAATACCCGGAGCTGATGAAGTGTGTAGTTTATCATTAAATATTTTTATAGACATTATAACAATTATAAATATAATATTATAAAAGAATGTTATCTCCTTTGCAGGATATAAATCGAGCTGATGGATCAATCCTTTCAGATTAAGCTAATTGATGGTGAGTACAGTGCTGAAGATGCCCGTGAGGTCTTACACCGGTTGATAATGGACAAGATCAAATTTCACAATCTGCAGTTACTTGCCGGAAAAGAAAGAAACCATCAGGACATTTATCATTCTGAAAAAAGAATTGAAGAGTTAAAGCAATCATTGGAACACATTGACCAGATGATTGAAAAGAAACAGGACACCAAAATCAGGATGAAAAGTGATATCAATATTTACTTTTCACCTTATGTGGAAAATAAAGAAAACAGTTAACCCAAGATCGATTAAGTTAGATGCGGGAGCGTTTTTATAAACGCTCCTTTTTTATAAACCCTGCAGATGAACCTTGACTTACTTTACGATAATCTGACCAACCCGGCACTTTTGTTCTTTTTTCTGGGCATACTGGCCGTACAGCTGAAAAGTGATCTGGCAATACCTGAAAACAGCTCTAAGTTTATCTCTATCTATTTATTGTTTTCCATCGGCTTTAAAGGCGGGCAGGAGTTATCTCATAGTGTAATTGACATGGAGATCATATGGTCTCTGGTTTTTGGTATCCTGCTTGCGCTGATAGTTCCTGTTTATTCCTTTTTTATACTTAAAAAAAGACTTGGTGTTGATAATGCCGGTGCTATTGGCGCTGCCTACGGCTCCATCAGTGCTGTAACCTTTGTCACGGCAATATCATTTCTGGAGCTTGAAAGAATAGAATTTGGTGGTCACATGGTAGCTGTCATGGCATTGATGGAGGCCCCATCTATCATTATCGGTCTTCTCCTTGTGCAGTTGTACACTACCGGAAATGTTAAAGGTATCGGCATCAAAAACATATTGAGCCATTCCCTGACAAACGGAAGTGTTTTGCTGATTATTGGGAGCCTGCTTATTGGATACCTGGCAAGCGATAAGCAGGCTGAAGGTATTGCTCCTTTTACTACCGACATTTTCAAAGGGTTCTTAGCGGTATTTTTACTTGATATGGGCATTACAAGTGGTAAGAAGCTCAAAGCATTTTTGAAGAACGGTGGTTTTGTGCTCGCATTTGCTATTATCGTACCGCTAATCAACGGATGCACTGTAGCTTACATCAGCCAGTGGATTACAGATTCTGAGGGGAACCGGCTGTTGTTTGCGATTCTTGCAGCGAGTGCCTCCTATATTGCAGTGCCTGCAGCAATGAAGATGGCCGTCCCGAAAGCAGATCCCGGGTTATATCTTCCTATGGCACTTGC
Source organism: uncultured Cytophagales bacterium (assembly GCA_964514385.1). GTDB lineage: Bacteria > Bacteroidota > Bacteroidia > Cytophagales > Cyclobacteriaceae > CAZEQJ01. The sequence continues at coordinate 122,670 of CAZEQJ010000005.1, forward strand.
CGTGACGTTTCCTTTTAATATTACTATCGGAATGCCGGTCTATCTATACATCATTGAGTTGATATAGGGGAGGAGTTACAATTAAAGACTGTATAATACCTGAAACGAGTTTAATCCGCTTTTTAGCTTTACGATTTAATCATCTTTTGAAATAGCGGATACTCCTTTTCGTGTCTGCACGATTTCTTTCATTGTGCCGTCCTCATTCCAGTACAGATAGTCAATACAAACAGATCTTCTGTATTCTCCACCCTGAGGTAAAATGCCGTTATGATATACAAAATACCAGTCTCCTTTATACTCAAGCACAGCCTGATGGTTGGTAGGGGAGTTAGGTACAGTATCGTTTAACCTGCCCTGATATGTCCATGGCCCTTCCGGAGTGGGTGCAGTGGCATAGTCTATCACCTCCGGGAAGAGAGCTGAGTATGTGAGATAATAGATAGAATCTCTTTTAAAAACCCAGGGGCCCTCAGTAAAGGATGGAACGTCTATCACATGGATATCGCCTTCAATTTCAATCATATTATCTTTTAGCCTGGCGTATTTGAGTACAGTATTCCCCCAATAGATGAAAGCCTCCCCATTATCATCTAAGAATACAGCCGGATCGATATCATCCCAGAAAATATCGGTATGAGTTGTCATATCATTTGTGATAAGTGCTGCGCCAATAGCGTCACGCCATGGTCCGGTAGGATGATCTGCTACAGCAACACCAATGGATTTACCGGGAATACTACCGTGCTCAACAGTAACGTACCAGTAAAACTTACCGTCCTTTTCAACAACATGAGCAGCCCATGCTTCACCTCTTGACCAAGCAAAATCAATAGTACGCAATCTTGGTCCATGCCTGTCCCAGTTGACCATATCTGTCGTTGAAAACACAAGCCAGTTATTCATCAGAAAGCCTTCCTGGTTAGATGCCTGCTCATCATGACCGGTATACAGGTAAAATGTGTCCTGGTACACGAGAGCTGCCGGGTCGGCAGTGTAAATATCACTGAAAAGGGGATTATTGTTTGGCCTGGTTTCCGTAGCCACAGTAGCAACCTGTTCATTTCCGGTGCAGGCTGTGATAAGGATTATAACAAACAGATATCTCATCATTTTGGTCTTAAAACAGTTGATTCAATTACTGGCCAGCCCTCCTCATCCCACATAATCTCTGCTATTTTTAATTTAGACCGGCCCTCATCCGCAATATCATAAGCATGAAAAACGAGGTAATCCCTGCCATCAAAGGTATATGCACTATTGTGGCCTGCGCCGGCATAATGCGTATTGCCTTCCACGATAATGGTACCACCACCTTCGTTCATAGATTTTCCCTCCTTATCCAGATAGGGTCCGTAGATATTTTCCGACCTGCCGACAGCTATTTTATATGTACTATTGATGCCACTGCAGCATTTATCCCAGGATACGAATAGGTAGTACATCGAATCCTTTTTAAAAATAAATGGGGCTTCTATAGCTGCACTACCTGCCCTGTCGTCAGGAGTAAATGGTTGCCTTTCACGTTTCGCGATAGTCCACCACTCTTCAGGTTGCGCAATCGCTGTTCGATTTGGAATGAGCTTTACCAATTTCATCCCCTCCCAGAATGAGCCAAAAGTCAGGTATGGATACCCTGCTTCATCTGTTGCTATGTTGGGGTCGATAGCATTCCATAGGTCACGTCCCGGGACAGACTGTACAATCATGCCATGATCCTCCCATTTATAATCGGGTGAATTATTATCCAGTGTTTTATTTGTAGCAAGACCTATTGCTGATGTATTTTTACCAAAGGCAGAGACGGAATAATAAAGATAAAACCTGCCATCATACCAATGAATATCGGGAGCCCACATATGCCCCCGGAACCCGTCGACAGTTTCAGTAGTCCATGCCGGAGGTGTTCTTCCAAAAACAGATCCTTCATCACGCCATGAAACCATGTCCTTTGAAGAGTAAAAAGAGATGCCCCAGCCAGTACAAAAAAGATAATACGTATCACCATCTTTGGCAATAACAGGGTCATGAACACTGATATCTGTCTGATAATCCTGTCCTTTTGTGAACAGAGACGCAAATATTAAAATAACAATTAAATAGCTAGTTTTCATTTGTGATAAGCATTTTACCCCAAAAGGTGGTGTGATTCTGATCAAATCCTGTAAATAACACTGTCATTGCCTCTTCAATACCTCCGTTCTCCCAGTCTCTTCCGCGTTCTGTTTTGGCATTTACGATAGTGCCATCAGCAAACATGAGTGTAAGCCAGGGAGCATTGTACGACCATGTGTCGCTTTGACTTCCGTTTATTGTTCCTCCCTCATCCAATGTCATCAACTCTGCATCCTGAAAATCCGGCATCGTCTGTTCCTCAGCAAAACCGGGAACAATACGGTAACCAAACTCGATCTGCTCCCAGGTTCCTGCAAGTTCCTCTGCAGTCACTGGTGTCTCTTCCTCAGCTGCATAGCGTTGAGAAGAAACCATGGGCCATCCATCTTCTGTCCAATGTATTTGTCGGGTATGCAAAACCATAAAAAACGGATTTTCGCCCGGCCTGCCCTGGTGTGCCATAAAGAAATTACCGGTAGTGTCTTTAAACACAGCAGGATGCGAAACGCCTTGCCAGCCACTATGTCCATTGAACCGGTAAGGAGCAAGGATCATAGGTTCATTATCCGTATAATCAAATACGTTTTCTCCATTTACGTCGAAAAAAGGGCCATTTGGATTATCAGACCTGCCCACTCTCACGTTATATTTGGTCTCGAGCCAGTCGTAGGCAATGAAAAGATAATATTTACCAAACTCTTCGTTGTATATAATCTCCGGGGCCTCAATATTACCGTTGATCGTATTGCTGGTAAAACCGCGATGTGCAACCTTACTGCCCCTGTCTCCATCCCGTAATGCCAGACCGGTTTCAGGATTGAGCTCCATAAGATAAATGCCATCCCATGAAGAGCCGTAATACATCCAGTGTCTTCCCTGGTCATCGATTATTATGGATGGATCAATAGCGTTCGTCTGAACACCATCCGGATCCGAAGTAACCACTATTCCACGCTCCCTGAAGGGACCACGCGGGCTCTCAGAGGTCATCAGACCAATACAACTTAATCTGCCGATATTGGAAGCCAGCGAATAATAAACCCGATATTCGCCATCAACTTCCATAGCAAATGGCGCCCATAAATTGGCTGCCGGCTGTCCGCCATTATTTTGAATATATCGAACACCATCCGATGGGTATCCATTTCCACCGACAACCCAACCTACATACTCCCACTCTACCAGATTAAGGCTTCGGCGGATTTGTAATCCAGGGCGAACTTCACCCGGATTATTCCCTATGGCTATACCGAAGGCAACATCTGTGTTGTAGCAATAATAAAATTCACCATCATAGATCACGGAAGGATCATGTACATTGTAATGCCTCCACTGGTTTACCAGATCAGCCGATACCAGATCATAATAGGTATCATTGAATTGTGTCCAATCGATAGGCCCGTTATCTAGTGAAGTGGAGTCTGATACATCGTTATTGTCTGGTTCAAGCACGAAGTTAGGTTCATTTTCTTCTGTATTGCATCCAAACAGAAAAGCTAGGGTCAATAATATTAATTGAAGTATGTATTGGTTGTAATTAATCATGCTGTTTACATCTGTTTTAATTCATCGACAGTTATATTATATATCTGATTAAGTCGCTATAGAATTCTCACTTTATTTCAACCATTATCACAGAAAAGGGTGGAATGCTTACAGTAAGGTCTTCACCTTTTAATCTGAAGTCATCAAAATCCATTGTAGTGACTTTATCTGGCTGATCGAAGGTATTGTGATCCTGTAGGTTGTCTGACGTAAGGATGGTTGCTGAAGCCTTTTTATTGGTAGTTCCTCTGAGTTTCAGATTCACTTCGTGAGTATTATTAGCATCAATATTTACCAGTGAAACATGTATGGCTCCCTCATCATCTTTTGATGCTGAAACTGATATAGCGGGCAACCGCTGACCATTAAACTCATAAACCGGGCCGTCAAAGATCTCCGTTGGGATAAGCTCTGCATCCTGATGCACATTATACATTTTCATCACGTGATAGGTTGGAGTAAGGATCATACGTTCACCCTCTTCCTCTGTGAGAATTACAGCCTGAAGCACATTAATAGTTTGTGCAAGGTTGGCCATACGCACCCTATCCGCATGATTATTGAAGATATTGAGCGTAGTGCCGGCAATCATTGCATCCCTCATCGTATTCTGCTGGTAAAGGAACCCGGGATTAGTTCCTTCTTCCACGTTGTACCATCCACCCCATTCATCGACGATCAGCGCTATGCGTTTTTGGGGATCATATTTGTCCATAATGGTAGAGTGACGCGTGACCAGCTCCTCCATACGGAGAGCTGTCTGCATAGTTGAAAAATATTGTGCTTCATTATAGTCAACAGCATCACCTTTGTTATTCCATTCGACATATGAGTAGGAATGTAATGCGACACCCTCAATAAGGTTTCTTCTCACATCACGCATAAGTACCTCCGTCCAGTTGTAGTCTGCCACATTGGCACCCGATGCTATACGAAACAACCGGCTGGAATTTGACCAGTCGGTCATAAAGGTCGCATATTGCTTGTAAAGGTTGGCATAAAACTCGGGTGTCATATGTCCGCCGCAGCCCCACATTTCATTTCCAACACCCCAATAGGTAACATTCCACGGCTCTTCCCTTCCATTTTCTCTTCTAAGATCTGCCATAGGGCTCACAACATCATGATTTACATACTGTACCCAGTCGGCCAACTCCTTAACGGTACCACTTCCTACATTAGCCGCCAGATAGGGTTCTGCTCCGAGTATCTCACACATATTTAAAAATTCATGTGTGCCGAAGCTATTGTCTTCGGTAACCCCACCCCACCACTGGTTGACTATAGTAGGGCGTTGCTCTTTCGGGCCTATCCCATCCATCCAGTGATAGGTATCAGCAAAACATCCACCCGGCCAGCGTAATACCGGAACTTTTAGATCTTTGAGTGCTTCAATCACATCATTTCTTACACCATTTGTATTTGGGATTACTTCGTTGTCCTCTCCCACATAAAATCCGCCGTAAATACACCGACCCAGATGTTCCGCAAAATGGCCGTATATATTTTTGTCAATCGTATATCTTGACTGGTCAGCGTTGACATAAATGGTTGTCTTCTGAGCCAGAATTGCAAATGATATAAATATAAATAAGGCAAGTAGCTTGATTTTCATGATCTGTTATCGTTTTATTTTTCCTTTAATTAATGTAAATGAATGTGGTGGAAATGTATAGGTGAATGCATCTCCTTTAGCGTTAATGTCACTTTGGCGGGTGGTACTTACACGTTCAGTATCAAAATCATTCTGATCTTTGATGTCATTACCATTTACTTCATAAACCTCGAATTTTCCGGTAAAGCTGCCCTCCTGTGTGATCAGGTCAGTGGTTATGGATTCTTGAAGGTGCCGGTTAACTACCCCAAAAATCACTTCGTCGCCATTTATGGCTGCTGATACATCCAGGTATGGGACAAAGTCACGCTGTGAGGTACGCTGCCCCGGGCCATTATCTACGACTTCGGTGCTGTACCCTTCACAATCAACAAATACATCCAGTGATGTGCCATGCATATGGTTTGCCATCAATTCCAGCGGAAAAAATATAGTCTGCCTGAACATATCATTTTCAGAAGTAAACATAGGTCCGATGACGTTTACAAGCTGGGCCATGTTAGCCATTTTGACAACGTCTGCATTTCGAACAAATCCATTCAGAAAGGAACCAATTACGAGGGCATCTTCCAGGTTGTACATTTCTTCAAGTGCGCGCTCACCACGTGCCGCAGCCCCTCCTCTTGCACGATACCACACATTATACTCGTCCCAGGCTATATAAATAGGCTCTTCACGGTTGGTATGCTGCATTTCCTCCAGAATCATACCTTTCACCACTTCTGTACGCTCCTCCATGACCAACGGTGTTGCCATGTAATTGTAATAGTTGTCGGCACGGTTGCCGACATAAATATGGAGAGCAATATAATCTACAACATCTCGTAATTCATTCAATACCACTGCATTCCATTCATCCGGATTGGCATCATCGCGATAGTTCGATGACCCTGCTGCAATAAGTTTTATGGATGGATCTGTCCGCTTCATCAATTTGGCCGCTTCCCTTGCCTTTTTGGCATAATCTACTGCATTCAGGTGCCCCATCTGCCACGGTCCATCCATTTCATTACCAAGGCTCCAATATTTGATATTATGTGGTTCATTATAACCATGTTGCTTCCTCAACTCGGCATAATAGGGACCTGACGCCACATTGGTATATTCCACCCAGTGCTGCGCCTCTTCGATGGTGCCGGTGCCAAGGTTTACAGCAAAATATGGTTCCGTACCTGCTTTCTTGCACCAGGCCGCAAACTCATTAGTGCCAAATTCATTGGTTTCAAGCCGATACCAGGCCAACTCGAGTCTGGGAATCCGTTCAGGACCTACTCCGTCCAGCCAGTGGTAATTGGATACAAAATTACCACCGGGATAGCGCGTTATGGTCACATTCAGGTCTTTGGTGGCTTGCATTACATCTTTCCTGAAACCATCCTCATCAGAAAGTGGAGAATCAGGATCATAAACGCCACCGTATACACAACGTCCCAGATGCTCTACAAAGTTGCCGTATATTAAAGGGTCGATTTCACCAATCGTACGTTCAGGATCAATTTTTATTCTTGCATTCTGTGCTACAGAAAGTTGAAAAATAAAAACCGTAAGCAGAGTAAAGATCAGATTTTTCATAGGAATCAGCTTTTTGGTTGAACTTTTATTCTGAGAATATTTAATGACAACGGCCTGGTTTCAAAAGCCGGAGATTCCGGATTAAGATCCACGGTACTTGTCTGAGGAAATATTTCCTGTGGTGATACAAAGGAATTTTCACTTTGGGTATCTGAGTGGGAAAGTGTTGTAAGAGTAGCTGTCGGTTCTATGCTGTCAACTCCTTCAATAGCTAGTGCTATATCTGCGGAGGATTCACTGGCATTCACTATTTTCAGGATCACTTCACCTGCTACATCATCCCAGACGGAAGACACATAAACACCTTGCTGGCCGGTCAGCGGTTCTCCACTCTGGTGTGCTTTTATCAAATGCGTCCCCGGGTTTGTAGAAAACAGTTGCTGTACGTAATAATTCGGTGTACCATACGACTCAAGGTTGTTAAACCATATCAGGTCAGGAGTCCATTGCCATCCCTCTGCATGAGCAAATAACGGGGCATAGGAAGTCATTACCACCAGGTCTGCATTTCGTTCAAGGCCTGTCATGTAGGCTGCCTCTGATAAGGCACATTCCCAGTTGTTTTTATTTTCGGGACTGGCAATGGCGACGCTTTGTGCTGCATATTCACCGGCAAAGACTTTGGGCCCGTTACGATCATAGCTGTCATAACGGTCTGCATTTTCCAGAAACCATTGCGGTGGCCGATAATAATGCTCATCTATAATTTCTGCATTAAGCTTTTTGAGCTGCTCCCATCCGTATTCAAACATTTCACCATCCGGAAAAGGGCCGCTACCTGAAATAATCACTATTTCAGGGTGTCTTGCTTTAAGAGCCGACTCAAATGCTTTATAACGCTCAATATACTGGGGTCCCCATTGCTCATTGCCGATACCAATATACTTCATGTTAAAGGGCTCCGGATGGCCCATCGATGCCCTTACTGCTCCCCATTCAGAATCAACCGGTCCATTGGCAAATTCAATTAAGTCGAGCGCATCATCAATGTAAGGGCCTAACTGATCCATGGGCACGAGTTCTCCTGTATTGAACTGACAGGCCATACCACAACCGATAATAGGTAGCGGCTCAGCCCCAAGATCTTCAGAAAGCTGGAAATACTCAAAAAATCCAAGGCCAAACGATTGGAAATAATCAGGAGTAAGGCGATGATCAAATTCAGTATTCCATCTGTTGATCAACAGATCGCGATCGGCGATGTCTCCAACGGTTTTTTTCCATTGATATCTTCGGGCCAGTGTGCGTCCCTCCACAATACACCCACCCGGAAAACGTAGAAAACCCGGATTTAGGTCAGCCAGCTTCTGGACGAGATCCTGTCTTAGTCCTTTTTCGCGCCCCATCCATGTATCAGACGGGAAAAGTGATACCATGTCGATATCTGTCACAGTTATACCTTCAAAACGCATTCGGAATCTCGCCTTTTCAAATGTCCGGTCTGCTGTAAGTGTTGCCGCATAAGGCTGCCATTTGCTACCCGCAAGTTCAAGGCTGGCCTGGGCTATAACTACATTGGCGGTATCCAGTAACTCAAGGTAAACGGTAGGGCTACCTTCAATGACACGTGCATCCATAGTGAAGTGATGATCCAGCCCCTGCTTGATGCCCATGCCACGAAAACCATAATTAACAAGCTCATATCCCGATGCAGCACGTGTAGTTACCCGTAGATACTTTGCATTTGGCCTGTCTCCTTCCATATTAATAGCAGAAGCAAATCCTGAGTTATCGTTCATGGAAAAGCGATCACTTTTTGATTGTCGCCACCCCATCAGTGGGTCATCAAATTCAAAAGACCTGTTCTTAATCAGCTCCGCATAGATCCCCCCATCAGCTGCAAAATTTATATCTTCGAAGAATATGCCATACATAGTAGGTTGTATGGGTGCTATTTTATTGCCTGCTTCAACAGTGATCCTGATGCCGTCAATAGCTGCATCCTTTCCGGTATTATCATTTTTGTCCGAACAGGACCATAATACAACGGTCATTAATATAATAGTGAGTACACTAAAGTAATTTTTCATATTTATCGGTTAGCTAATTCATTATTTGATTGATGTAATGGCGTTCCCTGGAGGTAGTATGCATCAAACCTTCCATTGTTTTTTGTGACGACTATAGCTTTGCGATCGCCTATCTTCATTGATAGTAACTGTCGTGAATCGCCTATAGCCTCAAATCCTGAGTTTTTCAATGGAGTAAAATTACCTTTGCCATCGTTGATCATCACCCATCCCTGTGATGCATCATAACGTCCGCGTACTACCTCACAATAATAATTGTTTCCCACAGCCAGTATGTCGGTAAACCCATCATTATTGATATCCATGGTCATAAAATCCTGAACCGGTGCTATTTGGAGCTCTTTTGGCAGATCATGCATAGCAAAATGGCCATTCCCTTCATTTACAAAGACCACCGAGCGTGTAAGGGTTACTTTATGGGAATCAAAGGAGCCTCCAAGTATCCTGAGAATCTGTGAAGTAGTGGCATCAGCGTATTGATAATAAAACTGTATGGACTTTTTGAGAACAGGCATACGCGTGCCGAGCAAATCAAATGAGGCTACAGGGTAAGGTCTTCCTTCTTCATAGGCAGAAAAAACAGGTGTAACCAGCGGTGATTTGGCATCAAAATAAACCTCCATGGGTTGGTCTTCGTGAACATCAAAATCATGATTCAGACCCAGATTGCCCGCCACAATGTCAACATCACCGTCATTATCAACATCCACAGCCGAGATAGCAGAATAGAAGCCGGGATAGTCCTTCAGATTTGATGACATAAGCTTAAGGCCGCTGGTGGTGTTTAAGAAAATCTTAACCGGCATGAATTCACCTGCAATCACAAGATCTTTAATGCCATCATTATCAAAATCGATCCAGTGCGCTTCATCAATCATACCGGCGTAAGAAAGTCCATCTACAGACTCCGTTTTATCCACAAACCTACCATTCTGATTCTCGAGCAAGTAACTTCTCGGTATTTTTGGATACTGGTTATGGCTGATTCTGCCTCCAACAAAAAGATCTGTATCCCCATCCTGGTCATAGTCATAGGCAACTACACATTTGGTGCTGCTTGTAATGGCAGGCAATATGTGAGGCTCAAGCAAATATTCTCCGTTTCCTTCGTTTCGATAAATGCGATCCTGGTAGAATTCTACATTACCTGCCTCATATCCGCCGGAGGCTATATAAATATCCAGATCACCATCATTATCCATATCAAAAAATGCTGCTCCGGTATCTTCGTGACTGGTGGTTGGCAGCGTTTTTATCTCAAAATCACCTGTTTCAAGCTGGAGATATAAACGTGCGTTTTTCTGGTACGACCCTCCAACAAACAGATCGTCTCTGCCATCTCCGTTACAATCACCTACTGCAGTAGCTGGACCCAAGCCGGAGTAGGCCTGTAACAGTAAGGGTTGTTTTCGGAAGTCATTAAATTCGACCTCTTCATGGTGTATGTTCAGACGGTCTGAAGCGATGAATGCAGGCTGATGTTGCGATTGCATTTTTGGAATGGACCTGGCGTCCTCATAATTTAGGACAAGATGTTGATTGGCAGAAATATCAAACTTTATCTGACGCATGCCATCAGGCCATATTACCTCAAGAGAATCTACCATTTTTATATTACCAAGGCCAAAATGCAGAATGGATGACATACTGCTTTGATACCCCCTGGCCCTGTGCAGAGTGCGCTGGCTGACATAATCGCCTGCGTAAATTTTAATTTTAGCACCAATTCCCTGCGTATTCGGGACTTTTCCTGATAATGATATTTTCAGATATGAGGTGGCCGTATCATTTTCTACCGTTCTGTTATTGAAAATGAAAGCCGGCTGATCGATATTATTTACGATAAGATCAAGGTCTCCGTCATTGTCAAGATCAGCATATGCAGCACCATTGGAAAGAGATTTTTCCTCTGCCAGCCACACAGCATTCATTTTTGTGAAAGTAAGGTCACGGTTGTTAGTGAACATATAATTCGGAACAGAAATCGATGGCCGTTTTTCCAGGCTATCAAGGAAGCGGCTTCTTACTTCACCCGAATCCGAAAAGGGGGACAACATGCTGCGACGGAATTTTACAAAATCAAGATCGGTGATATCAGCGCCATACCCATTGGTGACATAAAGATCTTCAAATCCATCATTATTGAAATCAGCCAAAAGGGGTGCCCAGCTCCAGTCGGTACGATGGATGCCTGCCAACTGTCCAATTTCACTAAATCCATTACCGGTATTCAATTGCAACATATTGCGCATATACTGATAGCCATATCCCCGTATAACTGCCATCTGAAACAGATCATACTGTTCCGGCCCGTACATCAGCATTTTTCTTTTATGGTCTTCCGGCAGCATATCCAGCGTAATCACATCTTCCAATCCATCGTTATTGATATCTCCTACATCACATCCCATACTGAAATGGCTGGTATGTTTGAGTAACTCGAGTGAACGTTCAGAAAATGTCCCATTCTGGTTATTCACATACAGAAGATCTCTGGAAAGGTAGTCATTGGTAATGTAGATATCGGGCCACAAGTCGTTATTTACATCGATAATGGCAGCGCCCAGACCAAAACCCTCGATCCTTATACCTGCTTCCACCGACACATCAGTGAAAACCGGATGTCCGGCGAGAGAATCGTAATTATTCTGAAGCAGGTGATCGGTATTACGGTTTTCCCGATTGGCAAAGATAGGTCGGGCTACAATTGCGGACCGCTCAAAACCACCTCCGGTCAGCAGGTACACATCTAGATCGCCATCCCTATCATAGTCAAAAAAGACTGCCTGATTGGTTTCTCCGCTATCCTCAAGGCCATAGGCAGCGGCAGATTCTGTAAAGGTAAGATCCTGCTGATTGATATACAGTCTGTTGGGATATTGATCTTTATTGCCCGGACCACCAACGTTTATATAAATGTCATCATATCCGTCAGCATTAACATCCGCCACTGATACTCCGGTACACCAGCTCCCATTGGTATCTATGCCACTTGAAGCCGTAATATCTTTAAAATTAAAATTACCCTCATTTATGTAAATCCTGGAGGGCACCTGATTGCCCGTAAAAACAATATCCTGAAGGCCGTCCCGGTTAAAATCACCTACACCAACTCCTCCTCCGTTATAAAAATACTCATAAGCCAGAATATTGATAGAATCAGTAGGCTGGAGAATGTTTTGAAAATCAATACCGGTTGATTCAGGGTTGAGCCGCTGAAAAACATAATCCTTTTCCATGTGTGAGGTACAGGAGAAAAGAGAAAGCAAAAAAAAACTTGTCAGGCCTAATATCCGGAACATGGGATTGATAAAAAAAGGGAGATGCCATTTTTAGAGGCACCTCCCCACTATTTAGTTCAACAAATTACCAGCAAGATTGGGATTCCTGTCAATTTCAGACTGTGGAATCGGCATGAAACGTCGTGCAGGAACAAAGCTGCTAAATTCAGGATCGTTGGCCTGAATCTCGGCAAGTTCGTTGTCCAGTTTTCCCCAACGTACAAGATCATGGAAGCGCTGACCCTCAATGGCGAGTTCACATACACGCTCATGCTCTATCTGATCCATAAACTGATTCAGCGACATGCCCGCAAACTCAGCCTGGCGGTCGGGTAGGTTTACCCTGTCACGTACCTGCTGCACATACTGTGCTGCCGTCGGGATATCTCCTGCATTCGCGAGTGCCTCAGCGTACATCAGCAGTACATCGGCATATCGGATGATATGGTAGTCCATGCCAAAAGTAAAAATATCAAACCCACGTGGAATATAGTCATAAGCGCCTGTATACTTCTTGATATATACTCCATTAGGGTCAAGAATGGGTACAGTATCTGAAGGATCTGTTGCGAAGTTGGGGCCCGGTCCGTACCATTGTCCACCGTACCCTGTAGTAAGGCCCTCAGCAGGCTCATAGGAAAGAAGGGTGGCTGAATACCTTGGATCAAGCTCTCCATCAATGGTTCTTTCTTCACGCAGCTCATTTATCAGGAACTGTGTAGGAAAGAAATCATAGAAATCACGTGCTGAATAGGTAGGCCCGAGGGCATTAAACTGACGCCATGTTGAGCTGGGGTTTCCTCCCCAGTTGAAGTCAGGGCTGCCTGATGTGGTAAACTCGACCCAGAATATTTTCTCAGGGTTTGCATTTTCTACAGCAGGATCCAGAGAGAAATTTGAGAAATAGTCAGGTGCCAGTGCATACTGGTTAGAATTTACTACTTCAGCAAACTGATCTCTTGCATCCTCATAGCGCCCCTGATAAAGATATACTTTTCCCAAAAGAGAGCGGGCAGCACCTTCTGTCACACGACCTACCTGGCCATTATCAGGACCGGTAACATCGTTATAGCTCAATGGAAGCCTGTCTATTGCATCCAGAAGGTCGGATTCAATCTGTGTGAAAAAATCCGCTTGTGTTACATCCTCATTAGACGGGTAAAACTCGTCTTCACCACCTGGAACGCTCAGGATCAACGGAGGGTTATCGTACATGAGTGTCAGGTGCCAGTTGGCTACAGCGCGCATAAAGTAACCCTGACCCAGCAATCTTTCTCTTAGCTGAGGCTCTACATCAGGTATTTCCGGTACAAATTCAAGCACCTGATTCGACCTGTTTACCAGTATATAATATGCCAGCCAGCATATTTCCCCTGCTCCATCCGTGGGAGGAACTGTGAAATTACTTAATCCGGAGAGCCATGGCCATGGACTGCGGCTTCTTACTTCATCTCCCCGGCCGTCATTGACACAGGGTGTCATACGCTGATAGAAGCCATCAATAATCAGAGCGTTGTACATGGCATCTACCGCTGCCACAGCCTCTTCCTGATTGGAATAATATAACGCAGAGCTAAGTTCGTTGGGATTAGCTATATCAAGCTGATCCTGGCAGGCATTGGTTACAAATCCTGCACTAAGAATAATTACTAAATTTCTAAGTATTTTCATGTTGCTTTAAAATTTAATTTGAACACCTACCATGGTTGTCCTTGGTCTTGGATAGGTACCAAAGTCAAAACCGGGGTTAAGGATTCCGTTTTCAAAGTCAGGGTTAAATCCTTTATATGCCTGAAACACAGCAAGATTCTGGATAGTTGCGTAGACACGCAGGCTCTTCATGAAGGCACGCGAAATTACGCTTTCAGGGAAGCTATAGCCAAGCGATAACGTCTGAATACGCAGATAGTCGCCACGTTGCAGCCATCCCGGACGATCAGAATCTCTTCCATTGTTATTGGGGTCGAGGTGCATTACCCTTGGCACTGTCGTACTTGGGTTTTCAGGTGTCCATCGGTCCAGGATATCCTCATGCCAGTTGGTAAATGAATTGGTTGGCATCAGACCTCTGTACAGGTTACTGTTTATCAGGTTGCCGCCGTGTCCCTGTCCGAATATGGTGAAATCGAATCCTTTATAGCTGGCTGCGATATTTAAACCATAGTAATAGGTAGGCAGACCCTGACCCAGAAATTCCCTGTCATCCTCATTGATTACATCATCACCGTTCAGGTCTCTGTATCGGATATCGCCTGGCGCAGTACCTGGCTGCTGAAATGCGTGGTCTGCTACTTCCTGGTCATTCTGGAAGATGCCGTCAAACACCCAGCCGAAATGCTGACCTAATGGTCTGCCGACCTCAGATCTTGCACCTGCGCCACTGATAAACTCGAGTGGTCCTATATCAAGTACTTCGTTTCGGAGCGTGTAGAAGTTAGGTGCGATCTCAATATACAAGTCGCCGATTTCCTGACGGAATGTACCTGATAATTCAATACCGGAATTACGAACAGCACCCGCATTAGTGGTAACCGAAGGGTCGAAATCGGCTGAACCTACAGAGCGTGGTAACGGAAGGTTCAGCAGCAGGTCACGTGATTCGTTCATGTAGTACTCAGCTGTGAAATCCAGTCGGCCATCCAGCAATACCACATCGGCAGCTATACTTCTTGTTACCCTGGTCTCCCATTGGATTAGCGGATCAATCACGAAAGTAGCTGCACCACCAAATACCCTTCCATTCTGGAACTCGTAAGGTATAACCCTGTTGATCACAGGCTGGTAGGCGAAGTTTCCGATATTCTGGTTTCCTACTTCACCCAGTGCTCCTCTAAGCTTAAGTTCAGAAACAAAAGCTGGCAGGTTAAAGTCGTTGTGAACTTTCCAGGCTACACCTACTGAAGGGAAGACAGCATTGCGCAGTTCTGAAGAGAAACGTGAAGATCCGTCTCTTCTGATATTGAATGTAAGGAGATACCTGTCGTCAAAACCATAGTTAAGTCTACCCAGATATGACTCCAATGCGCTCTCGCCTATACCTTCAGAAACTGCCCATTCTTCAGCTGCGCTAAGGGTCTGAAAATAAGGTTCCTGTAAGCCGGATCCCGTTGCTGTAACGCTTCCATCCTGAAAGTTCTGGAAGGTATGACCTACTAGCACGTCAATGTCATGCTTACCAAATGTTTTATCATAGCGCAATGTATTTTCTACCAGTCCTGAACGGATGTAGGTGTTGGTGACCTGATAGGATGCCGTATTTCCCGGGAAGAAATAACCTAGATCATATTCAGGCACAAACAAAGTAGACCTGATGTCACGATGATCGTAAGAGAGATTCAGCTTATATGTCAGTCCTTCGAGAATATCAATCTCACCGTACAGGTTACCTATAAAGCGGTTTACCAGGGTTGAATTGTCCACCAGGCTATTGACACCTGGAACATTCAATGTAATGGATTGATGTATTACAGCATCAGCTCCACCAAAGCCACCCAGGCGATTTGGATCAAATACAGGTATTGTAGGAGCTGCCTGAAGCAGGTCATTTACCAACGACGGTCGTCCTCCGGGGAGGTTTATAGTGGTTGTAAAGAAAAGCGGGTTTTCGTCGGAGCGTGTAAAATAGACATTGTTACCAAAACGAACACGACCAACATCTGTATCTGTGTTTACCCTGAATGAATATCGTTTGTAGTCAGGGCCGGCGCCTACCAGTGTACCTTCATTGTCCAGATAATCTGCCGAAACGAAGTAAGATGTGTTTTCAGAGCCACCTGAAAAATTTACGTTTACGTTCGCTATATACCCGTCTTTAAAACCTGCTTCCTGCCAGTCTGTATCTATATCGCTGATAAAGTCAGGTGAATTCGGGTCATTTCCGGGAACACGGGGTGTACCGGCATTATCCAGCATTTCATTGTTGATGGTCTGATATCCGTCAGCACTCAATACCGGGAGTCTCTCATAAATACCCTGAAAGCCATAATATGAGCTTACATTCACGGAAAACGGCTGATTTTTTCTTCCACCTTTGGTAGTGATGATTACCACCCCATTTGCAGCACGGTTACCATAGATCGCTCCGGCAGAGGCATCCTTGAGTACCTGTATTGATTCGATATCATTCGGGTTGACATCCCGTATACCTCCTTCGATAGGAAAACCATCCACAACAAATAATGGCTGTGTGGAACCCGTAATGGTAGAGATACCCCGAATACGGATTTGAGGTGTTGCTCCGGGCTGTCCGTCACTTGTGATGGAAACACCGGCAACCCGACCCTGCATTTGTTGCGTGAGGTCATTGGCTGCCTGCTTTTGCATTTCCTCAGGATCAACCAGACTGACTGCACCGGTAAGATCTTCTTTCCGTTGGGTACCGTACCCAACCACAACGATCTCCTCAAGTGCTGCCACATCTTCCTGAAGTTCTACATTCACCACTGAGCGGCTACCTATCGCTACTTCCTGCGAAATGTAACCCACATAGGATACGATGATTGAAGCATCGTCCGAAACATTCAGCGTAAAGTTACCATCCAGATCAGTTGTCATACCGTTGGAGGTACCTTTCTCTAATACAGATGCCCCCGGGAGCGGATCTCCGGAAACAGCATCTGTCACTTTACCTGTCACTGTCCTGCTCTGAGCAAATGCAGTCACCTGACTCAGAAGCAGAACAGCACCAAAAAAGCAGATTTTGAAATTCGTAAAATTTCTCATGTAAGTTAGTTCTAGTTTAACATATTTGGTTTGTGACAAGGGTATTTTTGTCATTTTACTATTACAAATGTTGGAATTCAAGCGCGGGAAGTGGTGGATTATTGTTGAAAATTGGTGGACAATTCTCTCTTTTTTGCGATGATTCTAATCATAACTGCCAAAACGGAGTAAAAAATATGACTATTTGAATATTCAGAGCTGCATTTTTGCAGATCCGCGAAGCTGATAATCACGCGGTGACAACCCCATGATTTTATTAAAAACCCGTGAAAAATATTTGGGGTCGTTATACCCGACGGTATAAGCTACTTCTGAAATATTTTTAGCGCTGTCTGCAAGAAGAAGCGCAGCTTTTTTTACTCTGAATTCATTTATGAATTCGGTGGCCGATTGTTGGGTCAATGCTGTCAGCTTTTTATGCAACAGGCTTCTGCTGATACCGATTTCCTGTACAAATTCGCGTGTGTTGAAGTCGGGATCACCATACGAATTCTCCAATATTTCATAAGCTTTTTTGAGAAATTCCCTATCCTTAACTCCTATCCCTTCGACATTACCGGTCATTGGATTGGATTTGATCTCATGTACGATCGCCTTCCTGGACTCTAGCAGCCTTTTGATACGCGCCTCCAACACATCAAAGTTAAAAGGCTTGGTCAGGTAATCGTCAGCGCCACTTTCCAATCCCTTGATCTCATGTTGTTCGGTATTTTTGGCTGTAAGCATAATGATGGGTATATGCGATGTAGCCAGGTTATTTTTCAGGTAGGCACATAGTTCAATCCCATCGATTTTTGGCATCATTAGGTCTGTTATGATTACATCCGGATTATGCTTTCTGGCCATTTCAATGCCCGTAGCACCATCGGAAGACTCCAGAATCTGGAAATTTTTCCGCAGCCTGAGCGAAATGAATTTACGAAGGTCCACATTATCTTCTACCACCAGGAGTGTAGGCGCTCCTTCATTATCTGTAACTATATCAGCCTCTTCTTCCTGCATATCCTCCACCTCACCGAAAAGCTCTTCTGTCAGGAGCTTCACTTGCTGATCAATGGTTGCGGGGTCATAAGGGGAGCTGCTTTTACGTTCGTGATAAGCATAATACCCTTTGAGACAGGGGAACTGGATCTCAAATACGGACCCTTTTCCAGGCGTGCTTTCCACAAAAATCTCACCATGGTGCGACTTTATAAGTTCATCTGTAAGCGCCAGACCAATGCCTGTGCCGCGCACTTTAAATTCATTTTCTGACTCTATCCTGTAAAACCTTTTAAATATCAGAGGTATATTCTCTGCTGCTATGCCGCAGCCATTGTCAATAATTTTCACTCGGATAACATCTCTACCTTCTTTTTCTCCTGCTACCGATTGATTCGTCAGGCGGGAATCTTCCAGCCGGACTCCACTAACCTCGAGACTTATTTTACACTCCTGAGGTGTATACTTGAAGGCGTTTGACAACAGGTTATACAAAATATTCTCAATCACCTCAGGGTCGTACCATATCTCTTGGGGTAAATCCTCTTCATGATAAGTAAAATCTATTTTCCTGGTTTCTGCCAATGGCTTGAAGGCGTCGAATATACTGTGGCTAAAGCTGCTGAAATCTGCATTGGTAACATTCAGTTCCATTCTCCCCTGCTCGATTTTCCTGAAATCCATAATCTGATTGATCAGGTGTAAAAGTCGGTTGGCGTTTCGGTTGATTAACGCTAGAGTGTCCCTGATGCCGGGCGTCAGGTTTTCTTCTTTGAGGAGATTCTGCAAAGGCCCTGTGATAAGAGTGAGCGGAGTCCTGAACTCATGCGAAATATTGGTAAAAAAGTTAAGCCGCAGCTGGCTCACCAAATTGAGTTTGTTGTTTAGCTCCATCAACTGATCACGCTGTAGGCCTATTTCATGGTTTTGCTTTTCCAGCATTTGATTTTGTCCCTCAATAAGGTGCTGATTGGCCTCCAGTTCCTTATTGGTAAGTAAAAGCTTGGAAGCCTGATTTTCAAGCTCCTCTTTCTGTTGATTTATCTTCCTGGTTCTTTCATCGACCATCCGCTCCAATGCTTTTTTCTGACGTTTGAGCGTATAGGTACGGTAGCGGGTATACGCCATGATAAGTCCAAGTGCCAGCAATACCATGGTTATTCTGAACCACCATGTATTCCAGAATGGCGCCAGAATATTGATCCTCAGCGATGTGGTCTCCGACACCTGTTCGCCGTTGGAGCCCACCGATCGCACTCTGAAAATATAGTTTCCGGGTGACAGGTTGGTATAGTTTGCAAACCTTCTGTTTGGGCCAACATTATTCCACTCATCTTCAAACCCTTCGAGCTGGTACTCATAATGTAAAAGTTCCTTTTCTTTGAAGTTAATAGCCGCAAACTCAAAGCCGATATTCCTTCCCTGATATGGCAGAGTGACCTGCTTGGCCCTCGAAATATTGGTGGGGAGCACTACTCGACCAAAATAGGCCTTGCGCGGCTCTACGGATGTATTCATCAGCTTAAAATCTGTGATGAGAACGCGTGAATCTATATTTTTGGATTTTATTTCAAGCGGATCAAAAACATCCAAACCGTTCATCCCACCAACAAAGAGTTGCCCCGCATCATTTTTAAAAATAGAGGACCAGTAATACTGATTGTTCAGGAATCCATCATACTGAAAATAATTGTTTACATATCCTGAAGTCGGGTCATAGGATGATAAACCATAATCAGTGGTTAGCCAGATTCTCCCGGCATGATCTTCAGATATGCCAAAAATGATATTATTTGAAAGACCATTTTTTGTCGTCAGGTGACTAAAGTATATGGAGTCTTCCTGTCTGCTTATTTTATTAAGGCCGTGCCCATATGTACCTGCCCAGATATTGGCATTACTGTCTTCATATAGGGATATCACATAATCTCCACTGATGGATCCGTCGTCAAGCGGGTCGTGTGTATATTTTGTTACTGCATTAATATATGAATAGTCAGAGGACAGGCTGACTTTGTAAAGTCCATAGCGTGAGCCCACCCATAGTGTATGCTGATAATCAAATAGCAGACAACCGGCCTCTACAAGCTCCGATAACGCTGGATGCAGGTTGTTCAGCGAGATAAACGTGTTGGCACTGACGTCGTATTTTAGCACTCCATTTAATGTTGCGATCCAGATGTTGCCGTCCGGACCCTCCACTATCGATGAGACATAGGTACTGTTAATACCAGCCCCGGTAGACATGGCCCGAAAAAATGGTGAATCACTCCGGCTATTCTCTAATATACCCAGTCCTCCTCCCCATGTACCTATCCACAAATTATCATTTAAATCCCGGGTGATGGAGGTCACAAAATCGTTTGTAATGTCGCCCGAGCCTGTTCCGTAAGTAAAATGATCATATCTGTTAGTCGATTTATTGTAACGGTTCAATCCACCCCCCGCAGTACCAACCCATAAATAACTACCACCATCAAAAACTGAATTGACTGTATTATTGCTCAGACTTTGATAGGGACGATTGATATCCTTCTCATAACTTGTGATACTGTTCCGGAACGTGTTGAAATAGGTGATCCCGCCTCGCTCACTTCCAACCCAGATGTTGTCATCTCTGTCCCGGTAGAGGCAGTTAAGAAAATTATTAGAGATGCTGTTTTTGTTCGGGTCATGAACGTAATTGACAAAAATGTCAGATTCAGGATCCCAGTAACTCATCCCTCCCAATGTGGCAAGGATCAGTTTTTGGTTTTCATCTTCCACAATATCCATAACGGAATTGTGTATCAGGGTATTGGAATTATTTTCCTCGCTTAAATAATACCTGAAATCATCGGTGTCGGGCTGATACACATTAAGCCCGTAATCTGTTCCTACAAGTAAGCTGCCTGTTGTAGTAATATACAGTGATTCTATACTATTTGATGAAAGAGTATTGCCGTCTTCATCTGCTGTATAATATTTTATTTCACCCAGGTCCTTTCTTATTCGGGTTAGGCCCTCGTTCGTTCCCAGCCATATCCATTTTCCATCAAATACAATGTCGTTAATCTCGGTACCTGAAATATACCCCTCTAAATCAATATGCCGTTGGATAATAAGACGTCCGGACTGCTGTCCGAATAAAAATAAACCCTGATTGGATCCTACCAGCATACTCCCGTCAGGGCCCTGCGTAATAGCATGTACATACGAAAGATCGACATTAAATGCAGAGTCAACCAATGTCTGCCAGTTGTAAAACCGGTCTTGGTCGTAAATGTAGAGATATAAATTCTGCTGGGTACCTATCCAGATATTGCCTTCTGCATCTTCCTGTAGGGTATAAATGAAATTGTCATTTCCAAGGTCGCTTTCATTACCTGAAAAGACCTCAAAGGAATAACCATCGTACCGGCAAAGACCATTCCATGTACCAAACCATATAAATCCCTGCCGGTCCTGAATAATGCAGTCCACCATGTTTTGTGGCAAGCCATCCTGAATATCAAGCGTTTGAAAACGGAAGTCCTGTCCGGCTGCCGAAGCAACCAGAAACACAGCGCCTACCACTACTTTTCCAAACCAACCCATATATGAATGTAAGTAAATCTTAATAATTTAGTAATATCCACTGCCCTTTTTATTGTCCTAAACCCCCTGATATAAGGCGGTTTCCCTAAAATTATTGACAGTATTTATAAATTTTTAATTGTTTGCTGTACATTTATCGGCTGTATGATGGAACAAAACCAGATCATCCAGACGGATTACAAAAGTCAGACAAAACTACTTGCTGCGGTTGACTGCATTATTTTTGGTTTTGATAAAGAAGAACTTAAGGTATTGCTGATCAAAAGAGGCTTCGAACCATTAAAAGGAGCCTGGTCGCTGATGGGTGGTTTTGTGAAGAGTAATGAAACCACAAAAGAAGCTGCAAGCAGGGTTTTATATCAGCTGACAGGATTGCATAACGTGTATATGGAAGAGGTCGGCACCTTTTCTGACCCAGACCGTGACCCCGTAGACCGCACCATCTCCATCACATACTACGCCCTTATCGATATTGAAAGCCACAATAAGGAGCTGATTAAAAAATACTCTGCCAGCTGGTTTTCGCTCGCCCACCTTCCCGACCTGATTTTTGACCATAATGAAATGGTCAAAAAAGCCATTCAAAAGCTTAGGCTTAAAACCTCAACACATCCGATAGGGTTTGAGCTGTTACCGCCCAAATTCACTATGCGGCAGCTTCACCTGCTCTATGAAGCCATTCTGGGTGCGGAGCTGGATAAACGCAATTTCCATAAAAAAATGACCAACATGGACCTGCTCCAAAAGCTTGATGAAAAGGATATGAACTCAAGCAAAAAAGGCTCCTTTCTTTACAAATTTGACGAGGAAAAATATAGGAAAAAACGAAATGAAGGGTTCAGCTTTCGTGTTTAAAGCCAAACCCTCACCATATCAACGGGTACCAAACTCAAGCAATGTGCGGCTTGAATAGGTTTCGCCCGGGTTAAGTACTGTGCTTGGAAATTCCGGGTAATTAGGTGAATCCGGATAATGCTGCGTCTCGAGGCAAAGTCCTGACCGGAAATTATACACTTTATCGCTTTTTCCTGTAATTGTGCCGTCCAGAAAATTTCCTGAATAAAACTGTATCGCAGGTTCATTGGTGGATATCGTCAGTTGTCGTCCCGATCCCTCATGATACAATACAGCAGCTTCATAAAACGAACCGTCCTGATCCAGCACCCAGCAATGATCGTAACCACCGCCAAATTCAAGTTGCTGGTTTTCGGCTTCTATCTCAGCTCCGATCATTTTCATATCGGTAAAATCAAAAGGAGTACCGTTTACGTCCCGTAGCTCACCTGTAGGAATAAGTGTGCTGTCTACCGGCAAAAACGCGGACGCATTTAGCTTCAGCTGATGCCCCAGAATGCCTTCGTCCATCCCGGAAAGATTGAAATAAGTATGCTGGGTGAGGTTGACGACCGTTTTTTTATCAGTTGTGGCTTCATAGTCAAACTGAAGTGAATTGCCGGATAGAGTATACGTCACCTTTACTTCCAGCGTCCCGGGATAGCCTTCCTCTCCATCTGCTGACGTATAGGTAAGATATAATCCGATATCATCCCCTTTTTCAAATGACTCGATGTCCCAGTATACCTTGTCAAACCCAAATTCACCACCATGCAGGTGATTGCCGATATTATTTTGGGCAAGGGAATATTCAATACCATCGAGGGTGAATTTACCTTTGGCTATTCTGTTGCCATATCGACCGATAATGGCGCCGAAATATGGATTATTATCGATATACCCCTGAAGGTTGTCATATCCCAGTACCACATCTGCCATGTTGCCGTCACGATCCGGGACCATCAGCGAGGTGATTATACCACCATAGTTTATCACGGACATTTCCATACCGGTAGCAGAGGTAAGTGTGTATTGATTCACTTCTTTTCCATCCGGCATTGTCCCAAAGGAGGTTACCTCAATGGATACATTTACTTCCTCCGTTTGCGATTGCTTTTCCTGCCCGGGCCCACAGGCTATTGCCGCGGCAAGAATAAAAAGTAGAGCTATTCTGTTCATTGCATTAATATTTATTCTGAAATAAATGATAATATACTTCATTCCATCGCAGCTGATTGGAAAAATCGCGTGTATTGGTGTTTTTATCAATCACCACCAGCTCGATACCTGCCATGTCTGCGAGGTCTTCAATAAACGAAGTACCAAAGGCTTTGGTGAATACGGTATGGTGTGCTCCACCAGCCAAAATCCAGGTTTGTGCTGCTACGGACAGATTCGGGTGAGGGTCCCACAGCACCCGTGCCACCGGCAGTTTCGGCAGATCGTGTTCAGGCTTTATCGCATCTACCTCATTGACAATAAGTCGGAAACGATTGCCC
>CAZEQJ010000006.1:0-1842 GCA_964514385.1 uncultured Cytophagales bacterium
CCTCTCTGAAGATTTCAGTGGCATAGTTGAATGCATTTATCCCAATTCTCCTGCCGAGAAGCCTTCCGGGGATATCATCGGCAGGTGGATGTATCCCTCCCCAGATGCGGGAAAGGCTACATTGGTCAGCCGCATCCCGGTACGTAGCCCACTGCAGTACAACATCCTCGCTGGGTCCATCCTCAAACTTGAGAAACCTATCTTTGTACGCAGGGAACTCTCCGACACCTCCGGGAAAAAAAGGGTCGCCTGTCAGCAGGGTAAGTACTTCAGCTGCAGCTCTGGAATAGGTGGAATGTCCTGAAATATAGCCTGCAAAAGGTGGTGTGACAAAAGACGGACGCTGGTAGGGCCACCAGTTTTCGGCCAGTATCCAGCCTACACCAGCTTCGTCGGTTTCAATATCAGCAATATAGTCATGGCCGCGCCAGGTATATAGCTTGATCTTGCCTGCGTGTTCGTCATTCGAACCTGCAAGTGGGTCTCCAGGAGTCACCAGTTCGATGTAATTTTCTACGAGCGGTATTCCCATCGGATGATAAGAAGGTAAATCCGGATCTGAAGACTGCCCCATTTCGGCCATATAGCGGATCGCCGACACCGGACGCACATAATCATAATACCCTTTGATCGCCCATGCCGCAATAGCTACATCATGCATGGCGCCACCAAGTAATAAATAGGACTTCACATCCCACTCAAGTGCATCAAGCACCTCACCCGCCCCGTTGAATTTTCTTACCAGCTCAGGCTGATCGTTTACATAATTCAATATGGTAAACCAGTGCCCGGGAGGGGTTTCAGAGTCGGGTCCATCAGCCCAAAACTCAGCCAGTATCCGGCCGTAATCACCTCTTTTTACATGCTGTGGCGGATAGGGCTGGTTGGTGAACGGGTTAATATCCCAACCCCGGCTGGCATCACCTCCTTCGATATAATCATAAAAGGTATGATATTCATCAAAGGATTGAGGCACTTCATCAAGGTCAATGTTTCCTATGCTGGCAGGTGAGATATCCCATACGGTCGTATCCGAGGAATCAAGATGTGCCTGCCAGATGGATACCATCGTAAATCCCCATTTGTACAGTTCTGCTGTCTCCTGATCACTTAAATACGGAGGTGGCCCGGGGTCGTAATACACCTTATATATATCACCATCACGCTCATAAACTTCAGCATCTTCCGTTTTCAGAGCAAATGGATCTACATTACCCCATTCCGGACTCAGAAAAGAGGGTATATTTTCACCTGTCACGTTTCCTCCCTGGTCGATGAATATATCAAACCCCAGTGGCTGCCAGTGATCGGGATCATTCATGGTTACGCCCGGCTGTGTCGGATATAACGGGTCATTTTTGGGTTTGTAATATAGGTTAGAATACCCTCCCGACTCATTTGCGCCGTCCTGCATACCGTAATTGATAAGAAACTCAGCCAGATAATTACCCAATCCGGCCGGGTTATTGACATAATTCAACGTCGTTACATTCGGATTATAACCCAGCGAATCCATAATTTCATTATATCTTGCCTTGAGCAGTTCTGCTGCGGGTGAGTTTTTAAAACGGTGTGATAATAATCGATAGGCCGCATAACTAATGGCCATATGCTGGGCTTCGCTTTTGTTGGCAGGCGGCTCAACACCAAGAAAAGGGATATCAAAGCCGTGCATATTCTGACCAAGAAAAAAGGTTTGTGCTCCGGGTTCGTATACTGCCCACGCATCATAAAGAGCAATAGATGCATGGTAAAGATTTCTCGCATGCACTGTGGGACGGGCAAAATCACCACGTATTGACATCAATATGGCCCATGCAACCGGTGCACTTTTCCCGATCC
>CAZEQJ010000006.1:1852-48959 GCA_964514385.1 uncultured Cytophagales bacterium
GACATCAATAATGCTTCATTCCAAACCCTTGCAACAGAGTGCTGCGAAACGGAGGGAATTGCAGATAATATAGATATTGTTAATATGAAAAGCCTTTTCGTCATGGAAATTGAGAAATTACTATTTCAATGGATTAAATTTAGACAATATTTAATTTAGATGTATTGAACATTTGTTCAATTGAATTATTCCTTTGTTCAAAAGGTTTAGTTTATTGGTATCCAATTTAGCCATATTAACTATAATAAGGTGTTTTTAAGAATTTTCATCATACTGTTCACTGTAGCTCAGGCATCGGCACAGGTATATTTTGAAAATATATCGGTAGAGGCAGGTATTGAGCCGGGTGATGCCTATATCGAAGGGCACGGGGTATCAGCATGCGACTTTGACAATGATGGCGATATCGACCTGTTTGTTTGCACCAACGATGCACTTAAAAATCATCTCTATGTCAATGACGGTTCCGGATTTTTTACCGAAGAATCTGCTGAAAGAGGATTAGATGAGCATATTGCAGCTCGTGCCTCACTCTGGTTTGATTACAATGGTGACCACCTGCCGGACTTGTTGATCGTAAGTGATCATAGTGGCGAAAATGATTTTCTAAGACTTTACCGGCAGGAGGAGGATCATACATTCACAGATGTCACAACGGCTTCCGGGCTTACGGATATACCCGTGCTGAATTTACGACTGCTGGTGGGTGGTGCGGCTGCCGGAGATGTGAATAATGACGGGTACCTTGATCTGATAATAACCCATTCATTTGGACGCTCGCTGCTTTTTATCAACAATCAGGATGGCACCTTTTACGAAATAGGACAGCGAAGACTATCAGGTAATACCAATTCCTACCTTACCCCCATGATCTTTGATGTCAATTATGATGGCAGAGAAGATATTCTGATTGCTGTCGACGCCAGGGAAAACGAATTATGGATAAATGAAGATAATCTGAGGTTTTCCAACAAGGCATCTGCCTCCGGCATTAACAGCCATCACAGCGATATGGGTATTGCGATCGGGGATATCGAAAATGATGGTGATGTTGATGTGTATATCACCAATGTGTACGGCAACGAGGTGTCATTCAACCAGCTGTTCCGTAATGACTCGGAAAACGGTGAGATCACCTTTAGTGAGACAGCCCGCAGCTATGGCGTGGAAAAAGGTGGATGGGGATGGGGAACCACTTTTTTTGATGCTGACAACGATGGTTGGGTAGACCTGGCCGAAAGCAACGGCTATCATGATGTTGGCTTTCGGCAGCCGTCTGTATTTCTTCATAATAACAATGGCAATAATTTCACTGACCTTTCTGCTGCGGCTGGGTTTACAGAAGTGCTGGATGCCAACTCCATGATTGCATTGGATATTGACAGGGACGGCGATGCCGACCTGGCCGAAACAGCACGATGGGTGAGTGAAAAAGGGCCGTCAGTACGTATTTTCAGAAACACGACGACCGAAACCGGGTCGTCAGGTAATTATCTGACCATCAGGCCCCGCATGCTGGGTAGTAATGCCAAAGCGATAGGAGCACGAGTAGTGGTCGAGGCGGGTGAACTGCAGCTCACACGTATCATCACCGCAGGTATCAGCTACTATGCGCAGGAGCCTGCCGAGGCTATGTTCGGTCTTGGAAATGAATCAATAGCAAAAAAAGTAACCATATACTGGCCTGGTGGTGATGTAACCACACGTGAAAACGTGGCCGCCAATCAGGTACTCACCATAACCGATGAAGATGTGATGCACCGGCCCAAGAACCTGCGTCTACTGTTTAGCGAAACTAACCTTCTTGAATTTACCTGGGACCACCTTTCGACACGTGAACAGGAGTATGAAATTGAACGTTCTGAAACTTCGGATTTTGAATTACCATACACTTTTTTCGCTCCCAAAGGCCAGCGCAGCATCATTGACACTACAGACCTTATAGCCGGGAATACCTATTATTATCGGGTCCGTGCCATCAATGAAAGCAACCAGTCAGCATACAGCGATACCATTGCGTTGATGCCACAGGAATATATCATGTCGCCGGGAGATCTGTCAGTAAAAGAGCTGTCGCCATTCAGCTTACAGCTTACCTGGGATGACCGGTCAGAGAATGAGACTTCTTTTGAAATACAGCGCGCAGATAACCGGTTTTTTGACTCTTATGAGCAATTTAATACTCCTGATACCTTGTTTACCGACTCAACGGTAACTCCAAATACCCGGTATTTTTATCGCATAGTTGCCAAAAATAAAGAGAGCCAGTCATTCCCGTCAGATTATCTTGACCTGCTTACACCTGACTACATTACCCCACCTGCGGAAGTGAGCTTTATGCGAAATGGCTCTACCCAGATCATCATCAGGTGGCGTGACCAATCATCAAATGAAGACGGCTTTATCATTGAGAGGGCTCTTACCAGCAACTTCCTCTATACCCAATCCTTCCGGGTAGGCAAAGACAGAGAGCAATACATCGATCGTGATGTGATGGATGGCATCGACGTCTACTATCGGGTAAAAGCCTTTAACGCCCGTACCTTTTCGGCATATGCCCGGGGAGAAGAAGGCGTAGTTACGGCAAATAACGTTTCCGATAACATCGCCATATACCCAAATCCGGCTGATGAAAGACTGTACATTAGTGATGCTTCTGCAGAAATTGATCAAATTGTATTATTTAATATGGCAGGTGAGGAAGTATTGCGTACAAGGCCTAAAAATGACCCGGTGAGCCTCGATATTATCGGAATAACTTCCGGATCCTACATTGTCATGATCGTCACCCCCCAGAGAGAGTACCGCTATAAGTTGTGGATACGATGATACACAGGCTGCTTGCCATAAGTCTTCTCTTTTCGACACCTATATGGTGCCAGATCCAGTTTTCGGATATGACGGAATCAGCTGGTTTTGAATCGGTCAGATATAACACATTTGGTGTCGGGGTAGCGCTATCCGATTTCGATCTGGACGGAGATATCGATTTATTTCTTCCCACAGATGCATATTCTCCCAACCATCTTTTTGTAAATCAGGGTGAGGGTGAGTTCATTGACATGGCGTCAGCGTTAGGTTTATCAGAATCAATTCGCTCCCGGGCTGCTATGTGGCTCGACTTTGACGGAGATAAACTACCCGACCTGCTGGTGCTTGGCGACTGCCTGGGGGAAAGAAAAGAATGTAGTGACAGCAGCCTGATCAGGCTTTATCGTCAGACAGATAACGGATTCATAGATGTGACAACATCTTCCGGCCTTATACGAGGACTCCGGCTGAATACTAATCAGCTTATCGGCGGGCTTGCAGTAGGCGATATTCAAAATGACGGTTATCCTGATATTATCTTTTCCGTTTATAACGGCCATCCTCATTTAATGGTGAACGAAGAGGGTGAATATTTTAGGGAGAAACGAATTTGGGAGCGTCAGGAACGCTATTTTCAGCCCCTTTTTTATGATTTTAACCACGACGGGTATCAGGATATATTTATCACAGTAGATGGAGCGCCAAATGAGGTGTGGATAAACCAGGGCAATGGCCGTTTTCAGGAATCCGGAGCCTTGTATGGCCTGAATACGAACCAGAGTGACATGGGGATCGCTCCGGGTGATTTTGATAACGACGGAGACATGGATTTTTATGTCACCAATGTCATGGACAGGATGCGGGGAAACTATAATTTTTTGTTTAAAAGCGAAGGAGACAGTCTTTTTACTGATCAGGCTGATGCGTATGGTGTAGGTGAAGGCGGCTGGGGCTGGGGTGCAGCATTCTTTGATGCTGACAACGACGGATGGCTTGACCTTGCTGAAACCAATGGATTCTCCAGCCAATACCGGTATACTTCGAAGTTCTGGAAGTATGATGGCCAGGGTTTTCATGACATTTCCGACCTGATGGGTTTTGGAGAAACGTATGACGGCAACAGCCTGGTAGCGGCAGATATGGATGATGACGGCGATCTGGACATGATCGAAACGTTACGATGGAAAGATGAAAGCCAAAGAGGGCTGAATTACTGGCAAAACAGAAGTGATGGCGGGAATTATCTTATCGTTCGTCCGCGTATGAATGGCCTCAACCATCTGGCACTGGGTGCTGTCGTTGAAGTTCAGGCCGGGGATTTGACAATGCAACGGTATTTACATGCCGGATCGAGTTTCCTTGGCCAGGAACCGGCAGAAGCTGCCTTTGGACTGGGCATGCATCAGGAAGCCGATGTGCGCATAACCTGGCCTGGTGGCCAGCAAAGTGAATGGCAAGCGTTTGCCGCCAATCAAAAAATTACATTGTATGACTCCGCTGTACTATACCCACCGTTAAATCTCCGGCTGACCGGTTCATCTGAAACGGAGCTGGAATTAACATGGAATTATCCCTCCTTTAATCATGATGGTTTTATAATGGAGCGAACCACCGACCTGAAAGAAGGAGAATGGGTGGAGATGCAGGTCGATCCCGACTCACTTACCTTTACCGATCATTACTTAACCCCTTACACTTCCTACTTTTACCGGATCAGGGCCACAAAAGGAAATAAGTATTCGGCCTATACTCCTGTAGCCGAGGGCTTTACCCAGGAATATATTGCTGCCCCGAATGAATTGTTTGCAACCACTTCTTCTCCCTTCAATGTGATGCTTTCGTGGCAGATAAATTCGGCCAATCACGATCATTTTGTTGTTGAAAGATCAATGGACGCCCAGTTTGAAGCCCCGGTAATACTCCATACTACGGACAGCATTATTTATGACAACGACATTGAGCCTGACGGACAGTATTACTACAGGGTAAAGGCTGAAAACAGTAGCAGTTATTCGGCTTATTCTGAAGTTGCAGAAGTCCGCATACCCGATTATATCGCACCACCGGATAATCTAACCTATTATTTTACCAGTGAGAGCGAAGTGCTGTTAAGCTGGGAGGATAATTCAGATAACGAATCCGGATTTATGATCGAGCGGTCACTCACAGCAGACTTCACCTATGCACAGCAGTTTTATACCGGGGCAAACAGAACATCGTTCCGGGATCGGGATGTTTTTGATGGGCTTGAGGTGTACTATCGGATCCGTGGGTTCAATGAAAACACAACATCTGCATTTACCCGTGCCACCAGGCTAATGCTATCGTCAACCAGTGACAAAACACTGTATAATATCTATCCAAACCCTGTAACAGGAAACACACTTAACATACGGCTTCCATATACTGTCCACAACAAAGTGATGCTGGAGATATACAACAATCTGGGCCGGCTGCATAGCCGTCATGAGTATGAGCCGACTGTACATGGGACGATCACCATGAAATTTGATGCACCACCGGGACAGTATTTTCTTCATCTCCGGGCTGGAAAAATAAATTCATGCTTTATGATCACAAAGCTTTAATGTAGTTCAAGCTCATATATGCCCACATATTTACCTTGCTGTGGCGTCAGCTCGAGCCGGAATCTATTCGTATTAATCGCATCAAAACGGAGAATGGTAATTTTGTTACCTCCGGGCTCGTCAGGAATCTGCTTCCTGATTTTTACCGGTATCCAGGTGTCATTTTTACGATATTTCAGCACAAAATCCTGTGGCACTTTGATGTTGTTATCTTCATAAAAGTAAATGTAGCACGACTCAATCGCAGCTTCATCCTGAAGGATGATCTCTATCCATTCTTTATCGTGAGGCGATTCAAAGGTAGTCCATCGAGGGGTGTAATTTGTTAGCCCGTCTGTAACAGACGCTTTTGAGTCAAACCTTGAAGTAAAAGATACATCAACGTCAGCCTGGTAAGCTTTATTGTATCCGCCTTTGACCATGGATTGTGATATGGGGAGGCGAGGCGGGCCCCAAGCTTCTATTTCACTGATCCCAGCTTCAAAAGCCGGCATTGGCTCCAGTAGCACCCTGATTTTGGTTGTCGAAAGAGCTGGGAAAGAAATGGGGTTTTCTTTTTTTGCTACTGGTGCTTTGTATTTCCTTTCCTGGCCGGGAATAAGCTGCCAGTTATTATTTTTCCAGTATTCGAGGCGGTATTCCTTTGGAGCCTGTATCAGAGAGTCATCCGAAACAAAATAAAGACCGACCTGATCTATCATGCGTGTATCACCAAAATCGATACCCGCCCAATCCGATTTGGCATCAGAATAAACTGTGCTCCACTGGTTGGTCGTCGGGGTCAGGTACCAGTATTGACCGTCATTTAATTTAGAGGCCGGATGGTCGATACCGGGAAAAGATGTGATGGCTTCTGGAAAAGGACCTCCTGTATTGTTTACAGCGTAGTTAATTTTATATACCGACTCTTCTCTTCTTTTGTAACCGATAAAAGTCTTTAATGGCATTACATCATCCGCAGCTGCAATTACTTCGCCATCTGATATGATCTTAAATCCTTTTCCGTATCCATATCTGTCGCCTTCTCCGTCGTAGAGAATGGAAACCTGATGGCCATGATAGATTATATCATCCAGACAAAAATAATCCCAGTCATCAGGCACCAGAGGGATTACCTCTATGGTATCTGATTCATGTGGTTTTAGCCCGATCAGGTCGTTAATTACCAGATCGACATACGAAGAATGGTAATAATGTTCGCTATGTCCTGTACGGTCATGTCCTGACCATGAACCGGTATCCGGGTGTAATGCCTCGGCGATGTAAGGACGGTCATCTTTGCGATGAGTCAACGTGAAGATTTCAAAAAGTTTTAGAAAATCGGCCTTCGAAACGAATGACTGATCATAGTGGTTGATGACATTGGATAAAGCTTTGATTGTCTGCGAGGTAGCAAATGGCCAGGAGTTGCCGCTCCAAACACAGCAATTTTCGGATATCCGGAACAAAGGATCGTTTCGTCCTACCACTGTGGGACCATAATCAGCATAGAAATATTCTGAGTCCATCAGATATTGCCAGGCAGATTCAAATCCCTGATCCGGCATACTGAAATACCACGGCACATATCCCATCAACTCACGCCCATGCGGACTACCGGCATATTTGCCATCCTCATAGGTGAGTGTATTGGCTCGTATGGTGTCGGTGCCATCGGCTGTAACCTCATCGTTCTGAAAGCGGTGAAAAAAGAAATTACGTTTCGGATCCCAGTTCTTCTGCTGAAAATTGGTTTTAATAACGGCAGCTTTTTCAAGAAATTTCTCCTCCACGGCATTATTTCTTATCACACGGGCGATGTTGGCGATAGCATGTGCATCTGCCCACATATAGGCATTCAGTGTGGGTCTGTAGCCGGGTGCACCATCAAACCATTTTGGCGTCTGACGGCTGTTGATATTGGTTTCCATACCGTCATGCATACCATCCCAGGCAAACATGCCTTCTGCTTCTACCCAGTGTCTTCGCTCCCATTCGTAGTAGGCATGCTGCATATCATTATGGAGATTATAGATCCATCCGAAATCGCGATTTACTTTGTAAGACTGCCAGATGGCATCAGCAAGCCAGTTGGTATAATTAAATAACTCTGCTCCCGGTGTCTTATACCAGTACGTTGTATATTCTTTGAGATACCGGGGATTTCTGAACCACCTAAAATCATAAATATGATGACCTACCGGACAGCTTATCGTACCAAATGAGCCCGACCACCACGGCCGGTCGATAAATTCGGTGGAAGCATATCCTGATTCTGGTGATCCGTAAATCAGGTGGATGGTGGTCAGTTCCCACCGGTAATAATAGGTTTTATCGACTTCCTCATCCGGCGTTTCCAAAAATGGAATGTTTGATTTGTACCAGTCCCAATCTTCATTGTTCCAGAAATCGAAGCGATCCAGCATGGCCTGTTTATCCAATACAGGCTGGGCGGCTATCGAATATACCGTTCCCAAAAAAAGTAAAATAATGATCTGCTTCATAGTTTTGATGTTCTTACCTCAGCCTTTATAATCTGTCCGTCAAATGATATGCTATCCACCTCACTAAAGGGGTGCATCCATCCGGGAATGACACGACCGGTCATCAAAAAACCTGACATGACTTCGTAGCGGCCCGGTTGACGGGTAATTGGCCAGGTGGTTTGAACCTTTCCGCTATGTTCCCCGTCAATATTCCACTCCATGATCCCGTCTTTATCAATCGCAATATGTAACCTGTGATTTCCAGGTGTCGGCTGCAGTAATGGGTATGCCGTATCCTCGTAAAATTCACGAACGTAAAACGTAAGCTTATTGTCCTGTACCGATAAATGAAAACCATGAACATTACCGATATGATGGTTGAGTAAAATGCCAGAAGACTTGCCTTCCAGCGTAAAATCAAGGTCTACGACCAGTTCATTCCCCGGAAAAAAGGGTATAGAAGTTCCTGACCTTATATCGTTACCAGATAATACCACCTTTTCAACCGGCGGTAATACCGGGAGTCGGTTTTTCATCATGTCTGCAATCGGTGGGTGAAATGCATACAGGACGTCAGTGAGAGAATCAACTACCTGCTCGTAGTTTTTATCAAAATACAGGTTATTGTATTCGTTGGGATCTAGCTTGCGGTCATATAATACGCCCTCATCATAGGGTGTATGCAGACCGAATTTATAGTCGTCAGTAACGACAGTGAAATCACGGAATATCTCGATAAATGCCTTATCATCTCCGTTTGCATTACCCATTAATTCCGGTAAGAGCGAGCGCCCTTCCAGGGCGTCTTTTTTTGAGCCTCCTGCAAGCTCAACAAAGGTCGGAAAAACATCCACATGTTCGGTATAGCCTTGCACGGTATGCGGTTTGAATCGCCATGGATTCCATACCATGAAAGGGACATGAGCAGAGCGCTCCAGGTCGCTGCCTTTATGAAATGCATTGTGGTCGCCAAGCAGTGCACCATGGTCAGTGGAAAATATAATGATGGTATTTTTCAACTGCCCTTTTTGTTTCAGTTCATCAATGACACGTTTCATTTGCTGGTCTATAACTTCCAGCTGGCCATAATGGCCTGCTTTAATTCTTTTCACATATTCTTCCCTCCTGTCCGGGTTCATATCAAACTGGTCGGCAAGTTTCCGTGTATAATTATAGCGAAGCGTTGTATAGTCAACCGGTTTTGTTTCCAGTTCACCCTCCTGATACCTGGCTGGTGGCAGATCTTTTGCCATATATTTTTCAGCCAGTTCCTTACGGGCGTCCCATGGGTTATGAGGCCCATTAAAAGAAACCCAAAAAAACCAGGGTTTATCTGTTGGAATGGTGTCATGACGGATCAACTGCACTGCCTGGCTACCCACAAAATAATCAATATCCAGTGTGTCATGTAAGGGCCAGTCGTAAACACCATAAATTCCGGTACTATCCTGATATTTAAGATAGTCCCACCGGTTTAGCCCCACTTCTGCGAGATATCTGGCATAATCATCATTTTTCAGGGTATCCCAGGCACCATTGCCGGTAGTTTCAGCAAAGACACGGTAGTCAAATCCATCCATCTGATCCCATGGGTTATAATGAATTTTGCCAACATTAATGGTCTTGTAGCCATATTCCCGCAATGCATCCATCATATTCAGATCTTCATCACGTGGCCAGCGAGGTCCGTTATCATAGGTACCATGGGTATGCGGATAGGTGCCGGAAATGATCGTGTGGCGTGCCGGCATACATATTGGTGCGGTACAATAATGATTCTCGAACCTGACCCCTTCGTTATAAAGCTTTTCCAGTGTAGGCATTTCCAGCGCAGGTGTCAGGTGCGGAATATCTTCCCAAGCCTGATAATCTGTAGTTATAAACAGAATATTAGGCTGATCTGCCAAATCCTGACTACAGGCAGTAAATAAAGCCAGAGCAAACAGGGTAAATACAATACGATACAGCTGCGTCTTTATCATAAATACATTTATTCTTCAAGCCATTCTTTGAATACATCCGGATATGGGTATACATTATGCTCTTTTGCCCATTTGTCCCACATGGAAGCGAGCTCTTTGACCTTTTCCGGATATTGATCAGCCAGGTTATGAAGTTCTGCGCGGTCATTTTCCATATCATATAGCTGCCAGTCGGTTGTACGGCGCTGTGTCATCAATTTCCATTTTCCCAGCCTTATGCCTTTACCGGTTATATGTTCCCAATAAATCGGCCTCTCCTGTATTGACTGTCCATCCATTACAAGCGGCATCAGGCTGGCTCCCTGCATAGGTTGTATGGCATGATCCTGAAAAGTTTCCGGATAGGTGCTGCGACTGGCATCCATGAAGGTTGGCATCACGTCAATGATATGGCTTACCTCCCTGATGACCTCCTGCTGTGGCTGTATTGTAGCCGGCCAGTTCATGATAAAAGGTGTGGCTATCCCGCCCTCATACGTGTACAGCTTATAATACCTGAAGGGTGTATTGCTGACGTGGGCCCAGGCCGGCCCGTAACTGGTGTTGGAAGTTGCGGTACCCGCTATTTCTCCTGTTTCAGCATAATTATTCCATCCAAAGCCATAAGTACCCCACTCATCGCAGCCTCCGTTATCGGATAAAAATACAATAAGTGTATTATCACGGATACCTTTTGCTTTCAATGAGGCTATGATTTTACCTACTCCCTGATCCATGCAATCGACCATAGCCGCATAAGTGGCCATTTT
This sequence comes from uncultured Cytophagales bacterium, assembly GCA_964514385.1. Taxonomy (GTDB): domain Bacteria; phylum Bacteroidota; class Bacteroidia; order Cytophagales; family Cyclobacteriaceae; genus CAZEQJ01. Next base: position 12,448 of record CAZEQJ010000006.1, read on the forward strand.
TTCAGTCATCAGGTTTCTGAAGTGATCCGCATCCGTAACATTTTCTTTAATTTCCCGGGGCAACTGATTAACCTCTATACTATCCCATGCCATGACACGTTCGTCACGAGGCGATAAACCTACTGTACTATCGATGATACCCAGTGTAAGCATTTTTTGATAGCGTTGCTCCCTGATTTTATCCCAACCCTGACTATATACATCACGGTATCTGGCTATATCGTCTTCTTTTGCCATAAGTGGCCAGTGCGGAGCCGTATAGGCCACATACATGAACATGGGCTCTTCTGCATTATGGCTGTTTATATATTCAACCGCCTTGTCAGTGATGGCATCGGTATAATAAAAATCATCAAAATCTTTAGGGTCCAGGCTTCTATTATCCTCAGTCAGGGTCCTTGGGTTCCAGAAATTACCAGCTCCGGCAATGGTGCCAAAAAAGTGATCAAACCCCCGCTGATTGGGCCAGTTGAATTTACCAGCACTATCCGGTGGATCCACATTGCGTGTCAGATGCCATTTACCTGACATATACGTCCGGTATCCATTCACACCCAGTGCTTCACCCATGGTCACACACTGCTGATTTATATTTCCACGGTAACCCGGAAGGCCCCGATCCGGCTCCATCTCTCCCATACCTGTCTGATGGGCATAGAGCCCGGTCAATAAACTGGCTCTTGTAGGGCAGCAACGCGCACCGTTGTAAAACTGACTGAACCTAACCCCTCCGTCAGCCAGGGCATCGATGTTTGGTGTATGAATTTCACTCCCGTAGCAGCCGATATCAGAAAAACCCATATCATCCGCCATGATAAGTATAATGTGCGGACGCTCTGACTCCCTTTCCTGATCACATCCGATAGCAAAAACAATAAGAAAGAAGAGGGTTACTGACGTGATTTTCATAAGGCTTAGTCATTAAAAGTTTATGCGCTAATATACTAAAAATATCTGTAACACCAAGGCATTCCGCTATCACTCTATCGGAAAGGGATCGAAACCAAGGCTGTCGAAATATTTTATCCTGTTGGGCACCGTGCTGACAATGGTATCATTCAGTCCTGCTGATATCCTTTCGGGACGACATTTATGGGCCAGATAAAGGAGGTAGGTTTCAGCTATATCCTCACGGTATCGGTTATCTCTGGCGTATGTGGAAATGTACATTCCATCGGCCTCCTGTGCCTCAATCCATTTTTCCTCCCTGGCATGCGGGCGGTCGAGTGAGGTATGAGAAGCCTCATGTACCAGTGTTTCTTCCAATATGTTGGTTCTCTCATAGCGGGCAGCCATACCTGTATGTATTAACACGCCGTCCCTGCCTCCGCCAAAAGGATTGTTACCGGCATGGATAGTTATTCTTTTAATGTTTTTAAAGAGCAGAACCGGGATCCGCCCTATAGCTTCGGCATAATAGTTTGCAATATACTCAGCCGTATCACGATCAAACTCAGGGTTTACCTGTACTTCTACCTTGATGGTATCGTGAAAAGTAGCCTCAAAAAGCCATGCCTCCAGCTCCTTACGACCCCGGTATTCGGTTCCTTCCAGCCGACGGTCGTACATGTTACGTGTTTCCTGGCCTTTGTACACCAGCCCCTGAAATGTAGTAGGGTCGTCATAGCTGATAATGTCACCGTCGAGAAAAATAGTGCCCCGGAAGGGTGGTTCATTCTCCTGTGCAAATACACTACCGGTGAGAGTGAAAAATAAAAAAATCAGGGAGGCGTATTTCATGATGCTATTTTTTAATGAGTTGACTTGTGAGGTGTTCATCATCACCTGTCAACAATTCAATGATATATAAGCCTGGCTCAAGCGATGAAAGGTCAAATTGAGCAGGAGAGAGTAATACATTTTCGTAGCTGATGATGATTTGTCCGGCAGTATTTCGAATATAAATGCCCTTCAGCTGCTGTTCGGACCGTACCGTTAACTGTTGCATGACCGGATTGGGTGTGATGCTGATGTCATAGCCCGCTTTGACATTACCCACTATGGGCATTTCTTCGCCTGCAAAAAGCATTTCCTCATCGGCAAATGGTGTATAAGGTTCATTTACCTCCTGGTTTGACCAGTGATCTTCACCATGCTGATCACAGGGTGTGCGCTGGTTTTCCGGATGGGGTGTCTGAAGGTAAATACCGCTTGATGTGCAGGTTCCCATTTCTGCATCCCCTCCGATAACCACTCTTCCGCCATAGTTGGCATTCCAGGCAAGGGCCATACCTCCAATTTCTGCACTGCCCGATCCGTTGACATAGTTCAGCACGGCGTAATCTTCCACTACCACCCGGCCGGAGTAGCTTCCTCCCACAACTTTAGCCCTACCCCGGATCACCGGCTGCTGACTTAGGGTGGCATCCTGAACCCAGGCGAAATCTTCAATTTTAGCTCCGGCTCCAATATTTGAGTTTCCCATCACCATGGCTTTAGGGCCGACATAGGCTTCACTGGAAACAGTAGCCGAACTGGCTACCCAGCCACCTCCGTTGTTATGGCGTGTGCCTCCCTTTTTGAATTCCTGCCGGAAGGTCTGCTGGTACCCATAGGGCCTTGCATTAATGATCCTGACTTCGTATGGATTTCTGTAGATTTTAGGATACCCAATCTCCCATGGATATTCGTTGATAACCGAAGGAGTGCCCATCACAACGAGATACCACTCTTTCTCATCGCCCTGCATCACATAGTCAAATTCGCTTTCAGGTGATGCCTGCATATTACCATAACGGGTGGTGCCGTCATCCTTTACCGCCACCACACCGTAACGCCATCCGGTGTAGGGATTGGCTTCGGTATGTCCTTTGAAGCGTATACGGATTGATTCTTCACCATAATCCGGGTAGAGAGGTATTAAGTTAATACCATAATCCTGTGGTGCAGCATATTCAGGCACAATATACCGTCCGGGAATATTTCCCGTTCGCTCCAGTATGGTATACATCCTCCACCATAAAGCAGGATCTTCATTTTTGATTCGTCTCCTCTCAGCGCGGATGTCCTCGCCCCATCCATACAAGGGATAATCGGCATTAGGCTCACGCCGGGCATACTCCCACATAAAGTCATTGAGTTCTTCCTGAGACCATCCCTGCAGCCGCTTCAGTGCGGCCAGCGGTACTTCACCGGGATTGGAATGGTGCCACAGGTCGTTCACCGCCTCGATGCCGAGTAGTTCTTCTACCGTATACAGCATACGAAAGCTGACATAGTGATGTCGGGTAGAACTCCAGTGAAAACTTCGGGTTGCCATCCATCGCGGAAGGTCGGTGCTGGCATTCTCCGGGTAGATATGTGTCGCCATAAAATTAGCATGGCACTCCCAAAAGAAACCCACTTTGTTATCTCCTATGAATCCGCCCCCATCTGTATTGGTCTGGATGTAGTTCTGTCCCTGAAAGCTATGGGTCAGTTCATGTGCCAGTACCCAGCCGTCATTCGTTGCGGCCCTGGGATGCACCCACATGGCGGCGATAACATCATCATAACTGCCACCAAAAGCCCAGCCGGTAAAGACGTTTGGGCCCCAGGTTTCATTCATCACGACAATGATCTTGTATTTGGCAAGGCTATCTACCTCTTCAATGAATTTGTGGTCATCGATATAAATGCGGTAGATGCCCTCAAGATAATCCGTTACCACTTTGGGGTCAAAGGTGATATCAGAATCTCCGGTAAGTGGATTTTCGCCGAGATCAGGCCCCCAGAAAATTATAAAATTTTCAGATTCGTAAGTTCTTTCCCATGACCAGTCAATATCCGGGTTGCTATTAAAGCTTCTGGGTATATAAATCTGCTTTTGGGCAAACGATCCCAGTGTAAAAAGTAGTAACGTCAGGGTTAAAAGCTTACGAATCTGCATAAACATTGATTTACTTAACACTCCATTCATAAAGTCCGGAAGCGTGTCGCTCAGGCAGCTGCACTTCCAGTCTTACGGCCATTGTCTGCACCGGCTCAAAGGAGAGTGTATTCAGCACGTCCTTCTCTACTTTATACTCCGTTGTATTATTTACCGGTTGCCATTCGCCATTTTCATCCTGATATAAGACGCGGTAGGCTGCCGGGATACGACATCCACCCCAGGGGCCATCATCAAACCAAAACACCTCACTTGTTGCAACTTGCTTCGATTCAGGAAAGGTGTAGGTGATCGCCATAGTGGTATCGTTACGCGGCCACCAATGGAAATATGGTACTTCACGGTCATTGGAATTTTTCGGAAGCACCTGATCATTGACGGCGGAAGATGCACCATCAACCTCACTGAGTGAGGACAACGTCGGTGGCCGTGAAGGAATCGTCCTGTCTTCCTCTACCGGTACCCATACAGCCATGTCACCGCGGCCACGGTTGGCCCATGCGTAATAGGGTATAAGCCGGGCCGTGACCTCCTCCTTATTGAGGTTATCTTCTTCGTCATAGGCAAGAGCATGGGCGGTAGTCGTCAGCATGACAATACCATCCAATGAATCTTCCTCATACGACGCCTCAAAACTGGCATCTTCAGAAAACATAAGATTATGTACTCCCTGCGGGTTATCCACCCATTCAGTAGTATACACGAGTGGCCCCCGCTGGATGGCAATGAGGCCTTTATCAGCTTCCACATTTTCATGTGCTCGGATGGTCTTGGCTTTCATAGGAAATACAAGCTCGATCTTGTCGCCTGCTTTCCATTTTCTGGCGATGCGTATGTAGCCATCTTCCGTGGTATATTTCAATGTACGTCCGTTCAGCTTTACACTTATGGGATCCACTTCAGGATTGATGAATTCATATAGGTCGCCCGGTATCGGATCACCCTGCGCCCAGCCCGGAATACGGATCATCAGGTCAAAGTCCTTCGCAGCGGAAGGGTTGATCGTAATTAACGTTTTGCCGCCCCATGGCATCTCCGACTCCTGTACGAGTTCCACCTCAGTATCACCAAGGGCTATATTTGCCGTATTGGAAAGGAAAAGGTTAACATATAGCACCTGATCACCTCTTTTAGCATATACATATTTTGGGACTGAAGGAATGAAACGTGCCACGTTAGAAGGGCAGCAGGCACAATAAAACCACGGACTTCTTCTATGCTGACCTACTGACTTCAATGGATTGGGATAAAAGAATCCTTCTCCATCGAGGCTGGTTCCTGCAAGTAACCCATTGTACATGGTTCGCTCGAGCACATCATAATATTTAGCATGTCCATGAAGTAGAAACATGCGGTACTGCCAGTATACATTTCCAATAGAAGCACAGGTTTCGCTGTAGGCCGACATATTGGGAAGGCTGTAATCAGGTCCAAAGCCCTCGGAAGTTTCTCCGCTTCCCAAACCTCCGGTAATGTAGGTTTTGGTGTATACTGTATTTTCCCAAATTTTATCTACGGCCTCACGATATGCTGCATCCTCGAACATATCGGCAATATCAGCCATCCCGGAATACATGTAGGTAGCCCTTACGGCATGGCCAACCGCTTCATCCTGTTCGGTGACAAGCGCATGCGCCTGGCTATACTCAGATCCGCGCCCTCTGCGGCTGTTTTTCACTACGTCGCTCTGACCTTTAACATCCAGTAAAAATTTTGCCAGATCAAGGTATTGCTGCCTGCCTGTTTGCTTATATAGTTTTACGAGTGCCATCTCCGGTATCTGATGTCCGGGTGCCTTTTCAATTTTACCCCAGCCAAAGTTTTCAGCGGCAAGGTCGGCGAAGCGCATGGCTACTTTCAGGTACGCACTATCCTGTGTTGCCTGAAAATGTGCGATAGCACTTTCAATCAGGTGCCCCATGTTATACAGTTCGTGACTGAGGTCTTCTTCTTTTTCCCAGCGTTCATCACCCAGCCATTCATGACGGTGCTCCGGGTTTTTCTGGGATATTATGTCGGCCGTCATGAGATAGCCGTCATCTTCCTGTGCAGCCTGGATGTAGTATATCAGCGAATCGATGTAGTCGACCATGGCAGGGTCGATATCGTTCTGCAGGTTGTAGCTGGCGCCCTCAATGATCTTGTATATGTCTGTATCATCAAAGGTAAGGCCAGTCTTAAACCTGTCGCCCTCCATAAAACCGGCAGCTATTTTAAAATTATCGACACGACCGGTACGCTCGCATTGTTCGAAAGTATGGGGGATGGTATTCACCTTGTTGACTTCAATGCGGTTGGACCAGAAGTTGTCGTCAACCTTTACAGCGGTGAAGGGTACTTCTTCGATAGGGCCATCATATAAAGGTTCCGTTGGCTCGTTGGTAATGGTACAGGAACCAACAAAAAGCATTGCCAGTAATGTAGCTGTGATATTTATTTTCATTTTATGAGATTTACAATAATCTAACTTATGTTGATCTCAAAAATGAGATGAAAAAGCCAGTGAAAGGCTTATGAATGTTCAAAACATAAGGACAGATGTTAAAATGACAGCGTTACCTTGTGATAAAAATTCTTATTGATTCTTTGGGCTTTACTGCTACTTTGTTATTTTAGGAACGATTAAATCCATATTTTTCATAAAACGGACGAATATGGTAGCCATCATAACACTGAAACAATGAATGTACAAAAACCACGGAACACAAAATTGCGGCTCACATTTTCAGGCCTAATGACAGGATACTCACACCGAAAGCTGATTGTAATACATATGTAATCAACCGATGCCATATTTCAATCCACTAACATCCAGATACCCTCACCCTATACGTGCTTTTGGCAGCCCGGTGAGCCATTGCACTTCCCAAATGCAGACTAACAATAGCCAAATGTGTATTTACAGTTGCCAAATGCCTTTTGCAGAAATGAATCATCACACACATACAATAGTGAAATCGCTGAAGATATTGCTCATAAAATAGTTGAGCAATATTACGACCAGTTTAAAAGTTTTTTAGATCAGATGGAAGAATTAAAGTCAATTAAATAATCAGTATGTTATTTGGTTTAAGTGACCGTAGTATTCAAAAGTTGGTTAGTTGTTTCAGGACTGAAAATAAGATTGATAAAGTTATTATTTATGGCTCCAGAGCAAAAGGCAATTTTAAGAAAGGATCAGATATTGACCTGGTTCTTATTGGAGATCAATTATCAACTACCGATTTACTGAAAATTGAAAACCGTATTGAAGATCTTCTTCTTCCGTTTAAGGTTGATGTATCATTATTTCACCAAATAAATAATGAAGAATTACTAGATCACATCAATCGGGTCGGAAAACCCTTCTATGAGAATTCATTATACTCAGAAAAATAAAAATCATTATCCAACTGCAAAACTTCAAATACCTACTTTGGAGAAATAATCGATACCCATTCACCTCAGGGTGCCATTTGAGCAATCAGAGTCATCCAGCTTCCGGAGACTCTGATGCGAAATCTCGAAAGTCGGCTTCAATTAATGGGGAGCCGGAGCCAGCAATAGCAGTTAAAGTGACAAAATAGAAGGTATCGTTCAGCTTATGAACTTCTCTGGATGTAATAAAAAATCACTTGCCTTTATTATATGAATATTACCAAGACTGGTTTTTTCGATGCTTTCCTGGTTTAATGTTATAATATAGGAACTATGAATGCCGGTAGATTTCATCGCTTCCAATAATCCCTTTATTTCTCTTCTTTCTGTTGGTGGATTAGATAAATCCAGGCATACATTTACTAAGTATTGATCTTCTTCATAAAAATCAACTTCCTGGTTATCCTTAAAATAATTGGGTGACTTCACAATTCTACGTAATGCCAGGTAAACCAAATTTTCTAAGACCCGGTCTATATCTGTGAAACCGGACATAACATATTTGAATGCCGGGTCGACGGTGTATATTTTATCCGGATTAATATTTCTTTGCCGTTCTGACCGGCTCCACATCTGAATACGAAATAAAGCAAATGCTTCTTCAAGATAGGAAAGATATTCATAGACAGTATTTTTACTGATTGAATAGCCCTGTGATTTCAAATCATTATATAACTTATTGACGCTCAATAAAGTAGCCAAATTATTCATCGAATATTTCAATAAGTATTTTAACAGAGATGGTGTTCGTATTCCAAATCTTTCGACTAAATCCCGGTAGATCATTATATCGATGTAATCGCCGATCGTTTTTTTATGAAAAACCTCATCAAGAAATATCAGTTCCGGGTACCCTCCTTGTTTGATATATTGATAAAATGCATTTTCCATTAATGCTTTTCCTTTAGAGGAGTTCTGGTCGATTTGTATCCTATTGAAGCGTAAAAATTCTTTGAAAGAAAGGGGAAGCACCTCGACAGGATACGTTCTACCACGTAATGATGTAGCTATTTCTCTGCTTAATAGTTTACTTGACGATCCGGTAATGAAGATTCTACAATTTTCCTGATCGATGAGTCTGCGTATAAATTTTTCCCAGTTTTTTACTTCCTGTACCTCATCGAAAAAGAAGAATGTTTTCTCGTCCTTGTTGTGAGGATATAACTCATAATAGGCCGATAAAAATAAACCCACTTCCTCTAAAGTAAGTGGGTACAACCGGTCATCTTCAAAGTTGATATACGTAATGCGGTCTACCCGTATCTCACACCTTAATCTCCTTACTGTTTGTAAACAAATAGATGTTTTACCGGCCCTTCTTGGCCCAAAAATGGAAATTACTTTATCCAGTTGTAAAGGAATTTCAATATCACGATCAATGATATAATCCAATTTCCTTTGATGAAAATCAGTAATAAGCTCCTTAAACACTGATTTTTTATTCATACTGATTTTATGTCTTTATACAAAGAGATAATATTATATATTTTTATCCTTATTAAAAAGGATAATATAAATAATATTCGCTCCATTTTCAAAGTACACACCCGACCCTTTCCGCCGCCAGGCGACGTACATGCTGATCTGATTTTCTTTGGGCTTATATCCTGCCTCGTCGATTTACCTACCTAAGGTATGACAGGCAGGCGGTAAAATCCTCCCTCCCCAATATTGTTGGGGATTGGGGAAAATCACTCGATGAGCGCGAATTTTCATCAAAAAAAACTCGTCGAGTAATAAAGGGCATCTTTAACCATATGTTCTTTTTTCATGGCATTCTTTAAAAATAAGGATTAATCAGATTATTTAAAGATCAGTTAATGAAATCGTAGACTCAGCGTCTCCCTGAGGGATGACTCTGAGAGAGGGAATTGTAGGGGTTCGTGAGGACAAGAACCTAAATAGACACGAACATTAACAGAGTAGATTATAAAATGCACTGACTCACGCATGAATCAGCGCTAGTTAACTTATTTGGGAGAAATAATCGCGACCCAGCCTCCTCCGGGAGCCATTTCTATATCAAGCTGATCCGAACTGGTAACAACTTTTGATTCCAGTTTATAGTCTTCTGCATATTTTGAGGCGTTTACGCCATCCCTGACGATATCAACATTGAATTCACCTTCACCTAAGAAATCAAGGTTGACTTTAAAGTCTCTCGCATCCCAATCGGTCATCGCACCCAAATACCACGTGTCTCCTTTCCTTCTGGCTACTACGATGTAATCTGAAATTTTACCTTCCAGTACATGTGTTTCATCCCAGTCTGCAGGAATTCTCGATATAAATGCAGTATAGGGTGTATCTTCAAGGTAAGCCGTTGGCGCATCACAAAACATCTGCAATGGACTTTCATACACCACATACATCGCCGCCTGATGGCACCGTGTGCCCTGGCTCATCGGTCGATAATAGGAGATATTGTAGTTACGGCGCTGTGCATTGCGCATGGCACCCGGTGTATAATCCATAGGGCCGGCTACCATTCGCGTAAAGGGTAATGTCACATTATGATCCGGTGTACAATCCTCACTCCATTTATTGTTTTCACCACCACGCACTCCTTCATACGTCATGACATTGGGATAAGCGCTTCGTAGTCCGGCTGGCTTAAATGCACCGTGAAAATCAACCAGCAGCTTGTACCTGGCTGCAGTTTCGGCAATTTCCTCATAGGATTTCACCATGGCCTGGTCTGCCCGTTGCATAAAATCAACTTTGATTCCGGCCACATCCCAGCTACTGTAAAGGCTTAAAATCCCATCCAGATTTTTTACCAGCGGATGCCAAAGCACCCAGAGTATTAGTTCAACATTTTTTTCTTTTCCATAGGCTACGAGTTCAGGTATATCAATATCCAGATTAGACTCCATCACTTCGGTGGTCGTTTTGGTCCAACCTTCATCGAGAATTACATATTCGAGCCCAAATTCTGAGGCGAAATCAATGTAGTATTTATAGGTTTCGGTGTTTATACCTGACTCAAAATCAACATTCCAGATGTTGTTGGCATTGTACCAGTCCCAGGCAATACGACCTGGTTGGATCCAGTCCGTTTCTTCTAATTGATTTGGTCGGGATAATGCCATCACCAGGTTGCTTTCTACGAAGTCTCTGTCATCATCGCTGATCATAATCACCCGCCAGGGGTAACTCCTGTTTCCGCCGGTTTTAGCGATATAATCCGCTTCCTCATCGATCACTTCATATCGATCCGGTCGCCTTGGATTAGGCCTGATGTCAAGTATATAATGCGGGAATTTTGACTTGAATGAATGTTCACCTGATTTTTCAAGAAACAATCCCGGGTAATCAAACTGATCGGCCTCCGTAATCAACACTCCGACATTTTCTACATCATACCTGATCGGCAGGGCAGTAAACTGACCTTCCGGTATGGTGTCTATAGCCTGATACTGATAGGCCTGCTCATAATGGGAATATAAACTTCGCTCCGGAGACCACCAGGAGGTAGTTCCTTCAGGAAACTGTAAAGCCAGTAATTCGTCCATGACCGTCACTTCACCTCGCTGAATGCTTTCAAAGCGATAGGCAATACCATCATTGTAAACCCGGAAAACCAACTGGTCTTTTGATCTGAACCTTAAGGTCAGTTCATTGTATTCGACCGGAAATGTGCGGTCTTTATGGGATACTATGACTGTTTTTATGCCATTGCCACTTGCCCGTGACACTTCCCTGATCCGACTTTCATGTATCTTGCCATTATCACCGAGGTCCATGCCAATGTCAGCCCTGCTGATGACTTCAGCCCCCTTGTAGGTAGCTTTAAATGAGATTCCGTCATTTTTGGTGATCGTGAGCAGTATGTTTGCATCAGGTGAGGCTATTTTATACTCCTGTGCCATTAAAAGGAGCGGAGAAAATAGTATGATGTATAAAATGTTCTTCATGTTCATAAGATTAAATAAATAGGAGGACCTGAGCCCTCCTAAATAAACGCAAAACAAACTGATTATGAAATTTACCTAATTGTCCGCATGAAAGGTTTTTCAGTTCAATCCTTTTATGCCAGACATCATGAAAATTTGAAATAGTGAATTGTAATTAAAATAGAATTTCTTCATTAAGCTAAAAACAAAACCTGATTCCACTAAAACATGATTATACGATACAAATGAATTGAAATCGTAGTCTCATAGATTACACTTATGTTCATAAAACAGTAACGAATATTGAACCATCTTAATCATCTGATCGTTTTTGCAGGAAGTCGCGAGGCGACTGACCAAAATATTGTTTAAACCTCCTTGTAAAATACGTAGGGCTTGAGAAGCCTGTCTGGTACGCCGCTTCTGACACATTGCAATTTTTATCCACCATAAGCCGTACCGCCTCCTTCAGCCTTACTGTGTTAATAAATTCAGTGGCAGAACAGTCTGCAATTTTCTTCAGTTTCAGGTGGAGCATCGTACGACTGAGGCCGATCTGGCTGGTCAGGAAACTTACATCCAGGCCGGCTTTATCGATGTTACTCTTTATGATATTAGTAAGCTTATCGATAAACTCACGGTCAGACTCTGACTGCGTGAGGTCAGTGACCGGCATCATGGCATCTTTCTTGAATTTTCTGATCAGGCTGTCACGTGTAATGAGCAGGTTATGGATATTCTGTTCCAGTATATGAGCAAGAAATGGCTTTTCAAGGTAGATGTCAGCACCTGTTTTGAGGCCTTCATAGCGGTTTTCATCGCCGGTTTTAGCTGTAAGCATGATAACCGGAATATGGGAAGTTTCGAAACTGGATTTTACCTTTGATGTAAATTCGAACCCATCCATTTCAGGCATCATAACATCGCAGATAATTAAATCGATCTGCCTGTCCTTCATCTTTTCCAGCGCCTCCACTCCATTATGGGCCTTGGTAATATCATACGTGTCACTCAGGGATCCGGCAATGAAGTCAATAAGCTCTTCATTGTCTTCGATCAACAGTATTCTGGGCTTGCCCTGACTATTTGATACTGCAGTGCCATTATCCGGTTTTTTGGCAGATAGCTTCTGCATTTCCTGTACCGGATGATGTTCTGACTCCGGCGTACTAATCTCAGTATCATCATAGTCCGATCTTTCTACAGGTAGATCTATTTTAAAGATGGTACCTACACCTGATTTACTTTTTACAAAGATCTTCCCTCTATGAAGCTTTACCAGGCTTTGGACAAAGGCCAGACCAATTCCTGAGCCGTAATAACCCTCTATGCTATTACTTTCTGATTGGTAAAAACGATCGAATATACGGTTTACCACACGCGGCTCCATACCCTTCCCTGTATCCTTGACGGTAAGTTTCAATATCTGGTGCCCTGAGCTATTGTCGGCTAACTGGGCTGTAACCGTGATGGTGCCGTTAGCAGGAGTAAACTTAAATGCATTGGAGATCAGATTGATCAGCATTTTTTCTACCCTTGCAAGGTCAAACCAAACCGGATCTCTGGCCTCGTCACACTCAAAGACCAATTCAATATCATGGTCGGTGGCGGTAGATTCAAATGACTGTTTCAGGTTATTAAATAACCGGTCGATTGAGGTATGCACAACCCTGAGGTTCTCCTTACCCTGTTCTATTTTTCTGAATTCAAGTAACTGATTTACCAGGTCCAGTAATCGGTGGGCATTGATATCAATTCCCCTGAGTTTATCTTTAACATAGGGGCTCACTTTCTCATCCGCAAGCAGTTTGGATACGGGGCCAATGATCAGTGTGAGGGGTGTGCGAAGCTCGTGGGAAATATTGGTAAAGAATTCCAGCTTTATCTGGTTCATTTCCACCGCATGAATCCTTTCCTTACGCTCCAGTGTGGCGATAGCACGTGACTTCTGTATACGGGATGTCACCACCGATATCATAATGAGTATTGCCGCCAGAACTGCAACATAAAACACAAAGCCTAATGGAGAAAGCCAGAACGGAGGTTTCACACGTATGACCAGCATGGTACTCTCCTCATCCCACGAGGAGTTGTCAAAGGATGCTTTTACATGAAATTTATAAGTGCCTGGTCCGAGATTAGTGTAAGTGGCAAAGTTCTGATTTCCCATATAATTATAATCAGACTCAAAGCCCTCCAGGTAGTACGCGTAATTACATTTGCCCTGATTGAGAAAATTAAGGGCCGAAAACTCGATTGTAAATACATTCTGATCGTAATCAAGACGTATAAGGTCTGCCTGTGTGATTGACCGATCCAATATGGGTGTGGATTCATCCGGCTCCACTGCCTGGTTAAATAACTTCAGGTTGGTCAACACCACCTGATTTGAGCGATCATCGACCACTTTGGCCCGTTCATCAAAATATACCAGCCCTTCATTGCTGCCAAAATATATCGTACCACGACTATCTTTAAAAGCAGCTCTGTAGTTGAACTGACTAAACGGTATACCGGTGTCGCTATTGAATAAAACGGCCTCACCTGTTTCGAAATCAAGCCTCACGAGCCCCTCGTTGGTGCTCACCCAGAAGATTTCACCAAACCCCTGTTGCAGGCCGTATATCCAGGAGCCGGGAAAGCCTGTTGTTTCAGGGCTAAACCTGTAGATGGTATCCTTTTGGCCATCATAACAGAATAGACCTTCAAAGCTGTCACCAATCCATAGCCGTTGTTTATTATCGGATTTCACAAAATTGACCCCCTGCAATCGTCCGGCACGGTCAAAGTTATGCAGCTTCTGGGTTTTAAGGTCGTAGTAATGAACTTGCGTTCTTGAGGATAACCAGACTTTTCCATGTGATAACGCCGCCTTTTCAACCATTACGCCGTCAAATACATCCGTAAAGAAGCGGGTGAATAGTCCTGTCGATTTTCGATATACATTGATGCCGTTGATAGTGGTAACAAAAACCGAATCGCCCACATCGAGGAATGAATAAATGTCATTTGACATGAGAGCAGGCGTATTTCTGGTGTTCACATAGCGAATGCTTTTATCACGTAAATCAAAAATATTGATGCCCCCGGTATAGGTTGCAATCCATAAATGGTCAGGGTCAGCAAAATAGAGGTCGTGCACATTGCCATAACTGAGGCCGTTATTGAGAGACTTTACCGGATCCTTATCGATAGTGCCGTCGGCAGTATTTAGTTTGTTGATACCGAGATCCTCCAGACCGATCCATATATTGCCTTCATCATCTTCTGCAAACGAACTTACAGCATTTCCTCCCAGAAACTGATCTCCAATGCCGGGTGATATAGTCTTAAAAAATGGTTTTCTCTTGGCCCAAAGATTGATTCCGCTAAAATAAGTACCCAGCCATACGTTGCCATCCCGGTCACAAAAGGCAGAATAAATAGGGTTTGAACTTAGCCCCTGAGGATTGGTAATAGAAAAAACACTTCTTGAGATTTTCTCTCCTTCCGGACTCCACCTTGTAAGTCCCCCCTCAGTACCGAGCCATATGGTGCCTTCACTATCTTCTTCCATGACGTGAACATAATTATGGGTAATTCTTAAGTTTTCATCCTCATTATTCTGGGTGTAAATCCGCACATCTTCCTTGTATGGCATCAGCCGCGCAAGTCCGTTTTCGTTATCATTAACCCAAATATGGCCATAAGAATCAAGGTATACCATCGATAGTGAGGGAAGCGGTGCTTCATATTGTGTGAACTTACCGCCATCAAAATAATTGATAAAGTCCTGGCTGCCATTGGTGGTAACCAATACATACCGATAATCTCTCACATCAACCAGTTTGATGCTGTGATTGACCTGTGTTTCTGAAAATATCTCTTCACTGGAGATGCTCATATCCGGCTTTACAGTAAGCCTGTATACATGGGTATCCGTATGGTAAAGTAATAAACGGTCTGTTATCAGCTGACCGGCTCCCAACCTGTTCAGTGCCCTGAGATACCGGAAGTTTTCTGACTTATAGTCGAAATAATAAAAATCATTGTCAATGTTTCTGGCAACCAGCAACGTATCGTTGATCAGATCCATCGTGTTGGCACGAAGGTTTACCGTATGGCCTGCAGAATCTGTTGCCGGAAAGGATCTGAAGTTATAACCATCAAACCGGCATAATGTCTCTCTGTTGGCCAGCCAGATAAAGCCATAAATATCCTGTTCAATATCCTTGATATAAGTTGACGGTAATCCGTCCTTATTAGAATAATGAATAAATGAGAGCTCTTCCGTCTGTGGCTGAGCTATAGCTGTTATCGAAAACAAAAAAATTGAGAAGACAAGGCTTCTCTGTTCACCCCTCCATATTATCATTTAATATGTTCCTCCTCTATTTAAAGTCAGTCGAAAACTTCCATCGTGTTGTAAAGTTCTTCTTCAGTTCCTGCTCCTGCAGGATCGAACGAAGAATCTCTACAGGTATTCTTCCCTCGCGCATTACAGCGTCATGGTATTGTTTTTCCGTCCAACCCATTTCCAGCATTTCATTTCTCAAGGCATAAAATTGCAGTCCGCCTACCATGTAGGCTATCTGATACAATGGATCATAGCCTCCAACAAACGACCTTCTCACCTCAGCTTCTGCATTGGCATATTCGTGCCCCACACGGTCTACCAGCAGGTCAATGCACTCTTGTGGCGTCATCAGCTCAAGGTGGTAGCTGAGCGAGAATATAATACGTGCACAGCGGTGCATGCGCCAGAAAAGCATACCGATGCGCTCCTCCGGTGTGTCGGGAAAATCCTTGTTCCATAATAGAATCTCCCAGTAAAGTGCCCATCCTTCACCCCAGAAAGCCGTTGAGAAGGCTCCTCTGTACGGTTTATAACGACTGGTCATAAAACCCTGAAGGTGATGACCCGGAATAAGCTCATGATGAACCGTTGCCGTCGAAAAATTGGGGTTATTTCCCCTCATGCTCATCATTTTGTCATCATGATCCATGGTGTTGGTCGGATATGAAATTGAAATGACCTCGCCACCGGTGAAAAAAGGATTGATGAGCTGCCGTTGTGGGGACATCATGCGCATGCGCCAGGTTTCTTTTGCCAGTTCTGGGATGGTAATCAGATCCCTTTCTTCAATAAAATGAATAGCTTCCCACGCCAGCGAATCAATAATTTCGGGCTGATGAGCAGGTGGGACATACGTATTTTTGGTATGTTCCAGAGCTGCGCGCCAGTCCTCACCAAAACCCAGCTCTCTCGATGCCTTCAGCATTTCTTCTTCACAATACTTAAATTGTACTTCTGCCGCTTCGATTAACTCCTCGGCTGAATAAGGAATAAACGAAAACTCAAGACTTCGTTGAAGAGCCTGTTTTCCAATAGGTCTGCCTATAATGCCACTACCATCATCCTTTTGGTTTTCCTTACTAAAATGTTCCTCCAGGAATTGCTCATAGCTTTCCAAAGCAGCATCCAGAGAGGCATAAGGCTTTTCCATCCACCAGGTAAACATGGGGTCATAGGCGAAATAAAATTCATAGGATTCTTCCAGTGATTCCCTCAGGTCATCGATGATGCCGGCTGCCTTATCAGCGACCATATAATCATCGAAGGGCTTATCCATAAGTTCTTTCTGAATATTCGGTATGACCTGTGCCAGCTCGTGAAACGTACCTGCCAGATTTTTATAATCCGGTATTTTTCCATTGCGGCGATGTCGGATAAATTCATATAAGGGCTCCAGCCGTTCTGCCACAAAACTCACCTCCTTAAATGCATCGAATTCCTTCTTCAGAAAATATAATTCTTCGTTTAATTTTGTGCTGAGCATCACAAAATCAGCCTTTCCGTTAACAGAAAAAGAATTGATATCCATGTCGTCCAGCCTTTCCTTCCATTCACTGTAATGCCTGATCATACGATTATAGTATTCAGCACTTTCACGTGGGGTATATTTACGCTGTAGCGACCGCCGATCGGCATCGAACTTGCTTATTGTTTCGTATAGCTCACTTGCACCACCCGTTTGTGCAAATGTGATCGCACTTTGTAAGAAAGGAAGAACAAAAATGAAAAATACGAATCGTTTCATATAATGAATAGTTTATAGGTTTACCTTATGGTGTACTAACTTAATCAAACTTCCATTATATTGACATGATCTGATCAAAATAGCAAATTCATTGGTTAATATAGTATCAATTAACATTCAGACTGCTCTTTGACCCATCTTCTACAATGTTAAAATTGTACTTTTAATAGTCAATATACCGCACTCATACCTGCAGCAGGAAAATTATATTTGTGGATTTAGGATTCACTACATGACTACATGGACAAATCAACTCAACAAAGATTCTCCTCAAGACTTACATTTCTTTTAAGTGTTCTGGGTATTGCGGTAGGTACGGGTAACATCTGGAGGTTTCCCAGAATAGTAGCTCAAAACGGGACAGCGGAAGGAGCCGGAGCGTTTATTTTTGTTTGGATCATTTTTCTTTTCACCTGGAGCCTGCCGCTCATCATCGGTGAGTATGCCATTGGCAGAAAGTTTAGAAGAGGTGTGGTCGGATCATTGCAGGAAGCAAGTAATGGCAAATTTACCTGGATGGGAGGTTTTATGGCAATGGTAGCTACTGCTATTACCTTCTTTTATTCCGTAGTAGTAGGGTGGTGTATTTACTATTTTATTTATATGCTTACGCACTCCCTTCCTGAAAATATGGAAAGCGCCATGTATATATGGGAAAGCTATCAAAATACCTACTGGCCGATGCTTACCCACGCACTGGCACTGGGTGTAGGGTGTCTGGCAATACTTAAAGGAGTAAAGTCGATAGAAAAAATCAATAATGTGCTCATCCCAAGCCTGATCGTGATCCTTGTGATCAGTATTGTGAGGGCCGTAACGCTGGATGGAGCGGTCGAAGGCCTCAGGTATATGTTTACTCCCGATTGGTCACTGTTGAAAAATCCTACCATATGGATTGAAGCGCTAACACAAAATGCGTGGGATACCGGCGCCGGATGGGGACTGTTTATGACATATGCTGCTTATATGGGTACACGGACACGTATAGTTAAAAACGCACTGATTACGGGCGTCGGCAACAACCTCATCTCACTGATTTCGGCCATTATCATATTCGGGACCGTATTTGCCATACTTGGTGCGGAAAAATCACGACCCGAGATTCTGGAGATCATCAAAACCAGCGGGCCGGCGTCAACAGGGCTCACCTTTATCTGGATGCCACAGCTTTTTGCCAAGATGTTTGGAGGAAATATCCTCTCCATCTTGTTCTTTCTGGGGCTTACTTTTGCCGGATTTTCTTCCCTTATCGCCCAGCTGGAGCTGCCTACCCGTATTTTCATTGATTTTGGCTTTAACAGAAACCGCTCGGTAATACTTATTGCAGTACTTAGTTACGTTCTGGGTATTCCTTCTGCTATCAATCTTAATATTCTGAGCAATCAGGATTTTGTGTGGGGTGTCGCCCTGATGCTGTCAGGGGTATTTTTCACCATTGTACTTATATACTATGGATTGGATAAGCTGAGGGAAGCTGAAAATATCAAAGACAACGACGACTGGATGATCGGGAAAGCCTGGAAATATATCATGAATTATTTCATTCCGGTGGCCGGTCTGGTGCTCGTGGTGTGGTTTCTCTCCGATGCGAGCAGGGTTAAAGGATGGTATGATCCGTTTAAATCGTACAGCCTGATGACCTGCCTGGCACAGTGGGTGATCGTACTTTTTGCGCTTATACTCCTCAATAAAAAAATTAATCGAAATCTTGGAAAATCATGATGCGGCTAAAAAAACTAATGGTCATTTTTTTTGCAGTCAGCCTGTCTGCAACTGCTCAATATACTCGTCAGGATTCACTAAGAGGTTCTGTCACCCCTGAACGTGAGTGGTGGAACCTTACCTATTATCACCTGGATGTTGGTGTAAACCCCAATGACAGCAGCATTGAAGGCAGTGTAGATGTGGTATATGAAGTACTTGCCCCCTATCAGGTAATGCAGATTGACCTCCAGCCTCCCCTGCGCATCAGCAAAGTTACGGATGAGGAAGGTAACCTGCTGGAGGTCACACATGAGGGGAATGCATATTTTATTCAACTGAAAAAGACACAGCAGACAGGAGATATCAACAAAGTCATCGTGTATTACGGTGGCCAGCCCAAAGTAGCCGAAAACCCACCCTGGGACGGCGGTTTTTCCTGGGATAAAGATGAAAATGGTAATTGGTGGATTCACACCAACTGCCAGGGTATTGGAGCCAGTATCTGGTGGCCTTGTAAAGATCATATGTACGATGAGGTTGACAGCATGCTGATGAGTATCACGGTGCCGGAAGACCTGATGGATATCTCCAATGGCAGACTCAGAGGGGTATACAGAAACAGGAGGGCTAAAACAAAAACCTACCACTGGTTTGTCAGCAATCCTATTTCCAACTATGTCATCAGTCTGAATATTGGCAATTATGTGCATTTCGGAGAGACATATCAAGGCAAAAAGGGAGAGCTGACCATGGACTATTATGTCATGCCCTACAACCTCGAAAAAGCAAAAGATCAGTTTCAGGATGCCCCGCGTATGATGGAAGCCTTCGAGCATTGGTTTGGTCCCTATCCTTTTTACGAAGATGGCTACAAGCTGATTGAAGTTCCCAGCACCGGCATGGAACACCAAAGTGCGGTTACATACGGTAACCGTTATGGCAATGGCTACCGGGGAAGGGACGGAAGTGGTACCGGTTGGGGAATGAAATGGGACTTTATCATCATTCATGAATCCGGGCATGAGTGGTTCGCCAACAATATCACGTATAAAGACGTGGCGGATATGTGGATACATGAAAGCTTCACAAACTATTCTGAAAGCCTGTTTATTGAATATTTCTGGGGCAAGGAAGCTGGCCAGGAGTATGTCAGGGGCAACAGAAGAGGTATAAGAAATGACCGGCCCATAATCGGAGACTATGGAGTAAATAAATCCGGTAGCGGCGATATGTACGTAAAGGGTGGCAACCTGCTGAATACCCTCCGCACTGTAATCAATGACGATGAGCTATGGCGGTCCATTCTTACCGGATTAAATGAAGAGTTCTATCATCAGACTGTTACAACAGAACAGATTGAAAGCTACATCGCTGAAAAAGCGAATATGGAACTAACCCCATTTTTTGACCAATACCTCAGAGATACCCGGATACCTGTACTTGAATACTACTGGAAGGATGGCGAGTTGTTTTATCGTTACAACAATGTTGTCAGAGGATTTGACATGCCTGTACAAGTTCTGCTGGACGGATCCAGAGAGGTGTGGATAGAGCCAACGGCAAGATGGAGTTCTATTCCTTCTGAGGCCAGTTCACTGGAAGTGGAACCTAATTTTTACATTGCCACGATGAAAGTTACTACCTATTAATCTGATTGTTATGAAATTCTATCTGATCGTTATTTTTTGGCTGGTTGCCACTACGTCTGTTTTGGCCCAGCGCAAGGGAAATCAAGAGCCTGCTATACAAGACGAATCTGTTTTTCGTGGTCTCAGGGCAAGAAATATTACCCCGGCTGTTACTGGAGGCCGTATTTCGGATATTGCCATACACCCTGAAAATACCACTACCTGGTATGCTGCAGTAGCATCTGGCAATGTATGGAAAACCACTAATGCCGGCATGAGTTGGGATCCGGTATTTGAAAATTACGGATCATACTCTATCGGATGCATCACCATTGATCCTGTCAACCCAACCACGGTATGGATAGGCTCAGGTGAAAACAATGCCCAAAGATCGGTGAGCAAAGGTGATGGCGTTTACAAGAGTGTTGACGGTGGAAAATCATGGAAAAATATGGGGCTGAAAACCTCAGAACATATCGGCAGGATCGTCGTCGACTCACGCAACCCGGATATTGTATATGTGGCATCGCAGGGCAGTGTATGGAAAGACGGCGGAGAAAGGGGATTATACAAAACCGAAGACGGTGGCGAAACATGGGAGCGCATTCTTTACGTTAGTGAGCAAACCGGTATTTCAGACCTGATCATGGACTTTCGTAATCCGGATATCCTGCTCGCATCATCATATCAGCGACGAAGGCATCCGGGGGTACTGGTCGCCGGTGGTCCTGACGGTGGTATCTGGAAAACAACAGATGGCGGTGAAAACTGGAAGAAGCTCACCGCCGGCCTTCCTGGCGGCGATCTGGGAAGAATTGGCCTGGCCCAATCACCACAGCAACCCGATGTACTTTATGCCCTGATCATTGGCAAAGAAAATACGCGAGGCTTTTACCGCTCGGAGAATATGGGAGAAAGCTGGCAGAAGATGAGCGATTACACGGTTGTAGATGCGCAATATTATGTCGAACTATTTCCTGATCCTGTGGTATTTGATAAGGTGTACAGCGTGAATACGCGACTGGAAGTTACCGAAGATGGAGGCAGAACTTTTGATCGTGTTCAGACACGTGGTGTACATGTAGACCATCATGCTATGGCTTTTGACCCCAACAATCCCCATCATATTCTGCTTGGCAATGATGGCGGTGTCTATGAATCATGGGACAACACTGAGACATGGCGTCATTTTAAAAACCTGCCGATTACCCAGTTTTACCGGGTTGGTATTGACAATTCGTATCCTTTCTATTTTATATATGGTGGCACACAGGATAATGCAACACTGGGAGGCCCTGCTGGTACCCTTAATGGCAGCATCTCGAACAGCGACTGGTTCGTAACTACCGGTGGTGATGGTTTTCAGTCACGCGTAGACCCTGAAAATCCCAATATTATATACAGCGAATCGCAATATGGCCGCCTGGTGCGTTATGACAAACAAACCGGACAAACAGTAGGCATACAACCACAGGAAGAAGAGGGTGAAGAACCTTACCGCTGGCACTGGAATGCACCGCTGCTGGTAAGTCACCACGAAAATGAACGGCTGTATTTTGCTGCTAACGTGCTATTTCAGAGCGATGACAGGGGCAATACCTGGAAAAAAATCAGCGATGACCTCAGCATGGCCCGTGACAGGAATAAAATGGAAGTAATGGGACGCGTCTGGAGCATTGACGCTGTCTTTAAAAATGTATGGACATCCCCTATGGGCACCATCGTGTCGCTTGATGAAAGTCCGCTTCAGGAAGGTTTATTAATAGCGGGCACAGATGACGGTCAGGTACAGCTAACCACCAATGGAGGGGAAAGCTGGACAAAACTGACCGGCTTTGATGGCTTACCCGCCAACACCTATGTCGCCGATGTGCATGCCTCCCGCACAGATGCCAATACATTTTTTGTTGTGTTCAACAACCATAAATTCGGTGATTATACGCCCTATGTTTACAAAACCACTAACATGGGACAGTCATGGACGAGCATTTCCGAAGATCTTGACAATAGCCAGACAGCCTGGACCATCTATCAGGATCATGAAAATAAAAATGTACTTTTCCTCGGTACTGAAATGGGCTTACATTTCAGTGTGGATGGCGGGCAGCAATGGATCCCGGTATCTGGTATTCCTACCATTGCCATCCGGGATTTGGAAATACAGAAGCGGGAGGATGACCTGGTGGCAGCCTCCTTCGGGCGTGGCTTTTTTATTCTGGATGACTATTCAGCATTACGGGAAGTGAATCAGGATATCCTGAACAGGGAAGCCTATATTTTTACTGTCAGAGAGGCGCTCCAATACCGGCAAATCCGTGGTAACATAGATGATTATTCTTCTCCCGGAGAACCTTTTGGGGTGGTGTTTACATACTACCTACGTGAAGGTGCTCAAACACTTGAACAGCAGCGACATAGCGAAGAACAGCAGAAGGTTTCACGCGGCGAGCCCGTATACTATCCTACATGGGATGCCATGATTGATGAACGGATTGAGGAGCGGCCGGCATTGATTCTGTCAATTCTGGATAGCCGGGGCAATGAAATACAACGCCTCAAGACAGGTATTCGGCGTGGTATCCAGCGTGTGATATGGGATTTTGAAGATTTCACCGGTACAATGGTACCACCCGGCAGATATACGGTAAGCCTTTCAAAGATAGTAAATGGCGAATGGGAAAAGCTAGGGGTCAGTCAGGAATTCAGCATTAAACCACTTGACCTTGAATCCATCGAAAAGGCCGATCCAAAGGAGAAATATGTTTTTGTCAGAGAAGCGCACAGGCTTAATACAGCTGTGAACCTGTCGGCCCGGATACTATCTGATATGTTAAACGCGGTCGATCAGGGGCTGGATGACGTTGCCGGATCACCTTTATATGAAGAAAGTCTTTATGAAAAGCTGGCAGACCTCAAAAGGGTATTATATGATATGGATATAGAGTTAAATGGCAACGAAATTATCACGGAGAAAATGGAGCTTGATGTGCCTTCGATAAGAGGGAGAATACGAAATGGCCTTTATGGCGCGGCATCCACTACTTATCCCGTTACCTCTACCCAGAAGGAGGCTATCCGCATGGCGACAGAGGCTTACCGGGCATTGACTGAAAAATACAACCGGTTGCTAAACGAAGAACTGCTGCCGGTACGGGATATTTTTCAGCGCAACGGCAGTGGCATTTATTTTCCGGCTGACCCATTTATAATTTATTAGGATATGCGTACACTTTTTATTTTTCTCGTGCTGGTGTTGCGCGAGCTTACGCTCGCGCAACAGGACCCCGGCTTTCTTTGGGGCAACCAATTACCTGAAAACTGGAATGGTGAATGGCCGGAGGAGCTGCTCACGGACGCTGAAAAATCGGACTTTACATACACGGCCAAAAATGAAGATATCCTGAATTATTTTTCACTGCTCAGAGAAAAAAGCGAGCAGGTTTATTTTTTCTCTATGTTTACCAGTGACTATGGCCGAACATGCCCGGTCATTGTGCTTTCCAAAGAGGGCATTCGTAGCCCACGGGAGGCCAGAGATTCCGGCAAACCCGTTCTTTATCTACAGGGTGGCATTCATCCTGCAGAACCTCAGGGCAAAGAGGCGCTGCTCATGGTGATACGTGATATACTGTTCGGTGACAAAAACTACCTGCTGGATGAATTAATCATTCTTATTGCCCCAAATTATAATGTCGATGGGAATGAGGCCCGACAGGTTAATACCAGAAAGCTGTACCCACGCACAGAAGGTACCCGGCATAACGCTATAGACCTAGATGTAAATCGTGATGCAATCAAGTTGGAGACACGCAATATGCAGGGCGCTGTAGAGAATATATACCTGAGATGGGATCCGGTACTTCTTTTTGATATGCACCGTATGGGAAGAACACAGCACGGCTATGCCATCGGTCAGGCCAGTGGAAATGTCGCCAGCGCCCACCCCGGGCCTCGTGATTATGTCAACTATACTATGTTTCCGGAAATAATTGCATTGGCCAGAGAAATAGGAAATATTGAGGTGGGCTTTCATGCCGGTCTTGACAGGGAGTGGCCTCCTAAAACCTTCGACCATGATGCTGCTTACTGGAGCACAGAAGCCAAGTTTATGGCGTCCGGCTATAGTTTGCGCAACCGTATGTGTATCATCGTTGAAAACCCGGGCGAGGAAACCTATGAAAAAGGTATTTATGTGCATTATATCTACACCCTTGCCCTGCTGGAGTATTGCTATAAAAACGGACAACAAATGATGGAAATCTGTCAGAAGGCAGATGAAGAGGTAGTGGAGATGATCAAAAAAAGAGCGCATACCGGGAAATTGCGCAATGCAGTGGAAGGCAAATACGTTTCAGAAGGGAAATTTCCGGTCTGGGCTTACCGTGAACGTAAAATCGAACAGTTACCGGGCACATCTATATTTATGCGCACTTATGATGAACCTCCAGTCCTGGTGGAAAATGTAGAACTGATCACCAAAGCCGTTGCTGCCAGGGAGGCGCGAGTGCCCAGAGGATATATTATCCCAAAGGATATGGGTTTTATTGCAGCTAAACTCCGTATGCATGGTGTAAAGGTCGATCAGCTCGATAAACCGGTTATGATCAAAAAAGGGGAGGCATTTTACTATGATAGCCTTTATTACAGGTCAATGGGGTTTGCCAATTATCAGATGACCACCCTTGACGGCGAATTTCGTGATATTGAAAATGTTGTAGTAGAGTCAGGAGACTATATTATCGATATGGCGCAGCCGCTGGCAAATCTTATTTTTTATGCCCTTGAACCAGAGGTCAGGGACGGCTTTATGGGATGGAATTATATGGACGGGTCATTAAAGGAAAAGCTGCAGTACGACGGAGAGGGAATCTATCCGATTGTAAAGTATTTTGAATTGGAGTAAAACTTACCCCTGAAAACCCAATCGATGAGCCTCTACTACGAAAATGGTTTTTCGGAGAGGGAAGATTGTATCGAGACGGGCGTTAATCGAATTACACCAACTGCTCTGAATTTCTTAAAATTTACCGCTTATGCTCCAGTATATCTCCAGGCTGGCAGTCAAGTGCTTCACAAATGGCATCCAGCGTAGAAAACCGCACTGCTTTTACTTTACTCTGTTTGAGTATCGACAGATTCACGGTTGATACACCTATTTTTTCGGAAAGCTCTTTCAGTTTCATTTTTCGCTTTGCCAGCATTACATCCAGATTTACGATTATGGCCATATCCAAAGATTTATACTGTGAAAGAATCTTCTATTGCCTCGAATAACCGAATTCGGTTCTTTTGATTCTTGCCCCAGTCATATACCTGAAACAGGGTGACGGAACAGAACTTCATGGTAGTTTGGTCACCATCAGGCTCAAATCTGATATATATATTTTCCCCCCATGACTGGAACGAAATGCGGGAAACAGTCAGGATTTCAAATGTTTCCCTTTTCATGTCTGACAGTTTGAAAGGCGATGCGTCAATTACCTCCAGCATCTTATCAAACATAAGGTCTGCAGCTAAATCAAACCGTAGCTCGGAGCTGGTTTTGGATGTCAGGATATTAAACCGACTGGTAAAATAATTTTTGAAATCCAGCGACCTGCGGATCACCAGGTTGAAAATGAAAAATCCAATAATCAATACTAATCCTATGAGGACAAAGGGATTATCGGATTGAAAATAGTATCCGATAAGAGCCGGTATGCCGACCAATAACAGAAAAAATGCGACCCATATTTTAACATCCCGAACCGCAGGTACATGTGTAATGTATTTCATAGCAATATTTTTACGTGTAAAAGTAACTCTAAATTAATGATTTACAAATTTTTATTAATTTTTATCATTAATATTTATACGCAGATAATTAAATTTTGTTTTTGAGCAAATACCTGTTTTTCCATTGCTTTTTATCTGAATAGAAATAGTTCAGTTATCTTCGTTGATGACTAATGGATATAATCATATGATTTATTCCGATGATCTTAAAAAGGCTGTAAGTAACCGTAAATCAAATCAGCAATTCCTTAATAAACTTAAAAAGCTGCGTCCCGGGGATCTGGACGATCAGTTTCACTCCCTTCACCATGAGGTTTTTGAGGAAGTCGATTGTCTGTCATGTGCCAATTGTTGCAGTACTACCTCCCCTATTTTCCAAATGACGGACATTGAGCGGCTGGCAAAATCATTTAAAATGAAATCATCTGAATTCATTGACCAATACCTCATGCTGGACGAAGAAAACGATTATGTATTAAAAAGCTCCCCGTGCCCCTTCCTGGGATATGACAATAAATGCATCGTCTATGACGACCGCCCGAAAGCCTGCCGCGAATACCCTCACACCAATCGAAAACGTATGTACCAGATAACCGGACTTACTTATAAAAATACCATGGTATGTCCGGCCGTCAGCCGGATTGTCAGCAGGCTAAAGGTATTTTACGGCTGAATACGGAAGAGAAACTGGTCGTTTGGATCTGTCGCCAGGATTTCAAAGTTAAGCTTCATTTTTTTCAGAATCGATCCCAGCGTCGCCGGGTCTACATAAACCCAGTCAAACCATTCTCCTTTGACACCATCATATTCATATTGATACCTAACCTCTCCGTAATATCCGATTGGCGGCTGTATCTTTTCCTGATATAAATACGCGATATCTGAGCTATCCATCAGCAGCTGCCCACCCGGATGCAACATCTTCAATAGTGAGGAAATAAAGGTATTTACATGCTGCAAGGTACCGGCAAGCCCAAGACCATTCATCATCACCAGAATAGTATCATATTTTCTGTTATGCTTCCTGTAGTCGGTAAATAACACATTAGAAATACCAGCTCTTTGCATAACCTCTACACATCCGGGTGAATTTTCAATGGCATATACCTCCTTCCCCATTTCCTGCAGGACGAGGCTATGGGCACCTGCACCTGCTCCAAGGTCCATTATACTGCCATGGCAATGTTGCAATGCAATATGCTCAAGTGACGTGAAATCTTCCTCATTACGGAAAAATACCTCGACCGGCATTTCTTCTGCTACATCATAGTTGTTGTGGATAATAAGCGGGCCTTTCGGGTTACCTACAAAAAAATCAAGTATCGCATGACCGTGTACATCTTTCAAATCAGTATGAATTAAATTAAAGACACGCTGCAAAAATAGGGATAAAAAAAATAACCAGCTGCCGGATACCGGCAACTGGCAGCGTTAGGCTTAATATTGAATATGCTCCTTAATACAAATATAACGAAAAATGAATATGTGTTACTAACTGTAACACTTAAATTAATTACCTTTGATTGTGCGTGACTACATCATTCATAGGGAAAAGCCAGAAAAAGAAATCCGCTCGGATGCTTCCATGAACCGGGAAGCAATCATTTTGGCTGCGAAAAAGCTTTTTTCATCCGGAGGATCGGATATATCCATGACTAACATTGCGAAAGAAGCCGGTGTATCCCGTGCTACGCTTTACCGCAATTTTCTGGATAAGTCCGATATTATCCTGGCGATTTTCCACCACAATATGGATATGCTTGGAAAATACGCGCGTCAGCACAAGGACAATCCGGACCTATTTTTTGCCCTGATGGAGGTGATCATAATCGAGCAGTCAAAATATCAATGGCTGGTAAATTCGCTCAAAAAAACAGACCCCTGTCTTGAGGAAAAAATATATCAGATCTTCGATGCCCCTGTCAGCCGGGCTAAGTCAAACGGTTTGTTACGCAACGACTTCGACATTAAAAAAGACCTGATGCTTCTGATCAATATGACAGGAGGAGCTATTATGAATGGCAGTGATCGTAACGATCTTATAAGACGGGCACTTGATCTGATTCGGGAGGGGGTTCAGGTTAGATAGGCTTTGACCAGATAATTTTTACGCTAATCATACGTCGGTGGCTGGAATTTCCAACGTTCACCTTTTTCCCATTTCGTAGCTGAATTTCCAGTTACCGGGTATCCTGACTGCAACATCAACCCCATATGCATCAGGTTGTAGGTCATAAAGGTTGTGTTGCGATTGGTAAATTCATTCTGAAATGCCCCGGACTCCGGATCGAGATAGCTGGGACCAGGGCCTGCCTCACCAATCCATCCGGCATCGGCCTGCGGCGGAATGGTATACCCTATATGCTGTAATGCATACAGAATGCCCATGGCACAATGCTTGATCCCGTCTTCATTACCTGTAATCAGACAACCACCTGCTTTTCCATAATAAAGATATTGGCCGTTATCATTTTTTTTGCCACTCATGCTGTAAAGCCTTTCAATCAGCAGCTGTGCTACTGATGATTTCTCACCCAGCCATATGGGGGAACCTATAATCAGGATATCCGCAGCAAATATTTTTTCGAACAGCGCAGGCCACTCGTCCTCCTGCCAGCCCTGTTTAGTCATGTCAGGCTGCATGCCGGTTGCCACATTATGATCGACCAACCGGATATAGTCGGTCGATACTCCTTCTTTATCCATAATATTGCGGGAAATGTCCATTAGTCTTTCAGTATTGCTTCTCTCAGGCGATCGCTTTAAGGTACAGTTGACATACATGGCCTTCAGGCCACTGAAATTTGGGGTAGAGTCCATAAGGTTTACAACTTTTGCATATCAGATAAGATACATAATCCGGGTGGGTATTAAAAAAAACAGCCTTAATATGGAGCTATTCGCAAATTTATTTTGTGAAAGAAAATCAGACCAAATAAAATAATACCTAAATTACTTCAAACAAATCCAGAATCTATTGCAAATAATAACAGCAAATCCGGAGCGTTTTACCGGAGATACCAAAAACAAACAGCAAACGCTGTCCGGAGCCTTTGATTATCCGGTTGCCCAAACTACGGAGTGGGTTGGCGTATCCATGACCAGCAGCAATTTCAGAAGTCATTTTCTTAGAATAAACGCAAAAGGTCAGCTGGTAGTAGCCCGGTCAATCAAGACTGGGTTTGGTTATTTTTTATTTGCCCTGGTAGGATATGCCCTGTTGGCTCTGACCATTGCGGGAGCGACACGCACAATCGAAGGAAGTGGTATTAATCATCCTGTAGCACTTATATTCATCAGTCTCTTTGGACTGATATTTGCCTTTATCGGTACAGGATCTCTCTTTTTTGATAAAATGCTTGTATTTGATAAATACAATGGCTTTTGCTGGGTAGGAAGAAATATGCCAAACTCAACTAAGGGTGTTACTAAAACCAGAGGGAGTGTGGAATACATTAAAAAGCTGAAATTAGACAGATTTTCAGCTATTCAGATCCTGAAAAAGTCAGCGAGGAATTCAAGAGGTTACTTCAAAAGTTATGAACTAAACCTTATCCTGGATGATGGAGCAAGGCTGGGTGTGCTGAATCATATGCGCCTGAAGCATTTACGTGCTGATGCTGAAAAATTATCAGAGTATCTTAAAATCCCAGTACTGGACGTGGTAGAATTACAGGAATCCCACGACGATGACTAGGTAGCTATTTACCAATAGCCAATAATCCTCCGATGATGCGCTCTGCAGCGATCTGTATCGAAGAGTCATCCGGCAATTGTATTTTATCTGCTTTCACGGGTTCTTGATCCGTATTTACGATATCACTTTGGGCTTTTTCCCGGTGAGCCAGCTGCTGAAGAAAGTTCCAGTAATCAAGTCTTTCCTTACAGCTCACAACCCACACATTCGGAACAGCACACCGCACGAGCTGTCGGTTCTGGTCGGCCATCCAGATAAAGGGTATTTTTCCGTATAAAGCTTCCTCATCCATTTCCAGATATTGTGAAAGTGGCACCGTTTGATCCTCAACGTAGCGTTCCGGAATCACCATGAGCTCAGCAGCCTTTTCTTCAAAAAGTGCCTTATAATCAGCATATGTAAATTTTTCAGCCTTTGCCAGAGGAGCTGAGGTTCCTTTTTTTGTTTGAATTTCATATTCAGGCCAATCCCTATCGGGTTGCTCATTGGAGTCAATACCGATCCATTGCCCGTTTTGCCTGTTCATAGGCTGATAATAAAGCGAAGCAAAAAACCTGCCGGCTGTGGCTGCCGACAGATGCGGCCTTTCATCTCTGTTGGAATACAGAATCTGACCAATGGCCGGAAGGCTAGTATCTAAAGCGGCAGCCAGTCTCGACTTCACAGTATCTGCGTCGTCCATATGGCCCTGAAAAGCATACACATTGCGGTGTGCTAATGCCTGTGCAGTCAGTTCTTCCCTGAAAAACCGGGCGGCATCCTCCCATGCAATATCTTCATGCGGTTGACTCACCAGGTCGTCACGAAGCACCATAAGCTTGACCGGCACACCAGTGGACAGCAGCTGCACCAATGATCCTATCTGACTTACTGCCCGCTGGTATCCGGTAATAACGACAACAGGGGGAAACAGCGTAAGCTCCTGCTTCTTCAGCTGATGCCAGCTGAAATGATTAAAATAGTCATCATGAATTTCAGGATTGTAACTGTCATCCGCCTCAAGTATGGCCATGCGCCAGGCTTTTATAAATTCTAAGAATAACTTTGCCTTATCCCTGAAAACCTGCTGTGCCTGGCGAAATATATCATCTTTGGCTGGTATCAGTTCCGCTTTGGTAAGTACACTACCTGCCTCCTGTTCTTTTGCTATTTTTGTGCAAATGATTATGGCACCTTCAATCGAAAGCTGCTGGGTTAACCCCTTCCCGAGTGCTTCTAAAATTTCAGCCAGTCGCCGGACGCGTGCCTCCGGCAGGTCGATTTTCCTTCCCTCGGGAAGCACTGCTGACAAACGATCAAATGCAATCATCTTGTCGGCAAAATTATAGGCTGAATGCATCTCATCAGCAGCTGACTTTTCCGTAGCGGAGCTGTAAAGCCGGTCAAGTTGTGCCATCAGCCCCTCAACCTGTGCAATAAATTCATGCGTGACAAGTTTAAAATGTGATGATAACTGATCCTGAAGCAATATCAGCGGGCTAATGGGGGCACTATCAGAAATTATAAAATGGCTGTTAAAAACCGAAGTAAGTCCCTTTGCCTTCAGCTCATCAGCACATGCACCGGTGCGATAAAAGCGACGTAGCTCTTTCCAAAAGCTGCTTTTTTCCTTTTCGCCTGCATTTTCGCATTGCGGAAGAGTGAAGATAATTTCGTTTGATGTCGTTACAGTTTCCATATTTTAAGATTATATAGCAAAACGATCCATAAGGTGGTGAATGGCTTCCAGCCGGTGCTCTGAGGATATCCCCAGGTTGTGTGCACCATACTGATCGTACCTGAAGGCATGCCTGTTCTGATAGAATAAGCCGATGGGCGTGGTCTCCTTTACCTGCTCGGCATACTCCCGTGCACGCACAATATCTGTGGGGTCATGCTGGATAACATGTTTGAATTTGCTCAATAGTTTATCATTTAGCGGAATGCCCTCATCATGGTGGAGCAGTGTAATGGCTTCCGGATCAGAAACAGCCGGCGACATGGCATCCTGCATAAAATGCGGACAACGCTGCACAATGCGGACAAAGGCAAAACCGGGATGCTCATAGGCCTTCCGGATCGTTGCCTGAAGATGTGCCGGCTTCCAGTCAACCGTCTGGGCAACGAAAGACACATTTGGAAAGCCTAAAGTAGCCTGTATGGGGTTAATTGGAGGCAATACTGAGCCATGTGGATGTGTATTGGAGTGAGTGCCGACCGGACTGGTCGGTGACGTCTGCTTTTTGGTAAGCCCGTAGATAGAGTTATCAAATAACAGGGCTACCATTTTCATGTTGTACCTGACAGCATGCACCCAGTGGCCTGCCCCGATGGAGCAGCAGTCACCATCACCGGTAATTACAAAAACATTCAGATCGGGGCGCCTGAATTTTACTCCTTCGGCTACCGGGAAAGCCCTTCCATGCAGGCCATGGAAGCCATAGGTATTCATATAATGCGGAAAGCGGCTGCTACAACCGATTCCGGAAACAAAAACAGTCTTTTCAGGCGGTAACTGCTCTTCTGTACAGAGTTTTTTTACCGCAGCCAGGATCGTATGGGCACCACACCCAGAACACCAGCGTGCTGTACCGCAAAAATAGTCTTCCATGCTAAATATGGATGGCTCCTCATGATCCTGCTGAAATTCACATATATCGGGTGAGATACTTATCATATTCATTAGCTAATGTTCATATTCAGTTCCTTGCCTATTCTATCCATAATTGCACCCGGGTTAAGCGGCTGACCAAACACATTACTGAAGCAATCGATATCAGAAAGAGTCTTAGCCCTCAGATACCACGACAACTGCGCATAGCGCCGGTTTTCATCGGTAATCATGGCCTGTCCTGGTGTATCGCTGTAATTTATTTCTACCGTCATAACTTTTTTAAACCGGTTAAAAATAGATTTCAATCCAGGTTCAAGAGGACTCAGTGTACGAAGGTGAAGGCTGCTTACATTAGTCCCCATTTTGCGGGATTTTTCTACAGCTTCTTCTATTGCTCCCCGTGTAGAGCCCCACCCTACAAGCAGCAGGTCTCCCTCTTCATCGCCAAATACCTGAGGTGTTTTTAAGGTAGCGCCAAATGCAGCAAGTTTACGGCTCCGGGCCTCAGAAGCCCGCTGGTTGATGGCCGGGTCATAGGCTACCTGACTGTCTTCGTCATGTGCCAGACCTGTAAGGCGATACATGCCACCCTTCTGACCCGGGGCAGGTCTTTTGCTCAATCCTGTTTCCGGATCCCAATCGTAGGGTTTTACCTCATCAGGCCACCGGCTCTGGTCAACAGGTTCGGCAAACCATTCTTTCTTTATTTTAGGACGGGGAAAAGGCTGTACTCCTGTGGCCAGGTTAGCATCTGAAAGTACAAAAACGGGCATTCGAAATGACTCAGCAAGCTTACGCGCCAGCACTACAAAGTGAAAACATTCTTCAATTGTAGAAGGTGCAAGTATGATTTTAGGTGCATCGCCAGGTGTGCCATACAATACGGCTAGCAAGTCTCCCTGTTCCACCTTAGTTGGCAGACCAGTGGAGGGGCCGCCACGTTGTACATCCACGATCACCAGCGGTATTTCGGCCATGGAAGCTAGTCCGATAAATTCTGTCTTCAAAGCAATACCGGGGCCGGAGGTAATGGTTACGGCAGTTTTTCCGGCATAGGAGGCGCCGATAGCAAAACCGATAGCTGCAATTTCATCTTCAGCCTGATGAATGATGCCGCCGGCATGCTCCATCGTCTCTGCCATGGCATGTGTAGCTGAGGTTGCCGGTGTAATGGGATACATCGAGCAAACTTCAATTCCTGCCGCCATTATTCCCAGGCTTATGGCTTCATTGCCATTCATCACAACGTAATCTCCTGATGTTGCCACTCCCGGAATGGTAAAACGCAGTTCAAGATTTTCTTCAGACCACGAATACCCGGCATGTAAAAGGGACAGGTTGGCATCAACCACCTGTTGACTCTTATGCCTGAAGGTATGGATAATCTGTTCTTCAGCCAGCTGAAGGTCGCGGTCGTAAATCGAACATAATAGTCCCAATACCCACATGTTTTTGCCCTTGAGTGGATCTTTTACCAACTTCAGACATTCTTGTTCCATCGGTATTTCATGCACGATATATCCCAGCGATTCAAAACGTTGCATGGATTCGGCATATTCAGCACGAATTTCGGGGCGTGGATGACTGGCCCACTTATTCTCTATCAACACATGGGTGCCCGCCTTATAGGCTTTCTGGTCAATTCTGCCATACAGCACTTGTTCATTCAGTGCGACCACCAGATCGGCTTTATCACCCATGTTGGTGATTTTTTTGGCCCCGACTCGTACTCGTATACCCGAAGCGCCAGCCTTGGAACGTGCCGGGGGCTGAATCTCGGCAGGGATAATTTCGACAGTCCAAACACCATTTCCCATTTTAGCGGATATAATCCCCATGCTCTGGCCACATTTTTGTGCCCCCTCCCCGGAATCGCTTACGATTTCAATTACGGCTTCAGGGATTTCTTTCCGTTTTCTGCCTGTTTTCGGATTATCGAACACGGTATCTGATGTCTGCATAGTGCTGATACATATAATATGTCACGGAAAAATAAGGTTATCAGACCTGTAATCAGATATCAAGTGGCACGCTGGTGCATGATTTTAATCACTTCAGCAAATAAAAAACCCTGCCGCATAGCGACAGGGAATAAATGAAATATCATCCGGCTTGTTCCTCCTCTGCTATTCTTTTTGAAGCATGTTGAAGCGATGCCAGGTGATTCATAGCTATATAGGAGAATGTGCACGCAGGACCAATCGTTGCACCAGGTCCGGGATATGTTTTGCCCATTACCGTTGCTGTATTATTGCCTGAGGAATAGAGTCCTTCAATCGGACGCAAATCCTTGCTTAATACACGGCCATATTCGTCTGTCAGCAGTCCGCCTTTGGTGCCCAGATCGCCCGGATAAATGCGTGTAGCAAAGAATGGGGCCTTTTCAAGCGGAGCGAGATTGCTGTTCGGTGCAACCAGCGGATCTGAATAATACCGGTCGTAGATGTCCTGACCTCTTCCAAAATCCTCATCTTTACCGTTGCGGGCGAAGCTGTTGAACTTCCTCACAGTATCGGCGAGGCCCTTGCTGTCAATACCGCATGCTATGGCCAGCTCCTCTACGGTATCTGCTTTTATAAAATCACCGTTTTTTATGAATTTCTTTGGCACATCACCGGGAGGCATCATGCCAAAGAGGTAGCGCTTTCTGTAGTTTTTGTCCATGATGAGCCATGCAGGCGCGGCGCCATGCCCGGCAGCGTCATGATCCAGCATTTTACGCCCCAGATCTACGTACGATGTCGATTCGTTCACAAACCGCCTGCCATGCTTATCGACGATAATACAACCGGGAAGTGAACGCTCCATCACAGAGAATGCGACCTGACCATCGAGCAGGAAGGAACCTCCCCACCATGATTCTTCCATCAGAGAAAGCTCGGCCCCATGCTTTTCACCTATTTGTATGGCGTCACCAGTATTGCCGGGAGCTGCTGAGCTCCATGATCCATCAACCGGCTGATATTTTTTGCGATATTCAGGATTTTTAGGGAAACCGCCTGCACCGAGTAACACACCAGCGTGGGCTTTGATGTTCATCATTTTTCCATCCTTTTCCACAATAACACCAGCAACACGGCCTTTTTCGATGATGAGATCTTTCATGGGGCAATTGAGCCATACAGGGGTTTTAAATTTTTTTTGCAGAATATACATCATGCTACCGGTAAGAGCACGCCCAATGCCCAGTGGATATCTGCCGGTCAGCAGCCATGAGAAGGTTTTGCCGGCAAGAGACATGGTGCGCTTAAAACCCTTCCAGGTACGCTGAACCAACGGCAGCAGGTAGGCATCACCCGACGATATCGCTAATGGCGGCATACCTTCCGGCTTAAGTTGGGATTTTAGTAGATTCCCCAATTTACGACCATTGAATATTTTACTTTCGATAACACGGCCGGTTTTAGCACCCTTTATATTTGGGTAGTAGTCAGGATACAGAGGCGCACGCTGCCATTCCAGCCCCAATTTTTTCATAAAATTCACCATCTCAGGCGCATTCCGGACGAAGGCTTCCTTACGTGCACGGGAGGTTGCCGGACCGACATCTTCAATCACGGCTTCCATGTATTCAAGTGCTTCTTCTTCTGAATCCAACACCCCTTGCTCCTTCATCAAAAAGTTGTTGGGAATCCATAAGCCACCTCCGGAATAAGCTGATGAGCCACCCCATTTGTCAAGCTTTTCGACGACAAGGGTTTTCATTCCATTGTATTCTGCTGTTATTGCTGCGGATAATGCGCTGGCTCCGGTGCCAACGACTACCACGTCATAGGAGTCATGCCATTCTGTACTCATGAGATTAGTTGTTTTGTTCTTATTAAAAATAATTAAAACAGGTATTACAGCCATTG
>CAZEQJ010000006.1:48969-111305 GCA_964514385.1 uncultured Cytophagales bacterium
GAAGGGAATTTCAGGCTATTGCAGACATTTGTCAGCGATCTGCTCTTTTCATAATCACCCAGTGAGCATAGAGCAGCAGTAGATAAAAGACAACGGCGAGGGCGGTATATCCGGAATAGATTACCGTAGAGATCAGCCTTTCATTTTGGATGAAATAACGCCATAGTACAGGAAGATAACCTGCCGTAAGGAGTATAAAAAGAAGTATCGTTCCGGTAATTGAAAGCCGGAAACCCCATTTTTTATTTTTCAACATGCCATAAGAAGCGAAAACTAACAATGTGTACACCAGGGTCTCACTCAGACGAAGTGTGAATCCATGTAAAAGAAAAGATGGCTTTGAGGCTGTGGTGAGTAGATGAATCACATTGATAAACTGAATAATACTTAAAAAGTCCAATGCTCCAAAAATCAGCAAGCCACTCCATGCTAATATGCGCAGGTTGGTTGCTCTCTTATCTGTAGTATGTATCATGACTGGTATCTGTTGACATTAAAGATACTGTATTACTGTCAGAAATGATCATATACATTGACTCAGATATACTCAATTTCAGCAGGTTGCGCAAAAACAGACCCCACATTTTTTGTTACGTAACTTTTCATTCAAAAAGTTACGTAACAAATGAGTCTTACTCAGCATCTCGCATTTTATTTTTTTGGTGTAAGCCTCACCATAAGCACGCCATGTGACGGTATGTCCAGCTCAATTGGCTCCATTGTCGTTTTCTTCAGGTCTTCATGTTTCCACAGATCTCTGACGTGATATTCATCTTCTGTGAAACGAATGGCCCTCCGGCGTGCATAAATATTCAACCTACCCCAATCCCATGCTTCATCCCAGGCCAGCTCTGATCGGTTCACAAAGCAAATGGCCATTTCATCGTTTTCCAGAAACTTCACCCAGATCTCATGGTCGCCCATATCCAGAAAGCGTATGGCCTGCTGCCCCTGGGGATCCTGGTTTACCGCAATCACTTCTTCGTTGGTAAGTATACCCTTGATTTCTTCATCCATATTACGCAGGTCATTACCTGCCATCAGTGGTGCAGCCAGCATGGCCCACATTGAAAAATGGGTAACATTTTCGTCATAGGTCAGTCCTCTGTTTCCTACCTCCAGCATGTCGGGGTCGTTCCAGTGGCCCGGTCCGGCGTAGCGCCACAGATCGGCCTGTTTATCTACTATGCTCATGATACCTAATCCACCCCAGTTCAACTCACATTCGTATACATTACGGATGTCATGCGTGGTTCGCCACAGATGCCCGATACCTTCGCCCCATAGCCATGGCTCATTATCACCCCATTCACAGATGCTAAATACAATGGGCCGGTCTACTGACTTCAATGCATCGCTCATCGTTTTAAAGGCAGCTTCCGCATTCTGGCCTTCATTGGCACACCAGTCGTATTTCAGGTAGTCCACACCCCACTCGGCATAGGTCATGGCGTCGATAAACTGATACCCTCTGCTTCCCGGCCGGCCCTGACATGTTCTGGATCCGGCACAGGAATATAAGCCAAATTTCAGCCCTTTTGAGTGAACATAGTCCACAACCGGCTTCATACCGTCAGGAAATCGCTCCGGGTCTACCACAATACGACCGTTCTCATCACGGTCCACCTGCCAGCAGTCGTCGATTACCACATATTCATATCCCGCATCTTTCATCCCTGAACTCACCATAGCATCTGCCATGCCCATGATCAGCTCGGCACTGACATCACATCCAAAATGGTTCCAGCTATTCCATCCCATGGGCGGTGTTTGGGCAAGATCTTCGAATGACTGCGCCTTTATGACGGCAGTCTGAAAAATAAACAGGAGTAGAAATGCAATTTGCTTCATCATAAAAATTTAGTTGTTGATTGAAATAATGTCTTTGAAACTCTGATTGCCTTTAAGTGCTTTGTGGTAATTGAGAGGTGAATATCCGGTAATGTCCTTAAACTTTCGGTTGAAGTACGACAGGTTGTTAAACCCGGATTGATAGCAAATATCCACGATGGTCCTGTCTTTGGTAAGTAGCAGTTTGCAGGCATGCCGTACCCTGATTTCATTCAGGAAGTCAAAATATGTCTTCCTTGTACGCTGCTTAAAGAAGCGGCAAAAGGCTGATGGCACCATATTGGCAACCTCTGCTACTTCCTCCAGTGTAATCTTGTTTGGATAGTTTTTAAATGTATACTGGATCACATCATTGAGACGCTTACCATCATTTTCGTCGATACGCTGCCGGATAATTTCGTTATTTAGAAAAACAATATCATCACTCTGAATGATCTCACGAAGAATGTCCAATACCATAATCATGCGCTCCATCGGGCCTTTATTGAGGAGAGCCTCCATCTTTACCCCAATTTTTTCCCGAAGCCTCCCCCTGAATTTGATCCCCTGCCGGGCTGCGTAAAAAAAGTCATGAAGCTCCCTGAAGTCAAGTAACTCATTACCGGGAAGCTTGTCGTCAAGAAAAAGGTAGATCACCTCTGCCTTGACATCGGTCTCCTCATAATAGTAAACATCTTCATTGCGAAAAACGTGAGGAATATTCGAGCCGATCACAAATATATCTCCGGCATGAAATTCACCGATATGCCCTCCTATGACCGCGGTGCCGGAACTTTCCCTGATATAAGTGATTTGTAACTCAGGATGCTGATGCAGGGTATCATAAATATGTTTGAGCTGATCACGTTGAATCATCATCAGCTCTCCGAAATTCCGCTGTATTTTAAACGGTACTACCTTCATGGATTATCCCTTCTTGTGCATGTTAAAATTGTATCAATTTACTGCTAAGAAAGTGTACTAATCATCATAAAAGGGATACTATTGTTAAAATTAACGCTGAAAATATAATTAAACCCAGAGTCAGTTAGCTTGAAATAAGATTGGTCAGAAGCTAACGGTCATCTCTTCCCCATGAATGTACGTGATGGTACCTGTTTTTCCTGAAGGTATAAGCTCGACCTGCCAAGTGACCTCCTCTCCTGCTCCGTACTTCCCTGATTCCTTCGGTGTGCTGATCATCAACCGGCCTGCATTATCATCCCAATCGAAGCTGGTAAGCCGGTAATTACCATCTAAATACTCCAGCGTATGACCATCATCTTCATAGAGAGTGTAGGTTGCATCTCTTCCGGTGTATATTTTTAATGTTGCCGGCTCCTCTACAGATTGTGTGGTGTACTGCCTTACCGGATCAAACGGAATAATAGCTCCTGCTTTTACATATATGGGCATAGTAGACAGGTCAACCTGTTTTGTTATGGTTTGATTTCCCTCATAAAGTTCACCCGTCCACCAGTCGTACCATTCACCTTCAGGCAGATATACTTCTCTTGAGGTCGCTTCTTCCTGGTAAACCGGTGCAATCAGCATAGATTCGCCCCAAAGGTAGCTGTCTCCGATGCCTTTGGCAGTGTCATCTCTCGGATAATGCAACCAAAGGGCGCGCATCAGGGGCATACCTGTCTCTCTTGCTTCCCATGCCATCGTATAGATATAAGGCAAAAGCTGATACCTGAGCTCTGCGTATTTTCGTGCCACGGGTTCTATCCTTTCATCGTTGAGGGCAGAAAAATCAGGTATACTACGCCTGTAGTCACCTCGCGTGGTATCGTTTTGGTTATTCACCTCCATCGGCCCCATTTCACTGAGGCCAAAGCCCCAGGGCAAAGCAGTGAACCAGGTACGACCATGGGAGCGAAAGGAAGGGCAAAAGGCACCAAACTGAAACCAGCGGGCGTACATTTCACCATCTTTATCGGGGTTAGGGTAAAAACCACCGATATCGGAACCCCAGTAAGGCGAAATACTGAGCGAGTGGTTTATCCCCACTGCAATCTGGCCTTCGAGGGTTTTCCATGCCGATTGAGTGTCACCGGACCAAACCCATCCGCCCCATTTCGAAATACCCAGATAACCATTACGATGCAGGCTCCAGGGTCTTTCGTTTGGTGTAGTAGATAAGGGCCCCTGGTAGTAAAGCTGATGACGCTTGATTCGCTCCCAAAGATTAAACCAATCTCCCTCATCCGGCCAGAAGCCGTCAATACCTGCCTCTACGAGCCCCAGGTGCTGCTGCCAGTAACTGAATATATGTGAGCTGTCGAGGGCGGCATCTTCTTCTGGCGGAATATTGCCCTTCAATGTAGGCAGCTTGTCTCTGTCCCAGGGTACCACATGTACGATAGTTTTTACATTACGGTCATGAAGGTCTCCGATCACATCTGAGGGCTCACGACTAAATACTTCATCATTAAACTGGAATGAAGGTTGTCGCTCGTTCCAGCCGGCAGGGCAAAATCCGGTGCCGAGATAAATGACCGCATCTACCGGTATTTTTTTACTTCTGAAGGAGTCTACAATACCTATCATCTGGGCATCGCTTTCAAGTGTCCGATGAGATTGCATATACCCCAGTGACCAACGGGGAGGCATAACGGCAGCTCCACTTATAGTGGCCAAGTCTTTCATGACTGTGCGTGGCTCAGAGGCGTCAAAGACAAAGAAATCCCATAACCCCGGCACATAGCGGTCGGCCGGAGGTAGTCCCTTGCCGCTGTTTTCATGTTGGTTTTCCTGTGTCTGGGGGCCTTCACTTTCCGGGATATAGGAAATAAATGCACCATACTGTTCTTCTGTAAGGTCAACCTGGACCCATGGGGCGTTGACATAGACGCTCCATCCTGAAGTGCTATGAAGCAGTGGGATGGGGTTCCGTGATCCATAGGCATTGCTCTGCCATCGGGGTTGCATATAATGATAGCGCCCTTTGCGGTCGTATTCTATCTCCAGCTCACGCCAGTCAATGCGATTACCGTCATCATCCCTTCTTTGGGGACGCGGTCCACCTTCGCCCATGCCGAGGATAGGGTCTTCATCTACCTTAAACCTGAGGGTATCCTTGCTGAACACAAACTGCTGGAGTATTTTCCCATCTCTGCCTGTAACTTCTACAGTAAGGGGATCGGGTGATACTGTCACAGTCAGATTACCTATATTTTTCCGTATTCTACCACCGATGGAAGAGACAGATAGTAAGGGTTTGTTATCGTCGTAATCCAGCAGGGCGGGCGATTCAGGATAGTCTTTTGTGTAGCTGACGGGCTTAAACGTCACTCGCACCCCATAGTCACCTGCTGAGCGAACCTCCAGCACTGCCGGTTGGTCGTCGATTTCAAGGGGTATTTTTTCAGTACATGAGATAAGAAACAAAAGAACCAATAATGCATATGGAATGATGCGTTTCATAATCAAAAAGTTAACGTCCTAAAATTTCATCCCGCTGGTCGCCGGTGGTATCATCGCC
Source organism: uncultured Cytophagales bacterium (assembly GCA_964514385.1). Lineage (GTDB taxonomy): Bacteria > Bacteroidota > Bacteroidia > Cytophagales > Cyclobacteriaceae > CAZEQJ01. The sequence goes on from CAZEQJ010000006.1 coordinate 54,287, forward strand.
GCGAATCATGCGAACACCATATACCGGCCCTGCCTCACTTCTGCCGATACTTTGAATACGTACACGAACCGATGCCTTTCCATCGGTAAGTTCGGCCGGAATTTTATAAAAAATATCATAAAAACGATCTCCGTGAAAGCGACCCAGATTTTCATCAGCGATTTTGTTTCCATCTACCAGTATGTCAAAGCGTCGGTTTCGATTATCCTGACCGTAATAAGTAAAAACAAGCTGGTTGGTCTCTACGGCATCGACTTTCATGTCAAACTCAAAGAATCCTTCCCGTGCTGACCTGTATCTTCTGGTATTATCCTCTCGTGCAAAGGAATTTTCTTCTGTAAGGCTATGATCACGTTCGGGTTGCATTTCAAACCGCATCACGTCGACGGTTCTTGCTTCCACAGCTGCCTGAATGGCGCGCTCTTCTGCCATTTTAGCTTCTATCTCTTTCCACTCCTCATGGTCATATACGTCCCAGTATACGCTGTAATAATCATCATAAAAATCATAAAACGGGCGAAATTCGACATCGTGGGGCTTTCCTACATTTGCCGAAGCAAAAATATTATTTCCCCGCGGCTGAAGAAAATCAGCTACTTCATGCGCATCCGTTACAAAGGTGGGAATACCACGGGCCGGGTCGGGTTCTTCATCTCCGACATCACCTGCGAGCATCACAGGACCATAAAAGAATGCCATACGGTTTTCATTATCGGGCATCGTACGTGCATACAGGCCCATAGGCAGGTTGAACACCAGTTCATCACCCTTTTTCCATGTCCTGGTGATGGCATAATAGCCATAATCATCGATTACTGCATCCGTCGTTTTTCCATTGACCTCAAAAGTTATTTCCGTTTCTGCCCATTCGGGTTTGCGTATCCTAAGAGTCAATTCTTTTTTGGCTTTAGGTGATACCGTTATTTTTACCTCATCTGACGATGGTATATCTGAATCGAGACTTATGACGGTCTCATTTTCACTCCATTGTAGCTCAGAGGGAATAAAAAGATTGACAAACAGACTTCCGTCAGCACCTCTGAAGTAGATTGATTCGCCATATTTCACATGGTTTTCCATGCCTGAGCCCACACAACAGGTAAAAGAATTATGAAAGCCTTTCCTAGCTCCCATTTTTAGTGGAACAAAATAGCATACTTCGGCATTTTCACGATCCTGTGAAGCCAGTATATGGTTGTATAATGCCCGCTCGTAATAGTCCATGTACCTGGCTGATGGGTTTACTGAAAACAGCTGCCGGGTGAGTTTGAGCATGTTGTAGGTATTGCAAGTCTCCATCGTATTGTTGGTAAGCTTGTCATTTAGTTCATCTTCCGGGCCCAGGTACTCGTAGTTGGCATTGCCTCCTGGTGCATAGGTATGGTGGTCTACCATCACATCCCAGAAGTAGGAAGAGGCTATATGATCGTATCGGTCACCTGTAATCTGATATCTGCGTGCAGCCCCGATGAGTTTCGGTACATTTGTGTTGGAATGTTTTCCAGGCATAGGGTTGAGTCTGTTTTCCAACGGGATATTGACAAATTCATCATGAAACCTGCGGGAGAGCTCCAGATATTTATCTTTACCTGTAATGGCATATGTATTGGCGAGTACTTCATTCATGCCACCATATTCACAGCGTAACATTTGCTGAAATTCATCATATGTCAATCCACGCAGCAGGTTGTATGCCCAGTCTGCTAATCCGATGTTTACCTGCAGGGCTTTTTCGTTGCCAGTATAAATATACGCATCCAGAAGACCGGCCATTTCCTTGTGAATAACATACCAGGGTGCCCATGCACCATTTAGTGAAAAGCCACCTGTACGTATATCTCCAAGTGCAACACGATACCAGAGGTCGTCACCCTGAGGAATGGCAGCGACATATCCTGTGCCCTTTTCATCCTGAGCACGTTTTAGCTCATCAACGATATAGTTTATCCTTGTCAGGGCTTCCTGATCTTTCGATGTGGCATAGTACAAGGATAATGCTGACAGGTAATGCCCCAGGGAATGTCCATTCAGGCCACTGCTTTCCCAGCTACCATATTTTTCCGCCTTCGGCTCAAGGTCTGCATCCTCGAGGTAGCCAGAAAGCAGCCGATCCGGTTCAAGCGAAAGGAGCCAGTCACGATGTGCCTCCATTGCTTGTTTAAAAATGCCCGGCTTTAGTTTTACATCTGCTATGTTAAAAGCATTTGCCTCAATGTCTACAACCGGCTCAACCCTGAATATTTTTTCCCCATACTCAGGCACATATGACTGCGCCATAACAACCATAATGCTAGTAGTAAAGGTGATAACACTCAAAAAAATAGTCTTCATTGGTTCGTAAGTTTAATTGGCATTATCGTCATATACTTCAGACCATGATGGCGGATCCACACCGAGAAGATTCTTCACGAAGAAATCTTTACGCTTCCTTTCGCCATACTCCCCTCCGCTGGTATGCCGTGCACCGGGAATCACAACCAGCTCATGGTCTTTATTTGCCTTCACCAGTTCGTTGACAAACTGCATAGTGGTAGCCGGATCCACATTATCATCAAGTTCTCCTACGATAAGCATGATCTTACCTCCCATCTGATGGGCATTTACGATATTGGAAGAAGCAGCATAATGAGGGCCTATTTTGCCCATAAACTGCTCGTTCCACCATATTTTATCCATGCGATTGTCATGACATCCACATGAAGAAACGGCTACGTCATAAAAGTCGGAGTGGAACACAAGTGCCGCAGCTGAATTCTGTCCACCTGCTGAGGTACCGTAAATTCCGACATTCTCGGCATCCATAAATGGATATTTTTCTGCTGCTGCCTTAATCCATAATTTCCGATCCGGAAAGCCGCCATCTTTCAGGTTTTGCCAGCTAATATCATGAAAGGCTTTTGACCGGTTAGAGGTACCCATTCCATCTATCTGCACAACAATAAATCCAAGCTCGGCCATCTGCTGATGATTCCAGTAGTAGGAACGGAATGTTTTAGGTACAAAAGAGCTGTGAGGACCGGCATATATATATTCGATTACCGGATATGTTTTTTCAGGGTCAAAGTTGGAAGGGCGCACAATAATACCCCAGATATCAGTTTTGCCATCACGGCCTTTAGCTGTAAAGACCTCAGGTGCCTGCCAGCCTGCTTGTTGAAGCTGGGTTATATCAGCCTGCTGGATTTCAGCTAGTACCTTACCGTTTTTAGTACTCCTGAGTACGACTACAGGTGGCATATCTATACGTGAATAGCGGTCAATGAAAAATTCATAGTCGTCTGAAAATTCGGCATCATGGCTGCCATCTTCGGTAGTAAGGCGTTTGAAGCCTTTGCCATTAAAACCTACTTTACAAGTATGAATAAGGTATGGATCCTGATCACTATCAAGGCCGCTGGCTTCGAAGATGATCTCACGGTTTTCCTCATCTACATGTATGACATCCCGAACTACCCATTCGCCTTCAGTAATCTGGTTCTTTATATTCCCGGTTTCGGTATCATATAAATAAAGATGATTCCAGCCATCCCTCTCGGAAGCCCAAATCATCTCGTTTGATTCTTCAAGGTCGTAACGGTATTTTTTACTGGAATAGTCAATAAAGGACTTGCTTTTCTCATCGACAATATCGGTCATGTTACCCTGCCTGTCGATCTTGATCACTCGGTAATTCTGATGGCCACGCTGATTGTACTCGAAGGTAAAATATCTGCCATCCTCGCGCCAATCAAAATTATTGACACTGTATTGATCGAGTATAGGTGTAGTTGCGACCTCCAGATGTACTTTTTTTTCTATATCAAAAAGCTGTGGGTAACGCTGGGTGACACGGTCACCGGGTTTAAGGTAGTCCCTCGTCTGTAGTTTTGGTTGAAGCTGATCATCAGGTGATGACTCAATAAAATGAATTTTACTATCCTCTCCCGGCACCATACGATAAGCCATTAGCATTCTACTGTCCGGAGACCAGCGCATACGGGATGAATAATACTCACCTGCGGTGCCATCATAGCTCAGCTGAAACTCCTCACCTGATTCTCTATTTTCGACCATTACATTATAATCAACTATACGGGCGACCCATTTTTCATCAGGTGACGCTACACCTTCCCCTTCAAGCTCATTGCTGCGTGATCCCCAGTAGCCGCGATTACCCCATCCACGATTATTTTCTTCTACTATTTCGGTGATGTCAGCTTTATAGGAATTCAGGTCTACCTTTACCTGTGCAGAATCTATACGAAATGTAGCTTCGTTGCTTTCAGGGTCTATCCCGAAATCTTCGAGGTCAAGATCTCCTGCATCAAAGTCACGATCAAAAACTCCCTGTAATGCAGCCGCCATGCGGTTATGATCAAATGCGGGAGCCTGACTGGCATCATCTGCGTTGATCAGCATGTAAAAATCACCGTTTGGTGCATTATTAATATACCAGCACAGGTGAGAGTTTTCAATCCAGTTGAATTGTGAAGGACTGTTAAAAACTTTATCCCGGTATTTTTCACCGAGCGATAATGCTCTCTTATAATCTTCTGCTGTGCCCTGGGCAACGGATGCAGCTGTTGTTAACAACAGAACAAAAATTGTAAATAATGCGGAAATCAAAGGTTTTTTCATAGGTACTACAAGTTTTCGATGGCTTTTCTACGACAGATGCAGGATCTGTAAAATAAAACTACTAACACACAGATCAAGCTGCTTTGCTTATTTTGACTTTTGCTGGTACTATTTTGTCATGTTGAAAATAAGGTGCCGCAGATCAGGCCTAATTACCGTTTTTATAACCAGCCGGTTAAAATTGTATCACATGAGGTCAAAATTTATTACACGTCATCATGATGTAACGCCTAATTTTAACCCCCGTACACCATTAATACCAACCATAATTATCAATGTTCAACCAAAATGTAAAATACTGTGAATAAACTGGGCCTTATCTTGATTGTGACATTGTTTTCACAACTGGCATCAGCTCAACGCTGGAGCCGCATGCAGGAACAACCAAATACGCTGAATACAGAAGCCGGGATAATGTCCTTTGATGTCGGGGACTTTAACCTTGAAATACTAAAAAGCTCCCAGACAGTGAGCAAACTGGAGCCGAAAAGTGCACCGGGTTTTGATTTCACACCAGGCGAAAGAATGGAATTTCGAGATATTGATGGTGCCTATCACCTTGGCGACATCAACCTCAGGCTTAAAACCGGTGATGGAGAGTGGTCTGATTATTCATCAGCTGCCAGCAGAAAGGATGTCATCACAATGGGTGTCAGCGGTTCACAGCTTGCTGCGGCCGATCTGGCGCCTACCTTCCCTAACGATATACCGCTTACCATCATAAGGTCATGGGAAAAAGATGAGGATGAGCTGATTCTCCGTTTTACTCTGAAAAACGAAGATCAGGAAAATGTAGAAATAGGTTCACTTGGTTTTCCAATGATATTCAACAACATTCTAACGCGTAAGTCGCTGGATGAGGCGCATACCGAAAATGTATTCTTCGATCCATATATCGGTGATGATGCCGGCTATCTGCAGGTGGTCAGGTTGCATGGCAAAGGCCCTGTTTTACTTGTACTTCCCGAAGAAAATGCAGGCTTTGAGGCGTATAACCCACTCAATGATGACCCAACACCAAGAGCTATCACCTTTGAGGGATTTCATGAGTGGATGGTACATTCGAAAGCTCATGCCGAAAGGGAATGGAAAAATGCCACTCCCTGGAATGAGCCGACCTCTGCCATATTATACCCTGGCGACGAGATTTCCTACGCCTTCAGGCTGGTGACTACACCCTCGGTAAGGGACATTGAGAAGAAACTAATAGAAGAGAACAGACCTGTGGCGGTGGGCGTACCCGGCTATGTATTGCCTCAGGATGTAGAGGGAAAGCTTTTTTTAAATTACCCTGAATCGGTGACTTCCATAGAGGTAAATCCGGAAGGGTCGCTTACTATTGAGGAAACCGGTACCACAACAAACGGATGGAAGCAATATATGCTGAAAGGCATGACCTGGGGAAGGTCAAGGGTTACAGTGAAATATGAAGACGGCCTTACCCAGACCATAAACTATAAGGTGATCAAAAGTGAGGAACAGGTTATTGATGATTTTGGAAATTTTCTCACCACAGAGCAGTGGTATGAAAATGCTGATGATCCCTTTGACCGCAGCCCTTCAGTAATATCGTACGACTATGAAGAAACACAACCTGTGATTCATGACAGAAGAGCCTGGATAGCCGGACTGGGAGATGAAGCTGGTTCCGGATCCTGGCTTGCCGCTATGATGAAGCAATTTATACAGCCGGACCCGGCCGAGATTAAAAAAATGGAAAGGTTTATTCACGAGACCATGTGGGGAGGCATTCAGTATAACGAGGGTCCCGAAAAATATGGTGTCAGAAAAAGCATGTACTATTATGAACCGGAACAGATGCCGGAGGGTACATATAGTGAGGATGTAAACTACAATACCTGGTCAGCCTGGAGCTATGAAGAGGCTACTTCAACCGGGCGTTCATACAATTATCCTCACGTGACAGCTGCTCATTGGGTGATGTACCGGCTTTCACGCTTTTATGATGGCCTGGTAACAGCCGAAAACTGGGGTTGGTACCTGGAAAATGCAGCTTATACTGGTATCGCAATGGTTGAACAGGCTCCCCATTATGCTCAGTTTGGGCAGATGGAGGGTACCATCTTTGTAATGCTACTGCAAGACCTCAAGCGGGAAGGGATGACCGATCTGGCTAAACGGCTTGAGGACACTATGAAAAAACGGGCTGATTTATGGAAATCACTGAATTATCCATTTGGGAGTGAAATGCCCTGGGATTCCACCGGCCAGGAAGAGGTATATATGTGGTCCAAGTATTTTGGGTATGACGCCAAGGCGCAGGTAACACTGAATGCCATACTAGCCTATATGCCCACCGTTCCTCACTGGGGATATAACGGCAGTGCCCGCAGATATTGGGATTTTCTTTATGGCGGTAAGCTGACCCGAATAGAGCGACAGCTACACCATTACGGGTCAGCACTGAATGCTATACCTGTGCTCACCGAATATCGGGAAAACCCGGATGATTTATATCTGCTGCGGGTAGGGTACGGAGGTGTTATGGGAGGTATAGCCAATATCACAGAGGATGGATTTGGCCCTGCAGCTTTCCACTCTTATCCTTCAACACTTAGTATTGATGGTTATTCAGGAGATTACGGCTCAGGGTTTCTGGGGTATGCAGTAAATACATCATCCTATCTTTATCAGCACCCTGAGTTTGGCTGGCTGGGTTTTGGTGGCAATGTGAATGTGGAAGATAATAAAGTAACCCTCAATCTTACCACTGCAGCACGATCAAAGGTATTTGTAGCCCCTGCAGGTGTCTGGATCCAGGCTGAGGCAGGCAAAATCAGTTCTGTTACCTTTGACCAGAACACCCGGCATATCGATGTCACATTTTCGCCAGCTACAGGCTATCTGGAACAGGCTTACATAAGTATTGAGCATCCTGGAGGAACACCTTTAGGATTATATACCCCTGTAAAAAACCTAAAAACAGATAAAGGATTGAGTATTGTGAAACTGGCCAAAAAAGAGACGACTATAGAATTGAGGCCAAACTAGTTTTATATATACCCGAAATTAACTCAAAACTACGTTATTCAGTTAATATAGTGTCACTTCTTGTCAAAATTCAGGGTAATTGGTGGCGCTATCTTCTTTACTTTTGATTTGTGTATAAACCCTTATTATCATGAACGTAACCTGGCAAGGCGTATATCCCGCCATAACAACAAAATTCACAGAAGATGATAACCTTGATCTTCCTCTTTTTGAAAAAAACCTGAGATATCAGCTGGAATCAGGAATTAAAGGTATAATCATTGGCGGTACTCTAGGTGAAGCTACTGCATTAACAGATGATGAAAAAAAGCAGCTTGTTCAGTCGGCCGTCAACACGATCGGAGGTGAAGTGCCTGTACTGCTGAATATAGCCGAACAGACTACCAAAGAAGCCATTCGTCAGGCACAGCTTGCAGAAGAATACGGTGCCAGCGGGTTGATGCTGCTGCCTCCAATGCGATATAAAGCCACAGATCACGAAACTGTAGTGTATTTCAAAGACGTAGCCAGCTCAACGAGCCTGCCTATCATGATTTACAATAATCCGGTCGACTATAAAATACTTGTCACGCTGGATATGTTTGAGGAACTGGCTGCAGTTGATAACATAAAGGCGGTGAAAGATTCTACCCGCGATCTTACCAATATTACACGGATGCGCAATCGCTTTGGTGACAGATACCGGATTATGGGTGGTGTTGATACCCTTGCACTCGAGTCGATCTTAATGGGAGCAGACGGGCTTGTGGCAGGGTTGGTTTGTGCATTCCCTGCAGAAACGGTTGCCATATTCAATCTGGCCAAAGCCGGGCGAATTGAGGAGGCCAGGGAGATCTATCGCTGGTTTATGCCATTGTCAGAATTGGATATTGATCCACAGCTTGTCCAGAATATCAAGCTAGCCGAAGTATACACCGGTATTGGCTCTGAGAATGTAAGAAAACCGCGACTTCCTTTATCAGGCAAGCGCCGACAGGAAGTAATTGAAATTATTGAATCCAGTCTGAAATCAAGACCTGAACTACCCGAATACAAAAATCTTGAATTAGCAAATATTTAAAAGCGAATCTTATGCACGGCAAAAACAGAATCGGACTTCAACTAGTAGAAACCAGCGGCCAGACTATCCAGGCCTACAGCACCCTGCTCAATGAACCACTTTCAGGTGATTTTCAGACCGCGGGTAAGGAGGAGGTGGATAAGGCCCTCGATAAAGCCAGTCAGGCTTACAAAACCTACAGTAAGATGCCGGCTGCTAAACGTGCCGACTTTTTAGACGCTATTGCCGATGAAATTCTGGCGCTTGGTGATGAATTAATCAAAAGAGCATCCGCAGAGTCTGCGCTGCCGGAGGCACGGATCACCGGCGAAAGGGGCCGGACAATGAATCAATTGAAGCTTTTCGCCTCACTGCTGCGTGAAGGGTCATGGGTAGAAGCCAGTATTGATACTGCTATACCGGATCGTGAACCTTTACCCAAAGCGGATATTCGTAAAATGCGCATGCCTGTAGGACCTGTAGTAGTATTTACAGCAAGCAATTTCCCGCTTGCTTTCTCTACAGCCGGAGGAGATACTGCATCTGCGCTGGCAGCTGGCAATCCGGTGATTGTTAAGGCACACGAATCTCATTTGGGTACAAATGAGCTCGTATCCAATGCGATAGCAACTGCTGCTGAAAAAACCGGGATGCCTGATGGCGTCTTCTCCAGCCTGGCAGGATCAGGATACGAAATAGGTCAGCAGCTTGTAGTCCACCCTGCCACTAAGTCCGTTGCCTTTACAGGCTCGTTCAATGGTGGAATGGCATTGTACAAACTTGCACAGGAGAGGGATGAGCCCATTCCGGTTTTCGCAGAAATGGGCAGTGTGAATCCGGTGTTTATATTGCCAGGAAAATTAAGCGAGGACGCGGCAGGTATGGCCAAAACCTATGCCGGATCTATTACACTTGGTGTAGGACAGTTCTGTACAAACCCCGGTTTGCTTATATGTGTGAAATCTGAAGCCATGGATATATTTGTTAACCATCTGGCTGAAGAAATCAGAAGCATTGCCCCCGGCACTATGCTGAATAAAGGCATTGCCGGTAACTACCAGAAGAAATTAAATGAAATGCTGCAACAATCTGGTGTAACACCATTGAATGAGCCCCTGAATAGCGATGAAAAAACAGGCGCTGCAGTTGTTGCAAAAGTTCCTGCACAAGCCTTTATCCAAAACCCAAACCTTGCAGAAGAGGTATTTGGTCCATTTTCCTTGCTTGTACAATGTGAGGATGAGCAGGAATTGAAGCAGGTAACCAACGCGCTTCAGGGCCAGCTCACCACTACATTTATCGCCAATGATGACGATGTAAATACGTATGAAGATGTCATTCACATGGCCGCAGAAAAATGCGGAAGGGTAATTTTCAATGGTGTACCTACCGGAGTGGAAGTATGCCATAGCATGCAGCATGGCGGTCCTTTCCCTGCATCTACCGACGGGCGGTTTACTTCTGTAGGCACAGATGCTATCAAGCGGTTTTCAAGACCTGTTGCTTTCCAGGATGCCCCGGAAAAGATATTGCCGGATGAATTAAAAAATGCAAATCCACTTAGCATCTGGCGAAAAGTTGACGGAGTTACCACCAACAGCCCTATTTCATAAATGTATGATCCAGGTCGATCGAGAGCAACTAGAAGCTGTACTGGACTATCCCTCCCTGATACCTCATATCAGGGAGGCTTTTACTCGTTCCTATAATTTTCCTCACAAAAAACTACACCACTACCCCAATCCTGCTGAGGGAGTGGACTCCACCTTGCTTTTGATGCCTGCATGGGATGATGGTCAAAACCTGGGGGTAAAAATCATAACCGTTTCACCGAATAACTCTAAGTATAACCTGCCCAGCATACAAGGCACCTATACACTTTATGATCTGAAAACAGGCACCCCCAAGGCAATGATGGAAGCCAGAACATTAACGGGAAAACGTACAGCAGCAACATCAGCCATGGCTTCGCAAATGCTTTCGCGTGAAGACGCCAAAGTATTGCTGATGATAGGCACAGGTGCCCTGAGCACAGAACTTATCCGCGCCCATGCTACGATAAGGCCAATAGAAAAGGTTTTTATATGGGGTAGAAATTTTCATAAGGCACAGCAGGTAGCCGCCCGGCTTGCTAAAGAGCGTTTTACTGTAGCTCCAATACAGGATATCGATGATATTATTCATGAAGCAGATATCATTTCATGCGCAACGTTAAGTGCGAAACCGCTGCTTTTTGGCCGACACCTCCGCCCGGGACAGCATTATGATCTGGTAGGAGCTTATAAACCTGATATGCGCGAGGCAGATGACAGCTTTATTCGTAACGTACAACTCTATGTCGACACCTATGAAGGATCCATAGGCGAAACCGGTGATTTGGCTGTACCATTAAAAGAAGGCACTATCACCATTGATCATTTGAAGTCCGATCTCTTTGAATTATGTAAAAACCAGAAGGAAGGACGTAAAAATAAAGACGAAGTAACATGCTTTAAATCAGTAGGTCATGCACTGGAAGATCTGGCTGCAGCATCACTGGTTTTCAATTCCATAAACAACAGTCAATCGTAGTAATAATCGGTATGGCAATAAGCACTTTTGAATGTATAGATGCCCACACCTGTGGCAACCCGGTAAGATTGGTCAGGAAAGGAGGGCCACCACTTGTGGGTAATAGTATGAGTGAGCGGAGACAACATTTCCTGCATGAGTTTGACTGGATACGTAAGGGGCTGATGTTTGAGCCACGGGGCCATGACATGATGTCGGGAAGCATACTTTATGACCCTGTCGACCCGCAAAATGATGTCGGGGTTCTTTTTATTGAAACCAGCGGATGCCTGCCCATGTGCGGACATGGAACTATCGGTACCGTCACTATCGCAATAGAACAGGACTTGATCAAACCCAAAATGCCCGGTCATCTGAGGCTGGAAACACCAGCCGGACTGGTACTTATTGATTATAAGCTGACAGGAAAGAAGGTAGAGTGGGTAAAGCTTACCAATGTAAAATCCTACCTGGCAGCTGATTCACTGGAAGTGGAATGCCCTGACATGGGAATACTGAAATTTGATGTATCCTACGGGGGTAACTACTATGCCATCGTGGACCCTCAGGAAAACTTTGGCGGTATCGAACAACATGCAGCGGATGACCTGATCCGCTGGAGCCGGGTGATTCGAAAAAGAATCAACGAAAAATATCCTAACCGTTTTGTACACCCTGATAACGAAACCATTAATGGGGTGTCGCACATCATGTGGACTGGCACTACCATCAATCCGGACTCCACCGCGCGGAATGCAGTATTCTATGGTGATAAAGCCATTGACAGGTCGCCCTGCGGCACAGGTACATCGGCAAGGATGGCACAATGGCATGCAAAAGGAAAACTAAAAAAAGATGAGAATTTTATTCATGAAAGTATAATAGGATCTCAGTTTATCGGAAAAATAGAAGAAGAGACGATGCTTGGCGAAAAACCGGCAATTATTCCAAGTATACAGGGATGGGCCAGGGTAACAGGATTCAATACCATCATTATAGATGATGAAGATCCCTATGCACATGGCTTTCAAGTGATATAAGATGGGAAAGAAAAAAGTTGTTATTGTTGGCGGTGGCATAGTAGGACTATGTTCAGCCTATTACCTCAACAAGAAAGGGTTGGAGGTTGAAGTATTGGATGCAGGTAATGGAAGGCAAAACTGCTCAGTGGGTAATGCAGGTTATTTTTGCCCCAGCCATGTTGTGCCACTTGCAGCCCCGGGGGTAATTTCTCAGGGCTTGAAATGGATGCTGGACAAAAAAAGCCCGTTTTACATTCGCCCGCGGCTAAATAAGGACCTGATATCGTGGGGAATGAAGTTCACTAAAGCTGCTACTAAAGAGAACGTGAGCCGCGCAGCGCCCGTTTTGCACGGACTTACTACCCGTAGCCAAAAGCTTATAGAAGAGATCATTCAGGAAGAAAACCTGGAAGTAGGATATGCGAAACAGGGACTATTGATGATCTGTCAGTCAGAAAAAGAATTGCAGCATGAGATCGAAGCCGGCGAAACCGCCCGGGCCCTGGGACAGCGGGTAGAGGTGCTGAGCGCTGAAGAGGCAAAAAAGCTAAACCCGGGCATGGATATCACTATGAAAGGCGCAGTCTATTTTCCGGATGACTCTATGGTTACGCCGCATGCCTTCATCGACAGTTTCTATGATGTCTTGAAGAAAAAGGGGGTCCAGTTTCACTTCAACACAAAAGTCACGCGTTTTCACCAAAAGAAAGGTATCTTAGAAAAGGTGTCAACAAATCTGGGCCAATTTACTGCTGATGAATTTATTCTGGCTGCTGGGAGCAGGACAAGCTTATTGGGGAAACAGCTGGGCCTTAACCTTCCCATGCAGGGCGGTAAAGGGTATAGCTTTATCATTAAAAAGGATAACCTTTCACCCAGAGTGCCGGCTATCTTCTGTGATGGAAAAGTGTCGATGTCGCCAATGCTGGATGGGGTACGCTTTTCTGGCACGATGGAAATTGACCGCCATAATGACCGCATCAATCCAAAGAGGATCGAAGGCATCATCGACACCATCATCAGGTTTATACCTGAACTGAAAAAGGAAGACTTCAAAGACCTTGATCCTTGGCATGGCTTCAGGCCCTGCTCCCCTGATGGCTTCCCTTATATCGGTAAACCTTCAAAATTCAGTAACCTCACCATTGCTACTGGTCATGCGATGCTTGGCGTTACACTGGGGCCGGTTTCGGGACATCTGGTAGCTGATATTATTACCGGTGAAAAACCTTTTATAGATTTAGGTCTTCTTAACGTGGACCGATACAATTGATATGTTTACAAAAAAAACCTATACCGAAAGACGAAAAAAACTGTTATCAACAGTAAATGAAGGTGTTATCCTGTTGCTGGGTAACGAAGAAAGCAGCAAAAATTTTGCCGATAACTGGTACCCTTTTCGGCAGGATAGCACATTTATGTACTACGCCGGCATTACTGACCGCCCGGGCTTACATGCGCTACTGGATGCAGACTCCGGAGAAGAATATGTCTTTGGCACCGACTATACCCTGGATGATATTGTATGGATGGGAAATCAGCCTTCCATAGCCGAACTTGCCGAAAAAGCGGGTATAAATAATACAGGTGATATCAGCCAGCTGAAAAGTCAGCTTCAAAAAGCCATAAACTCAGGTAGAACAGTTCATATACTACCCCCATACAGAGGCGAACATTATCTCCACCTGCATTATTTTACCGGCTGGCCTCTCGATGAAATAGACCGCCATGTATCAAGAACGCTGATACATGCGGTAGCCGGTCAGCGCAATCATAAATCACAAGAAGAGATCGAGGAAATTGAAAAAGCAGTGACCATCACAGGCGAAATGCATCTGGCAGCAATGCGCTATGCTCAATCCGGGATGATGGAATATGAAGTCATGAGCCGGGTACATGAGACCGCCCTGCAGCTAGGTGGTCAGCTTGCTTTTCCGATAATTTGTACCAAAGACGGCCAGACCCTACATAATCATCATTATGGAAATAAGATTGGGGAAAATGACCTGATACTTGTGGATGCCGGGGCTGAAACAGCGCTTGGCTACGCTGGCGATATGACCCGAACTTTTCCCGCAGGCAGGAAATTCACCTCACCGCAGGCCGATATGTATCAGATTGTACTGGATGCACATCTGGCAGCTGTTGAGACCCTAAAGCCTGGGGTTTCGTTCCGTGATATTCACCTATTGTCTTCCAGAGTACTTTTTGAAGGACTGAAAAGCCTTGGCATTACCCGTGGTGATACCGAAGCAGCCGTTGAAGCAGGTGCTCATACCATGTTTTTCCAATGTGGCCTTGGCCACCTCATGGGCCTCGACGTCCATGATATGGAAAACCTGGGCGAACAAAATGTCGGTTATACCCCTGAACTCACAAAAAGTACAGATTTTGGACTAAAATCACTCCGGCTGGGCCGTCCACTTGAGGAAGGTTATGTTGTGACAGTGGAGCCGGGAATCTACATCATACCACAACTCATTGATATGTGGAAGGCAGAAGGCCGTTATCAGGAATTTATTCAGTATGATAAGCTGGAACAGTATAAAAATTTCGGAGGCATCCGTATAGAAGAAGATTTTGTAATCACCAGCAGCGGCTACAGGTTGCTTGGAAAAGAAATACCAAAAACCATAGAAGCTGTTGAAAATGAGCGAACCTAAATAATGTAACTATGAAGAATTTATTAATACTAGCTGGAATAGCATTACTTATTTTTTCTGCCTGCAGCAATAAGAGCACAGAGAAAAAGTTACATCTGCCAGATACAGTATATCGGATTGGAGCCACGGCGCATTTTGATAGCGATACCAATGCATACAGCTTTTCACGATTCAGGGATGGAGAAAATGTTGTAGCCTTCTGGCATAAGGTATACGGCGAAGATCCTTCTCAGCTCCCTGATACCTCAAGGCTCAAATTCGACCTTAACTTTGCCATGGAGGAAATGGAGCGCTATTTTAACTATTATGTAGATACATTGAAGTTTGTGGAAAAAGGCAACTCGCATACCGACAGTCTGAAAATGATACTTTGGGTAATTCCCAGTCCCGATCAAGGCAGTGGTACCGCCTTTGGAGGGGGTGATGAAGGTGTAGGTATGATGTGGACACCTGCCACGCGTATGTCGGTTCAGCCATTTGGAGTGCTGGCCCATGAGCTGGGTCATTCCTTCCAGAACCTGGCCAGGCAGGATGGCGGCAAAGGTGTTGGTGGTGGATTTGGCGAGATGGCCTCACAGTTTATGCTCTGGCATGTATACCCGGAGTGGATGACTTTCGAGAATTATCACCTCGAAGCATTTATGGATAATACACATCTGGCCTTTATGCACGAACAAAACATCTACCGATCTCCATATGTGCTGGAATACTGGGCTACGCTTCATGGCATTGATGTGATCGGGAGAATGTACAGAGATTCTTCCATCAACAATCGTGATCCTGTTATTATTTACAAGGAGATGTTTGACGTGGATCAGGAACAGTTTATTGCTGAGATGTTCGACGCCTCCAGACGGTTCATTACCTGGGACCTCCCTCATGCGCAGGAGGTAGCAAGACAATACCGTAACCAGCATTATACCCTGCTGCAGGAAACAGAAGAGGGATGGTATCAAATCTCTCCGGAAAAGGCACCTCAGAATTACGGTTACAATGGCATTAAGCTCGAACTTCCGGAAGAAGGAAATACAATAAACCTTTCATTTGAAGGAATAGCAGGCGCAGAAGGATACAATGCCGTACATCTGGATAGTGCCAGCTGGCGATATGGCTTTGTAGCTTACCTGGATGATGAAACCCGTGTCTACAGTGATATGTACTCAGAAGATCAGGCGGAGGTAAGCTTTGATGTACCGGATAACACCGAAAACCTCTGGCTTGTAGTGATGGGTGCGCCGGATGGTCACTGGACACACCGCAGACAGCGCAGATGGAGAGGTAATGACAATGAGGAAGGCCCACCACCGGTGGTAAATGAAGCCTGGCCTTATAAGTTTAAACTTGAAGGTACTGTGGTCGCTCCGGAGATGCTGACCAATGACGAAATTTAAAAAATAGTTTAAAAAAAAGGGAGGACATGGCCTCCCCCGGAAACTTTTCTAAATACCTCAATTATTCATGAAAGGTTTCCTGATCTGTTAAACAGATGTGAATACATTGTACGAAAATGTTTACTATAGGTTTATCGCTGATTTGTATCAGCTTTATCTCTAAAAAGTACAGTTTCGTAGATTTTTTTCATGATTTCTGTCAATAGGTTTTGAAAATATCACCCAGACTATTACCTTTGAAACAGTGTTAGTGGTTGTTTAAAGGTGGCTGTCGAGAGTTCCCAACTCTTAGGCAGCCACTCCTTTTTTAGGCACCTCCCAATCCTTAATAAACTTCAGATTTTTTTAGTTTTGCAGGTATATGAAGTCTATTATCGTCCTAATTCTATGTGGTCTGTTTCCACTATTCAGCTGGTCACAGCCATCACCGTTTCTGGCTAAGATCAATTACTCCTATACCCCTGTTGAAAACCCGGATATATCCTCCATCCTTGAAGCACAGCAGGAGATATCACCATGGAACATACGTTACTGGAATGCCTCTTATCCCAATTATAGATGGCATCAGCAGATGATGAAGATTAGCAACGAGCATCGTGGCCATAAAAACGGTGCCCGTGTAGCTATCATGCATCTGGCGATATACGATGCCCTCTGCGAGGTATACCGTCTCAGGGAAAAAAGTGATCTTGCCCCGCCCTTTCAAAAAGACCAGCGAATTAAACTTCAGGGTAAAGAAAAGAGTATCTCGTCTTTTATGTGTGAATATAGTGCAGCTGCAGGGGCAGCAACCACCATCATTGGCCATTATTTTCCACAACAAAAACCTTATCTGGACAGCCTCCTGGATTCATTTAAAATGGCACGCCTGGCTACCGGCTTGGAGTATGCGGAGGTTATTGAAGCAAGCCTTGATATTGGTATAAAAACGGGTGAACGTTATCTAGCCTATGCACAGGATGACCGCACGAATATACCCTGGCAGGGGCAGGTGCCCGAAGATGACAGGTTGTGGTCGGGAAAGCCCGGGCCTTACGATCCTATGAAGGCGCAGTGGAAGCCCCTGACATTGAGGCGTAATGACCAGTTCAGGCCGGGTCCTCCTCCGGAAGACTGGTCTGCTGACATGCAGGAATTACGCGATTTTAATGCCTCTCACCAAAGTAGTGATATTGCCTGGAAATGGAAAAGCATCCCGGTATGGGACGAATTGCTCGAACGCAAAATCATGGAATACGACCTTAACCCTATGGAGGCCGCTTTTGCATGTGCCCTTTTTCACGCCTCCCGGTATGATGCGACGATTGTGGCGTGGGACGGAAAATATCATTACTGGGGCATCCGACCTTTTCAATTTGACCCGGATTTTAGTCCGATACTGGTGGATACCCCCAATTTTCCAGGCTATCCGGCAGGACATACCACAGTAGCTGGTGCGCTTGAGGTAGCCCTGACTTATCTTTTCCCAACGGATCATGATGAATTCAGAAAACTGGCATTGGAGTGTTCAGCGTCGCGCTTTGAAGGCGGGGTGCATTTTCGTACAGACAATGAAGTAGGCCTCGATATCGGCCGAGTGGCCGGCAGGTATATTGTGGAGCATTTTGAGAGACTCAGGTAGTATCGCTATGCGGATTCACATAAATCTACATCCTAAATATGACGGTGCAGATTCCTTTTTATGTCTCTTATTTCATACTACATGAAAATCTTTGAATAGAAATGGTCACAAGACAGCAAAAAAGTCTTTATATAGTTAGCAATTAAAATTCTCTAAAGAAATGAAACAATATACTACGTCATTAACGTGGCTTTTTTCCTTTGCCGTATTTTTCTCACTCATGTTTTACAGTTGTGAAGTAGGTCCTGCGGAAATCATTGATGATGAAGAAACAGTAGATATTTGCGCCTATGACGTGGATCCTATTTGTTTTTGCGTTGAAAATCCAAATGATCCACGATGTGAAACATGTGAGTATGAAGAAGATCCTGAATGTTTTTGTGAAGAAAATCCAACGGCCATAGAATGTCTGCAATGTACATTTGCAGAGGATCCTGATTGCTATTGCGGTGATAACCCGGATGATCCTCAGTGTGTTGCCAGAGAATTAGAGGCTTTTAATGCCAATCCTTTTACTTATTGTCATAATAACCCGGAAAGCAACTTCTGCAATCCAAACATAATTGTTAAAGCTGACTTCGAAGGTGAGGATGTGGTAACCGGAGTAATTGGTGCAGGTGGATCAATTGGCTCTATGGGTGGAAGTCCCAATGCAAATACCATTGAATTTAACGGCAACAACAACTACGGCATTTATGAACTCATCGATGGAGCAGCTGAAGGTGCAGAAGGTGTAGCCCTTAAAGTGACTACCATTGAAGCTCCAGCAAACTTCTGGGAATATGAGTTTATTATGAACATGACCAATGTGACTCCGGGTAAAAGATATCTCCTGATTGGTCGCGTTAAATGTGACCGTGACGGCAGGGTATTAAAGCTGGCTTCAGGTCTAGGTCCGGATCCATGTTTTGTGGACAATGTAGGTAATGCCTATGCAGTACCTATGCAGGAAGGCTGGAATACGTTTGGTGCATATGCTCAGTTACCGGATGTGGGTATTTGTGATAATAACTCCAGCTATAACCCGCTTACCAATACACAATTCAGAATTATACTGGGTATGGGTTATGCAGAAAACTATCCCAGTTCGGAAGGTGCAACTGATGGGGCTGTATTCGTAATCGACTATTTAAAGGCAATAGAAGTTGGTGACTGGGTAGACAGGAATACTGATCCGGATTTGTTTTGCGAATTGTATCCTAATGACGGGTTTTGTAATTAGTAATATTTAATAATTTAGGTTTAGAGTTTTGTAAGCAGCTGGAGTAATCCAGCTGTTTCTTTAATTTATAAGGGGTTGGATTTTGGTATAATTATATCAGCATTGGTTTTTACTGCTTTTTCTGACAGCTCGGAATTGGCATACCCCTATTTCACACCCAGATCTTCTGAGTTAGGCATACTATCCTCAAATAACTTTGAGCCTCTTTACGGACATGGCATTTCAGCAGAAGACTATGACAATGACGGAGATGTCGATTTTTTTTTATGTACAAATTATGGAGAACATGACAAGCTCTACCAGAATCAGGGTAACGGGTCTTTTATTGATGTAGCCATACCGTCAGGAATCAACCTAAGCAGCTTATCCAGAGCATCACTCTGGGTAGATGTTGATGGCGACCATTTAATTGACCTCGTTGTCGCAACTGAAGATTCAGTCAATAGTAGAAAAGAGATCATTTTAAGGTTATTTAAGCAATCTCAACCAGGTTCTTTTACAGAAATCAGTGAACCGGGTCTGCATTTTTCTTCGGATCACTACAAGGGTAGCATTCAGACATTTGGTGGTATGGCTGCAGGAGATCTGAATAATGACCAGTATATGGACATTGTCTGCGGCAGCTGGTATGGATCACTCACCATTTTTATGAATAATGGTGATGGAACTTTTCAAAATCAGACGCAATCAAGCCAGATTGATAACCGCACCAGTTACTACTGGCAGCCGATGATATTTGATATAAATGATGATGGATTTCAGGATATCTACTGCAACCTTGATCTGGACAAAAATGAGCTCTGGATGAATAATGGTGATGGCACATTCAACAATAAGGCTTCCGAATATGGCGCTTTATCCAGTTCCAGGCAGGAAATGGGAATGGATTTAGGCGATTTTGATAATGATGGCGATATCGATATATACGCAACCAATATCAGCTACGGAAATACCCAACACAATATTCTCCTTGAGAATATTACTATTCAAGAGCAAAATCTTTTCAGAGAGCGGGCCGTCAGGTTTAATGTTGCCTACAGTGGCTGGGACTGGGGCTGTGTATTTGATGATTACAATAACGACGGATGGTTAGACCTTGCTGTCACAAACGGTTGGTGTGGCGCTTCAAGAGATAGTGTACGATGGAAAAATGACAGGTCTAAAATCTGGCTTAATCAAACCGATTCGTTTTTAGATATTTCAGATACTGCTAATTTCAGCGACAGATACAACGCTGCCTCTCTTATTTCAATTGATACGGATAATGACGGTGATGTTGATCTCCTTCAAAGCCTGAAATCTCATCCAAATTCATTCAATATTCCGGTGATCATTTATGAGAATAACCTGAACGATGATCGCATACACGGCTACGTCAAGGTGACCCCAAGAATGCACGGGACTAATCATTACGCAATTGGCACGAAAGTTTATTTAAGTACGAATAGCTTATCTCAGCAAAGGATAGTTACTGCAGGAGCGAGCTTTTATGGTCAGAAACCTTCTCAGCTTCATTTCGGTCTTGGCAATAATGATACTATCAACGAGATAAAAATTGAGTGGCCGGATAATCGCATTTCGATTTATAAAAATTTACAGATTAATACACATCACATCCTTTTTGATGATTATTTATCCCCGCCTCAGGGTATTTCAGCATCGATTCCGGGTTCAGGAAATCTCAAGATCTCCATAAAGAGCCAATTATATGATGAAATTGATGGCTATGAGTTACAATACTCACTCACACCTGATTTTGCAGCCTATAACTCCATCTATCTGGACAATTCCGGACAATGGCATATTGAAGATGCAGATTTTAGTACGTCGGTATACCTGAGGCTCAGGGCTTTCAGGAAAAACCTTTATTCTGATTTCAGTCATATTTCTTTAGCACCAATACTATCCGTTCAGGAAGATGATATTCCGGTCTTTCCAATCCCTTCAAAGGGCACATTATTTATCAAAAATAAATGGAGCAGCAATTCATTGGAATATGTTGTTTATGAGCTAAATGGATCTGTAGTTTCTGAAGGTCCAATTTATGATAACTCCATAATGATTAATGATCTTCCACCCGCAATGTATATTCTTGGAATCAGGAAAGGTGACGACATTGTTCAAAAAACATTAATTTCTATAATAAGATGAGACTAAAGGAAATCTGGTTATTGCTACTTATTCTTTGTTCACAGGTCTCAGTGGCTCAGGATCATTCCATTGCCAGAAAATGGAATGAAGTATTACTGCTGAGTATCCGTAATGACTTTGCTAGACCTACCGTGCATGCAAGAAACTTATTTCATGTATCCGCTGCCATGTATGATGCATGGGCAGTTTTTTCAGAGGATGACCAGACTTATTTATTGGGAAATACCTTACATGATTTCACCAGTGAGTTTGATGGATTTATAGCTTTTCAACCAAATATTGAAGCAAACCGTAAGGAGGCGATCAGCTATGCTGCATACCGTATTATCATGCATAGGTTTGAGTCCTCACCCGGATTTAATGAAATTCAGCAAGCAGCCAATCAATTGTTTGTTGACGAACTCGGTTACGATTTTACATTTACGAGCACTGAATACCGTACCGGCTCCGCGGCTGCGTTAGGGAATTATATAGCTCAAGAATATATAAATTATGGTTTTTTAGATGGTGCAAATGAAGCAGGAGGATATGAAAATCAGTTTTATGAACCCGTCAATGAACCTATCAGTCCTAAAGATCCGGGTAATCCCATAATTGCAGACCCCAACAGATGGCAACCTATCGCTTTTGATTTATTTATTGATCAGAGTGGAAATGAAATTCCGGGATCCGTGCCGCCTTTTCTAAGTCCGGAATGGGGTAATGTCAACCCCTTTTCATTGACAGAGGAGGATAAAGAGATTAAGTTTAGGGACGGTGATGAATATTTTGTTTACAAAGATCCCGGACCTCCACCCTATATTGATACTTTAGCAGGAGGAACATCTACAGCATTATATCAATGGAATTTTTCAATGGTAGTCACCTGGTCGGCACATCTTGCTGAGTCGATAGAAAAGGAGATCGACATATCACCTGCAAATCTTGGTAATGTATCAATCGATGAAATACCTACTGATCTGGCAGATCACGATAAGTTTTATAAATACCTGGAAGGCGGTGATGTTTCCGGTGGACATCCTTTAAATCCGTATACAGGTGAGCCGTATGAGCATCAAATTGTGAAATTAGGAGATTATGCGCGTATTCTGGCAGAATTCTGGGCTGACGGGCCCGACTCGGAGACGCCTCCCGGCCATTGGTTTACCATCCTGAATTATGTAAATGATCATCCACAGTTGGTAAAACGTATAAATGGCAGAGGAAGTATTTTATCTGATCTGGAATGGGATGTAAAGGCATATTTTACCCTTGGTGGCGCAATGCATGATGTGGCTATAACTGCCTGGGGTATAAAAGGATATTATGATTATGTAAGACCTATTTCCGCAATCCGTTTTATGGCAGACATGGGGCAATCAACCAGCCCTGATTTACCCAACTATCACATTGCCGGAATGCCGCTCGTTGAAGGATTCATCGAATTGGTGATGGAAGAAGATGAATTAGCAGGAGATTCGCTGGAAAACCTCCATAAAATAAAGGTTAAAGCTTGGAGAGGACCGGAGTTCATAGACAACCCAGAGACGGATACTGCCGGTGTTGGATGGATACTAGCTGAAAACTGGTGGCCATATCAACGACCAACATTCATTACCCCTAATTTTGCAGGATATGTTTCAGGACACTCTACCTATTCAAGAGCTGCGGCAGAAGTTCTTACACGATTTACAGGATCGGAGTATTTCCCGGGTGGTATGGGTGAGTTTATTGCTCCAAAAAATGAGTTTCTCGTATTTGAAAACGGGCCAAGTCAGGATATAATTTTACAATGGGCTACCTACAGCGATGCCAGTGATCAATGTAGCTTATCTCGTATATGGGGTGGCATTCACCCTCCGGCCGATGATTTGCCAGGAAGGCATCTCGGATATGAAATTGGAAACCAGTCCTATGAGTATGCGCTACAATATTTCAGACAAGCCATAACAAGCATAGAAGAAAAACCAGAGTTTAAAGCTTACCCCAATCCTGCTACTAATACAATAAATGTTCAGCTTGGCATAAATAGCGTATATACCGTATCACTGCACACGGTAGATGGCAGGTGTATAAAAATGCTACAGGTAGACCAATCAACATCAGTTATCGATCTTTTTGACCTGACTCCCGGTGTATATATTCTAAAGGTAGAGGCACCAGAATTCAGCACAGTTAAGAAAATTTATAAAAATTGAGTATCTTCAGGATACCGAAATTAACATTGGTGTCAGGGATATGAGATTAGGTTGGATAATTTGTGTTTTTGGATTAATAATCTCCGATGGAGCACAGGCACAAAGGGCAAGGATGTTTACAACAGATAATGAGCTTGCCAACAGCCTGATTTTAGACATACATAAGGACCGTTATGGATTAGTGTGGATTGCTACTGAAAGTGGGATCAACCAATACGATGGGGCCAGGTTTAAAGTTTTCTCGAAAAAAAGGGATAGCCTGCTGAGTAACAGTGTTCACTTGATTTTTGAAGATAAGAGAGGAAATCTTTTTTTCGGATTTCATAATGGGTTACAGGTATATAAAAGAGCTGAAGGTACATTTGAAACCATCCCTTTAATTCTGGAATCAGGATCGGTGAGCAGCGCCCATGTACTTACCATGGTAGAAACAAAAGATGGGCGAATATTAGTTGGTACCTCAGGGCATGGAATTTTTGAAATTAAAAAGACACTTGGAAAAACCAAAGGCTTTCAGGATAGCTCTCTTGTGCCAAGTTTCCTTATCTTCAAGCTTTATGAAGACAGTAAGAACAACCTATGGATAGCAACGCAAGATAAAGGACTTTATAAAAAATCACCCGTATCGGGACTAAGTCAATATTGCGATTTTAAAACAGAAGTAGGCATTGACGTAAGTGATTTTTCAGAAGATTTAGATGGGAATCTTTTTATCGGGACCTTCAACCACGGCCTCTATAAATATGACTTTGAAAAGGAAAAGCTCAATTCTGTTGCGGATAAACTGCATACATCCATTATACAGGATATTGAATTATCATTGGAGGGCATGCTGCT
This sequence comes from uncultured Cytophagales bacterium, assembly GCA_964514385.1. Classification (GTDB taxonomy): domain Bacteria; phylum Bacteroidota; class Bacteroidia; order Cytophagales; family Cyclobacteriaceae; genus CAZEQJ01. The sequence goes on from CAZEQJ010000006.1 coordinate 78,589, forward strand.
GATAGGTACTGATGGCAATGGATTAAAACAATTTGACCCTGCTACCAATCAGATCACTAATCTTAATTTCAGCATTTCAAATTTTGATTTCACTAAATCGAAAATTCATGTAGTCAAAGCAGATAATGATGGCAACTACTGGTTAGGCTTATTCCAAAAAGGTGTAGCTGTAATACCGTCTAAATTAAATGGCTTTAAATATATCGGTTATCAATCATCTGAGTATAACTCAATAGGCACCAACTATATCGTGTCGTTGTATAAAGATAATCAGGGGATTCTGTGGGCCGGCACCGATAGTGATGGTATCTACAAAATAAATTATTTTGAAAATAACATCACGCATATCCAAAATACACAAGACAACAACCTTCCTCTTACTGCCATGTGCATAGCCGAAGATGGGAATAGGAATATTTGGGTTGGGTCTTATCTTGAAGGTTTATTAAAATACGATAGAGAAAAAAACCAATTGACCAAAACGAACTTGTTGCTAAACAAACAAGGCAATACGGTAAATAGCATTTTTGATCTTATTGTGGATGAAGTTGGTAATTTATGGATTGCGACAATGGGCAATGGCATTTATTACTACGACCAGCAAAGTCAGGTCGTAATGAACTTTGATAATGCCGCAAACCCATTTCAGCCCAATGATGCGTTTTCTTCCCTTCATAATAGCTGGGTTAACAGCCTTTGTTTAACCAAGGATAAAGTGCTTTTAATAGGTACGATGGATGGACTTTCCGGCTTTGACCTAATTCGGCGCGAATTCATTGATCTTAATACACGATATCCACAGTTTCGCGGTCAGATAATCAATGATATACATGAAGATGAGGATGAGAATATTTGGGTTGGGACAGCGTCCGGGCTTGTCAAAATCGATAATAACACTGATAGTCTTTTTATATATAATACCTTGAATGGACTGCCCAATGATATAGTGTGTGCTATCGAGTCAGATATTGAAAATAATATCTGGGTATCTACAAATTATGGTATGGCAAAACTGAGCAAAGATCAGCAAGAGTTCCTGTCCTATTTTTATAACGATGGTATTCAGGGAAATGAGTTCGGAAAGCGAACATCTTTTTATGATAATGAAACGCTTTTTTTTGGAGGTATTAACGGCATTACCTTCTTCCGTCCAAAGGAAATCGAAGAAGTGAAAGATACCGTGGATATTGGAATAAGTGGTTTTTTTATTGATAACCAGGAGGTATATAAAGGCCTGAAATCTGGGAAATACCAGATAACAAATTCATTTTTAATGAATACTGATACTTTTCATTTAGCTCATTTTGATAATTCATTCGAGATCAGCCTCACCAGTTTTGAATATTTAAACCCCGAGCGTATCAAATATTTATATTCAATGAATGATGAGGAATGGGAAGAAATGCCGCAAGGTCAGCATATGCTTGCGTTAAATAATCTTGAGCCTGGAACTTATGGAATTAAAATAAAGGCCAAGGACCTCTCTTCATATTCCAAAGAAAAAACAATTACGGTAATCATTCACCGTCCATGGTATCAAAGAATATGGGCAATCATGCTCTTTGTATCTGTTTCGTTGATGATTATAGGCATAATCGGATATCTGATAAGACAAAGGTATTTAGCCAGAAAAGAAATGCGGGAACATCTCCATTTAGAGCAGATAAATGAGGCTAAATTAGAGTTCTTTACAAATATCGCACACGAGATTAAAACTCCCTTAACTCTTATTCTCAACCCGTTAAATAAGCTCGATCAAACGGATCAGGATACTGTAAGAAAGAGGACATACGCGATAATCAGAAGAAATACAGAGCGGCTCCTGCATCTCGTAAATCAGTTGATGGATTTAAGAAAAATCGACCGTGGAAAATTTGCCCTAGCTTTTCAGCCATCAAGTATTATTGACCTTATCTACGAGGCTCAGGATCTGTTTGAAGAATCGATCAACTCAAAGCATATTGACTTTAAAGTTCGGCATACTGATGACTTAAGCGATGTGTGGCTGGATCCAAGATATTTTGATAAGGTTATTCAAAATATTTTATCAAATGCTTTAAAATTCACTCCTGATGGCGGATCTATCGCCTTTGATGTATACAAAAAAGAAAAGAACCTTGTCATAGAATGCCGGGACACCGGACCGGGAATAAATGAACAAGACATCCACAAAATTTTTAACAGATTTTATCAGGGAAAAGCTGAAAATCAAAATGTATCTGTTGGAAATGGCATTGGTCTCCACCTGACAAAATCTATTATTGAGTTGCACGCAGGGTCGATCTCAGTATACAATAACAATGAAGGGCCCGGTTGTACTTTTACAATAAAGATTCCGATCGGTAAAGATCATATCAAAGAGGAGGAGTTACTGGAGGTTTCGACAAAACCAAAAATTACAACTGTAGATATCTCCCTGGCCAACTGGGTTGAAAGCTTTGAACTTGAACTAAAGAAGCCACGCCACAAACAAAAAATACTGGTGGTTGACGATGACGGAGAAATGAAAAGGTTTATTACGCAGGAGCTATCGGGAGATTACCAAATATTCGCTTGTGATAATGCAAAAGAAGCTTATAACAATACTCTGCTCAATGAATTTGATCTTGTAATCAGCGATGTTGTAATGCCGGAGATGGATGGAATTACGCTGTGCAAGAAGATGAAGCAAAACATTAACATCAATCATATTCCCGTAATACTTCTTACAGCACTTTCAGAAGAAAATAACCAGCTGGAAGCTTTGGGTGTCGGGGCTGATGCTTACATCACAAAGCCTTTTAACATTGAGGTGCTGAAAAAAACTGCAGAAAGCTTACTCAAAAACAGGCACCTTCTTAAAAATAATTTTACAGGAAATCAGCAGATGATAGGTGATCAGTTAGAGGATGTTGAACTTATATCTGCTGATCAGGAGTTTATCGAGAAGATAACAAAATATATAGACTCCAACATGAACAACCCAGACCTTAATGTGGAATTGATGGCACGAGAAATTGGCATGAGCAGAGTACACTTACACCGGAAACTTAAGGAGTTAACCAATCAGTCTGCAGGTCATTTTATAAAAAATATACGACTACAAAAGGCCGGCAAATTGCTTTCTTCTAAAAAAGTAAATATTGCCGATGTGGCCTATGCAATCGGCTTCTCAAACCCGTCAAAGTTTTCCGCTAGCTTCAAAGCATTTTATGGAATGTCGCCTAAGCAATACATGGAAATATATGGAAAGCATTAACAGTTTTGTCTTGGTTAAATAAATAGAAATAAGACATTTTGAATGAAAACACATCGTTTATCTGCTGCTGTCGCCTTCATCCTGATGATGACCTATGCTTATGGCCAAACTACCTTTGAAGACATAACATCAGATCTTAATTTACCGGACTTAAAGGCAGATGATCCTTGGGGTAGCGGTGTTTCTGCTGCGGATTACGACGATGACGGTGACATTGATATTTTTTTAACTACGGCAGCCAATAGCCCTAACCTGCTTTTAACCAATATTGGAAATGGATTTTACTCAAAAACAGTTTTCGAAAAAAACTGGAATAGCATTGCCTCACTTTGGCTGGATTACAATGGTGATCACAAATTAGACCTGCTGGTAGCCGGAAATTGCCCTTACGGCGCCACGGGGTGCAATACAGGTTCGTATTGGATTCTTTATGAGCAAAAAACCGGAAACACCTTCGAGGATGTAACAGAGAAGGCTGGATTGTCTCAGATAAGCGGGCTAACTGTAGAACATTTGGGAGGATTATCTGCCGGAGATATTAATCTTGATGGATATGTTGATATAGTAATGGCATACTGGACAGGTCCTGTTCTGATTTTTATGAATAATCGGGATGGTACATTTGATAACAAATCCGACATGATCAATTCAGGAGGATTTGGGCCTTTCTGGCAACCTATAATATTTGATCTTGACGGTGATGGCTGGCCAGAGATTTATTTAACGGAAGAATTTCAAAATAAAAACCAATTATGGAAACATAATGGTGATATGAATTTTAAGGATATAGCCCCTGAAGTCGGTTTGGACAGCGATTGTGATGATATGGGCGTCACATTAGGAGATGTGGATAACGATGGGGACCTGGACATTTACATTACATGCAGAGAGTACGATGAATTATATAGCCCTCTATTTATTAATAATGGGTTTTTGTTTGAGGAAAAGGCTGTCATAAAGGGTGTATCTGAAAGTGGTTGGGCCTGGGGAGCCACCTTTTTTGAAGTGAACAATGATGGCTTCCAGGATCTTGCAGTCACCAATGGAGTATTAGGTGTGGCAGAAACAGATCAGTCAAAATTATGGATTAATCTGGGAAACGGATCCTTTAATGATGTTTCTCAGGCAACCAACTTCAATGATCAGTTAAGAGCATCTGCGCTTATTGCCCTGGATATGGACCGTGATGGTGATCAGGATCTGATACAGTCAGTTAAACCTGAAAATGGAAATAATGCCCCCGCCTTCCGTTTTCTTAGAAACAGGCTGGAACAAAATAATAAAGGAAACTTTATTGTGATAAAGCCCAGAATGAAAGGCCAGAATCATTGGGCAATTGGTGCCTATGTAAAGATTACATATGATAATACAGCACAAATACGCCCCATTACAGCTGGCATTAGCTATTTTGGTCAGGAACCAGCAGAAGCATTCTTCGGTCTGGGCAATACAGATATAATAGATGAAATAGAAATCATCTGGCCAGGTGGGAGTACCACTATTTTATCCGGCGTACCCGCCAATCAGGTACTGACTGTAACGGATGATGGTGTTTCCCACCCACCATTTATTACACAAACAACGTACGCTGATCAGGGGAGTATAAATTTATTCTGGACGCATACAAATACCGCATCAGGTTTCACTTTGGAGTACTCGGAGGATTCATTGTTTAATACTTTCAATACTATAAATATTGAAGGGACAAGAAGAAATTATACACTACAGGGCCTGCTGCCTTCAGAGAAATATTTTATTAGAATGAAATCATTATCAGGTGTCAGTTCCTCCAACCCTGGAAATATTGTATCATTCTTCGCTCCGGAAGCAAGCTTATTGCAGCCGGAAAACTTACAATTTTCCTTTATGAATTCTTCAGCAGTTAATTTAACCTGGGAAGACAATGCCGTGAACGAAACCGGTTATCTTATTGAAAGATCCTTTTCTAATGATTTCAGTAACCCGTTTATCACACGACTTGACCCGGACGAGACTCAGCATCTTGCTGAAAATCTTCAGCCAGGGTTCAACTATTTCTTCAGAGTGAAAGCTTTTACTACTCACTGGACATCGCCATATTCAAATCAGATCAGGGTATTTATCCAACCAGTGATAAATGACATTAATTCGGAAAGCCCGGTTCATGTTTACCCTAATCCTTCCGATGAAACTATCTATATTGCTTCAAAGGCTATCCCTTATGAAATAATAGTAACCGATATTAGCGGTAAAACTATCTTAAATCTATATTCAGAAAATCGCGAGATCTCTTTCAGCCTGGCTAAAGGCACATATATCATACAGATTTATGATAATAACCGAACAGTTACGTATGAAAAGATTCTGATAAAATAGAGATTACTCCACCACCAGAATGGTTTCCCGTTTGACATATCCCTGAATCACTGTTTCTAATATGTACGTTCCCGGTGCTTTAATATTTATGCTTATATCCTGCATATTACCATGACTGGCTATGCTATGTATTGCCCGGCCATTTAAGTCATATACATAAATGCTTTCGATATCCTGTTCCGCTTTGATATGGATATAATCTTTTGCAGGGTTCGGGAAAACATGCAACTCAAACGGGAATTCAAGAGCCAGCACTTCATCCACCATAATATTTACTTCAGCTGAGGCTGTATGAAATCCATCGTTTACTTCAATCGTAAGGCTAATTTTTGGCATATTTTCCGGATCCAGCAGAAATGGATTCGTTAGGACCACCCCCCCTGTAAGTTCATTGATTGCAATGGAAGGGTGACTGCCTCCTATGATCCTGTATCTAAGCGGCATGCCTTCTGGATCTGATGCCTGAACTGCTCCAATGAACGTACCGCCTCTTGCGCTGGCTGCAATACGGAATGACTGAGATTGAATAAATGGAGGCTCATTAGAGGTGGCATCGTATTGCACTTCTGTAATACCATACGCCGGGGCGATGCCTCCGTTTGATCCTTTTAAAGTTCCCGGAAAATAGGATATCGTGATATAATCTGACGGAAAGACGTCTGTGTTAAAATCCAGTACTATGATACTGTCATTGTCTTCTTTGCTATATGCCTCAGAAATTGCAATGCCCGCATCTTTAAATAACCTGAAATTATATTTGTTTATAGATTCCGGATCAACTGGAAGATCATAGACTAACTCAATCCGATTGAATGTGATCAAATTTGCCTGGAGTAATTCGGGACCTTTAATCATTACATTGTCCTCATATAAAACAACCTCCTGACCCTCATTTTCTTTCAAAAGCTGAATAGTAAATACCTTGACTGTGTCGCCGAAATTCACTTCTATTTCGTAATCACCATAAAAGGCATCAAATTGTAATGCACCCAACTCCGACATTGTCGTGTCAAGCCTGGTCGACCACAATTGCTGCGTGTAATACAATAAGGTATCAGCAGCGAGTTTAGGGGTAAGATCCTCCCTAAAATAACCTGTATTTTCACGCCATGCCCCGTTATCACTGAGAGCCCAGCTTACCATACCATTCATAGAGGGGTGGGAAAACGCGATGGTTGCTACCTTTATAAAATCTGCAGCCTGTTCGGCTTCTGAAAGGTTTCCCCCGTAATCAAATTCTGTAAATTTGATTGGTACATTAAATTCAGAAAGTGTTTCAACTGCATGAACGATATCATTTATATTCGGCCGACAACAATCCCAGAAGTGAGCCTGTATACCTATACCGGATAATGGACCTCCATTGTCAATGATTTGCTGAATTAATGCATGATATTCATCCAGATCGCCCCATCCGAATTCAACATTATATTCATTTACAAAAAGCTTTGCATCAGGATCTGCCTCCTTTGCCCACTGAAAACATTTCCAGTTCATAGAATCTCCCACAAGTGACTGAAGGTAAGTCGCATGAACGGGCTCATTAATTACGTCATATTCAAAAACACGACCTTTGTATCGTGTCAATTCTCGCTTTATTCGCTCTTCGCAAGCATCCAACATTGCTTCTGGAGTAGGTAGATCTTTGACCCATCGAGGTGTTGGATGATCATCCTCATAGGTTGTACCTCCCCATAGCAAGGTATGCGCCCGTAACTCCCACCCTACATTTTCTGCCCAGTTTAATGCATTTTCAAAAGCCTCATAGGTCAGATTATTTTGTTGTGCCTGAATCCCGCTCCATTTAAACGAGTTTCCTGATACTCCGTAGTTAAAATACTTATACATAGCTGCTTTACGCCATTGGGTTTCAGTAGGTATCTCGGTCTGAATTTCTCCTTCGTAAAAATCAAATGCGATACCCCATTCGAAATCGTGTTTTTTAAGTTCGATCTTTACATCCCCATGATAAGGGTTTCCATTTTTATCAAAAATCATTAAATCGAATGAGCCCTTTCTTATGGAGTCGATACGCTCATTCGCCTGTTGATACCAGGTCGAATAATCCTGTGCCATTACCTGGCATAAGGGAAATAATATTATCAGGAATGTTAGGGTATATCTTTTCATCATAATTATAATCGTTTCTATTTCATTTCAATTATATAGGTCTCGCCTGGTTGTGTTGGAAGATCAAACTCATAAGCCGGTGATAAATCCGCAATTATAAGATTTGCCTCTGGCGAGATAACGGGTGTCTTTATCTCAGACTGCTGATAAAACTGGTTTGGGTTTTCACCCTCAGCGACCTTTAACATTTGGGAATTTAGTTCACAATTAGCTCTTATTCTGCAATTTCCTCCAAGAGATGAATAGATTTCTATGCGTGCTGGCTTATGATCCTTCCATTCTATATCTACTTCAAAACCACCTCGCGCTTTTAATCCTGTTATCCGGCCACTAGGCCAGGCGTCAGGCAGAGAAGGCAATATGTGTATAGCGCCATTATGGCTTTGTAACAACATTTCAGCTATGCCTGCAGTACATCCAAAGTTACCATCTATCTGAAAAGGAGGATGCGCATCAAAAAGATTAGGATAGGTGCCTCCGCTTTCTCCTCCTGAAGTTGAGGTAGCAGGGGTAAGCTGATCAGAAATAAGTTTTAATGCTCTGTTTCCGTCCAATAATCTGGCCCACAAATTGACCTTCCAGCCCATAGACCAACCTGTAGATGCGTCACCTCTTGCCTCAAGTGAGTTTTTAACCGCCTGAAAAAGTTCAGGATGCCGGTAGGGTGATATCTGATTCGATGGCATCAACCCATATAAATGCGATACATGTCGGTGCTTGTCATCTTGCCGGTCCCAATCGGGGAGCCATTCCTGCAGTTGACCCCATCGTCCTATTTGCATAGGGGGCAACTGGTCTCGTAAATACCTGAGACTGTCAGCCAGCTCCTTATCAATATTTAGCACCTCTGAGGCATTTATCAGGTTAGAAAAAACATCAAAAACAATTTGGTTGTCCATGGTGGTTCCCGCAGCAATGCTTGTGCCTCCGATATGTCCATTTTCCGGTGAAATGGAAGGCGATACAACCATCCAGTCACTATTTGGAATTTGCACCAGCACATCCTTGTAAAACAGTGCCGCACCTTTCAAAACAGAGTAATACTCTTTTAAAAAATCTTTATCCCCTGAAAAAAGGTAATGTTGCCATAGGTGTTGACTTAGCCAGCCGCCACCGTTTGGCCATAAGCCCCAAAAAGAGCCATCGATAACACCTGTGACCCTCCAGATATCCGTATTGTGGTGTGCATTCCATCCACGTGCACCATACATTTTAGAGGCAGATTCTTGCCCTGTTTCGGATAAATCTTTAATGAGATGAAATAAAGGTTCATGCATTTCCGGCAGATTAGTGATTTCTGCCGGCCAGTAATTCATTTCTGTGTTAATGTTTATTGTATACTTGCTGTCCCACGGCGGGTATAAGCGATTATTCCAGATGCCTTGCAAGTTGGCCGGCTGCGTGCCAGGCATAGAGCTTGAAATAAGCAGGTATCTCCCAAACTGAAAATATAATGGCACTAACGAAAGGTCATTTTCTGTGAATTGTTCAACTCTGATATCCGTTGGGAGGGATAGCGAATCTGAAGCTAAAAGGTCAAAATCAACCCTTTGAAAATAGGATTGATATATCCTAACATGCTCTTTACGTAATTCTGCTGTTTTTTTTGCTGAAGCAGCTTGTAGCAAGGTGGTGCATCTCTGAAACTCATCTCCTGAAATATCCTTATAATCCACAAAATTAGTACCGATGGAAACCAGAATGGTGACTTCGGATGCACCTTCAATCATTATCTCATTCCCATCAGCGCGCATCTCTCCTTCCGTTATAATGGGCTTTGCAATGCCGTAAAAATTGATTTTACCTTTTTTGGTTTCAAGGTCAGAAGAGTGCCCGGCTAAATGAAGTTGATTATTTTGGACATTTATTTCAGCATCCCTGTGAAATGCAGATAACGATAATGCAACTGATATGGCATTTTGTTTACTCGCTGTAAGGTGGATAACAATAATATCGTCCCTAAACGAAGAAAATACTTCACGCCGGTATCTGACATTGTTTTGGGTATACTCAACAGTTGCAATAGCCTCTTCAATGTTCAATTCCCTTCGATAATCAGAAATTTCGCCTTTTATCAGATTATTCATGATCAGTCTCCCAAAAGGCTGATATGCCATACCATGATTTACTCCGTTGACGGGTGACTCAAACAAGTATTTATCGGCTAACTGATGCGCTTCCCTGTATCTCCCCTTAAAAATCTCATCATTTATCTCATCAATATAGCCTAAAAATGCTGGAGCTACATTATTTCCAGGCTCCCCTGTCCAGATTGTCTCTTCATTCAGTTGAATTACTTCATCTTCAACTCCTCCATATACCATGGCTCCTAATCTGCCATTTCCAAGAGGGAGTGCTTCTTCCCAGGTTTTGGCAGGCTGGTCATACCATAATACGAATCTATCTTTGCTACTATTTTGATGAGCGCAGCCACAGATGAAAATGGCGCTGAATAAAATGGAAAATATTTTTTCCATTGATTACGACTTAATTTTTATTGGTAAGTTGGACGAGAATTATTCTCCTCCCCCTTTAAAATACTTTATGATTTCGGCTACAATAGGTTTGGGTTGATTTTGGCGATCGAATAGCAATGGGTAGTCCGTTCGCCCGGGCACAGGCCAGTTATTCTTCCATGAATTTCCATCGTTTACACCCCACAAGGTCACTCTCTCAATTTTATCTGCATGCTTGTCGAATAGCTTAAAGAATTCCATATATCTTTCAGTATAGCGTTCACTCACTGAATCAGGAAGTCCTTCACTATACGGATTAAGATAAGCCTGATAATCAAAATTTTCAGAAATCTCAGCACCCATATTTCTTCTGGGGAATGGCAGCACACTCATATCCAGTTCAGTAATAGAAACCTGGACACCTAAATCAGAATATGCAAGGATACTTTTTTCAAACTCTTCAATTGATGGCCCATCCATTCCTATATGGCCCTGCATGCCAATTCCATCAATTTTAACACCGTCTGACTGAAGAGACTTGACCATATTTATAACGCCTTCCCTTTTGCGTGGATTTGTCATAGAGTAATCATTGTAATACAACTTTGCATCCGGGTCAGCTTCTTGTGCAAACTGAAATGCTAACTTGATGAAGTCTTCGCCAATAATTTTATAAAATCTGCTCTGTCTGAACGATCCGTCACCTTCGATTGCTTCGTTTACAACATCCCAGGAGTGAACACGGCCTTTGTACCGTGATACCACTGTTGTGATGTGATTTTTCATTCTCTCTATCATCACCTCGCGTGACACATCATTCCCTGCACTATCTGTAAAAAACCAGCGGGGAGTCTGAGAATGCCAGATTAAGGTATGCCCGTGAATATGCATGCCATTTTCTTCTCCGAATGCAACAAATTCGTCCGCAATACTGAAGTTAAAATTATTTTCGCTCGGTTGTAAGCCTTCACTTTTCATAATGTTTTCAGCAACGATAGAATTAAAATGATGCTTTACTACCCCAATTGTTGCTGAATCATTACCGCGGATTTGTCCGGCATTTAATGCTGTACCTATAAGGAACTTATCTCCGATAGCATCCTGAAGTGTCGGTTCTTTATGATCACTTACAAGTGAGCATTGAAATAGTACTGTTATTAACAGTAAATAACTTAGTAATGTCTGCGATCTATATTTCATTTCATTCAATATTTAAAACCTCGCCATTTTCTGGTAAGTATTGTATTGTAGGGTCTACTTTGAACCAGTCGATGTCTACATAACCTCCAGGTTTTTCCGTTGCATAATTAAATAGCATGTATTTATTACCGGTGAATACTGTCAGCCGGAACCTCATTTCAAGTGTATTACCAAATGAATAGAAATTTTGGTTATCAGTACTATAAGCAAATTTAGCTTGGCCAGATCCATAATCCGGTTGTGCCATCAGGTATATAATATCAGATTCGTAATGGGCAGAGTCTATAATCACGCCATGGTTTACCATTTGAAGTTGATAGCCATCATGATTTTTTTTGATGCCGATATAGGCATATGGATCCTGAAATATAGCCAGTCCAGCAATATCCCCATCCTGCATATTTTCTAATTGAATTTTGGTAATCGCAGTAGATGGAACAGTATCAGCATAATAACTTAACATGCGTTGGGTAAGGCTATTTCTTGCCATTGGTAAAGTATCAGTCACCGAGGCAGTATACAATCGCAAATGCCCCTTCCGTTCTGTAAGCGACCACTTGCTGTTGTCCGGATTATGATTCCATCCCCATTGCATTCCTAAAGTCTCTTCGCCAAATTCGGAGGATGTTGGCAGCTGTTTTATCGGATAGGTTTGGCCTACATCCGGCTTTTGATAGGTTATAACAGACTCACCATTAACACCCACCATTGGCCAGTCATCAACCCATGTGACAGGTTGTAATGACGGAAACCTGCCAAATGGCCCCTTATCAACAAATAGCATGGTCCACCATTCACCGGTTTGAGTTTCTATGAGGGCTCCCTGATGAATACCAAAATTGGGATGACCTCTCCTCCAGTCCTGAATGACAATTTTTTGCTCGTATGGCCCCCAAATATTTTTTGAACGCAGAGCAACCTGAATTCCATCACGGCCTCCATATGTGGAATACAAGTAATAATACCCATTAATTTTGTAAACATGTGAGCCTTCAAGTCCGCGCCGAATGTCGCCGACAAATACCACAGAATCTTTCGACAGTGGTTCCATTGCCTCGTTTACTTTGGTCATGTAAATGGTACTATAACCATGAGTTACATATATGCTGCCATCATCATCAAAGAATAAGCCTGGATCGTAATAACCTTTATCCAGTTTGCGGATATCCCATGGCCCTTCAGCCTGGTCTGCTGTTAGATAAAACCCACCTTCATCCAATGTTATAAAAAGTAAATGAAACTTGCCGCCATGGTATTTAAGGCTTGTTGCCCACTGTCCGTGGCTATACCTGTCACAGGAATCAAGATTGTAACAGTCGCTGTATGGGAATTCAATAACTGCATTACTTGCATATTCCCAGTTAACCAAATCTTTTGATTTAATTATCGTTACTCCCGGGAATACAAACATGGTAGTTGAAACCATGTAATAAGTATCCTCAACCCGAATGACATCAGGATCAGGGAAATCTCCTGCAATAACGGGATTGGTAAAGGTGCCATCACCATTATCACTCTGATATTTTATAGGATCTGTAGACAGTGAAGGGCTGGTGCAACTTACCAAAAAAAGTGCGTACGCAAGTAATCCGCTAACCCCTGTGTTTTTTAGTATTTTTATTTTTTTCATGGACTTATTAAATAAAATAACCCCAGCATATAAAATACTGGGGTATTTCCCATGCTAGAACCAAATTATGAGAAAATATGAATCAATAAACAATAGGGTCAAACAATTCAAAAGCTACACCACGGTCACGCATTACTAAAATATCGTCAAAGGTATGTGTAGCTGTACCCAAATCAACCGTAAACTGTAAGTTCAATTGATCGCGTTCTTTATTACCCCAGGAATCTCCGTTTTCCACAAATGTTCCTGTACCTGATGCTGTATAAGCAACTCCAGCAGGCTCGGATATTGTACAATTACCTGCGTTGTCGAAAGTAATTAATACAGTTATCGGGATGTTATTCCCCTCTACATCCTGACCATTAAATGAATACGAAATTTGGTTATTTGCCGTAGTTACCGCAGATACAACCTGATCATACTCTACGAATTCTTCTTCGTATTCATTCGTAACATCTCTCGCATTATCATCATCGTCAACGACTTCTACACCCCTGCGAAGATAATTTCCATGCCATTGGTTGATGTATTTCACTGCATAAAGCACATAATCCTTAGGTTGTACTTCCCAATCTCCTGCTAATCTCCTGTCAGGATCAGCTACTAAAGGTTGACCGCTTAGAACCGAATCAGCACCAGCTACATTTTGAATGACCACAGGCAGAATATATCGATCCTGAACTGAAAGTGGGTCATTAAAAAACGCATCTGTAAGCTGTATTTCCATTCCGCCAATAAAACTACCAGATGGAATAGTGATAGCTGGTTCCCCTGATATAGTATAATAAGAGGCAGGAAGCGCAACTAATGTATCCCCATCTTGATTCAATAAATTTTGAGCCAGTGAATTATCAACAGCAACATTTAATTGCACATCATTTTCGTTTTCATATACCCCGCCGAGGGTAGCATATACCATAAACTTACCCTCGTTGTCCAATGAATTATCGAAAATGTCTTTCCCAAGCACCAATGTTCTTACCGGAGACTGATAGGCAAAATACACCCCTGAAAATTCAAAATCAGGAAAATCCCAGTCGTCGTATTGGTTACACGAAACCATTAAGCTACCTAAGATGATGATCGTTATAATTAAATTTTTCATGTTTTTATTTCTAAAAGTGATTACTCGTTACCAGCCATTATTCTGAACCAAGCCTGCCCTTGCTATTTCATCAAAAGGGATCGGCCCATATTGCATATAATCCTGATAATCTCTTACTTCTATTTCCTGAACTGAGAAAACACCATTATTAATTGTAACACCTAAAGCCGGCTCGTTAAGGTCAAGTCCCCAGCGTCTGAGATCCCAGAAACGAAATCCCTCGAAACATAACTCAAGTCTTCTCTCATTACGTATTAACTCACGCATTGCCGCCTGATCATTCTGTATAGACTGAAGGTAAAGGTCTGGTTGAGCAATGCCGGCACGTTGACGTATTGCAGCCATTACATCATAGGCTGAAAAACCCCATGTGCTTGTACCAGTAGGACCAAAAGCTTCATTTGCAGCCTCTGCGTAGTTAAGGAATATTTCGGTATATCTGATATGAACTGGATAATGCCGTTGAACAGAATTAACGAGTGGGTTCAGATTTACATCTTCGCGAAGAAGCTTTTTCATGTAATAACCAGTTCGGGTAGATATGGGTAGTACATCTACCGCGTCGTTGCCACTGCCGGTTTCAGTAAAAATTGTTGTACCTGACAGTGTGCCGGAATTTGTGACAATGTACTGGTTTAACCTTGGATCACGGCCTGCATAAGGATTTGCCGGATCATACCCGCTGCTTCCATTCGTAATTGGGTAACCATTCACCATTGGGAAGGCATCTACGAGGTTTTGAGTAGGGTTAATCCTGCCATTACCGAATAAACTGGGAGGGAAGTTATTTCGCTCTATACCATTAGAAACTGTTGGGTTGCCTCTCCACAGCATTTCAGGCTGATCGATAGTTCGGCTGATAGCGTCAGCATTAGCTGCTCTGTACCATAAATGACCCTGTGGGTCAAGTCCGCCCGGCCCTCCTATACGAAACAAAAGGTTTGCATTCAAATCGGCTGCATCTTCCCAGGTTGTAGTAGTACCTGATGAAAATGCAGGGCTCGCAGCTAACATGGCTGCCTTTGCACGAATTCCTTTTGCAATTCTTCCTGATACTCTGCCTTTTGCATCTAGTCCGAAAACCTGATTGTAATTTTCAATGCTAACACCTTCATATTGATTTGGTATATTATTTTCATTTGAAATATCAATGTAATCTAATGGCAGGTAAGCTTCTGCCTTATCCAGATCAAGATATATTTGCTGCATCACTTCCTCAAATGTGTTTCGGGGGAGGTCAAAATCCGTATTGACATCTAAGACATCGTTTATTATGGGCACACCAAGTAATTCACCATTATCGGCCTCACCACCATGTGCCTGCAATAAATAATAATAATACAATGCCCGTAATGCATATGCCTCTCCTTTGTGTCGGGCATTAAACAACCTTTGCCTGTCCTCGCTCAGATATGACCATGTGACATCATTGGTTTCCTGAAGGATCAGGTTTAAATAAGCTATAGCAGTATAAGCATTGGTCCATGAGGAAGTAGGATTATTAATTGCTGTCCAGGAACCTGTAGCTATTTTCAGAAAACCATTAAATAAGTCATTAGTGACCGCATCATCTGTAGCAACATCGTTAAATGAGTACCCACTTGTAGGT
This sequence comes from uncultured Cytophagales bacterium, assembly GCA_964514385.1. Taxonomy (GTDB): domain Bacteria; phylum Bacteroidota; class Bacteroidia; order Cytophagales; family Cyclobacteriaceae; genus CAZEQJ01. Next base: position 94,312 of record CAZEQJ010000006.1, read on the forward strand.
AATCTGGTGTAGGCATTTAAAAGGATGCCTTCAGCAAAACGTGCGTCTTCGTAGATATCCTCTAATGACCTTCGGTTTTCGTCAACCGGCTCCAGGATATCCTCGCAGCTGAACAACAGCATTATAAGTATGAATACACTAAAATATTGGAATTTCATCTGTGTGGTATTTTGATCCATGAATATTAAAAATTAGCAACTATACCCAATGTGTAAAACCTCATTTGAGGTGCTGACCCTACATTCAATGTCATTATATCTCTGTTTTTAGAGAACATGAAAAGGTTTGCTCCATTGACAAATAAATCAATGTTATTGATACCGATATTCTGGGTCAATCTACCAGGCAGATTATAGTTAAGCTGTATTTTACTAAGCGTTACCCTGTTGGTGCTATATAACCAGTAATCAGAGGTTCTGAAGTTATTATTGTTCTGTATACTGCTTAATCTTGGGAAAGAAGCGGTTTCTGCTGTTTCCGGGGTCCATCTATCCCTGACTACCTCAGAATACTTATCGTTTCCATCAACCCAAAAATAATTGTTATTACGTATAGCATCACCACCAAAGTTACCTGTAGCCTGTACAAATAGTGAGAAACCTTTGTATATGGTGGTTATATTTAATCCAAAGTTTGCAGGTGATGTAAACCTCCCGATCATTACTTCATCACGCTCATCAATTTGTCCATCATTGTTTTGATCGACATATTTGATATCCCCTGGCTGAACCTGTTCGAAGGTATGTTCAGCGCTTGAAGTTACGTCACCATCACTTGTGAAAAAGCCTTCACTTTGCAAGCCAAAGATAGCATCAATCGGACGCCCTTGCCTGTTCTGATACTCGTCTATAAACAGTTCGTCTCTTTGCGTGGCCTGCGAAGTAACATAGGTGAAGTTAGCTCCAATGTTTACACTTAGCTCTCCAAAATTTCGGATTGTATTCGCAGACAGATCGAAGCCCTGCCACTGATTAGCATTATAATTAGTGTATGGAACAAAAGGTCTGAAATAGGATGGATAAATAGAAAACCTTTGAACAGGTATGTCTGTAATCTGAGTTATGAAGAAATTACCGTCGAGCCACAGATTTTTATTGAATAATGAACTCTCAAAGCCTAAAGATATTTCTCTCCGTTTTGCAAATCCAAGATTTGGATTCGCACCCTGCAATGATTCATAGGTTTGATTATTAAACTCACCTGCATTCCATCCAAAGAAAGCTCCTCTGAAATATACATCATCGTACAGGTAATAATCCTGAATATTAGCGTCAGTATTGATTATACCCGCGGATGCGTTTAGTTTTAAATAATCGATTTTATCAGCACCAGCCAAGAAAGATTCCTCACTTATTACCCAACCTAAACCTACAGTTGGTGAAAAAGCAGACCTGTTACCTTCAGGAAGTCTAGTAGAATTTACTAAGGCACTGCTGAAGTTTGCAACATATTTGTTTTTGTAATTATAGGCCGCTCTGAAACCAAGATTTGTATTTAGAAATGGCTGAATAATACCGCTTGTCGTGATACTTGTAACCGTACCTAACAAAGTGGTATGTACATGATGAACACCATTAAAGGTATTGTCATAATTAAATTGGAGTGTGGCACCCAGGTTTCTTGTTTGAAATGAATTGCCCAGGAATTGTTCGGCACTGGATCGATCTTCGTTAAATGTAGTCAGATCGATAATAGAATCTGCAGTTGGGGACCATACCGGAATATGAATAGCATATTGATTTTGGATGGATTGTGTATAACCATTATTAAAATCAACATTTAGCTGAGAGTTAAAGGTAAGTCCCTTAACATATTGATCCAGATTGATATTTATTCTGTTGGTAGCCTGAAATGATCGGGAGATGTTCTGGAAATACCCTGTAGCGTAAAGATCTCCAAAAGGAGTAGTAAGAAAATCCTGAGCACCGCCGATCAAAAATTGACCATTTATTAAATTCTGAGAATTTTCAATAGTAGACTGTGCTCCGTCGGCAGCAGGGCTTACTAAGCTAGTAGGAATTAATGGAGAAAATCTAAATGGCTGTATTGTAGCAGCATTACCCCAATAGTTTCCAAAACCTAACCGCTCATTATTGAGCACAATTGACATATCAATCGAACTTGTAATTAATTCAGAAAGATTAACGTCTACGTTTCCTCTGAAATTTACTCTTGAAAAGTTCTCATTTTGCCCCTCTCCAATATTTAGTAGTGAAGTGCCACGGGTAAGACCAACATTCGAATAAAACTGCGCTTTTTCATCTCCACCGAAAAACTCACCAAATACTTCCGTATTATTTGTAAGCGACCTGAGGTATTCATCTGAGAAGAAATCAATACTGGGATATCTGAAGTTGTTACCGGATGCATGGTTATCAATTGTTTGCTGATCGTAAACGGGCAATAAGCCATCATTAACTCGTGCTTCATTGAAAAGCTCCATATATTCGGCGGATCCCAGATAGTTAGGATATTGTATAGGCGTCTGTATACCGTTGTTTACTCTTACATTGATGGTACGCTCACCTACGACCCCTCTCTTTGTGGTTATCAATATTACACCATTTGATGCCTGACTACCATATAACGCGATAGCATTAGCACCTTTCATAATAGTGATCTGATCGATTTCGTTCATTGTTACACTATTAATATCCCTTGGCACACCATCGACCATAACCAGCGCATCTCCGAGTCCCCATATGTTGTTAAACCACTGCAATCCGGGTATACGGCCATTGATACCTCCGATAACGGATGTGTTATAATCCACATTCATATATTGATCCGGCTCGAGTACGATGACAGTACCTGTGAGATCACTGAAATTTGTCGCCGAATAGGGCAGATTCACTTTCAATGCTGAATCTGGAGCCATCATTCCGCCAACCATCAATGAGTCCCAGTTCTGGGAAAAGGCCTTTGAGAATATCAACAGACTCAAAAAAACACTTATTAAAAATATTCTATAAGACTTCATTCGTTTTAATTTTTATTAAAAAATTACCAACCAGGGTTCTGCTGAAAATCAGGATAAAGTGAAACGGCGTCTATCGGCCACGGAAACCACCAGTGTCTATCCTCAAACACACGGTTTACCACCACCCTTTCATTGAAGTTAATAGGTAGACCTCCTGGTCCACGATCAAAGTCATGAGCCGTTTTTTCCGTATATTCTGTTTGATCGGCAATTTTCCATCTTCTCAGATCACAAAACCGCTGTCCTTCGAATGCTAGTTCAACAGCCCTTTCCTGAATTAGAATTTCACGAAATGCTATATTATCGACAGTAAACCTGCTGTCTACATCAGGTAACTGGGCTCTGTTTCGGACTCTGTTGAACGCCTCTACGCCAGTCACATCTGTAGTACTGGCACTGGCCGTTGGTGTACCATATCCTTCCGAAATAGCTTCTGCATACATCAGATATACATCTGCGAGTCGTAGATAAGGTATTGTCCACAATGCAAGAGCCATCTCATTGTCAAATCGGTTGAAGCCTGTATACCCAAATTTCTTTAATAAATAACCTGTTCTGCTACCCTGCGCTTCACCTCGAAGGTTTCCATACGAAGAAGGGTTGCCGAACTGCCCATGTAACTGTGCAAAACGATACTGCTCATCAGCTGGTGATAATGGTCCTAATACAACCTGTGCACCGTCATAGTAGAATGCCTGATAAAAACGAGGATCTCGGTTTGACCATGGATCAGCAGGATCGTATCCGGCATCTGGCTCATCTAAGGGGAGCCCATTTGCCATACCATAATTTTCAACATAATTCGCAGCAGGTGAAGACAATGTAGCTTCTCCACCTACCGGAGGAGGCAAGTATCTTTCAACCCCTGCAACTCGTGATTTCCATGGTGTGTACATTGGTGGCTGCAACAACGCTTCAGGGTAACCAGGTAGCTGACCTGAGCCTTCAAGTCTTATCCAGTTTTCCACGTACTGGTTCCATGGAAGCAACTCGTAGTGTGATTCACCACCCTCAGTTACCGTTTGTTCTATCATAGCACCCAATGCTTCAGCAGCACGGCGGCATAATTCCTGATCAAATGTTGCTGTTCCGCCTGAGAATTCCTGCATTAAAGGGCTGGCTGCATAAAGCAGGTTTTTACCCAGATAGGCATATGCCGTACCACTCGTAACTCGTAGCCTGTTATTACCAGCAGTAAGCTGGCCTAGCGGTGATGTCTCCCAGTTTACAGGCAAAAGCTCAGCAGCACGCTCAAGATCCAGAGCCGCTTTTTCTGCTGCTTCAACATAAGAAAGTCGTGGGAAGTTAAGTACTTCATTCGCACCCAGAAAACGGTCGATGTAAGGAAGACCACCCCAGTAACTCATGAGCTGAAAATGGAAGAAACCTCTGAAAAACAACAGCTGACCTTCAATAGCATTGCGTTCTCCCTCGGTAGCTTCGGTTAACAATTCCAGCTTTTCTAATCCCAGGTTGGCTTTTCGAATACCATACCAAGAAAGAGGATACATATTTTTATCAAAGTCATCAGTGGGATTTGTGCTAACACCCTGGCCTCCATTGTTAAACCAGCTCTGCTCCCATCCGGCACCGTTCTCCCATGCCCAGTAATTACCGGCATCAAATTGAGCGTTTAACCTCCATGGGCCGTTTGTTGATGCGATCATTTCATCGGCAATATTCCATTCTGCCGCCCAGGTTGATCTACTCATTTCAGGCATGCAAGAGTAGAGTTCTTCGACAAAGCCCTGAAAGCTAAAGAAGTCACTAAATACTTCGTCTTCATCAATGTCCAGTTCCGGAGATATCTCCAGAAACTCGGTACAAGACGAAAAACTAAATATTAGGAGAAATGCGAATATTTTTATTGAGTTTTTCATAACTAACTTTTATAATTAATTATAGTGTTACATTAATTCCCAGATTAAACCTTCTAACGGTAGGATAAGCACCCTGACCTCCGTTACCTCCCAGATTTGACTCTCTGTCATCAGGAAGTTCTGTCCATAGCAACAGGTTATTTCCATTTAGGAAAATCTTCATGGCTTTAATGCCTGAATTTTGCATAAAGCCAACTTTTGAGTCAAATGTGTAAGCTATTTCAGCATTTTTTAATCTGAAGTATGCTGCATTGTACTGATAGAAGTTACCGTAAGAGAAAATCTGTGAAGACCATCTTGGATAAGGCAGCTCAGCAGCTTCTGGATTCTCAGGATCAAAGAATGTACCCTGACGGAATACCCTGTTAAGCCCTTGTGAGAAGTTTTCCTGTGTCAGGTTTCTTGTAACCTGAGTAACAGCATAAAACTGAACGAATATACTGAAACCTCTGTAGTCAACACCCAGATTGGAGCTATAGGTATTTTGAGGCCTTGTAGGGTAAGCATATGGAACTATATCATTTTGATTGATAATACCATCCGCATTAAAGTCGATAAAGTTCCAGTTACCTGGCAGCTTGTTTGCATCATTTTCATTGTAAATGGTGCTGGCATACATCTGATCATAAGTATTGAAGAAGTTAGCATTCATGATCGTTCTTGTTTGACCAATTGCATAACCTTCATCTTTAAGGTAATCTTCCAGAAGCTCCGGATCATCTCGAAATACTGTGACGTCGGTAGCGCGCGTAACAAAAAGGTTACCCCAGAGTCTCATTCCGTTTGCAAGATATTTTTCAGCATTGATAGCAAGCTCAAAACCTCTGGTACGTACTTCACCCAGGTTACCAACTGGTGGCGTACCACCAAAATAATCCGGGATAGATCGCTCATTACCACCTAAAATAATATCATAACGGTAGTCCTGGAAGTAGTCGAATGAACCATAAAGCAGACCATCAAATAATGTATAGTCTAAACCAACGTTTGTTTTTTGTACGGTCTCCCATCTAAGATCGGGATTACCTTCCACTCCTACCCGATACCATACGTAAGGACTGTCTCCGTAGGGATTCGTTCCGATTCTTGACTGACCTCCAACATCCCACTGAGTGAGATACGCAAATCTAGGGCCCGGAGCATCTTCACCAACAAGACCCCATGAACCTCTCAATTTTAATGCATTTAGCCAGTTTACGTTTGACATAAACGATTCATCGCTCAACAACCAGCCAGCTGCGAAAGACGGGAAGAAGTCGAATTTATACCCGGGGCCAAACTTTTCAGATCCATTGTAAGCTCCGTTTACCTCGGCAAAATATCTTCCTTCATAGTTATATCTTGACCGAACTACCCAGTCTTCCCGTCTGGTAGGGAAACCATTGCCTCGGTTCGTGACATCCCTCTGAAATAATCCTAATGTTGAAATCGAATGACCACCAAGTTCTATGTCGTGATTGACTCTGAACTGATACAAATTTCTGCGGAATGTAAAACCATTCTGCAGTTCAATGGGCCTCAGTTCCCATGGATTTATTACAGGGTCATAATTGAAACTACCAATGGTGCGTTCAAATATCTCTTCGCCTTCCTGAGTAACATATTTAGTAATTACATTACCCGCCTCGTCGTACAGGCCACCCACGGCCTGAAACTGGTTGTCAAAGGCTATCTGTGCCCGAACACTTAATCCTTTAAGCAGGCGGTCCAGATCCTGTACGATTGTAACATCTGTATTAATCTGAGTTGTATTTTCATTTCGGATACCATTGTTTGAAATTCGCAATGGTGAATTCATGACGTTGATTGGGTTAGGCGCATACCATGCCCAGGTGCCATCTTCATATTGAACCGGCATGGCATCCGGCGGGTTTGCATAAGCTCCCTGCCATATACGATATTCAAATCCTGACCACGTATTTTGCTTCGAGCCGTAAAGACCGGCAATATTTGCCTTCACGGTAGTGGATGGCGTGATCTGAAAATCAAGGTTTGTTCTGAGGTTCAGACGATCAAAACCATAACCTGGCGTATACCCTTTCCCGTTCTCCCAAACTTTCATGATATCACCTTCGGAAAGATAATCCAGCGAGGTGAAATACTTAACTGCTTTGGTACCTCCGGAAACGTTTACGTTTGCGCTGTATGACATCACAAAATCATCTACCGATTCATCCACCCAGTCAACATTGGGAAATCGATCTGCTTCTGTTCGGTTTTCAGGATTTCTGTATTTGTCAAGCAATGGGAAAGGTGTATAGTCATTCCATGACCCCGGAGAAATGGCAAGCTCTCTTTCGATAGCTTCATTCCGGATTGCCAATGCATCGTATGAATCATATTTTTGTGGCAACCTGGACGGAACCTTCATGATGGCGTTTGCTGTCAGATTTACCTGTGCGCGACCCTCCTGGCCTCTTTTCGTCGTTACCAGAATAACACCATTTGCACCCTTTACACCAAAAACTGCAGTTGCAGAGGCATCTTTAAGCACAGAAATGTTTTCAATGGATCGTGGATCAAGTGAATTAAGGTCCCGCTCAATTCCGTCAACAAGAACAAGAGGAGCACCTGATCCGTTCCAAGAACTTCTCGCCCGAATAAGTATCTGCGGGTTTTCATCACCGGGCGCACCGTTTCCAGAAATTGTAGTAAGACCCGGAAGGTTACCTGTAAGTGCCTGACCAACACTGGCAACTCCACCTGTCCGGTTGATCACCTCGTTGTTTGTCTGGGAAATCGCGGCTACAACAGATTCCTTTTTCTGTTCACCGTAACCAACAATTACTACTTCTTCCAAAGCGGTTACATCTTCTTCCAGCATCACATTGATTACCCGCTGTGCACCTACCCGTATTTCTTGGGTGATAAAACCGACATAACTAAACACCAGAATGGATTCATTGGAAGGGACCTCTAAAGTAAACGAGCCGTCAGAGTTAGTAAGCGTACCCTGAGTTGTCCCTTTGATATAAACCGAAACACCGGGTAGCCCAAAGCCATCTGAGGCAGCTGTCACCTTTCCTGTTATGGATATGCTGCTGGTTTGATAATAATCTGGAATATCTGCTTCGTTCAAGTTATTCGCAGAGGCTGTTGAACCTCCAAAAGCGCTTTGAAAAAGAATGAAGAAGCTGATTAGATGTATTAATGGGATTTTTAATTGTAAAGTTGGCTTCATAATTATCTCATTATTATGCATTTAAAATTATTTCGGAGTTTGTAATTTTTAATCCAGTCGGATATCCTTAGGTCAGGTTTTACCCAACTGAAAAAGGTTGTAATTATATGTTTAAAATGAATAGCCTGATACTTGTGAATATTGGAGCCCTTGACCTCTTCTTTTGTGATTTTTGTGAGTAACTCACCCCATGTATGATTTATCTCTTTTTGGGTGCTGGAGCTTGTTGATTTTTTGGTTAAGCAACTTAGCAGAGCAATAGCTTTATTAAATTCGTAAGCAGTATCCGGATCACTGACCACCAGCGTGAACCAGTCCTGTTGCTCAGCACTGGCCCCGGATTTTAGCCATGAGACGAATTTTTCATCCCTGATGAAATCCATTGCTTTATACTCAGAATAGTTTGTGTCGCCGTCTTTATTCAATGCTGTTCTGCGGTCTAGGTAATCTTTATTGTAGAAAAGACATAAGACAGGAAAAATGACCACTTCCAAGTATTCATTTTTCAAGAATGATGATATGTTATATGTCGCGACCATCATAAACTATTGGCATAAGAGCAATTTCAGGTTCTTATTCTCTTCAATTCTTTTCAAAAGATTTTCTATGGCTTTATACACCAGCTTATAAACTACCCTTGTGGTAATATTCATAATTTCAGCTATCTCACAGTAGCTGTTTTCTTCGTAATATTTTAGATACAGTGCCTCCTTCTGGCGCTTGGGAAGTTCATTGATAAGCTTATTGATGCATTTGCAAATGAATGCCTGATCTTCCTTTATGGAATAATTATTTTCAATGTAAAGTGGAAGATCCGAGATGGGCAGCGAGTTATTCAGTGAAAAGCTGACACCATTCTTCATCTGTGATTTATTTGCACGGTGTATCATTCTTCGCAATGATGCCAGCAAATAGCTTTTTATTGAATCATTATTCCCCAGCCTACCTCTTGAGCTCCATAAATTGGTGAAGAGAAGTTGGATAAAGTCTTTTACGTCTTCTTCACTGTTATTGAACTTCAATCCGTAATTAAGGAGAAGTGGATAGTAGTCCTTATACATCTTTTCGAACGCAACAATATTCCCTTTTTTAAAGGACTCCCAAATCTGTCTGTCTGTAACAGACCGGTCTACCTCCATCGGAGTATGATGCGCTATATCGATAGTGTATGTCGATTGTGGTAAGGTCATAGCTCTAGTCGTGATTAATATAGTTTTAGCATTATATTAAAAGTGAAGCCTATATCTACCAATCTTATAAAATCGAAGTAGCGAGGATCTATTTTTTTGTAATTATGCTAAACTCATCTTCGCAAATGTAAAGAGAATGTGACCCGAAAAATTATCCGATTTGTAACAAATACATTACGATTTGTAACAATTCTTCTTAAAATACGTCGTCGCACACTGTTTTTTTGAGTGGATGTACCAATCGTAGATTTTTTGCCACAATGACAAAAATTTAAAAAAATGATAACGATATGAGTATCATCACAGAACCGTAACGCTCATGGAGGATGGAAATCAGAATTTAATGATCGGAAAGAAAGAGGATCTCTGTGGAAGCACTATCTGTAAATCACAAAACCTCCACCGGACTCCATAGTCACTGTAACCTGGCCTTCGGTAGAAACTTCTGCTTGTCTGTGTTTCGTGACCCTTTTGTTATCATCATAATACAAAGTGACGGTCTCCCCTTTTAGCATAGGCAGGTTTAGTGTTAATTTTTTTTCTGTACCCTCAGCATTGACACCAGCAATATACCAGTTTGAGCCCTTTCTGCGGGCCAGTACACAATATTTACCAGGATAACCGTCAATAAACACGGTTTCGTCCCAGGTTGTGGGAATATTTCTCATAAAATCGAGTTCAAACTCAGGAGCATCATGCAGGTTATTAGGCGTCAAAGCAAACATTTGAACAGGATTTTGAAATAATACACCTGTTGCCAGTTGAAAAGCATTCGTCGTTAGTCGTTTTTGACCGCGTTGATTGCCTTTATTGAAATAATCATTCAAAACCACCCCTCCAAACTCCATACTCGCCACTGTATTCCTTATAAAAGGGTGCAATGACGCATATTCTGCTTCCTTTTCTCGCACATCCTGTACAAAAACAAGCATTTCAGAGGCTAACACAGCTTCGCTACCCACAAAATTGGGATACATAATTTCCCATCCGCGGGGTAAGGTGGCGCCATGAAAAAAGATCATCAAGCCAAAATCATTGGCATCTGAGAGTATGTCTTCATAAAGTTTCATGGTTACCTGCTTATCGCCACCAAAAAAATCAACTTTCAGGCCAGCAACTCCTACTTCCCTCAGCCATTCCATCTCCTTCTTCCGGCTTATAGAGGTATTCATTTTGTTACGTGGTGTTTGAAATGCATCATTAACCGAACCATTGGAGTTGTACCAAAGAAAAACTTCAACATCTTTTGATTTTGCATATCGAATCAATTCTTCCATTCGTTCATATCCGATATTGCGGTCCCACCAGGCATCAATCAGGATATATTCAAAATTAAGCGCAGCAGCCAGGTCAATGTATTTTACCTGGTCTTCATAATTCATGCTATTATCCTGCCAGATGATCCAACTCCAGGTGCCCCTGCCAAACTGGTAATGCTTTGAAGGTTTATATAGAGGCTCAACAACATCAAAAGGAATGGTAGTTTCCACTACTGGCTTAAGTGTTTCTCCTACCGTAATTGTACGCCAGGGAGTTACTGCTGGAAGCCCCACCTGAGCGCCTGAACTGCCAAAACCATTATTCTGATCCGGGTTAGGATATTCAACCGAATACATGCCATTCTGATAATTACTCAAATGGGAAGCGCAGTACTGGCTGGAAACCCCTGTTTCCGAAAGGAGTACCCAACCCTGATTATCTACACGAAATAAAGCCGGGAAAACATATCCTTCCCTTGCGTTCGTTTCAGTTAACGGCACGTCGACCTGATAACCGCTTTCATAACTTGGTGCAGTCCGGGCAAATCCGGTCATTGGCCGCATCATTGATGAAACAAACGCATGTGTGGATATGGGGAACTTAAATCCCGTGATTTCCTTTTCTACAACACATGAAATGGTTTGCTCCCATGCCGGCAACTCATACCTGAACGCTACATCATTGTCACTGACCTGAAAAAATACAGCCAGCTGTTTGCCATCGGCATTTGCATAGGTACACTTTAACGTATTTGCGGAATAGGTAATGAACGATTGTTTTATCTTTTGCTCCGTGTATACCTTATTTACTTCGCCAGTCTGCGATTCGATGAATTTCATACCGGATGTAAAATCACCCTCGTTTGTGATCAATCCAAGTGGTGAATTTTCGATCATCTGCTGATCATTATAAGAGAGAGAATAAACGATCTGCCCATCATTTAGGGACATTTCTACCTTTAGCTTTCCATCCGGGCCTGATACAGATAGATCAGATTGTGCTGTAGCCGAAACGGCCAGTAGTACACATAACGAGGCGAAATAAAGTGAAATATGTTTCATTGAAAGTTTTGGTTAATAAATGCTATTTAAAAAGATATCTGAACTTGTTCACCCGTGTAATTTACTGACCTGGTTTCATTGCCAAGCATAACGTTAAAGGTTCTTTGCTGAAGCATATTTTCAAATGCTCCCTCTCTATCGTTTATAGTAAGCACTTTTTCTGTGTCATTCCATTCAAAGTCGATTACCGTAAAAGCACCATTTTCATAATTATAATTGTCAAATTCATCTTCATAGAGCGTAAATTCAGCATCCGCACCCGGGTAAATACGAAAATCAAGTTGTGACCAGTCTTTTTCCTCCGCAAACTGCACCTGCGGGCCCAACGGTAGTATCGTGCCACTTTTCACATAGACCGGCATGACATCAATAGGTGTTTCCCGTTTTATGGTTTGCCCTCCGCCAATTAATTCATTTGTCCAGAAATCAAACCAATCTGCACCAGCGGGAAGATAGATTTCTGAAGATTTTATTTCTGTAAAATCAGGTACATTAACCGTGTCACGGCCAACCACCGCTTTCCGAAAATACATTGGCTCGGTTACAGGAGCTATCAGCAATGATTTTCCGAACAAAAACTGGTCACTGATGGTATGTGTGGCATTATCCTGTGGGAAATCCATAAACAATGCACGGGTCATGGTGGACTGCTGACTGGTCACCGCCCATGAGGTCGAATAAATATAAGGAAGCAATGTGTAGCGCAGGTTGATGAATTTTTCGATCGCATCATAAATCTCATCCCCTTTTTGACCAAACTGATAAATTTCGCGCGGGGCATCCGCTCCATGGGAGCGCATCATAGGCGTGAATGTACCAAACTGAACCCATCTGGCATATAGTTCACGGTATTCAGGGTCCTCCAGCTTGCGGGGAAAATCCCACAGAAAAAAGCCCCCTATATCCGTATTCCAATACGGAATACCACATAGTGAAAAGTTTAACCCCGAAGAAATCTGATTTCTTAATGCACCCCACGAGGATACCAGATCTCCGGTCCAGGTATTTGCTCCATATCGCTGCTGACCGGCAAATGCCGACCGGGTAAGAATAAATACCCGTTTTGCTGAATCAATTTGTCGCTGGTGGTCATAAACACCACCAACACTCATAAGCGGATATGCATTTCTCACCTTACGGAATGAACCTAAATATGTATCGTTGTTCAGGTCTTCCGGCTTGAATTCAAGGTGGTCAGGCTCGGTTGAGTCCATCCACCAACCATCAATGCCAAGGCTGTGTAATCCTTTTTTCAGGTATTTCCAGAAAATATCACGCGCATCCGGGTGGTATGCATCATAGACTTTAACCCCGGAAGGATAATCCATATCCGGAGGCCAGGTATCCTTTCCTGATAATGGCCATGTAAGGAAATCCATGAGCATATCGCCTTCAGCTAACTCCTTGTATGGTTCTGTCTCCGGTCCAAACGAAGACCAGATAGAAATAATCATATGTGCATTCAACTCGTGCACCTGATCTACAAAGGTTTGAGGCTCGGGGAATTGCGGATTCAAAAATTCCATCGCATTCCAGTGATAGTTATCCCCCCAATATTGCCAGTCCTGAATGATACCATCTAATGGTACACCTAATTCTCTGTATTTTTTAACTATACCTATCGTTTCATCCTGACTCTTATAGCGTTCTTTACTTTGCCAATACCCGTAGGTCCATAGCGGAAATATAGGCGCATCTCCAGTCAGGTTTCGCATTTCGCTGACTACACCATCGGCGTTTTCGCCAACCATAAAATAATAATCGATACCAGCTCCCACATCGGATGTAAAAGCCATACCGGTAGTATCATCTTTGAAGGTAGTAGGGGAATAATTATCCCAGAAAATCCCATATCCTTTGATTGACTGAATAAAAGTGACAAAGTCCCACGTGTTATTCTGGATCATTCGGATATTCTGTCCACGTTGTGAGAGCCTGCCATTTTGAAGAAGACCGAGACCATAGATGGATTCATCCGAATCAAGTATCCAGCGCTGGGATACCGAGTATGTATCTTCTCCATTATCATCGAAAGGCATAAACGCTGTGCTGCCTGGCTTTTCTGTTATCAATTTTCCGTCAGCAGAGTAAAAGGAAACAGTGGCGGTGGTCTTATCAATCCTGGCTTCCAGTTGACTTGTTTTCAATACCAGCTCATTTTCGGATTCCTTAATCTGAAAATCAACTTCCTCCGGTTCTTTAATAACAGACAGGCTTTCTTTTTCGAAAAGTTCGCCCTGAGGATGCTTAACAACGCGTATAATCGACGGTGAATAAACCTCTAACTCGACTACTATGGAGTCAGATGCAATCCTTATCCCTTTTGTGGTTTTCGTGTATTCACCAGGCTGGCAGCTAAACAGTAGAATCGGAAGACTGATTAAAAAAAGTATTCTTTTCATTTTCAATTTTTTCATGACGAGGTGTTTCTGTCAATGTCTTCATCACATGAATGAAAAACATTGATTTTCCCTCTGATTTCAGAATTGGCTCTATTATAGTAAAGCAGATTTTTTGAAATTTTATCCCCAAGTTTTGGCCTTAGACTACTCCTAATATTTCGAAGGTACCCTTTCTTTAATATCTTTTTCAAGGCTACTACAATATTTGATCACTTACGGCAAATTTGCGATCAGTTAATGATGCCAAATATCTACTGATCGAGCGGAGCCTCAAATTAAAAATATTAAGCACTTAAGCATCTAATACAGGATAACGCATTTATTCTACCCCTTCAATAATTTCGCAATGTGGCGTAAACCCCATATGATTGATTTTCTATTTGATAAAAAGGCCTCAGGATATATTTCTTATTATCATTTACCAATTGATAGCTAACAAAATCAGAGTTCACTGTAAAGTGTTCCGGTAATTCTTCTAGATCTCCCTTTAGAATAATCTCCGATTTACTCTCGAATGCCAATAAAATGGGGCCATAAAATACGGCAGCAACATTTGGGTTGTCTGATGTGCTTTTAAAATAAAAATCATACTCAAATGCTACCGTTATAATATCATCATTATGCCAGTCTCTATTTAGCGAGATATAGGAATTTGATATCACTTTGATTTTTTGTTGTTCACCGTTAATTGATAGACTGGCCACATTCACCCCTTTCGGAACAAGGAGATTTAAGGTAAAATTGGTTACTTCAGCTGCAGATATTTCAAACTGAAGCTTTTTTTCCTTTAGCAGGTCACCCGATTGTTTTAGTGATAACGATTTTTCCGTCCAGTTTACTGTAGAGGGTATAAAAAGATTCACCCAAAGATTTTCATGATCATGATAGTAAATTCCCCTATTTAATTGAGCAAATGCTTCAATAGATGATCCGTTGCAACATTTATAATCATTCTCTTTTAAAAATGACTTTTTACGTGGTGACCCAAGTGGTAAATGGTAAACAACCATTCCTGTAGAATTACTTTGAACAGGTAATGTTGCATTGTAAAAAGTATTCATGTACACGCTCGCGTACATGGGATCTGCAGTAACTGAAAAAAGAAAAGAAGTTAATTTTTGCGTATTATAAGTGACACAAGATTCTGAAATTTCTCCGGTAAATGTGTTACTTAAATGATTTGGCACACCCCAATGCTCTGCCGTCAGCGAAGTCCTTGTGGTAACATTTGGCCGAGGACCGCTGCTTGATCCGTTTGCATATACATGATGATCTTGTAACATCTTCCAAAAATTAGAAACCGCCTCATAATATCTTCTCTCGCCAGTGATCCTATATCGCTCTGCAAACCCATTTACTAATGCAATATGGGTATTCGAATGAAGTCCGGATAGAATATCCTTATTTTCTTGTAAAGGATTAAAAAACCAACTCCTATCAAAGAGTTGCGCTAATTTCAGATGCCTTTGATCTCCTGATATACGGTAGATTTTATACAAAATTTCATTCATTGCACCAGACTCATTTGCAGGGTTGGCGTGAGCCGTGTAAAGCATTTTTTCAATCGTATCCTCACTCAGGTTTTCCATTCGCATAGCCACATAATCTGCCATATCCAATAGCATTAGATACGCTTTTTCATTATCTAACCGAATGTAAACATCCAGTAGCCCCTGCATAATCTTATGAAAAGTGTAATAAGGTGCCCAAACACCTCCAAAATGTTTCTCTAATGTTTCAAATTCTTTTTCAGGGAAGGCACTAAGGTATCCATTGCCCAATTCATTCTGACATAAAAAGAGCTGATTTATCAAATAATTAATACTTTCTCCAAGTTGTTCATCATTATACTTCTCAACGATCATCGAGCTGGCAGAAAGGTAATGGCCAACAAAATGGCCACGTAAACCAATATAAGGTGCCTCCCACCCATCAAGAGGCTCAGCATCCGAAGGAAGGCCTGCATTAACCCTGAAATTATGTAATAACCTATCAGGGTCAAGTGATTTAAGATAATTTATATTTAACTGCTCACGGTGTTTAATAAAGGAAGAATCTAAAATTACTTCTTTATTTGAAAATGGAGTAGCTCTTATTAATGTATCATTGTCTTCTGGGTCTTGAATACAGGATAAATGTATTAACGATATTACTGCGACTGACAAAAAAAACTTTAATCTCATATTGGATTATTTTTATTTATTAAAAATCAATAACCATTTTTTCACCTGCATATTTGATTGGTTTGGAATCACTGCTTCCATCTTCACCAATAATCACTATATCAAAGTTGCGATCCTCAACCATCCCGGAAAATTCACCTGCTCGTTTATCAATCGTCAATTGATCGAGAGAATTTTCCCAAATAAACTGTATTTCGGAAAATGAACCCTGCTCGTAGTTGTAGTTGTCACCCTCATCTTCGTAAAGTGTAAATACTCCATCAGCCCCTCTATAAATGCGTATTTCCAGATTTTCATTTAAGCTTTGTGAGGCATGCTGTATTTTTTCTCCATATGGAATAATCGCACCGGATTTAACAAAAAGAGGTATTTCATCCAGCGGCGTTGCTACCTCAAGGGTTTGCCCACCCTCAAGTAAAGCCCCGGTCCAGTAGTTATACCACAACGACTCTTTTGGCAGATATACCTGTTGACTTACAACTCCTGGCTGTGTCACCGGTGCCACCAAAAAAGCATCTCCAAACATGTATTGGTACGGTTGCGCGATTGCCTGCTTGTCCTCAGGGAAATCCATAATCAGTGGTCGCATCATCGTGCTACCATCATTTGTGATTTTCCATGCCTCTGAATATATGTAGGGGAGCAATTGATATCTCAAATTGAGCATTTTCCTTCCAATACCTTCTACCTCCTCTCCGTATTTCCATAGCTCTGTTTCCGACTGATAGCCATGCATGCGAAATATCGGACTAAAGGCACCCCATTGAAACCAGCGAATTAATAATTCATGATAACCAGGATCCGTATATTGGGAACCTCCGGGTCTGAAAAAGCCCCCAATATCTGTCGTCCAGTAA
>CAZEQJ010000006.1:111315-120075 GCA_964514385.1 uncultured Cytophagales bacterium
CAACCAACATCACCAGACCAGTTGATTACACCATATCGTTGCTGCCCGGCAAAGGCAGACCGCGTAAGAATGGTTACACGCTTACTTGAATCAGCCGCCCGCTGTCCTTCATAGACCGACTTGCTCACAAACATCGGGTAGGTAAGTCGGTAGAAGTCACCCGGTCCTCGGTGAGTCATTGTTCCGGTCAAGGCGTCATTTTCAGGTTCAGTAGCGTCCATCCACCACGCATCCACACCGTGTACAAAAAGGTTGTCGTTCAGTGTATTCCAATAATCAACCTGTGTCTGGTCATTAAAATAATCCAGCCATTTGGTTTCCGGTATAAACAGCCCTTTATCTACATATTCACGTCCTATCGCCGAATTTTTATCCGGGTTGGACCATATGGATATAGCAAAATGCGCGTTCATGTCATGAATCTCCTGTATAAAACCTGTTGGGTCCGGATAACGTGTTGTATCCAGTTGTGGAACGCCCCAGCCTCTGTCGCCCCAATACTGCCAGTCCTGTACAATCACATCCAAAGGAATATCTCTTTCACGGAACTCCCTGACTGTATTAACCAAATGATCAGCTGAGGTATAGCGCTCACGGCATTGCCAGAATCCATAGGCCCATTTTGGAAATAACGGTGCATGGCCCGATAAATCACGATAAGCGGAAATGACTTGATCTGCGTCATCCCCTTTAAACACAACATAATCCAATGACTTTGCATGTGGCGACCGGAATACCGTTGTGTTATTGGCAGGCTTCCAGGTAAGCCTCGGGGTGTTTTGATTGCTGCAAACAATCTGAACATCATGCTCACCGGCTTCTAAATGTATCAATGTACTGGCTGCAGGTGGCAACCATAAATTATTCTGATCAATTCGGGTAGTATCATCGATGACCAGCAAATGCTTGTTTTCCATGTTCCCCATATCAAGCATGAAAGAATACTCACCGGTTTCATTTACCTTAAATTTACCTGTAAAAAGCGCCTGACGTCTTGATATTTTCTGGGTGCCCTGTGTAGTTGTTATTTCTACTTCTTCTTCCTCTTCATTGGATGCTTCCTGTCTGGTTAATGTAATTTCTTCATCAGCCGGATTGAATTCTGTAAGTCCATACTGATGCCATAGCAGCCCGTACCCACGACTCGAATAAAGAAATGGAATAGCTATCTGTGAATTTACCTGAATAAGCTTTCGGGTTACATTACGAAGATTATAATGTCCGTCCTGAAATTGACCCAGGCCAAAGAGGAATTCATCTTCATATGATTCGAAGCCCTGTTCTACCATTAAACAAGGATCTCCAAGGACCGTATCAGGTTTGATCATTCTTTCGCCCTCCAGCTCTGATAAAAATGTATTTCCATCTTTATCTTTAAAAAGTAAGGCCTCTGTATTTTTATCAAATTCTACTATTATGGTTGATGTAGTTACGATAATCTTGGATTTACTATTTGTGACAGAGAATTCAGGAGTTGTAGCTTTATTCACTAAAATAAGCTCTTCCAGGTCTTCCAATTCTGATGTTACTTTTACCCGGATAGAATGATCGCTGAGAGGTATCAGGTTAAGATCTCCGTTTTGAAGCGGTATCACCACCCGATCTTCACTAACCTTATATGCCCGCTTCTGGGAACATCCATTGCTTAGAATAAACAGTAATGAGAAAAAGCAAGCGTATCCTATATTCTTCATTCTATGAGGTTTATTTAAAAAATATTATAACTGTTTGTGCCCTGCATAGGAGGTCCGTCGGTTTAGTACACGTGACAAATGAAGCAATAAGACTACTCTATCATCTTTGCAACGGCCACAAACCCTCCACGTCGCAACATGTGCACTTCAATGGCAGAGGTATTGTCCATAACATCATATGTAGTATGAAGCCTGGTATCGTGCTCCCCATCGGCTATCAGCATTACCCTGTATTTTTTTCCTTCCTGAAGAAAATCCAGTGCTAACGTCTGATTTTTTGTTTTATCCTCGCCATTGATACCAGCGATATACCATGTATTTCCTTTTTGTCTTGCCATAACCACATCCTGGCCGGGATAGCCACTCAAAAATCGGGTATCGTCCCATACGGTAGGCAGTTTCTGCAATAATTCGCGTGCTTCGAATGGTAACTGGTCATATCCATCGGGCCGGTCCGCCAAATGCTGAAGGGCAGATTCAAATAATATGCCCAGAGCCAGCTCATGGCCATATGAGGTAATATGAGGGTGTTGAGAATTAGTAAACGTAACCGGTGTATAGTCCATTGACCCTACCACATTTCTGGTAAAAGGTAAAATGGTATTATGCGTCGGGGCTTCGTAGGTAAAATCAGGAACATTATTATACCATTCTGCTCCACGAACACCTTCGTATGTCATCAAATTAGGATAGGTCCGCTGCCATCCCCGGGGTACCAGGCAGCCATGAAAATAGACCATGATTTCAAATTCTGCGGCATCCTCAATGATATCAAGGTAGTAGTTGATCATGTCCTGCTTTTCACTTTCAAAAAAATCAACTTTCACTCCTACAATCCCTCGCCGGTTAAGTTTTTTAAACTCCTCCACCCGGTTTTCATGGGTAAGCATGCGGTCTTTAGGTGTAGCCCCTACCCAGTTGTGTTCTCCACCGGAATTATACCAAATCAGCGGTTTTA
Source organism: uncultured Cytophagales bacterium (assembly GCA_964514385.1). GTDB lineage: Bacteria > Bacteroidota > Bacteroidia > Cytophagales > Cyclobacteriaceae > CAZEQJ01. The sequence goes on from CAZEQJ010000006.1 coordinate 113,968, forward strand.
TGCCTTTCGAGTGAATATAGTCTAACGCATCATCCAGGTTACCTCCATTTGCCATCGCATCCCACTCCCAGTCAAGTAAGGTATATGGCCATTTCATACGAACCGCGAGATCCGTAAACTCTCTGACCACCTGGAAATCTTTTGTGCCATGATTATTCGACCAGTAATTCCAGGAAACCAGCCCGGGTTTGATCCAATCTGTATCTGAGATAACCGATGGTGATGATACATCATCAACCAATGTCGACTCCACGATATCTGCCAGACTTCCCATGATAATGACGCGCCACGGCGATTTCCATGGCAGTGTAATTACAGGCTCTGGCTCCCCAACACCCCGGCCATTCCAGTCGTCAGGAAATATAAGCTTGTACTGATCCTTATCTGCGTAATTGGTAAGCTTGGTACCGCAATAAGATCTGCCTAAATCCGCTTCGTGCAATAAATAGAAACAAGCACTATCCGGGGACTGAAATAATGCGGGATAAGCCCAATCTTTCTGTTCATTGGCGATAACTGATTTACGATAATAACCTTCATTTGCCGGGTTGAATTTTTGCAGCCACCTCCTTGTACTATCCGGAATAGTATAGGCGGTTACCTCATCTGTAATGGTATGCTGCCCCACCTTTTCAGGAAATTCATACCTGAAGACCATTCCATCACTGTAAGCCCGGATAATAATATTTAGCCTGGATTTATTTTTATTCTGAAAAGTGGCCACAATTTCTGATGCCTGATTGGTTGGGTGTGACCTTTTACCGTAAAGGGCATCATAATCATCTGTAATGGTTACTGGCTTGCTTACTTTTACCAGCTTTAGGTCGCTGGAAAAATCAGCATCATTTCTTACAAGTCCCAGATCAATTTTTGGAATAACTGTTGTTAGTTTTCCTGTATGCTGATAACTAAGCTTCAAAAACCAGGAAGTGAATTCTTCCGGATTTTCACCAAAGAGTTCCACCTGAATCCTATCATTAGGGGACCGCAAGCTGACTTCCTGGGCAGAAAGACCAGGCGTCAATGACATCATCAAAAATGATAGCAGGTTAATCGTCAGTATGCGATGAATAAAAACCTCCATTTTTTAATTTACCATCCATGAGAATTATAAAAAACTCAAGGTATAATTATCTTTATCAGTTGATTTTAATTTGCACCGTGCTCAGGTCCTCCGGGGCAGAGCTATTACCATAGTAAATATTATATACGCCAGGGGCAGTAGTCATCGTTTCCTGATCACGATCATAAAACTCAAATGCCTTTGCGGTTAATGCTAATTCTACATCCTCCTTGTCCCCTGCTTTCAGCTCAACCCGCTGAAATGCCCGTAATGTTTTAATCGGGCCATCTGTATCGCCCTCCTTTTTAACATAGACCTGAATCACTTCAGTGCCATCATAATCACCAACATTGGCAACAGGAATAGTTATAGTCAACTTATCGTTTACCCCCATTTCTGTAGCATTCAGCTGCGCCTGACCGATATCAAATCGGGTATAGCTTAATCCATAACCGAAAGGAAAGAGGGCATCGTCCATAAAGCGGTACGTTTTTCCTTTCATGCTGTAATCCTCAAAATCACCTAATTGATCGGAGTTTTTATAAAACGTGACCGATAGCTTTCCCGACGGATTATAGTCGCCAAACAAGACATCAGCAACGGCCTGTCCGCCTGACTCACCGCCATACCATGCCTGCAGTATGGCTTCACAGTTTTTAGTCTCCGGAGTAAGCGCAATTGCGGAACCTGAACAATTGACGAATATTACCTTTTTACCCGCTTTCTTTAAAGCTTCCAGACATCTTCGCTGCACAGATGGGAGTTCAATGTTGGTTCGGTCACCTCCTTTAAACCCGGGATAGGAAACCGGCATCTCTTCACCTTCCAGTAATCCTGATAACCCTCCTACATAAATCACGGTCTCTACGCCATTGAGCTTTGCAATCAATTGTGTGAAATCAATATCCACTTCCTTACCAAAATTAAATTCGATATTAGCTTGCCAGTTATTAAGCTGTGCAAAGCGAATCTCGATAGTATATTCTTTGCCTGCTTCAAAAAAGTAAGGGATTCTGGATGGAAGCGTTCGCCAGTTATTATACCTGACAAGCGATGAGTCATTTACAAATAGCTCAAAATAACCGGTGGCACCTACCTTAAAGACCAGTTCTTCTGACAGGGTTGGCTGGAATACTGTTTCATATCTGGCAGAAAAACCCTCGAGCATGACTCCTGAAGCAAACTCATGCTGACCTGCTGTAGTAAGCTTAATCGGATTGGTGATTTGGGTGCTGATCACAGGTTCGCCTTCTCTGTCACTATTGTTCCAGTAGATAGCTTTGATCCCCTGCGACCCTTCGGCACGAAGTTGTGAAAAATAACTCTCTGTAACTTTATCTTCGACGAGATCGACGGCCTTGTCATAAATGATATTTTCTTCTGCTATTTTCGATTTAATACCGTCGAGTATGGTGATTGTACGCACGGGAGTACCATTATAATTTCCCCATAGCATGGGCTCATTATCTGCGTTAGGGCCAATCACAGCAATTTTATCCAGGCTTTTACTCAGTGGCAGAATATCGTTGTTATTCTGCAGTAACGTCATCGATTTTCTGGACATCTCCAGGGCCAGGTTTCTATGTTTTTCGTTATTCAGAACAGATGGTGGAATCTGTGTGTACGGCACCAATTCGTCCGGATCCATTTCTCCTAGTTCAAACCGTCCGATAAGAACTCTTCTTAACCGAATATCGACATCCTCTTCTTTTATAAGCCCCCTTTCTACCGCTTCGGGTATCAATTTATAATGATGATTATTCCACTGACATTCAAGATCGGTTCCTGCGTTTACACCTTTTGCCACGGCATGTATAGCGTCTTCTGATACATTATGAGAGGTAAAGAAATCCTGAATCGCTCCGCAATCAGATACAACAAGGTGTTCAAACCCCCATTGCTCCCGTAAAATCTCCTGCAAAAGCTTATCGCTGCCACAACAAGGCTCGCCTTCAAACCTTTGATAGGCACACATGACCTGCCTTACATTAGCTTCCGTCACCAGTGATTTAAAAGCAGGCAGATAGGTTTCCCAGAGATCCCGTGGGTCAACATTTTCCAGATTTAATTCATGTCTGCTCCATTCGGGGCCGGAATGAACAGCATAATGCTTGGCGCATGCCAGTAGCTTCCGGTATTTAGCATCTTCCGGGCCCTGTAATCCTTTGACCACCTGCACACCCATTCGTGAAGTAAGGTAAGGGTCTTCCCCATATGTTTCCTGCCCCCTGCCCCATCGCGGGTCACGGAAAATGTTCACATTAGGCGTCCATACAGATAGACTAAGAAAGCGCTTGTTTTCATTGCCTGCAGCAATCCACTCATTGTATTTAGCTCTGCCCTCATCTGATACGGCATCAAAAATCTGATATACCAGCTCATCATCAAATGAGGCAGCCATGCCAACCGGTTGAGGAAATACAGTGACATTGTCATTGTTTGCATAGCCATGTAACGCTTCACTCCACCAATTAAACTTTTTGATTCCCAACCGCGGAATTGCCTCAGAAACATCGCACATTAATGCCGCCTTTTCTTCAAGAGTCATTCGGGACAATAAATCATCGGCACGCTCCCCGAAAGAAAGATTGGTGTTTTGATAGGCAGGCTGCTTTTCACAACTACTCAGAACGATCAAAAAAATGATAGTGCTAAAAAATAGTATAATTCGATTCATTTTAGATTTATTTAAGCTTCCACTTATTCAGGTTCAGCGTTTGTCCGGCTTCCAGATCAAATACAAAATAAAGATCATGCACCCCTCTTATTTTTTTAAAAGAAGCTTCCACATTTTTCCAAGTCGTTGCGCCTCCCGTATTGTCAACATCAACGGTTAATAATGGCTCCCCTGTCATCGAACCTTTGTATACATGGATTTTACCGCCAGTTGGGGACGCCACGTTGAGTACAATAGATTTCCTGCCCTCTCCAAAGTCGACAGCCCGTACTTTAACATAGTCGCCCTTATGGGCATCTGTAATATAAAGCTGATCGCCATCTGATGCTGTTTCCAATCCTTCTTCCCAGGCAATGGTTTCTGCCTCTACCCAACCGGATGCATCAAGGCTGCCAACAGGACCAACTCCCTGCCATGTAGGCTGAATAACGGGTATAGAACCATCCGCATTAAACTTCAATTCGTCCACACAAACCGACCGGTTAAAGCCACCACCACCCGGTAAGCCGGTATTATGATAAAAAAGATAGGTACTACCCTTATAGTCAACCAGACCCGGATGGTTGGTAAATGCACCTTTATCCTTGATAATATGCATGATGGTATCCTGGTACGTCCACGGACCTGTTGCAGATGGTCCTGTAGAATAAGCTAAATGTTCCGGAACACCACCGGCCGGATAGAGCATGTAATAGGTCTGGTCTCTTTTGTATAACCACGGACCTTCCTCATATTGCGTATTTCTCCGGTCATCTCCCTTCCGAACACCAAAAGCTTCATGAGTCAGCGGTACACGAACGACACCCACACTTTCATCATAAGAGATCATATCCTCATTAAGTTTCACATACCACAGGTCGGGGTTTCCCCAGTATAAATAGGCCTGTCCATCATCGTCGATAAAAACAGTGGGATCTATGTCACCCCAGTTCGCTGAAATGAAAGGTTGATCCGATACCGGTTTAAAAGGCCCTGTCGCCTTATCGGATACCGCCACGCCTATAGCCATCTGTTTTTTTTCTTTGTGGTGCGCGCATATATAAAAATAAAACTTGCCATTGCGGTAAATACACTGTGCAGCCCATGCGTCTTTATCTGCCCATGGAAAATCATCAAGTGAAAGCGCTACATCGTAATGCGTCCAGTTTACCATATCCGTAGTAGAGAAGACACGCCAGTCTTTCATGGTAAACCAGGTTGAACTATCTTCATCATGGGTGGTATACAAAAAAAGTGTGTCATTATGTACCAGAGGCGCAGGGTCAGCAGTGAATATGGTCTGGATTATTGGGTTTTGAGCCTTTCCCGCAATGCTGGCTGCAATTAGAATCAGCACATAAATACCTCTACTGTTCATAGGTCTATTTCAAAATTTTGGTGGAAATTATGGTGCCATTTTCAAGTAGTTGCTGAACAATGATCACACCTTTATAATTTGCTGTTGAAGTCAGCCTGCGGCCATCCGCAGCAAAATAATATTCTGCAATCACTTTTAATTTTTCGTTTTCTATACTCAGTACCTGTCCTACACTACCTGAAAGGTTTATGATTACGTCATTTATTCCGTTTGATGAAATGACCAGTTGCTCTTCATAGATATTTTCTTCCAATCCAGCCTTTAGCCGTACAAATACTTGTCGAGCCAGGGTGCCGGTGTTATTAGGGAAAAGCAACTCGGATTGATATCCGCTTGAAAAGAATAATGATACTTCAAAGCTTTCCGGTGCTGACACTACGACATCATCGCTTAATCCGTTGGCTTCAATGGTAAACGATTTATTGGCTGAAGGACCATTGCCGAAATAATTCAGTCCGGTAATCTCATACGTAGACGGTATGATTTCAGGCACAGAAAACACTTCTCCCCTTAGCCTGATATTATTATCAAATACCCCCTGCGATGTTAAGGAAAGCTCCGCTTCGTAAATACCAGGGTTTAACCCCGACTTCAGGCGGATAAATATTTTGACACCCTCACTAAGGGCTGTATTTCGATCAACAGTTAGCTGAGTGCCATAACCGGTGAGGCTATCCGTAGATATTTCATAATTATCCGGCGCGGTAATATTTATATCATTGGTTAATAAATAACCCGAAACAAAGGCCGATACCGGAAGCGAGGGCCCTTCATTTTTATTGTATGCAAATCCTTCAATATCAAATATTTCGGTTTGCTCATTATTCTTCACATAGATAGAAGGCGGGTCATATTCGTTTGAATTGGACAAAAATATGGTATCAATGACAAATGGGTTACTTCCGTTTGACCAGAAACCTGCGATATACACATGCTCAGGATCTAACCTTGATCCATCATCTTTCTGCAGATTTCTTAGATTCACAACGGCCTCGCCATTACTAAACGTCG
>CAZEQJ010000006.1:120085-130030 GCA_964514385.1 uncultured Cytophagales bacterium
GGCGATGTCACTCGTGCGTACTTTCGATACACGCAAACAGACGGAAGTCGATATTTGCGTTGTTAGCACTGCCCAGCCTGACAACGATGTATTTATAATCAGACAGGTCGATACCATCATATTCCCAGCCGGCAAACCCAAATTGTCCGGTTTGAATGGTTTTGGTCTGTTCGTCAAATGAGCCATTCTCCCAAATGTCGGGGTTAAACAGATTAGACTTCAGCGGAAATGCTGTGGAATTAATGTGTAAGGTATCCTGACTCTGTCCACCTAAAGGGCCCTGATAGCTTAGCGTTACCGTGGCATTTCCATCCTTTAACGCCACTATATCGCCCCTCCAGGACATGTTTATTACATCCGGGTTCAGGTTTGTGAATTCAACCTGATCGCCCACATCTTCGGTCTGTCCATCTTGAAATTCTGCCAGGATACTGAGATCATAGGTGCTGCTGGTTTGAACGGTGATCGTATTCCCACCTTCTATCAGCAATCTCTTCAGAGTTAACGATTCCCTGGTATATGGCTCAAAATCATCTGCATAAAATTGATCCTCACCAAACGTACTTTCAGTAGAGAACCAGTCAATATCTACAAATCCGCCCACATCTTCGGTTGCAAATATAAAGACACCAAATTTACTACCTGCAGCTGTCTGATCGTACAGGGGTATGGCCTGCGCGGCGAGCTGATAGTTTTCATTATCAAGGCTGTAGTGCAGATCAAAAGTATTTGTAGTGGTGTTGACAATGCTTCTAAAGTAAATTTCACTTCCATTAAGATTACTCACACTATCGGTCTGGCTGCCATCGAAATATACAATATGCGATTCGCCAGCCACTTTGCGAACACCAATAAATTTATGGGCAGGGTCAGCTTCATAAACTGATAATCCTGCTACATCCCCATTCTTAAGGTTATCCAGTTCCAATCGAACTGTCGCGTAGATGGATGCTTCATCCGGCATTGACAGCATGCGCTGACTTAGTACATTATCTATTTCATGTATACCATTAACGACCTGGCTGGTTTTGAGTCGTAAAAACCCTGCCCGATCTACCAGCGACCACGCCGATGTATCGGTGTCGCCCTTCCAGAACCATTGCGGTTTCATGATATAATCTCTGAACACATCATTGGTAGTGATGTAGGAAGGAATATACTCCCTGTTTATTTGAGGTTTATTAATTCCGCTTCCATTGAAAAGAGATTCATCGGGCTGGGGGTCGCCCGTATCCATATTCACCGGAATCAGCTGCGGAAAATCCCCTAGCGCACCCTGATCAGTACTTTTGACTGTCCACCATTCACCAGAAGCCAATTCGACCATGCTACCACCCTCCGGTGATCCTTCATTGATATAAATGATATTCTCCAGTGGCAATTCATCATATGCCACGTCACTGTAAGACCAGCTAACCAGGTCTTTTGATTCCAGTATAGTCGCTGACGGGAAATGTAAATTATTGGTAGAGATTAAGTAAAATGTATTGTCCCTGCGAAGCAGTTCAGGATTTTGAAAGTCTCCCCGTATAATGGGATTAGAAAACGTACCGTCACCATTATCAGCTGTTGCAGTGAATTGATATTCCGGGCGCGGGAAATTTTCTTTTGCATACTCCTGATACCAATGGAAAATGGGCCACGGACATGCCTCAGGGTCGTTTAAAAAAGTATACTCCTCCCCGTCTGCCGGCGGTACGCTATCAAATTGTGCCAGTAAATGTGGCTCTGTGAAGAGTAGCCAGCTTACATTGCCTTCGTCATCTACTATTTTTTTGAAATTGGCTCCAAAACCTTCACCACCGGCAGTCCCGGTAATTCCGGTACCCCAGGAACTTTCATATTCTTCGGGCGCCCAATCCATTTCTGTCACCACAATCGGTGCAAACTCAGCAACAGGAGCAACCTGATTATCCCAGCCTCGCTGAAACGGTTCGTAACCGCTGCCGCTGTTAAACCATCCGGGATACACATGTACTGCATACCCTATATTTTCCCCTTCAATCGGATTTACGGCAAAGCCCTGATAAAGCGACTGGTAGCCCAGTCCGGGTATCCAGAGGATGTTATCGGCATAATGCCTGATCGTATCTACGATCTCCTGAAAATAGATTTTCAGGTTGTCAAAATGGCCCTGTGAACTGGCGCCATATGTACCATCTGTGCCCAATATATCGATGGGCTCATTGGCCAGCTCATACATCACATTTGGATGATTTTTTAGTCTTGGGTGTTGTGCCACCCGACCCCATACTTTTAAAAGGAATTCTTGGTACACTCCTCCTACCTCTATCCTTTCAGGCGCGACCCCCGGAGGTCTGAGGATCACATATAAGCCTTTTGAGACGGCATATTCTGTCATCGGAACAAATACCTCATCCAGATATTGAATAAAGCGCTGCTCATTGAAGCATTCTTCCCCTTCATATCGACCTTCACAACCCGGCGTGCTTGACCAGTAAGGATCCATGTGCATCCTCACAAAATTCATATCCCATCCTGCTTCTAAAATTTCATCTATTATCCGTTGATTATAGTTTAGACAGCCTTCTACATCATAGTTTGTCCATTGTGTACCCCGTTCATTAAACCACGGCGAGAAAGTTTGAGCATATCCGTGCAACAACACAATATTACCATGTGTATCTCTCAGATGCCTTCCCTCAACATGCAGCCGTGGCAGATCCTGAGCTTTCGCAAATACCTGCAATAAAAGGAAGAAAAAGAAGCTTATGTGGTAAATGTGTTTTTGCATAGATGTGGTTTTTATAATTAAGAAGAAGCCTTTCAGGGAAAAGCTTCTTCTATTGTTTTGAGTTAAGGTATTTTAAGAACGCCGAACCGGTCAGTTTGCGTCAGCTTTAGGAAGCGATGTGTTTCCCGCAGTGGCATACAGTCCGATCAGTGCCCCGGTAAATCCGCCGGCAACGTTGGTAGACAGTATATCACCTGAAACTGGTTCGCTGATAGGTGTGAAATTTTCACCGTCCGCAGAATAGCTGAAACTATAGGCATCTCCTTCTGCTGTCACCCTTAGGTGAATTGGCTTTTTAATATCTGCCGTCGCGGTGCTTATTACTTCTGAAACTGTTTTTCGGTCTCTCCATCTACCTTCTGTAGCCGTTTTTTCGAGTAAAAGCACGTATTCATCATTGATTTTGGTAACACCAAATACATAATTTGAGTTTTCATTCTGATAGCATGTGATGCCGGCCAGATCAGTTTCTGAAGCTGGCTTATACTCCATAACTGCCGTAAATTCAAAGCTATTATGCATCTGACGATGAAATAGTGTAGATACAGGCTTGAGCTCCTTCACATGCGATTCAAAAGGTTTAATCTGTAACCCTTTCTTACCTGTTTCAATAAATGCTTCTCTGGGTCCCCGCATGGCTATCCATCGAAAATCCAGTACCTCAGCGTTAAAATTCTCTGTGTAGGTGAAATTGCCATTAGGGAAATATCCATCCTGCCCTGTTTTATTTTCTACACCGGCGGGTAGTTTTAATTTAGGTTCCATCGGAACCAGGCCATTTTCAAAAACAGGAAATTCTCCGGACCAGTCTACGGGTAAAATGAAAGTCTCTCTTCCGGTATTTACCCGATCTTCTTCGTTTGGCCTGATAGCAAGAAATACACCATAATATTTTCCATCCGGTCCTTCGATGATGTCAGCATGGCCGGCCCAGTCCACTTTGTTTCTTCTGTCTTTGCTGAAATACCGTTGGGTGAGAATTGGATTGCTTGGCGCAGGTACGTAGGGTCCTTTCGGGTCGTCGCTAATAAAAATCACCTCGCTATGCCATCCGCCGGTACCACCTTCAGCACACATTAGATAGTATTTTCCATTCCTTTTGTAGATATGTGGTGCTTCAATCCATATCGGCTTATCGTTCAGATCAACCCCGCCATTGACAATTATCTTATCCGTATCAGGGATTACCTGATCGTTTTGGACATCATATTCCCAGATTTTGATCACCCGGTGACCGCTATATAACTCTTCACCTTCATTGGGTGCATCATTGTGTACAACATATGCCTTTCCGTTGTCATCAAAAAAGATAGATGGATCTATACCGTCAAAGTCCAGTTTTATCGGATCGCTCCATCCTTCTTTAGGATCCTTGGTTTTTACTATTATGTTACCCAGACCGCCGGCAAAAGCTGTAGTGATCATGTAGAATGTGTCGTTGTATGGGTTGTAGGTAATACCGGGCGCGTATACTCCTGCACTGATAGGTGTATTGTGTACATCCAGTTGAGAAGTTCTGTCCAGTACATGCCCTATCTGTGTCCAGTTTACCAGGTCATTGGAGTGAAAAATCGGCACCCCCGGAAACATAGCAAAAGATGAGCATACCATATAATAGTCATCCCCTTTTTTGGTAATGGCCGGATCTGGATAACATCCCTGTAAGATCGGGTTATAAAATTCATCTTCGCCAAGCGGATTTTCCATGTACACCTTATCTCTCCCTTGGTAGGTAGCCGAGGTGAAAACAGGTCCTTTTGACTGTGCCAGCATATTCGTGGTAAATAAAATGGATAGTATTAGAAAAGCAGCAATTTTAATTGAATACCTCATTTTGATTAGAATATATATGAATATTATTTACTAATGTAAAGTCAATTATTTGTGACTTTACCCCCCTGAGGCTTCCTTTTTATTGAAATATATGCCGGGTATAAAACTGAAGTGAATAGTTTGACTCCTTTTTCGGGATCAGATAGCCTGTAGGCTCTCTTATTTCATTTTCAAGCCCTCCTGATCCAGGAAGTCCATGATGTTCCGGACCTGAATATCCATATCTTTGGTCCTGGCAAGGCTGTAAATCAGGCTCCTTTTCTTGCCGTCCGTCAGCGCATCAAATATACGCTTTGCATCTGTATCCTGAGAAAGTAGCACCTCAAGTACTTCCGGCATTTCAACACCCAGCTGATCCGGGTCTTTATCTACCCGATACTCGACTGAGTCGCCGGAATCTTTGCCCAGTGTATCGAGATGTTTTTTGGCTACAATGATGAAAAAATTCCCATTGCCAAGGTGGTTTAGACCACATCGAAACGATAAGGTATTGTCGATGGTGCAGATGACCCGGGTGGCCTTTTTGTTTTCAAACTGATTGACGATGTCGGCGTCAAGTTCCAGATAAAAATATCCCCCCTTTCGCTTTTCAAGTTGCCTGATTTTTTGATTGCCACTGTAGGTGTTCACTTTGAAGGATCATGAGGGTTAACAGATCATCAACGCGATAAATGTAACCAATAAATCGGTTGGTTCAATCTTCAATTCCTGCGACGAGTATTAAAAACTACAGGCCGATACGGCATGATATAGACACCCGTGTAAGAGCTTTTACCCTCATTATTCCTGACGCCAAAACATCATCACGGCCGGTATCAGCCGGACCTTGAGCAACACCGCTACAATCCAATCATACATTTTGTGAGTTTACATTAACTCGTCCGCCTGATACACCAGATGCCTTGTTTTTGCGAAAACCCGAAAATAGGGGTTTGGCCATGAATCTATAAATGATACCCAAATCACACCATACTGGCTGGTATGCTCTGAAGTATGGTAGATTTTCTCCGCCAGTTTTTTGCCGATAACATCCTTATTCTCATCCGAATCAATGTTATAAAGACTTACCCGGATGGTACTGTTAGGATTCTCCACAGGGTCTGGCTTGCCCAGATATTCATATTGTATGCGTTCTACGTCATACGAATGGTTAATCTCGGCGACAATTTGCTGCATTGATTTTTCTAAATCACTTTCGTTGGCGGCATTTCCGGCCGATTGCTGTACGGAACATGCAGTAGTGAAAAAGAGTAATATCGGAATTACAATAAGGTGTTTCATTTTTGTGGTTTAATTAGTACATGAGGTAGATGACTCATTTGACTTGTAGGTTGCATCGCCCCTGAAAAAAATGTGATGATGTATGGCTGTGGAATTCGCTCAATGTTATCTTTTCTGGATGAATTAAAACTCAAATCTTAAAATGTTTACCGGTAATTCTGTTAGTCCCCAAGACTCCATTCGGAAAGTATTTTTAAAAATCTATATAAAGATAACGCCTTTTGTAAAGAAAATGAGGATATCTATACACAGATCAACCAATATGTATAAAAAAGCCATAAATCTATACACAGTGCTGTTTCGCGGTCAGCATTGGCGGTTACGGTCCAGCTAAAGTACTCAGCGAGGGCAAAGTCAAGGGAGAGCATGGACTTTAGGGTTTGTTATCATTAGGCCTGGGGATCTTTTATTTTTAATTTTTCTGGATTTTGTCTTCCATCCCAAATTGTAAGTATTAAAATTTGATCATCAAATTCTTCATAAAAAAAAGATAATCTCGAACTATTTTAAATCTTGCACTTTTGTCATCAGTTAGTTTTCCCATTTTTGGATGATGACTAATGAATTGTGTTGCTTCTTTAAATAAGGATGATAGTTTTACACTGTATGCGTTGGATTTATTTCTAATTATCCAATACTCTAAAATTGATTTTAAATCATTTCTGGCTCTAGGTGACCAGATTACTTTTTTGTCCATTCATCTGCCTCTTTAAAAATCTGATCTGATGGAATTCCTTCTCCATTATTGATTTGATTTCTGGCTTCTTGAATTGCTTCTTTTTGATCTTTACTTAGGATATATGCAGATTCATCAATCCCTATGTCTAAGAGTCTATTAATTTCATCAATTAAGTTTTGGTCACTTATCCCTTTAATTTTTTCAATTAATAATTCTCGATTTTTTACCTTATCCATACTCTAAGATACTGATATTTTTCCTTTTAAGATTAAAAATTTTAGTCTGGCTTAATGATAACATCAATATATCAGTAATAACCACCATATACCTACAAAGTCGAATATATGCACCTGTTTATAATTGTTCATAATCCCCTTTCATTTTTTTAAAAACCACATCCACCAGATCACCGTTTCTAGGTAGTTTCGCCTTACACAAATTAATTACTAAGAATATTGCGTGAACATGCAGTAATTACAACCTGATTTGAAACCTCAGGACAGCAGAGGGTACTAAAGCTTAAGAGGCGTATGCTGACAAGGCCTTAGTATCGCTAAGACCAGTTTAGTTACGCATACCCGCATGGCATGCCGCACTATCCCCTCGTGATCCCTTCAGATTCGCTGTAAAATAAAAAAGCATCATTGAATAGAATCAACGATGCTTTTGATACTTCGTGGGCAAAGAGGGATTAGCTCGTACCCACAGGCATGCCGCACTATCCCTCGTGAATCTACGATTTCGAACCCCCGACCCTCTGCTTGTATCCGCCAACCGGCGGACTGACCAGCTACCAATTGAAAGTATTAAAACTATAATAATGGGTCTATTTCTCTCTAAAACTACTTACCATCCTCTCTGCATCATGCACTGCTTCATTATACTTTGTCTCATTATCTGAATTTAGCTTAACAAAGAAAATTTTATCTGTGCCACGAATTGTCCATGAAGTCTCATAAAATTTGGTATAATTATCATATGCTATATCATAAGTTTCTTTTGTTAATACAGTTTTGATAGTAAATAATCCATTTAGATCTAATGTATCAATATCGATTATTTCGGTTCGTTTGAAATCATCATAAGCCCATTGCAACACTTCTTTAATTGAAAAGTCCGTAGTATGAGTGGAATCAATAATTGTTTGGATTAGTAAATTAGTCCTATTTTTATAAAAAAAATGATCTCTGTGCCGGATCCATGACCCGTTTTTTAAGGTTTCGTATTGCACTTTATTTGGCTTAAACCCATATTCAAGAGATACTGAATAGAAAGGCTTCGAAAATTCTGAGACATTATTTGAGCTTTTATTGCATGACACTAAAAGTGCAAAAATTATAGGAAGAAATATTTTAATAATCATGAATGAGTGGGTAGGTGAAAAATGTATTAATCTCCTCTAAAGACGACCCTATCAATATTTTGTCATCTTTAGTTATGTCAAAACTAAATAATTTATCTTTGATTCTATATGAGGCAATCGGAGAACCTTCCCAATCCCAGACATGTAACTCACAAGGAAGGCTTGACAATCCAGGAGGTAATTCTTCCATTTTTTTACCAATATATAATCCGTATATGTATTTATCGGTTGACTGTATTTTAATATAATGTATCACTTCATTACTGAGGTTGCTTATATCCCCATTTAAAAATTTTATTGAAGGATGAGGTGAATCCTTAAAAACCACTTCTTTAATTAGTTCCCCATTTCTGGAATAAATTCTCATCATTTGTACTTTATCATATAAAGCGGCAAACCTTGACTTATCTGGCTTTAGCGTCAGAGACTTTGTTGAGGCCATTATCTTTCTGTCACTTCTTATTCCTTTTGTGAATTCTGGATATTCAGGGCCAAATGCTGTATAATTATCTCGATCAGAATTGTATTTTATAAATTCTCGCTCTTCATTTCTGTAAATATCATACCCTATTATAGTTAATGAATCAAGTATTACAACCTGATTCATAAACCGAAGTTCAGAATTCAATTCTATTTTTCCTGCAATAGTAAAGGCTGTATCAAGATAGGTGACATAATGAACTGAACCATTTGAAACAAAGTAGAAATCATCACTATGATAATTTCGTAGTAAAATCGGATCTATTTCTTGAAGTTCTCCAGGACCTCTACCCCTATGAATAAAACCCCCTAAATGTTTAAAATCAGGCAGACTAAATATTTGAAATATCGTATCTGCCTGAAAATCCATTGATACTAAAAAGTTATCCAAAGCATTTATTTGTGTTACATGGTATAAGACTTCCGGCACTTTTATTTTTCGGGACTCTAAATTATAGGTCATTGGAAAATCTTTCAAAACCATTTTTTTTTCATCCATTTTACATGAAATAAAAAAAATAAACACTAAAAAGGATGAAATAAAGGCTTTCATAACTAATTACTTACTTTTTTGATTAATTAGGCACATTGCATTCTCCTCTGTCAGCGCAAAGTACGAAGTACATATTCTTACAATTGGCGCAATTTTTAACAATTGATGGAAAAGGCCAAATAGCAAATGTAGAATAACAAGTCACCTTATTACCCCCACCTTCATCAATAATTATAACAGGTTCAGACTGCGCATTACTTGAATTTAGGTTAAATGTTAACATTAGCCCTAATGTTAACAGAATACCGCTTCTTAATAATTTCTTTCTCATCTCATTTTATATTTAGTTGAGATCAAATAAATAAACAAATTCATTTAAATAATAAAAATGATTGAAAAGGTAGCACTTTGAAATATAATCAACTTAATCATCCACATTAACACCAAAGATTTTAAATATTTTATCGATTTCTTTGGGAGAAAGAAGTTTATTTGAAGTAATATGAATCTCGGAATCTTTAATGCGTCTTGCTAGAGTTGAATATGAAATATTCAGCATCTGAGCAACCTGACCTCTTGTCAAACAATTTCTTAATTTTTGATTACTTTTCATGTTTGTGGCTTTTAATCTCAATAAATATAAAGTTTATTTAGGTTATCTACAAGTTTCTTTGGGTTTAACACCACAAGGATTAAACCAGTCAGGATGATTTAGCTTTAAATGTTTATATTGATGTGGATTATCAACTGACGAGTTTAGAATTTAATTCAAATTCAACTTTATCATTCAAGTAACTTAGTTAGAGATCTTAGGGAGTTTGCAGAAGGCGAAAAAAGCATCCCGAAACTAAATTCAAGATGCTTTTAAGATTTCGTGGGCAAAGAGGGATTAGCTCGTACCCGCATGGCATGCCGCACTATGCCCTCGTGATCCCTTCATTTCATTCAAAAACAAAAAAGCATCATGAAACTAAATTCAAGATGCTTTTAAGATTTCGTGGGCAAAGAGGGATTCGAACCCCCGACCCTCTGCTTGTAAGGCAGATGCTCTGAACCAGCTG
>CAZEQJ010000007.1:0-1829 GCA_964514385.1 uncultured Cytophagales bacterium
AGGGATTGATAAAATTGGCAAAGACAATATATCTGACGGAAGTAATTTAATTATAAAACTGGCAGATGAAAACGATGAACGTCCATTGTGGATTTTACTTTGGGGTGGTGGAAATACTCTGGCACAATCTATTTGGCAAGTTCAACAAGAAAGAAGTGAGAGTGAATTAAAGAAATTTTTGCATAAAGTGCCAACTTATGCAATAACAGACCAA
Organism: uncultured Cytophagales bacterium; assembly: GCA_964514385.1. Lineage (GTDB taxonomy): Bacteria > Bacteroidota > Bacteroidia > Cytophagales > Cyclobacteriaceae > CAZEQJ01. The sequence continues at coordinate 215 of CAZEQJ010000007.1, forward strand.
GACAGGTCATACAAAGGAGGCACTCCGTACAACATTAGTTCTCACCAATGGATGAGAAGTGAATTTGAAAAAGACTTAATGTTTCTTTGGGATGAGTGTGCATGGAAGTATCAAAATGGCACTGGAAAAAACAATTGGGATGAATATGAACTCCACATACAAAATCATGGAGACCTTGGAAAAGTTTATCCCAAGTACAAATTTGGTGTTGAAGGTGATACCCCTTCATTTCTTTATGTTATGCCAAATGGATTAAACAATCCACTTGTCCCAGGTCAGGTTAGCTGGGGAGGATATTTCGAGTGGGGTATTTGCCCCGATGATTCCACTTTTGCATACACCAACCATAATGGGAAAGCCAATAAAATATGTAATAATTATGAAAACTATTTCTATTCGGCAACCTTTAATAATTTTGCCTCCCGAATGGATTGGGCAGCAGAAGGTAAAGGGAATCGAAATCCAATAATTGTTCTTAATGAGAACGAAGGCATTGACATTGTTCACATCAAAAAGAAACAAGGAAAGTCAATTGTGCTTGATGCCTCAAAAACATATGACCCAGAAAATGACCAATTAACTTTTAAATGGTGGATAATGCCAGAAGCAGGCTCTTACAAGGGAAAGGTCACAATTCAAAATGTCAATTCAGATAAAATTACAATCGACATACCATCTGATTCGGCAGGTAAAACAATTCATATTATTTGTGAGGTAACTGACAACGGAGAGCCAACTCTTACAAGTTATCGCCGAATTATTATTTCATCGAAAAACTAAATATAAATGCTATGTAATTAATATTTAGCAAACGCTTCACAGCCACACACATTGCCAAGTCGCTTTAAAAAGGCAACCGCACGACCGAAACTTGTCAATAAGTGTGTCTGTCCCAATGCACGGCGACCAGGAAAGTAGCAAATTGAAAATAAAAATTACATAAATGAATAAACACCAGGCGGTAACAGCAAATATATTTCAGCGGGGGGATGCGTTTGGCAACCAGCATTCCGTCTCCGTTCCAGCATTTTCAACGGTGGATCAGAACGCGCTCCGAAAACCCCGCCGAAAACATATTTGCAACACGTTGGGGGGAATTTGTCCTACTGGTATCTGACCTTTTTATCATGTAACTTTGGGAATGATCAAGTCAGCATATTTAGATACATCGGTTTTCGGAGGATATTTTGACGAGGAATTTTCAGAACCAACTGTGAATTTTATTGATCGAATTGTTAACGATAGGATAGAACTAATCGTCTCAGAAGTTTTGACTGCCGAACTTGAAAATGCACCTCAATATGTCAGGGATTTGCTGAAGATTATTCCTTCAAGTCAAATTCAGACAATTGACGTGACCGTAGAAGCTGAACAGCTTGCAAAAGCGTATATTTCAGAGAAAGTTGTAGGAAAAACAAGCTATGCAGACTGTCTTCATATAGCCTTAGCAACTTTAAGCAAGACAGACATATTGGTAAGCTGGAACTTTAAACATATTGTAAACATTGACAGAATAAGAGGATATAATTCTGTAAACCTCAAAATGGGTTATAAAATGATAGAGATTTATTCACCACTAGAGCTTGGAACTTATGAGTAAGACAAAAGTAAAAAC
>CAZEQJ010000007.1:1839-7801 GCA_964514385.1 uncultured Cytophagales bacterium
AGTAGTCAAAAAATTAAGGGCTATTAGAGATAAAATGAATGAGGATATGCAGGATATGAATTTTGTTGAATTGAAAGCATATTTAAAGGAAATGAAGGAAAGAACTCCCCGCAACAAGCGCTAAGACTTCATGGGCTCCAACCACCCCGATAGTGTTGTTCTTTTTGGAAATCCAGCCGCTAAAAGATATTTTTAATGAAATTTACAAACAAACCCACTAAGCTTAACTTGGCGTTATACCCAATTTAAAAATGACACCAATAACTGAAATTGAATTAGCTAAGTGGATGAAAGAAAACCGCTTCAATTTCAACAGCTATTCAATTAATGGCAATGAGATTTACGAAGTGTTCGGTATAGACAAAATTGGTGGTCAATTTATTTGGTACTATACCGAAAGAGGACAAAAGGATAATGTCAAGTTCTTCGACACAGAAAAGGAACTAATTGAGTACGCGTACAACCAAATCAAATCTGATATATGGGTTAAAGCTCATTGCATTGGATTTACGACTGATAAAAATGAAGCGATTGAATTGACCAATACACTGAAAGTTTTAAGTATTGAATTCATGCAGGACGAAATCCCATATTATGGACCTGAAAGACCCGTTTACAGGACATTTGTATTTGGTTGTGATTGGCATAAAGTGTCTAACTTGAAGGAGAAATATAATAAAGAGAAATAAAAAACTGGCTACAACATGCGCTGCTATGAAAAGCCATAAGTGTTTCAGAACGTTCTCAAACGCAGTTTAGCCACCGACAAGCTCTTTTCATGAATATCTATGCCCGCATAGATATTCATTCCTGAAAAATCATTAACTTTAGCTAACATAAGACCTTGCTCCTTTCTTTTTAGTTTTGTTTGCAAACCCTAATTTAAGAAGTTAGCTGTTAAGGACTTATGCTTTTACACAGGAGCTATACGCAATGCCCTTCGGGACACTGCGCATAGCCAAAACGTTACCAGCCATTCCAATAAAAACTCGAACCAAAAACTTGAAATTGGTGTATTATTGGTGTAAATTAACATCAAAAAATTATGCCACGACAAAGTATTTCGTTTACAAAGCCCAATGACGAATGGTTAAAAAAACAGGTTGATAGCAATGAGTATTCCAGCAAAAGTGAGTTAATTAACGACTTGATTCGTCAGGCAAGAAATCAGCAGAAACAAGTCGATTGGATTCGCCTTAAATTAGAATCTGCTGAGATTAGTGGCTTTACCGAAGATCGGAAAAAAGATATCCTTAAGCAATCCAAGGATTTATTTAATGGCTAAATATAAACTCAGTAACGCAGCCAAAGATGATCTTATTCGGATACATCAATATGGAATGCGAAAATTCGGAGAAATACAAGCTGATAAATATTTTGAATCTTTTTTCGAACACTTTGAAATTATTGCTGAGAATCCTTTTTCATTTGCCTCAGTAGATTATATCAAGCCTGGTTACAGACGATGTGTATGTGGGGTGGACAGCATTTTTTACAGAATTGAAAATAATGTTGTTGAAATTATGGCTATCATTGGCAGACAGGATATCAATCAAATTTTAAAATAAAGAACGGCTGGTAAAAGTATTTGCTATGAAAAGCCATAAGAGTTTCTGCCAGTTCTAAAAGCCGGATCTGCTCTATATATTTACACAATTTAATTCAAATTACTTCTTCATTGTTGAAACTGTTGATTGTGGGTAAGTTTTGGGCAGGGCCCGTGGGTTAGAATCTGCAACAAAAAAAAAGCCTGACATCATGCCAGGCCTTTTTAGTTGTGGTAACACCCGTTAATCCAGATCTATGATCATAGGCGCCATTGCCGGTACTGTCAGGAATCCATCAAACTTCAGGGCCTTTCCTGTGATGACTTCCTTGCCCGATTCTGTACCCTCTATCATCTCATAAAAACGTGACAGGTCTAATGTGACATCTTCCTTATTTTTACTCAGTACAGTCATCACCTTATCGTCATCTGTATAGCGGAAATAGACATAAATTCCATCTTTTGGATTGTAATGCATGATTTTACCATAATGTACCGCCGCTGATGTTTTCCGCCAGTTTAGCAGCGTCCGGAAATATTCCTGCGTTGCTTTCTGTGCATCGGTAAGTCCATCACCGGTAAAGGCATTAACCTCATCGCCTTCCCATCCTCCGGGATAATCCGCCCGAATCTCACCGTGATCGCCCGGCGTTTCGTGGGTCATCAATATTTCGGTGCCGTAGTAAAACTGCGGGATGCCACGCATGGTCGTCATATAGGCAATAGCGAGGTTAAACAGGTCAACATTATCATTCACCTGCTTAAGTATACGTGACATGTCATGGTTATCCGGGAAAATGACAAAATCATATGGATTGGCGTAAAGGAAATCCATCGCAAGCGCCTCATAGGCTTTTACCCAGCCGCTCCAGTTGCCTACTGGTTCGTTCAATGCATCTACCAGCCTTGCCTGGATAGGAAAATCGAGCAAGCTGGGCAGGCACGAGCGATAGCCATCAGGGCTTACCTTACCTTCCTGCCAATAGGCGACAATAGCCGGTTTATCTACATATTCTTCGCCTACCGTCATCAGCTTTGGATATTCAGCACGCAGGGCACAGGTCCAGTCCGCGATGAAATACCGGTCTGCATAGGGGTAGGTATCCATTCGTATGCCGTCGATGCCGGCATATTCCACCCACCAGATGGCATTTTGAATCAGGTAGGTGGCAACAAACGGATTACGCTGGTTCATATCCGGCATAGTAGGTACAAACCAGCCTTCTTCAAATTCTCTTAAATCTGCTTTGGCGCCATGCGGATCCTGGATGATGGTTTTGCGGTGCGTCGTATTGACATAATTTCCTTCCTCAAGGTATTCCTCCTGATAGTTGAACCAGTCAGAAGCTGGCAGATCTTTCATCCACCAGTGCTCTGAGCCGCAGTGATTGACGATCATGTCCATGATCACCTTGATGCCTCTTTCATGCGCTTTTTCAGAGAGCTGCCGGTACTCTTCATTTGTTCCAAACCGCGGGTCGACCTTGTAAAAATCGGTAGTAGCATAACCGTGGTAGGATGAATTGGGCATATCGTTTTCCAGTACCGGATTTACCCAGATGGCTGTGAAACCAAGATCTTTCAGGTAGTCCAGGTGGTCTACTATGCCCTGAATATCACCGCCATGTCGTCCGTAATTGTCCTGACGGTTGAGTTTATCGGCCATATCAGGAAATTGATCGTTATCCGGGTTGCCATTGGCAAAGCGGTCGGGCGTAATAAGGTACAGTACATCTGCCGGTGTGTAGCTATCCCGCATCGCAGAGCCGGACTCACGTTCTTTTAGCTCATAGGTAAATTTTTGTGTCTTCCGGCCTTTGGTTAACGTCACATCAAAGGTGCCGGCCCCGGCATGCGTAAGGTCAAGGTCAAGGATGAGGTAGTTAGGGTTTTCAAGCGTGGTCACAGATTTCACGATAATATTCGGATTGTCAAGTTTCACTGCTGAATGACCGATATCATCGCCATGTAGCATGAGCTGCAGTGCAGGATTAGCCATTCCGGCCCACCAGAATGGCGGGTCAATGTGCTTTAGTTCGGATTGTGCCCATAAAGAAGTGGTTGCAAATACAAAAATGATCAGTTGTTTCATGTTTATTTTTTATTGAATTTAACAAAATGACGGTTGCCTTTTCGGGTAATGATCTCCATTATATATGATCCGTCACGTAACATTCCGGTTGGTGTCTCAAATACTTTATCACTGAATTTACCGGCATTTACCTGCTTACCCTGCAGATCATAAATAAAATAATACAGAGGCTCGGAGGTATTGCTGCTGACTTTTATGAAATCTTGTGCCGGATTTGGGTAAAGGGTAATGTCGCTGTTGCGTCCACCTTCAACACCACTCACCACCTCTTCATAAAAACGATAGTTGGTAAAAAGCCTGAACTCTCCCGGCGCCAATGCAAAGGTGCGCGGTCCAGGTGCAGTCAGTGTGAAGGATGATTCGTTGAAATAATCGTACCAGCCGCCGCCATGTGGAAAATCAGCCCGTATATTTTTGGCCAGCACATCAAAATTGGCGATGACGACAGCACTCATTTGATCTGGCGCTGCCGGATCATCAGCGCCATCAGGGTTTTCGATTATCAATACCTTTGATAGGTCATTTCGGGCAGGGAAAACTGCCTCGCCTGTCTGAAAAACAGGGTAGCTTGTTTTAAGATGTATCAACTCGGATACGATGTGGCGGAGTTGAGACCTTGCGGGGTCATTGTAATAGTCAAGTCCTTCATTGGCCCATGGGTTTGGCTTCTGTCCTGTACGTCCGTTGTCATTGATACTGATATCATAACCCATTTCTCCAAACTGCCATATCATCTTAGGTCCGGGTACCAGCAGCATCATTGCGAAGGCAGCTTCCATTCGCGCCAGCGCATTTTCCAGATTTTTAATATCATAGTCGCCTGAGCTGTTTCCAAACTCCAGTGCTTCATACATCTGACGTTCTTCGTCATGGCTTTCCATGTATCCGACGACGTGGGGATCATTCCATCCCCTCGTGCCGTGATATATCCAGTCGATATTAGAATTAGAGGCAAAGCCAAGCATGTTTTGCTTATAGGCACCATGTAGATTACCCCATGACATCATACCGTAGTTACCAAGCTCCCTTTCTTCGGTATTGTCAGCAAAATGTTCCAGAATAAAATAGACCCCGGGATCAAAAGCCCATAGTTTATCAGCCATACGCTTAAGTAAGGCAACCCGGCCTGCATCATAAGAGCTCCATGCCCCGACATCGCCTCCGTAATTGGTCTGTGTGAATCCCTTGGAAAGGTCAAAGCGATATCCGTCAAAACGGTATTCTGCCACCCAGTACCGGTTTACACTGTCGGCCCATTCCTGCGTATAGGCGCTTTCGTGGTTCATGTCAAAAAATACATTAAAGGGGTGGGTGGGCTGACGGTTGAAATATACATTATCTTCCGTTGGAGCACCGTCGTAGTCCATCAATACATATGGCATGGGCTGGTCCTGATGGTTGATCACCATATCCAGGATCATTGCCATGCCCAGGCCGTGAGCAGCATCGATAAAGTCTTTGAGGTCATTTTTTGGCCCATATGCTTTATCTACCGCAAACATAAAGGTAGGATTGTAGCCCCAGGAGTCGTTTCCGTTAAATTCAGTGACGGGCATAAGTTGTATGGCGTTTATGCCGAGACTCTTGAGATAGGATAGCGTGTCGATCAGGTGTTGGTATGACTCCTGCCCGTTATCAAAAAAATCACGGATCAGCAATTCATATACTACAAGTTCAGCGGGATCAGGGCGTTCAAAATCATTGACCTGCCAGTCATATGATTGCTGACCTGTTTGGAATACCGATACGACATTTGAGTAGGGTAAAGCCCGTTCTGCTCCTTCGGGAAATGGCTTCAGGTTGGGATAAATCGTTTCCGGAATAAATACATCGAGCGGATCAAGTACTTTATCGGCATAGGGATCGGCTATATAAATGCTTCCGTCCACCACATACTGAAAAGCATATTCCTGTTCTGCCGTGAGGTCGGAAATCGTAATCCAGAAAAGTTCTCCATCGCGGCTCAACTGGTAATCAGGGCTCACCGTCCAGTCATTGAAGTCACCGATCACATGCACGGAGGACTTGTTGGGAGCCAGCAGACATAAAGTGACTTTGGTGTCATCCTGATCGTCATAATTGATGCCCTTGACAATGCCTGCAGGCAATGGTGCTTCCCGACTTGCTGTGATAATGTTGTATGAAAAGGTAAGGTCTACCGTATCTTCAGCTCCCTGTGCTTTTATCAGTACGTCGTATTTACCTGCTTCAGCTCCGGTGTACAGCTTATAGCTGTAGGATGAGACAGCGGTCGATGCTGCTTCCGGCACTTCATTTTCGTTGACAAAAAGGGCGTTCCTATCTAAAAATTCCATTGTATTTTT
>CAZEQJ010000007.1:7811-69904 GCA_964514385.1 uncultured Cytophagales bacterium
GGCATTTCTGGAGGATATCGCGGCGATCTGAATGCTGTCAGGGGCAGTAAATACGAGGCTGGCAGTGGTCGGGCTTTGGAGGCTTGCGGAGAATGAGCCATCATCAAGGGCCACCAGAATATCTGCATTTCCTTCACCTTTGCCTTCCCTGCCTGCATCAGCACTGCGAAATACGAAAGTAAGGTGAGTGGGGGTCTCCCCATCCGGAATGTTGTAATACTCTTTTATTGAAGGCCGGATGGTAAACTGATAGCGGTCTTCCCCAATACGATCGAGTTTGGTTTCGGGTGTATTTTCGCCCCAATCCGTTTTTACATATTTCCAATCTGTTTCATTTGTACTCTGATCAGTAAGCACGCCGGTATGCGCATATACATCACCGGTGAAGCCTTCAAGACCCCGGTTGCCTTTACTGGCATCAAATATTACGACGACAGAATCCTGAGGGAGCGGGAAGGCGGGTTCAGTAGTTACCACCTGGGCATGCAAACTCAAAGAGGCCATCAGGCCTGTAATGTAGAAGTAGATGTTGTTCATTGTGACTGGTAATTATTATCGATAACGCAAAATCAGGGGCTAAGAATTCAATACTGATATAAATCAGACCCAAATCAACCAGCTGATTTCGTAAATTTTTAATATTTATCCAAAAAGTGGAAAAAATATTCCATTATTTTGTGTCAAACACGAATCACAGATTATCCATTTTGAACACTACTATTTTTAAAAGGGGATACCTGTTTATAATGCTGATCATCCCGTTGTTGATGGAAGATGCAAGCATGGAGTTAATTTGCCTGTCCGAAACCAGATTACAATGAACAAAATCAAAGCCTGTATTTTCGACCTTGACGGTGTAATTGTTGATACAGCCAAATATCACTACCTGGCATGGAAAGACCTCGCCGACAGACTGGGATTTGTTTTCACACATGAACATAACGAACGGCTGAAAGGAGTGAGCCGCATGGCTTCGCTTGATATACTGCTTGAGATTGGTGGTATCACCCTATCAGAAAAAGAAAAAGAACAGTATGCTGCGAACAAGAATGAATTATATCGCAGCTACATTCTCAAAATGAATGAAGATGAGATACTACCCGGGGTAAAGTCTTTTTTGCAGGAGGTCCGGGATCACGGATTAAAGATTGCGCTCGGCTCTGCCAGTAAGAATGCGGTTACCATCCTGGACAGGCTTCATCTCCATTCATATTTTGATGCGGTGGTAGATGGTACTAAAGTTTCAAAGGCCAAGCCTGAGCCGGAAGTTTTTCTGCTCGGCGCCGGATGGCTGGGCATACCACCACATGAATGCATTGTATTTGAAGATGCAGAAGCAGGGATAGAGGCTGCAATTAACGCTGGAATGAAAAGCGTCGGCATTGGTTCTCCGGCTATTCTGGGAAAGGCTGACTGGGTGATACCCGGACTGGAAGGCATTCATTTAAATGATGTTTTGAAAAAATTAGGTTTATGATAAATCGGTATTACAAAGTCGATGAGTGGAAGATCATCGAAGAGGGGTTTGACCCGAAAATGCACGAATCTTCAGAAAGTATTTTCAGCCTCGGGAATGGCCGCTTTGGGCAGCGGGCCAATTTTGAAGAGAAGTATTCAGGTAAAAGCCTCCAGGGCACCTACATCGCAGGCGTGTATTATCCTGATAAAACACGTGTAGGCTGGTGGAAGAATGGTTACCCCGAGTACTTTGCCAAGGTACTGAATGCACCCAGCTTTACGCCGATCCATATCAGGCTTGACGATGAGGAGCTGGATCTGCACCATGTGAAGGTCGAAGATTTTCACAGAGAGCTGAATATGAAGCATGGCTATCTGCGCCGAACGTTCATGGCCACTTTTCCATCCGGCCGTAAACTGCAGGTGCAGGCTACAAGGTTTCTCAGCCTCACCATGGAAGATATGGCCATGATAGAGTATAAGCTGACGCCGGTGAATTTTTCAGGTGAAGTTGAATTTTTCCCTTTCCTCGATGGCGATGTGCATAACAAAGACTCCAACTATGACGAAAAATTCTGGAACATACTGGGCACACAGTCATCGAAAGATGGCACTTTCCTCCATGCTCAGACGAAAAAAACGCATTTTGAAGTCTACATGGCAATGCAATGCATCGTCAAAAAGGATGATGTTGAACTATCGGCATCGGCTGAGCCAGTAAAAAATGAATGGATGGCCGGACAGAGATATAAAGTCAACCTGAATGAAGGTAGTACGGCTGCTTTATATAAATATGTAGCTGTACGCAATTCCATGATTTCGCCACCTGAAAAGCTGGCCGAAGATACAGCGCATTCACTTCACATAGCCGTGAAGGCCGGGTACGACAGGCTGTTTGAGGAGCAAAAAAACTATTGGGCAGGTAAATGGGCAGAAGGGGATATCATCATTGAAGGTGACCCGGAGTCTCAGCAGGCGATACGGTTTAACATTTTTCACCTCAACCAGACCTACACCGGTACTGATGAGCGACTGAATATAGGGCCAAAAGGTTTTACCGGGGAGAAATACGGAGGCTCAACATATTGGGATACGGAAGCCTATCTTATTCCTTTTTATCTGAGCACTGCACCGCAGCATGTGAGCCGCAACTTACTGATCTACCGCTACAAGCATCTGCAAAAGGCCATAGAAAATGCGGAAAAGCTGGGCTTCACCAATGGCGCAGCGCTCTACCCCATGGTGACCATGAATGGCGAGGAATGTCACAACGAATGGGAGATCACCTTTGAAGAGATTCATCGTAATGGTGCCATTGCCTTTGCCATATACAATTATGTGCGTTATACCGGTGACAGGCAGTACCTGGCGGAATATGGTCTACCAGTACTTATCGGCATATCAAGGTTTTGGCAGCAGCGTGTCAATTGGTCTGTACCCAGGGAAAAATATGTGATGCTTGGCGTAACGGGACCAAACGAATATGAAAATAACGTGAATAACAACTGGTATACCAATAAAATGGCCCAATGGACATTGAAATATACCGTCGAGGCCGTCAATTATGTGAAAAATGCGCATCCTGAAGCATATGAAGAGCTAAAAACCACCACCAGACTGGATGAGGAAAAGGAGTTGGCAAAGTGGCAGCATGTTATCGATCACCTCTATTTCCCCTACGATGAGGAGCATCAGGTATTTCTGCAGCAAGATGGGTTTATGGACAAGGAGCAGCTGATGGTCACAGACCTCGACCCTGCCGAGCGCCCCATAAACCAACACTGGAGCTGGGATCGTATCCTGCGATCGGTCTTCATCAAGCAGGCCGATGTGTTACAGGGCCTTTATTTCCTTGAGGATGATTTTGATACGGAGACCATTCGCAGAAACTACAATTTTTATGAGCCCAGGACAGTGCATGAATCATCACTCAGCCCTTGCATTCATTCAATATTAGCCAACAGGATTGACCAGACGGAAGATGCGCTGGCATTATACCTGCGAACTTCACGCCTCGACCTTGACGACTATAATCGTGAAGTGGCGGAAGGATTGCATATCACATCCATGGGAGGCACCTGGATGTCTATTGTACAGGGCTTCGGCGGCATGCGGGTAAAGGATGACCATCTTCATTTCCACCCCAACCTGCCTGAACAGTGGCATGCTATCCGGTTTAAGGTGAATTTCAGGGGCAGAAGTCTGAGGATATCCATCACCCATGCCGGATGTAATATTGAGCTTCTGGAAGGAGAGGCTCTGGATATTTATATAAACGAACAAAAAACCACCATTAAATAAAACGCTATGAAATACATATTTTTCTCATTTTTAGTATTTGCACTGATCTGGACAGGGTGCAGCCCTGCGGGCGAGGCTTCAGAAGAGCGGTCCGCTCAACTAAACATCCCGGAGATACTTCCGTCAGCGGTGATTTATGAGGTAAACCTGAGGCAATATACGCCTGAAGGAACCATAAACGCCTTTACCCGTCATCTTGACCGGTTGAGGAATGATCTCGGGGTAGATATTTTATGGATAATGCCAACACAGCCTATCGGAGTTAAAAACCGCAAAGGTGAGCTGGGTAGCTATTATTCCATTCGAGATTATACCGCTATCAATCCGGAGTTTGGCACAATGGAAGATTTTAAACGCATGGTACAGCAGGCACACGACAAAGGCATGATGGTCATACTGGATTGGGTGGCAAACCATACCGCCTGGGATCATGTATGGATGGATAATGAAGATTATTACGTGCGTGACTCCGCCGGAAATATCAATGCACCTTACGATTGGACAGATGTGGCCGAACTCAACTATGAAAATATGGATATGCAGGATGACATGATCCGGGAAATGATGTTCTGGGTTGAAGAAGTTGATATCGATGGATTCAGGTGCGATGTTGCCGGTGAAGTGCCGATGAGCTTCTGGAGCAGGGCTATTGATTCCCTTGAAAGCAGAAAAGAGGTTTTTATGCTTGCTGAGTGGGATGAGCCACGGATGCATCCCGACTTTAAAATGACCTATGGCTGGGGCTTTCACCATGTAATGAATGAGGTAGCCAAAGGCCATATGAATGCCGATTCAGTTAGGGCATTTATAGAAAAGGATAATGAGCGCTATCCTGAAACGGCATTTCGAATGAATTTTATCACCAATCATGATGAAAACTCATGGAACGGCACAATCGAGGAACGATTGGGGGATGGGCATAAAGCCTTCGCAGCTTTATACTTTACCATTCAGGGCATGCCGTTGATATACAGCGGTCAGGAAGCAGGGCTGGACAAACGACTTGCCTTTTTCACAAAAGACACTATTTCATGGGATGACCTGGAGTTGCAGTCATTTTATGCAGCGTTGATTGATTTTAAGAAGGAAAATGAAGCTTTACATAATGGTGAATATGGAGGTGATATTCATTTTATGGATACCGGCAATGAGCATGTGATTGCCTTTTACCGGGAATCCGGTGATAACAGGGTATATGCCGTTATCAACCTGTCAGACAGCGAGCAGGCTATAAATATTGACGATGAGCTTGGCTTTGAAGATATGTTCATGGGCAATACCATTGAAGGAGGTGAAAAGGTGATGATGCCCTATGCTTTTCATATAGGAACAAAATTGTAAAACATGAGTAAAGTATCCCTTTCATCCGAGAAGCCAAGACTTAACTTCTGGCAGATATGGAATATGAGCTTCGGCTTTTTGGGTATTCAGTTTGGGTTTGCCCTTCAGAATGCCAATACCTCAAGAATATTTGAGACACTCGGTGCCGACACGAAAAACCTGGCTTTTTATTGGCTGGCAGCACCAGTTACGGGTCTGTTGGTGCAGCCCATCATTGGCTACCTCAGTGACCGCACCTGGCATCCCTATTGGGGCCGAAGACGGCCTTTCTTTGCCATAGGAGCCATATTTGCAACAATAGCACTCATTATCATGCCCAATTCACCTTTACTTTGGATCGCTATCGGCATGCTATGGATTATGGATGCCTCGATAAACATCTCAATGGAGCCGTTCAGGGCCTTTGTAGGTGACATGCTACCTTCAGACCAGCGAACCAGAGGATTTGCGATGCAAAGCTTTTTTATCGGCACCGGTGCTGTGGTAGCTTCTGCATTGCCATATTTGCTGGTAAATGTGTTGGGAATACCAGATACTTCACCAGATGGAGGTATTCCACCTAACGTAAAATGGTCCTTTTACATGGGTGCCATTGCCTTTTTTGGGGCCGTCAGCTGGACTGTTTTTACCACTAAGGAATATCCACCGGAAGAAGGCGAGCTCGACAAGGAAAAAAGAAATACTGAGCCTCTCAATATAAAATATACCCCTCAGCAGTACCTTAACCGGGGTCTGATACTGCTTGCAGCAGCAGCAATACTGGCTGTATGGTTCACCATACAGCAGCTAGACCCACAGCTCTATATTGTGAGTGGTATTTTTGCTCTTTTTGGCTTTTCTTATGTTATCGGCTCCTTTTTTATGAAAAGGAATAAATACCGAAACGGTTTTGTACAGATTATCCGAGATTTTCAGAATATGCCAAAAACCATGGTCCAACTGGCTTTTGTTCAGTTTTTTTCATGGTTTGCGCTCTTTGCTATGTGGATATACACTACAAATGGCATCACCAGTCATATTTATGACATGAAACTTAGTGCTGACCAGCTCAATACATTTTATGCTGACTATGAAAAATTAGATATAGATCAGCTCACCTTGTATGATGCCGCGGGAAATGTGATCACAGACCCACAGACAATTAATGAATTTAGAAAGAACCTGAAGAAAGAAAGAGAAGATATCGGAAGGGAGCTGGAAGAAAAAAAGGAAAGCATTGCTGCTGGCCGACCGGATGTAGTTGCCAGTGTAAAGCTGGTCAATTTTTTTCTTGATGTAAACATCAGACCTTATATCTCCGAAACGGTAATTACCCGCGTAAATGAAATTCAGAAAGAATATAACACAGGTGCCAACTGGGTAGGTATACTCTTTGCAGTTTATAATGGGTTTGCCGCTATAGCTGCGATATTTCTGCCGGCTGTAGCCAGAGCCACAAGCCGGAAAATCACTCACTTGATCATGCTGTCGATAGGCGGAGTGGGACTGCTTTCTTTCTTTTTCGTTACAAACCCCGATTATCTCATGATATCCATGATAGGAGTGGGTGTAGCATGGGCCAGCATTCTGTCGATGCCCTATGCCATGCTGTCAGGATCAATACCACCTAGGAAGATGGGCTATTACATGGGGATATTCAATTTTTTTATTGTTATTCCACAGATCGTAGCAGCAAGTGTACTGGGTTTTCTCGTAACCAGCTTTTTTGACAGCCAGTTTATTTACGCCCTGGTGTTGGGAGGCATATCCATGATCATCTCTGGCCTGCTATCTCTTCGGGTAGACGATAAGGACGATGTCGGTGTAACGGAAGATGTGATATAAAAGCTTTACCGGAGCAGCGTCCCTATTTGGTCAATAATTCGTTGATTGGCAGGGTTTTGTATGCTGCTTCGGATGCTCTCCTTTTCTTTTTCGGTAAGGCGCCAGCTCAGGGAGGCCCGTTCTTCTTTTTTTCCTGGCACATACTGGATCATCAGATTATATAGGGGTACATCAAGCCAGTCAGTAGCAAACTCAATATAATCATCGTTGCGGATATCCTGCAGCTCAGCCCAGATTTCTGTGATACCCGTAATAGGACGTACGGTTCTGTCTACTAGTGAGGGATAGTCCCTGTTTTTTGGTTTTGTTCTTTTTTCGCTATCCCGGATACTGAGCAAGACAACACCGGAGGTATTTTCAGATATCCAATCGCGGAATACCCAGGTAAAACGAAGCGCATCCGAAATGCCAAAATTATCGGAAATGCCGGCGTCCATGATTTCGGTGATGGGCTGGGTAGGCAAATTAATATTAGGAGCTATATAGGGAAATGTGGCTCCCATACGGAGCGCACTGCTGAAATGCATGGATAAAGCCTGGTTTTCATTGAAAAACCGAACAAAGTCAATGCCTTTTATTTCGGATTGCTGTGTAGTCAGATTAAAGGGTTCTGCACTGCACATGAAACTGATGGGGTGGGGAGAAATGTATAGTTTTCTTCCATCGTTGAGCATAACCGGGTTGATAATGATCTGTGGTATTTTGCCTTCAGCCTCCGGTAGGCGGTACGCTCCCAGCGGTTTGTAAAGCACACTGTCGGTATTGAGGTGAAGTTGTTTTTCGAAAACATATCCCCGGTCTTTACGGATAGCCTTATCCTTTTGAAATAGCCAGCCCCAGGGTGTGATGTCGTGGATGAGTAATGTAAAAATAATGGGATTCAGCAGATCGCGGGAAAGCTTGTCCGGATACACGGAGCTATTCAGGTCGTTCAATTGACCCTCCGAGTAACGCAGAAACAGCTCTCTGAAATAGGCAGCGCCCAGAATGCCTCCGGAAGAGCCTGTAATGATCTTAACATGCGGCATTAAATCGGGATGTGTTTCTTCCAGTTCCTGAAGCGTTGTAAATGTCCAGAGTGCCGCCCGCATGCCTCCCCCGCTTGCTGCCACGAGAAAAAGCTTTGGTGGTTGGTCTAATTGCGCCCGCCAGTTGTCCAGCATTTGCAGCTGATAATTGTAATCATTTTCGTAGGCATCTGGTGTATTGGCAGCTTCGATACTTCCCAGATCATACGAATTTGTGATATTGTAATCCAGACCTAGTGCCATAATCTGAGGGTGCAAAATACCACGACCTACCATTAGGTTTGCTATAAAAAGAAGGCCGAAAGCGCCGATTAGGGCCCATTTCCTAAACCAGTAGGTAAAAGCACCAATAAGTAAGGTTAAGATACATAGCAAAAGAATACCAGATGAGGCAGCTGGTATCTGGAGTGCCGGCTGATTTTTGACTAGTCCCATCAGCAGAAAGGACCCAATAAGAAATACAGCCACAAGAGCCGCATTAAGGTGATTCTGATCGATCACTTTTATAAGTGTTTCACGATTAAATATCGGGAGATTGAGGTTTAACGACTGTAGTTTTAGCCGGGAACTGATATAATACCGGGTCTGTGGTTTTTCGATTCGCGCCTGTTTGATCCGTGACAGCGCCGCAGCCTTGGATAATGGTAACGATATTTTTAATCCGCGATCCATCTGCGCAGACAACACGGTGAAAATATTAACATTGGTATAATAGAAATATAAGCCTATGGCCACCTGAATGAGCACAAAGCCCAGGAGAAGACTGCTGCCATAGACAAAAAAATCAGCCCATGTATGGTGGACGGCTAACCTCGTCAGGTAAAGAATCAGCACGGTGAGGGGTATCAGACAATTATTGATCACAAATACCAGCAATGGTTTCCTCATTCTGGCAAGAAATGTGAACGTGTAGGCATCCAGAATATACAGGGTAATATTGTATGACATGGAGAGTGTACCCAGAGCCAATCCTATTATAAGAAAGCTGACAAAACTGGTGCGGCCCAGGTATTCCGGTTCGAGAAACAGCCAGTGGATACCAATACCGGCTCCGAGATTTCCTGTAAATGCAGCGATAACCAACCCCCACAATAACAGAATCAGCAAATGTTTGCGGATATTGATCAGCAGGAGCTGTACCGGGAAGAAGGAAACTATATTTTTTATCAGTTTCAAATTAAAGGTCTTGTTCAATCAGCTGTTGTAATTTTTCTATTTCATTGATCACCAGCTCATACCGGCTGATTTTGTAAAGTCTGTTTACCTGTATTTTCCATAGGTAATTGAATAATTCCTTTCGCTCATTTTCGGCAAGGGTCATCTCTTCGATGCCATAAAGTAGTCCCTGCTGATTAAATTTCAGAAAAGGATGGATATGATGGGTAAACGGGTGATAATAATTCGAAAATGAGTTCATTTCAGGAATATCATCCTCCAGCTTTCCGATTATTTCATACCAGTATTCATACAAGGTGATAACGCTATGTCGCAGCGAATCACTCTTAATGGTTTTAAGGCCATTGGCATTCAGCGACTGGTATCCGGATTGGTTGGTAATCGGTGTATAGTCTCTGAACAATAATATATAATATAGTCCCAGGCTGTCCTGATTGACATTATACCCGCGGATAACATTTCTGAAATAATGGATGGCCCTGATGCTCAGCCTGTGTCCCTCGATATTCTGCTGAAAATCGCGCTTATCCAGCGTGATACCATTTTTAATTTCTGTCAGTATCTTCTTTTCCGAAAGACTGCTGCTTCGGCTGTCATACCAGCTGTAAAGTGCAAAGGCCAAAAATACCGCCACAAATACCGAAATAAACTCAATCGTATACCTTTTCCAGTTCATATGGATGTTAGTCATTAATAGCTGCGTAGATCAGCCGTCGAAAATTGGCTGCTGTCGGGTCAGGTCCCGAATTCTGGGTTTGTTTCATGATAATACCGATGATGTTTTCTTCAGGGTCAGCAAAATACTGTGTGTTGAAATAGCCACCCCATTCAAATGTCCCGGTGCTGCCTACCCCTCCTGCCAGTTTACCGTCTTCGGTTACTATACCAAAGGCCAGGCCCTGGTGCCGGTTTTCTCCAAAAAGCTCGCCGGCATGGTTGGACAATACAAGATCTACAGTAGTACGACTTAATATACGCTGCCCATTAAATTCGCCATCGTTAAGGTACATCTGGAGGAAGTTGGCATAGTCTGTCGCAGTGGAGCTTAATCCGGCACCTCCATTGTATAATGACCGTGCGCCTTTGATTGGATAATCCGGATCATAACTATCAGTAGCACCAAAAACAACCCAGTTGCCGTTTTCATCTTTTGTCTGCACCGGAACCAGTCGCGTATGCTTTTCCTCGGGAAGATAAAACCAGGTGTCATCCATTTCCAGTGGATCGAAAATCCGGTCACGTAAAAACTCATTAAAAGGCTGCCCGGAAATAACCTCTACGAGGTAGCCCAATACATCAAGCCCCATACCATAGGTCCACCTTTCACCAGGCTCATGATGTAGAGGAAGCTGAGCAATGCGTTTTACATTTTCTTCGATGGTGACATCTTCCGTTGTAGAGAGCTCTACTACTCCTTTTTTCTGATACATTTTCCGGAAAGGGTCGCTGTCTATCATT
The DNA here is from genome assembly GCA_964514385.1 of uncultured Cytophagales bacterium. Taxonomy (GTDB): domain Bacteria; phylum Bacteroidota; class Bacteroidia; order Cytophagales; family Cyclobacteriaceae; genus CAZEQJ01. The sequence goes on from CAZEQJ010000007.1 coordinate 18,398, forward strand.
CCATAGCCAATGCCCGAGGTATGGGTCAGCAGATGGCGTATGGTCACCGGCTTTGTGGCGGGTATGCCTGTGAAGCTGGAGTCAGCCTCATTAAATGACTCAAATATATACATATCTCTAAATGCAGGTATATAAAGCGAAACAGGATCGTCCAGGCTAAAATGACCTTCTTCCCAAAGTATCATCACCGCGGTAGAGGTAATCGCCTTGGTTTGAGAAGCAATACGAAAGATGTCATCGGTTTTGAATTCGCTGCTATCTGCCACGTGCGACATACCAAAGGCCTTATGATACAGTGTTGTTCCGTTCCGGCTTACCAGCACAACGGCTCCGGGGATGTAATTACTGTCAATGGCGGCCTCTATCATCCGGTCAATGCGGTTCAACCTTTCTTCAGACATGCCCTCCTGGCTGTCGGTGATGCTGGTCTCACACTGTGTAAACAGGAAAACAAATACCAGCAGGGATAAAAAGTTTTTCATGGCGTTATGTTTTGCCATGAATATAAACAATGTATACCAGATAAGATAGGGGGATGAAAAAATGAAGAACCGGGAGCTGGCTGCTCCCGGTTTATGTACTTATAAAACGGCAAGCGTACTTTTGGCCCAGTAATGAGAGGGTTCAATCTCAAGTAACCGCTTGAGGGTATCACGGGCCTCTTCCTTCTGACCAGCTGATTGATGGGCCAGAGCCAGTGTCATATAGGCATCGAGATATAGCCAGTGGTCAGACAAACCAGATTCTTCAAATCTGGTAATGGCCTTTTCCAATGTTTCAATGGCCTTTTCAGCGTTACCACCATAGGTATCGGGTGTATAGTGTAGCCATCCGCCGTACAACTTCAATACAATAGGGGACTCCGGGTCAAGGGTCATTGCTTTTTGAATAAGATTACTGCTTTTCCCTCCTACAAACATTCCCAGAAATGGTTTATATGCTATTTTAAGTCCGTATATCGAGGATCTGATCGCCATGGCCTCAGTTTTATGATCGGGGTCCTCCTGAAGCTGGCTTAAAATTTTCAGGGTTTTATCTGCATAACGGTCAAATGTTTCCCTGTCTTTTGTGGCCATGGTGCTGTTCAGCAACCCATAATATGCCATTGCAGTTTCCATACTGGCTTCACCATGCACGGCCGTAGCAGACTGTGCAACCTTTTTCCAGATGTCGAGATCAGCAGCCAGGTAGGCCTGAACTGAAGAGCGTTGAGCAAATGCTCCGGATACTAATAGAACGAAAACAATAAATAGAATTTTCATGATATAAAATGGTTTATAATATAAACTAAATGAATAAAAAAAATTACGAGATATAGCCTTTCAGGGCTTGAACATATTTTTCAAATGCTGCAATGCCCGTTTTGGTAATGCTGCAGGTGGTAACTGGTTTTTTGCCTTTAAATGTTTTAATGACACTTATGTACCCAGCCTGTGCAAGTTTGTCCAGTTGCACACTCAGGTTACCCGCTGTTGCACCTGTTTTTTCTTTCAGGTACAGAAATTCAGCAGATTCAACCCCGATGAGTATTGACATCACGGACAGGCGCAGCTGTGAGTGCAGCAAAGGGTCTAAAGGTTTAAAATCACTCACTTTTTTCAAATTTTCTTAACATATACCCGGGTATCAGATATCCCACGATCACACTTATACCGGCAATCAGATACTGATCGAGGCCACCCATGATAAAACCAATGATGGCACCGGCAAATAACAAACCTGAGCCTATAATCAGTGGTCTGAACCGTATCATAAATCCACTCTGCAATGTACCGATGGCAGCCAGGCACAATATTACGGGATTATGGTTGTATTCCAGTACCGGCATGAATGCGATCAGTATGAAAATGGTAACAGAGATACCTATCCAGATACTGTAGTAGGACCGGTCAAGGTGGGTAGTTATGAGAGCTTCTCTCTTACTCCGCACACTGTAAACGATGGTTGCTATAAATGCGGGTATAGTCAGTAACCACATAATATAGGGAGCGTGGTACCAATCAAAATAATCGATAAGGTAATGCCCGATATTGGCTATGGCAATGACCCATCCCCACAGCAGGAAATAAAAACTTCCGCCTTTGGACAGGTTTTGTTTGGTCTGTTGGATCATCTCTCCAATCAGCGCCAGACTTTGTTCGTTTGTAAGTTTCTGGGATTCCATATGAGTAATTTTTTGCTAATATAAAGTAGTTTACGATATAAACCAAAAATTTGTTTCATTTCACCTCACACCTGCAGGGTCAGTCAAACATCAGAACCGGATAGAAGCTATTTTTTCGGGTTCAAGGATATGAATGGTGCTGCCTTCGATGGATATAAAACCGTCCTTTTTGAATTCTGACAGCATACGGATAACCGACTCCGTAGCAGTACCTACCATACTGGCCAGATCGGCCCTCGATACTTCGATTTTGACAGACCCACCAGCGCTTTTATAAGTTTCGTAGAGCTTCATCAGCGCATCTGCTGTACGCTTTCTTACGGTATCATAGGCCATCTCGATCAACTCATTTTCTTTCTCAATCAGGTTTTTCGAGAGTAGTTTGATGAACTGGGCAGATACTTCATGATTTTTAAACAGCAGTTCCTGAAATTCCTGACGGCCAAGAAGGATAAGTTCAGTTTCTTCCATAGCCTGAGCACTTTCAGTACGCTCTATATCCTGAATAAGCGCATTTTCACCCACAAAATCACCTTCTCTCAGGATGTCCAGTATCAGTTCTTTGCCATCTTCATTTACCTGATATATTTTCACTTTTCCCTGCTTGATTTTGTAAGCATATGAGGCATAATCACCCTGACGATAGATTATATCCTTCTTTTTAAAGGTTCTGCTTTTGCTGTTGACCTCGATTTCTTCAAGCCCCTGGTAGCTTTGAGCCTGCTTTACAAATTGCTCGATTTCTTCCTGCTTCGATAATTTCTGGAATTTATCTAGTCTGCGTTCGATAGCACCAAGCAACTCCATTTCCTTATAGGGTTTTGTGATGTAGTCATCAGCACCGAGGTTCATGCCTTTTCTGAAATCTGACTTCTCGGCCTTGGCGGTAAGGAAAATAAATGGAATGGAGGCGGTATCCGGATTTTTTCCCAGCAGATAGAGCACCTCATAGCCGTCCATTTCAGGCATCATGACATCACAAAGTATCAGGTCTGGCTTGTGATCCAGTGCTATTTTTACTCCTTTTTTGCCGTTTTCTGCTTCAAGCGTTTCATAGTTGGATAATTCCAAAAGCTCGGAAATATTCTCTCTTACATCCTCCTGGTCTTCTATAATGAGTATTTTCTTTTTCATGATTGGTGTTTATATAGCTATGTGATCTTTTGAATGGGAAATTTAATAATAAAGTTACTTCCTTTACCTTCTTCACTGGTAAAATCAATCGTGCCTTGAAGCAGATCCATGTAGCGGCGTGAAATATTCAGCCCCAGTCCGGTGCCCTGGATATTGGTAGCATTAGCTGCCCGGTGAAAGCGGTCAAACATATTTTTCTGATCCGACTCCGGTATACCAATGCCTTCATCACGTACATTTATTTCGAGCGCCTTTTCGTGATCAATAACAGATAGCCAGATATTTTTCCCTTCATTCGAGTATTTGATGGCGTTGGAAAGGAGATTAAGCAACACATTTTTTATGATATGCGGATCTGATTTGATCATGCCCAACTCGGGCACTTCTTTGATGAACTGCTGATTTTTTTTGAGCAATAAATCTACAGTTTCATAAATCTCCTCCATCAATGACTCAAAGCTAAAACTTGTTGTGTTAATTTTTGTAACACCACTATCCAGTTTTTCCAGCGAAAGAAAATCATTCAGAATATTGATCATATTCTGTACCGAGTTGCGTATTCTTCCGATATGTTTATTCCTTTTTTCCTGTTGTTCCGCATCTGTATACCGGCTGATCAGGTCTACGGATGACATAATAGTGGTAAGTGGGGTGCGAAATTCGTGACTTGCCATGGAGATGAACCTGGACTTCATCATATTCAGCTCTTTCTCGGCCTCCAGCGATTTGAGAATATCTTTTTCGGCTTTTTTTACATCTTTCAGCGTATCCTGTAAAGCTTTTTCTGCCAGCTTTCGCTCTCTGATCTGACTTTTCAGCCCAAGATTGAGGTGTTCCAGCTCTTTGGTACGCTCCTTTACTTTTTGTTCAAGCTGGCTGGCATATGACTTTAATTCTTCCTGATTTTTATGGATTATGGCTTCCTGCTCCTTACGTTTGGAAATATCCATTACAAAGGCCACAATCAACGTTTTATTATTATGTTTTACATGGCTCAGGCTGGCCTCAACCGGAAAGGTGCTTCCGTCTTTTTTGAGGCCTTCGAGGTCAATACCAGTACCCATCGGTCTGGATACAGGCTTTTCGTAGTACCTATTCCGTAATTCCACATGCTTTTTTCTGTATTTATTAGGAATAAGTATTTCAATTGGCTGACCCTTGAGTTCTTTTGAAGAATAGCCAAAAAGGGTTTGTGCCTTTTTATTGGATAATAATATGAGTCCCTTGTCATCCACTATGAATATGGCCTCCACAGCAGAAAAAAAGAATTCCTGTAGCAGACTCAATCCCTGGTCAGACATTATATAATCTTTTGATACATCCATGTAGTCATTGGTTATTTTACATTAATCCGTCTGTCAATACCGGAACCTCCTGATAAATTGGATTACCCGAATATGATTTTTTTCATTAATAAAGTTGACACGAGTCAACTACCTTCCAAAAACAGTTAAATATTTTCGCAGCTTAAGGATAATCAAAAATGCGAGCATTTAAAAGGATTCTAATTCCTACCGACTTCTCTCCGGCAGCCTGGCAGGCTATCCAATATGGGTTATCTACCTGTCTTAAAGAAGTATCGGAGATTGTGCTGCTGCATATTTTTCCCTCCAACGCCAAATATAGCACCAAAAGAAATCTTCCTGAACCTGAAGACATGCAAAATATGGCTGAAATAGAAAAAGAAATGGATCAGCTTTGTGAAAGTCTTGCGTCAGACTCTGATATTACCTTTACCCCAAAGGTAGTACGGGGGAATGTCAACCAGGAAATACTGTCTATCATTAATGACGGTCAGTTTGATCTGGTGGTAATGGGTGTGAATAGTAACGGTCAGAATAATGAGATCGGTTCACATGTCTCGCAGGTGATTCAGCAGTCCAACCTCCCCGTACTGGTAGTACCTAATACCAAAGCAGCCCAGCTGGTAAGCAAAAAATCCGCCTGAAGCTTTTACCGGCAATACCTCTTCTGTATATATTCTCAATTCAGTTAAATTTTTTGTTAATTTCTCATTATTCGCCATTTATTTTGAAATGGAATAAAAAAATAAAATTTTTCCACCAAAGTATAGGAAATATTGCAATTCTCTTTATTTTCGCAATCTAATATCGTGTATGGATACGAAAGTAAACCGGGATTTGATCTCATATCTTCAGAGGGCAGAGGAAGATGAGGAGTAAGCCTATCTATCATGGCTTACATTGATCACAAGATCCCTTCTTTTACAACCAACAGCTACTTTTTTGTCGGATAAGGAATATGGATAGTACATATAAAGGAAATTCATGTAATAGCTGTATGGCTTCCAGAAAGGAAGCTGTCACCGGTAGTACCTCATTTCTGGGGTTATTGCTCATTATTATTTTACCGAACTGCCCGGTTTGTATAATGGCGTATTCTACGGCTATCTCCATGTGTGGGGGGCCGGATATGTATCTTTCATCTAACAACTGGGTGTCCTACTTGCCACTATTCTTCTCATTGTTGATTATGGCACTCATCTTAATGAAAAATAAAGGGCTTAAGACATACGTTGCAGTGGGTCTTGCATTCGTAGGATTTCTATTCATTCTGGGCAGTCATCAGCTTATCATACCATCCGACTTTTATTACGTGGGAACCTGTGTTTTATTTATCGCTATATGGCTGAATGGTAGTTTATTTTCCGCCATAAACTTGATTAAAACAAGCTTTTTAGCTAAATCACAGATAGAAAACCTGACGAAAAAGCCCGACCCCAAACATCGTGTTTATCAAAAATGAATTACTTAATCTTAAACATAAATTTAATTTGAACGCAATATGATACCTGCATCATTTGATTATTCAGCGCCTGCTTCAATTGACGAGGCCCTGAAACTGTTAAGCGAGCTTGGTGATGAAGCCAAGATACTCGCAGGAGGTCATAGCCTGATACCTATGATGAAACTCCGTTTTGCCGAGCCGGAACATTTGGTTGATCTCGGTAAAATACCAGGATTGTCCTATGCCAAAATCGAAGGCGGCACCCTCAGGATTGGTGCAATGACCCGGGAAGTGGAAGTTGAGGATGACCCTGAAGTTGAAAAATTATTTCCCATCTTCAAAGACGCTGCCAAACTGATAGCTGACCCTCAGGTGAGAAACTTTGGTACTGTAGGCGGAAACATCGCCCATGGTGATGCAGCCAATGATCAGCCCGCTGTAATGATTGCGCTTAATGCAGAAGTGGAAATCACTAGTCTCGAAGGGAAAAGAAGTGTTCCCATAGATGAGTTCTTCTATGGATTTTATGCAACAGCTGTACAGGAAGGCGAAATTCTGACAGAAATACGGATACCTGTACCTGAAGGTAAATTTGGCAATGCATATCATAAGCTTGAGCGTAAAGTGGGTGATTATGCTACCGGAGGCGTCGCAGTACAAATTGTATTGGACGATAGCGGCAAATGTACTGCAGCGGGCATTGGACTTACAAACGTAAACCCTACACCCCTTCGTGCCAGCCGCTCTGAGGAAGCTCTTGTAGGTACCATGGTGGATGAAGCAGCGATAGAACAAGCTGCTCAGTTTGCTTCCGAAGACTGCAACCCATCTTCTGATCTTCGGGGTGATGAAGATTACAAAAGACGCGTAATAAAAACTTTAACAAAACGAATGATCATCAAAGCGCTTGAAAGAGCCAAAAGTTAAAAAGAATAATCATGAAAGAAATAACAGTAAGTATTAACGGAGAGAAATACACCCGTGAAGTTGAGCCCAGAACATTACTGGTTCACTTTATCAGGGAAAATATCGGCTTGACAGGGACACACATTGGCTGCGATACATCCAGCTGTGGCGCCTGTACCATATTGATTGATGGCAAATCAGCAAAATCATGTACCATTCTGGCGGTGCAGGCTGATGGTAGAGAGATCACAACGGTCGAAGGCCTTGCTACTGCAGACGGACCACATCCTTTGCAGGAAGGGTTTAAAGAAAATCATGGTCTGCATTGCGGATTCTGTACTCCTGGTATGATGATGCGGGCAGTAGAATTATTGGAAAAGAACCCACGACCTACTGAGGAAGAAATTCGCTGGGGTATTTCCGGAAACCTATGCCGTTGTACCGGCTATAATAATATCGTGAAAGCTGTAAAATACGCTGCCGCGAAGATCAATGGTGATGAGTTACCATCGACCGAACCTGAATTTGTTGAATAACCTTAATCTGAAAAAAAATGATACAATGTAAAACTTCCAAAGAAATAGGAGGAATGGGTCATTCCGTGAAAAGAAAGGAAGACGACCGGTTTGTCCATGGAAAAGGAAAATATGTAGATGACATAAAACTTCCCGGCATGCTGTATATGGATATATTAAGAAGTCCGTATGCATACGCCAAAATTAAAAGTATAGATAGCTCTGCTGCCATGGAGCTGGATGGTGTATTGGCAGTCATCACAGGAAAGGATCTGGAGCAATACAACCTGCACTGGATGCCAACACTGATGTCAGATACGCAAATGGTGCTACCGGTAGATACTGTGATGCACCAGGGTCAAGAGGTTGCGGCTATTATTGCGACCAGCCGTGAAGCAGCCCGAGACGCCAGGGAGTTGATCATGGTAGATTATGAAGTAATGAAGCCAATTATCGATCCTTTTAAGGCACTCGACGAGGATGCGCCATTGCTTCGTCCCGACAAGGAGGGTCAGAAAAATAACCAGGCCTGGCACTGGGAAGTAGGCGATCGCGAAGCAACGGAAAAAGCGTTTGCTGAAGCGGATATCGTGGTAAAGGAGAAGATGCATATCCCCAGAATCCACGTGGCTTCTATCGAGACATGTGGTTGTGTAGCGGATTACAACAAAGTTGATAATCACCTTACCATGTACATGACGACACAGGCGCCTCACGCTATTCGTACAGTTTTTGCTCTTGTAGCAGGTCATGTAGGACTGACAGAAGAAAAAATCCGGGTTATTTCTCCGGATATCGGAGGTGGATTTGGCGGTAAAGTACCTGTTTTCCCGGGCTATGTAGTCGCTATTGCTGCTTCATTCCTGATCGGTAAGCCAGTAAAATGGATAGAAGACAGGTCAGATAATCTTACCAATTCATTCGCCCGCGATTATCATATCGTAGCTGAAATGGCAGGTACAAAAGACGGTAAAATCCAGGCTACAAGAATGAAAGTCCTGGCTGATCACGGTTACACCGATGCAGCTGCCAACCCATCAAAGTTCCCTACCGGAATGTTTTCTATCGGAACCGGATCATATGATTATCCTACTGCCTTTATGGAGGCAGATGCCATATATACCAACAAGCCTCCGGGTGGCGTTGCCTACAGATGTTCTTTCCGTGTCACCGAAGCGGTTCATGCGATCGAGCGGATCACCGACAGGTTTGCATTGGAAGTAGGTAAAGACCCTGCCGAATTGCGTATGGAAAACTTCATTAAGAAAGATCAGTTTCCTTATAAATCTCCTACCGGGTGGGAATATGACAGCGGGGACTATCATGCCGGGCTTCAATTGGCTATGAAAACGGTTGACTACTGGAAACTACGCGAAGAACAAAAGGAATTGCGTAAGCAAGGTAAGTTAATGGGTATTGGGTTATCTACCTTTACCGAAATTGTAGGCGCAGGGCCATCCAAGGATTTTGATATCCTGGGTATTAAAATGTTCGATAGTGCTGAGATCCGCGTACATCCGACAGGAAAAGCTATTGCACGATTTGGTACCAAATCCCAGGGCCAGGGCCATGAAACAACCTATGCTCAGATTATAGCAGAGGAGCTGGGTATTCCTTCCAAAGATATTCTGATTGAAGAAGGGGATACGGATACAGCACCTTATGGACTGGGTACATATGCTTCACGGAGTACACCTACTGCAGGTGCAGCAGCAGCCGTTGCAGCTCGTAAATTGCGGGATAAAGCACGAAAAATCGCGGCCTATCTGTTAGAGGTAAGTGAGGATGACCTCGAATGGGAGCCAGGTAAATTCTTTGTAAAGGGAGCACCAGAAAAGGCGAAGACCATTCAGGAGATTGTATTTGCGTCCTACACCAACCACCCTCAGGGTATGGAGGCTGGATTCGAAGCAACTCACTATTATGATCCTCCCAACCTTACCTTCCCTTCAGGAGCCTATATCTGTGTAGTGGATATCGACACTGATACCTTTGAAATTAAGGTAAGACGCTTCGTGGCAATTGATGATGCAGGTAATATTATCAACCCGATGGTAGCTCAGGGCCAGGTACATGGCGGACTTACTCAGGGGCTTGCACCAGCGATGTATGAGGAGATCATTTATGATGAGGATGGTAATGCACTGAATGGAACGTTAATGGATTATCTGGTACCTACTTCGGTGGAATCACCCAACTGGGAAACCGGTCATACCGTAACTCCGTCACCTCACCATCCTATTGGAGCTAAAGGTATTGGAGAATCACCAACCGTTGGTGCGCCTCCTGCCATAGCAAACGCCATTGTAGATGCGTTAAAGCCTTATGGCGTAACACATATGGATATCCCAATTACACCTTATAAAATCTTCAAGAAATTGAAAGATATGGGTGTCCTTGATAAGGATATCACAGCTGAGGCTTAATTTTATTAAACAAAAAACAACGGCACCGGTCTTATATAAGGCTGGTGCCTTAATTATTTACAATATTATGGAAGCGAATATCACAAAAACTTTTACTCTGGAAGAACCAATAGAAAAAGTATGGGCAGGAATCAGTAACCCCATGCAGATTTCAGGTTGTGTACCGGGAGCGTCGATCTCCGAACAAATTGATGATACAAATTATAAAGGGGAAGTAAGCCTCAAGTTTGGCCCTGTAAAAACAAAATTCAATGGCCAGATCACCATCATGGAGATGGATAACAATGCCCATAAAATGCAGCTGGTGGGTAAAGGACTTGATGCCAAAGGAAAAGGTAAGGCTGAAATGACAATGAACGGCTCGGCCACAGAAGTGGCTGGAGGTACTCAGGTAGACTTCGACATGACCGTGAATATTCAGGGAACCCTGGCGAACTTTGGCTCCCGTCTGATCAATGATGTATCAGCACAGCTGATGGATCAGTTTGTGAATAATTTCAAATCATTGCTGGCAGGAGAAGAATTTGATAACACCCTCAAAGCAGGCAACATGATGGGGTCTGTAATCAAAGGGGTTTTCAAGAAAAAATAAAGCATGACGCCTGATATAAACAAGCTGATTGAAGATTTCAGTAAACTGGGTTATATCGTAGAAGAAGAACTGGCGACAGTTCTTCTTCTTATGATGAACCTCAAAAAACCCCTGTTGCTTGAAGGCCCTCCGGGTGTGGGTAAAACAGAAGCTGCGCACATCATTGCAAGTTATAACCGCACTGACCTCATTCGTCTTCAGTGCTATGAAGGGCTAGATGTCAATACGTCAATATATGAGTGGAATTATCAAAAGCAGTTGCTTTCAATTAAGCTAAACGAAACTTCCGCCCTTTCATTGGCAGAAAAAGAACACCATATTTTTGGGGAAGACTTTTTATTGAAAAGACCCCTGTTGCAAGCTATTACCCATCCTGATAAACCGGCCGTTCTTCTGATTGATGAAGTAGACAGGGCAGATGAAGAGTTTGAGGCATTTTTACTGGAATTGTTATCCGATTTTCAAATCACCATCCCTGAAATGGGCACAATCAAGGCGGTACACAGGCCTATTGTGATACTTACGTCTAATCGCACCCGCGAATTGAGCGATGCATTGAAAAGAAGATGCCTCTACCACTGGATCGACTATCCTAATTTTGATAAAGAGCTAAGTATCATCCGCAAGCGATGTCCTGACGTGAACGAAGAAATTGCAATTTCACTGGTAAAGTTTGTACATCAGCTCAGAACATTCAATTTGCAGAAACAGCCTGGTGTAGCCGAAACCATCGACTGGACGAATGCCTTACTTTCCCTTCAGTTAAAATCGTTTAGCCCTGAAATGATCGAAAGGACGCTGGGATGTGTGCTTAAGTCTGAGCATGACATACAGATGATTAAAGAGCAGGGTATAGAAAAAATCCTGGCCGAAACCTCCCTGTAATAGAATGTCGGCGATACGGTACTCTGACTTTAGTAATCTCGATGAAGCCATAATAGGTTTCACCTCTTTTTGCCGCCAACACGACCTCAGGGTTGGGCTTAGTCACACTTTGGAAGCCATTGATGCCGCACGAAAGGGGTTTATTCATGATAAAGAAACACTACGGTACGCGTTGAAATCCATGTTTTGTACGTCTGAAGAGGACTTCGGTGTGTACGATCGTTGTTTTGACATTTACTGGCATCGCCGGCAGCACGATTATACGCCTACACAATCCAGTAAGGGTAAATCCAATATTGCCAAAACCAACAAGGCCTCAGTGGTAATGATGGGATTTAATCTGAAAGGGTCGGATAGAAAGGCAGAAGAAGAGGAGGATGCTAAAAATGTGTCAGGTGCCAGCAAGATTGAAGCTCTGAAGAAGACAGATTTTTCACATGTATCTGCTATTGATTCTGAGATACTGGACAAGCTGGCTGAGCAGTTGTTGCGTCAGCTAAATCATAAACTGAAGCGGAAGTTTGAATCCTCCAAAAAGGGGAAAATTGATATTCGGCGTACTATTCGTGGTAATCTCAGTACAGGTGAAATGCTGCACCTGACCAGGAAAAACAGGAAACTGGAAAAATACAGGGTGATATTGTTGCTGGATGTGAGCGGATCTATGGATAAATATTCCTTTTTTCTGCTCAAGTTTATATGGTCATTAAAATCGAATCTCAAAAATATTGAGGCCTTCATATTCAGCACACATTTGGTAAGGATCACGTCTTATCTGGATCAAAAACAACTGGATAAGGCATTATTCGAGCTGTCGCACAATACAAACAACTGGTCAAGTGGCACCAAAATCGGTGCATGTCTGGAAGAATTTAATAACCGTTACAGTAAAAGAATTTTAAACGGGAAGAGCATTACAATCGTATTAAGTGATGGGTTGGACGATGGTCAACCTGATCTTTTGCAGTCAGAATTACATAAAATTAAGATGCGTACCAGCAGGCTGGTGTGGTTAAATCCACTTAAAGGGATGAAAGGGTATGAACCCATTGCCAAAGGAATGAGTGCAGCACTCCACGAGGTAGATACATTTGCTTCTGCACATAATTTGGATTCATTACTTGAACTGGAAAATATTTTGGCAGATGTTTAGAGAGTCATTACTTAAGGACATACAGGAGTATACTAAAAGCAATAAAAAAGCAGCAATTGCTTCTATCGTTCGTCGCGAAGCTCCTACTTCAGGCAAGCCGGGAGACAAGGCCCTGATCACACCCAATGGAGAGGTAAAGGGCTGGATTGGAGGTGGCTGCACCAAAGGCATCGTAATAAAAGAAGCTCTTGAGGCCATAGAACAACAAACACCCCGATTGGTAAAAATCCAGCCGGGTATGGATGCACCGGATCTTCCCGGTGTAAAAAATTATAAAATGACCTGCATGAGCGGGGGTATCGTTGAAGTTTACATTGAACCTATTATGCCTGTAACACAGATACATATTTTCGGAAGATCACATATTGCCAGAGCGCTATGCGAAATTGGCGCTGCTGCCGGCTTCAATATTAATGTTATTTCTGAGCTTGCTGATGTGGATATGTTTCCTTCAGCTTCTTCTATCACCATGCTGAGTGATTTTGAATTGGGACAGCAACTCAACAACGATTATGTGATCGTTTGTACACAAGGGGAAGATGATGAAAAAAACATGAAAGCCGCCATTGAGTCCCGGCCACGATATCTCGCTTTTGTTGCCAGCAAGCGAAAATCGGATACTCTTTTTATGAATCTGGAGGTAGGGGGAATGAAAAAAGAGGACCTGGCGGGTATAAAAACACCAGCAGGCCTTGATATTAATGCCAAAACACCCGAAGAGGTAGCAATTTCCATTATCGCAGAGATCATTAAAGTGAAAAGATCTGATGAGTATCCGGTGCAGGAAAAAACAGAAAAAACAGCTGAGCAAAAACTGGATGACGACCTTTACATTAATCCGGTTTGTAAAATCCCCATACAAAAAAGTACGGCAAAGCATGTACTCGAATACGAGGGAGAGAAAGTATATTTTTGCTGTGACGGATGTAAAGTGAGTTTCGAAAAGGACCCCAAAGCCTACATGAGCTAATTATTTGCCTCTGCCTTAAGAGCCACTTCCAGGGATTCGTCAGCTGCTCTTTGCGCCAATTCAGCTGTCTTTTTTGCGTTATCTAATTGTTCATCGAGCACATTCTGAAGGCTGTCATTTTTCATTTCCAGCCTGACCGATCGACATTCAGCTTCAGTAGATTTCTGTTTTTCAGTTGTAGCTTTGCGTCTTTCTGCAAAAGCATAAAAAAATAGCGTTATGCATAAGATAGAAAGTATTACTATTGCAATATTTTTTCTCATGATTGTTTTTTATTAATAAATATATAAAAAAAGCAGGCTTAAAAAATCGAAGCCTGCTTTCTACTGATCTTGGTCAGTAATTCTCTACTCGGCCTTTGGCCTTGTTCGTAATCCCAATATGCTGTATATCGGGCAAAAATTAACAAAACTTGTGAGCAGTAATATAGCTCCGGCAATGATGATAACCCATCCAATAGTTCCGGTCACTGTATTGGTAAAGAACAGTATACCCGCTGTTAGCGCCAGGAGGATCCTTATGATCTGATCTGCTCTACCCATATTTTTTTTCATTCAGTAATTGTTTTGTTATTGGAAGAAAGGTAGTTCGATCAACGACATAAAAACATGATCTGGGTCATGAAAAAAACTGAAATTACTCTGTGCTTTCCTTTTCCAGTATGATGCCTACACTTACAATATCCTGCAAGGTATCTACCCGCATGAATTGTTGCAGCTGTATCGAAAAGATGCCGGAATAAGGGAATCTAAAATTTTCCAATGCCAGAATTTCATGCTCATACATATTGCCGATACTGCCTTTTCCATAGGGTTTTCCTGTTTTCGGGTGAAACAAGGCCATCCGCTGAAGGTCTTCCCGTATTGAATTGCCTGCAGAATCCTGAATGGTATATTGTATATAAAGATTTCTGTAAGGATAGTCCAATCCATTGCGGATACTGTAGCTCATCTGGTAGGTATCCCCGGGACCTGTAACAGTGATATCAAATTGAATCTTCTCATTTTCAAGCCAGTATCCTTCCCTGAACACGATATTTTCACGGTAAAACTCACCTCTGCTACAGGCTGCAGTTACGGCGAGGGTAATCATCCATAAATAAAAAGCTGATTTTTTCATGAAGAAGGTCCTCCCTTTTTATCCCGCTGGTCTCGGTTTCTGTTTTTTTTCTTTCGTTTTTTCTTCTTCCGGTATTTCCTGTCAAGACGTTCAAGGTCGGCATGTGCTTCGGATACAGATGGTTCCATGATGGCATCTTCCTGAAGCGTTTCCGGCGTTTTCCCATCTTCATTCATTTTTAGGATTTCATTGACCCGATGAACAGCTATTGGGTGCCAGGTATTTTCATTTTCATAACCAAACCACATGATCTTACGGAAGATATCCGTTTTCTGTAGCACCGCTTTCCCTTTTTTGGTAAGCAACGGCCTTTCTATGGAAGGAATATCTTCGAGTGCTTCAATGTAGGTTTCCAGCTCGTAGTTGAGACAACATTTCAGGCGGCCACATTGTCCGCTGAGCTTAGTGGGGTTCAGTGAAAGGTTTTGGTACCTCGCCGCAGAAGTTGTGACACTTTTGAAGTCCGTGAGCCAGGTACTACAGCAGAGCTCTCGCCCGCAAACGCCTATACCTCCAAGACGTCCCGCCTCCTGACGCAAACTTATTTGTCGCATTTCGACACGAATCCTGAATTCTGATGCCAGTTCTTTGATCAGATCACGAAAGTCCACACGGTCTTCTGCCGTATAGTAAAAGGTGGCTTTGCTGCCATCAGCCTGGAACTCCACATCATTGAGTTTCATTTCCAGGCCAAGGTTTCCGATGATTTCCCGTGTGCGGTAGAGCATCGGCATCTCCTTTATTTTTAGCTCTTGGTATTTTTCAAGGTCTTTTTGAGTTGCCAGTCTGTATATTGTGCGGATGTCTTCTTCTTTGGCCTTTTTCTTTTTCATTTGCAGTTTCACCAATTCACCCTGCAATGACACATAGCCTATATGATGGCCATTTGGCACATCTACAACCACAGCATCTCCGGTATGTATTTGCAGATGGTTACTGTTTCTGAAAAATTCCTTTTTCCCTCCCTTAAATCTTACCTCTACGATATCGAAGAGGTCGACTACCGGAAGGTCCATATGTGAAAGCCAATCGAAGCTGTTCAATTTATTACAGCCACCGGTCTGACATCCTCCGTTATTCTGACAGCCTGAAACAATACCTTCCGCATTTGAGCATGTATTGCATCCCGCCATATACTATATTCTATTTTTTAAGATCAAATCCTATATCCTTGCGATAATAGGAATTATCAAAGTTAATCTTTTTTATTTCCTGATAATTTTTTTTGAGTGACTCTTCCATATTTTTTCCCATGCCCGTTACGGCAAGTACCCTGCCGCCACTTGTCACAACCGTATTCTCGTCCGTAAGCTTTGTTCCTGCATGAATCACCTGTACATCTTCTACCATCTCAAGTCCCGTGATGACATCGCCTTTGTGATAGTTTTCCGGATACCCTCCTGCAACCATTACGACAGAGCTGCAGTATTCCGGCTTTACATTGATGCCTTTTCCAGCCAGGTTACCCTTTGCAGCAGCATACATCAGCTCCAGTATGTCGGAATCAATTCGTGGGAAAACAGATTGTGTTTCCGGATCGCCCATACGCACATTGTACTCTATCACAAATGGCTCCCCATTTTTAATCATCAGGCCTATAAAAATAAAGCCGCGGTAGTGATATCCTTTTTCAGCAATTCCCCGGATCGTAGGAGATACAATGCGCTCTCTGATTTTGTCCATTAAGTCCGCATCAGCAAAAGGTACAGGACTTACAGACCCCATGCCACCCGTATTCAAACCGGTATCCTGCTCACCGATGCGTTTATAATCTTTAGCCTCAGGTAGCAGCACATAATCCTTTCCATCCGTAAGGACAAAAACAGACATTTCTATACCTTCAAGGAATTCTTCTATGACTACCTGATTGCCGGCATCTCCAAATTTGGCATTATGCAATATATCTTCGATGTGCTGTCGTGCAGCATGGATGTCGTGGTCAATAAGTACACCTTTACCGGCTGCCAGACCATCGGCTTTGATTACATAGGGTGGTTCAAGTTTACTTAAAAATGAGTGAGCTTCAGCTACCTGAGTGCTGTCGAAAGCGGAATATGCAGCAGTAGGGATTTCGTAAGCCTGCATAAATGCCTTGGCAAAGGATTTACTGCCTTCCAGCTGTGAAGCTTCCTTGTCCGGCCCGAGAATAGCAACGTGCTTCAGATCACTTGAATTCATAAAAAAGTCGGTAATTCCCTCAACCAATGGGGCTTCAGGGCCGACAATGACAAAGGAAATATTATGATCAGTGACAGCCTTACCTATTGCCTCAAAGTCGGTAACATTTATCGGAAGATTATGCGCATCCAGGGCTGTGCCAGCGTTTCCAGGGGCAACAAATATTTTATCAGCAAGGGGGCTTTCCTGCACTTTTTTGCAAATGGCATGTTCCCGACCGCCGGAGCCAAGAATAAGAACGTTCATAAAAGCAGATGTTTAATTGGCGTATTCAGAAAGAAACTTGATGCGCACCAATCTGAGGTCATCCTCATCATAGTCGTCACCGAATTCATCCAGGAGCTCTTCGGTATCATCAGATTCGCTCTCCATGAGAAAATCGTATATTTCTTCCTGACGATCTTCATCAATGATTTCGTCAATGTAGTATGAGATGTCGATTTTTGTTCCGGCATAGCAAATGTGCTCCAGTTCTTCCAGCAAATCGTCGAAGCTCATTTTTTGATTGTCTGCGATCTCTTCAAGGTCTACCTTCCGGTCGATCTGCTGTATAATGAAAATCTTGGATTTTGACTTTTCACCTGATGATTTAATAAGTACATCAGAGGCTGTGATGATGTCGTTTTCCTCGACGTATTTCTTGATGGCTTCAAGGAAAGGTTTCCCGAATTTTTCAGATTTACCCCTGCCCACTCCATTGATCTGTATAAGCTCGTCTTTTGTTTGTGGATACACTGTGGCCATTTCTTCCAGTGATGGATCCTGAAAAATCACGTAAGGTGGCAAGCCTTTCTGTTTGGCTACCTTTTTTCTGAGATCTTTAAGAATGGCAAAAAGGGCTTCATCATGACCTGAACCTGATCGGGCATTGACGATATCATCATCTTCATCGCTGCCGTCAGACTCGAATTCATTGTCCTTAAAGAGCGTAACCGATTCCGGCTCAGCCAGGAAGTCAATGCCTTTATCGGTAAGCTTTAGCACGCCAATCTGCTCAATATCCTTTTCCAGGTATCCTAGTAATGTAGATTGTCTGATTACAGACCGCCAGAAATCATCTGTGTCATCTTTTCCGATACCGAATACCGCAAGCTGGTCATGGTCGTAGCTTTTTACATATTGGTTGAGATTGCCGGTAAGAATATTGACCAGATGCGAGAGGTCAAACCTGCTTTCGATGGAATTGACCACCTTCAGTGCTTTTGTAATGGCCTCTTTTCCGTCAAAGCTTTCTCTTGGATATCTATGGTTATCACAGCAGTCATGACCACCGGTTTCTTCATCTGCAATATTTTCACCAAAATAGTGAAGCAGCTGTTTTCGCCTGCAGACGGCAGATTCCGCAAAGGCAGCTACCTCATTGAGTAGTAACCGGGCGTTTTCCCGTTCGGTAACAGATTTATCCTTATTGAATTTTTCGAGCTTCAGGAGGTCTTCATATTTATAAAACATAAGACACTCTGACTGTAACCCATCACGGCCTGCTCGTCCTGTTTCCTGATAATAACCTTCGAGTGATTTTGGGGCGTCGTAGTGTACAACAAAGCGGACATCAGGTTTGTCAATACCCATGCCGAAGGCTATCGTCGCTACGATCACGTCGATATCTTCATTTAGAAAATCATCCTGATTTTTGACACGAACAGCGTTATCGAGGCCGGCATGGTAAGGTGCGGCTTTGATGCCGTTAACCTTCAGGAAGCCTGCTATTTCTTCTACCTTTTTGCGGCTGAGGCAATAGATTATGCCGGCTTTGCCGGAATGGGATTTGACGAAGCGTATAAGTTCCTTACGAGAATCCTTCCTTTTGGGGCGTATTTCGTAATACAGATTCTTTCTGTTGAATGAGGATTTGAAAATATCAGCATCCTCCATCGTAAGGTTTTTCTGAATGTCGATCTGTACTTTTGGTGTTGCTGTAGCAGTGAGCGCGATTACAGGGAGATCTCCGATTGATTTGATTATATGCTTGATTTTTCTGTATTCCGGTCTGAAATCATGACCCCATTCCGATATACAGTGTGCTTCGTCAATAGCCACAAAGGAAATATGTGATTTCTTAAGAAACTCAAGGTTGGTTTCTTTATTAAGCGACTCGGGTGCCACGTAAAGCATTTTCACCTTGCCTTCCATGGTTTCTTTTTTCACCCGGGTAAGTTCGGCTTTGGTAAGGGTGGAGTTCAGGAATCTGGCATTAATACCAAAGGCATTCATCTGATCTACCTGATTTTTCATCAGGGCGATAAGAGGTGAAATGATAATGGCCGTACCTTCCTGAATAATGGCAGGTAGTTGATAGCACATCGACTTTCCTGCACCTGTCGGCATAATAACAAATGTATTTTTATGCCCTAAAATATTTTTTATTATGTCTTCCTGATTTCCCCGAAATTCATGAAACCCAAATACTTCTCTTAGCTTCGTCCTTAATAAATCAGCCTCTACTTCAACCATCTTATCTACTTCTTCTTCTCGCAACGCTTATATAACTATATTTGCACGTAAATGTCTATGCTGAAGTTAGGAAAAAATATCAAAAGCACCCTTAAAAATGTATTAATTAATGAGTCCGAAGCACTTTTGAGGGCTGTTGATCGTATAGATGACCGTTTTGAGGCTGCTATTGAAGCAATTTATGATATGAAAGGGCGCCTTGTGGTGTCAGGAATAGGCAAAAGTGCAATTGTAGCTCAAAAGATCGTCGCTACATTTAACTCTACCGGGACTCCGGCTCTTTTTATGCATGCCGCAGATGCCATACACGGCGACCTGGGTATGATACGCCGCGATGACCTGGTCATGCTCATTTCAAAAAGTGGAGACAGCCCGGAAATAAAAGTGTTAATTCCACTCATAAAAAATCTTGACATTAAACTTATAGCCCTGACCAGCAACGTGTCGTCGTTTTTGGCCCGACAGGCCGACTACCTGCTCGATGCTACCATTAAAGAGGAGGCGTGCACACATAATCTGGCTCCCACGACCAGTACAACGTTGCACATGGCGATAGGCGACGCTCTTGCCGTTACATTACTGGAAGCGAGGGAATTCAGTTCTTCAGATTTTGCGAAATTGCACCCCGGTGGTCATTTGGGTAAACGGCTTTACCTCCGTGTTGGCGATCTGACCGACCTGCATGAATTGCCTGTGGTAGCCCATGATGCTTCGTTAAAGGAAGTGATAGTAGAAATTTCAGCCAAACGCCTGGGAGCCACCTGCGTATTGGACACGGGTAAGCTTACCGGTATTGTTACGGATGGTGACCTGAGGAGAATGTTGGAAAAGAATAGTAATTTCGAACACATCAAGGCAAGTGATATTATGACACAGGCGCCGAAAACAATCCGAAGAGAGGCATTTGCTGCAGAGGCGCTCAAAGTGATGAAACAATATCAGATAACACAACTGGTAGTACTGAATGATAAGGATGAACCTACCGGGATCATCCATATGCATGATTTAATCAGAGAAGGAATTATATAACATTATGATACAAAATAACTACATCGTCATTATGGCCGGAGGCATTGGGAGTCGGTTCTGGCCCTATAGTCGCAACAAAAAGCCAAAGCAGTTCCTTGATGTGCTGAATACCGGAAAGTCGTTGCTTCAAATGACAGTTGAGCGATTTGATGGCGTAGCCCCCAGAGAAAATATTTTCATTGTCACCAATGAGTCGTACGGCGAACTGGTACGGGAGCAACTCCCGGATTTTTCAGAAGATCAGATTCTGTTGGAGACAGAAAGGAGAAACACAGCTCCATGTATAGCGTATGCGGCCTATAAGATTCACAGCAAAAATCCAAAAGCAAATATGGTGGTTGCTCCCAGCGACCATATAATTTTCAAGGAAGAAGAATTCAGAAGAATCATTAAAAATGGACTGGAAGAGGCATCCTCAAAAGATATGCTTCTCACCATTGGCATCACGCCCAATCGACCTGAAACGGGCTATGGCTATATTCATTTTCAGCATAGTGATGATTTTATCAAAAAGGTTAAAACATTCACTGAAAAGCCTGAGTTAGAGCTGGCGACCAAATTTGTTGAAAGTGGGGAATATGTGTGGAATGCAGGTATCTTTATCTGGTCTACCCAGTCTATTATCAAAGCTTTGGAAAAATATATGCCGGATCTGGCTGAGATTTTCGGGGAAGGGGCCGGCAAGTTTTATACTTCATCGGAGTCAAAATTTATATCCGGTGCCTATGCACAATGCAAAAGCATCTCTATCGACTATGCTGTAATGGAGCGGGCTCATAATGTGTATGTCGCCCTCGGTGATTTCGGATGGTCGGACCTGGGCTCCTGGAATTCACTTCATGAGATCAGTAAAAAACAAGAGCAGGATAATGTAATTGATGCCAATGCCCTTCTTTATGACACCAGCACCTGCTACGTTAAAGGCCCGAAGGATAAACTGATTGTCGTCCAGGGGTTAAAAAACTATCTTATAGCAGATTGTGACAACGTATTGGTCATTTGTCCCAAAGATGCTGAAAAGAAATTCAGGGAGTTTGTAAGTGACGCTCGGGAAAAGGGCGGGGAGCATTATTTATGACGCTGCCTTACAGCCTCAAATACCAAAACTCCGCAAGCTACTGATACATTCAGGGAATTTACCTTACCCGTCATGGGTATTTGTATCAGATCATCACAGGCTTTTAGTACCTCATCGGAAAGTCCATACTCCTCTGAGCCGACAACAATCGCCAGTGGCCTGGACATATCGGTGCTGAAATAGGGGAGTGGAGCCTTCTCAGAAGCACCTACTACTGTAATACCAAATTCCTGCAGGTTTTTAATTGTTTTGGCCAAATTCTGGATGCGAACTACAGGCAGGTGATTGAGTGCTCCAGCAGACGTTTTTATGGCATCACCATTGATCGGAGCCTGGTTTTTAGATCCAATGACCAGTGCATGTGCTCCTGCGCCGTAAGCTGACCTTGCTATAGCGCCTGTGTTTCTGACATCAGTTACCTGATCTAAAAGTACTAAAAGTGGCATTTCGCCTTTATTGAAGGCCTCTTCAATGATATGATCAAGCGAAGCAAAGGCAATGGGTGATATAAAGGCAACTGCACCCTGATGGTTTTTTCTGGTAAGCCTGTTGAGCTTTTCTACCGGCACAAATTGCATGGGAATACGATGATTGTTGGCCAACTCCACCAGTTCCTGAATCAGCTCTGATCCAGATTTTCGCTGGATGTAAAGACGGTCAAACTCTTTCCCTGAGGTGATGGCTTCCATGATAGCCCTCACACCAAATATCAGTTCATTGCCACCCGTGAACTTATCTTTCCTTCTCTCCATAGGTCTATCATTTCAAACCAGTATCTTTCATAACTGTCTTTGGCTATCAGCTGGTAATAATTCGGAGCCAGGGGTGTCGACACCCGATAAAAGCGGAACCTGATGGATGGTAACCCATATCTCTCCCTGTATTCCCACTCCATTACTTCATCATTTAACTGAAACACCCTATCTGGCGGACCGAATACACAGTATATCATGCCCTGATCTGTCTTCCAGCCTTCCTTAAATGAGCTGAATATCCGGTTGGCCTGTGTTACATTCCGGTAATAGGAGCCAATGGTAGAGCTGGCAATAGCAAGTGAAGAAATATTATTTACCCAGAATCTGTCGAAGGCCTTTTTAGGCTCTTCACTTAGTGTCATCTTTTTATATTCTTCAGCGCTGGTGAGGTAGATCATCGGGCCTATCAGGTGTTCTACTTTTCTGTATTTTGGAAAGCCGCTGTTATCCATGACACGGATAGGCTGTCCCGGAGTCGTCATGTCAACACTGATATAATATGTGCCTTCCGGGAAGGAGAAATATCCAAGCGCAGGCAACGTCCATGAGGAATCAACACTTAATGTATTATTGCCTCCCTGTTTGGGGCTTGCCATAGGAGGACGTGCTACTTCAAAATTTTCCCTGAATTTTCTGATTTCTACAATGTGGCTATTGTCTGCCCTGATATTCAGTTTGTCTCCGTTGAGCATATAAGGCTTCATGAATACAGAGTCGTCAGAAGATAAGTAGACGCCGGGTTGATAGGGGAAAAAGAGCCGTATCCTTTCACTGGCGCCATTTTTAAGCTGTATCAGGATTGCCATTTCGCGGATAGAACTATCCAGCACCAGTTGATTGCGTAAACCCTGCACGTTGGTACCTTCAACAGATACAGACTGAACCAGTGAGTCAAATTTCGGGTTTATGATGTTGACATTATAATGATAAAAAAATCTATCGTCTTCTATATAATTTACCGACTCGATATAATAATTTTTGTAAAGCGTGAGCTGGGCCCGGCTAATGTTAAAGGCGAAGGAAAATAGCAGAACAAAAATTAGAATTTTATTCTTTTTAATACCTTTGACGTACAATTCAAATTGAAAGTCATGAAACATATTAATCCTGAATATCTGGATGACGCAAAAATAACGGCATTAAACGAGGAATTTGCATCTGCAAAGCCTTATCCACACATTGTGATGGATAATTTTCTCCGCGAAGATACAGCTTTAAGCATGTTTGAGCAATTTCCTTCATTTGATAAGTTTGGACGCCATTATAAAGGATTAAACGAAAATAAATCAGAGGGTTCCCATTTTGATCAGTATGAGCCTATATTTAGTGAAGTAAAGGATGAATTATCATCGGAAGAATTTTCTAAATGGATCGCCAGGGTTACCGGTATTGAGGAGTCATTCATTACTGATGATAATCTTGGAGCTGGGCTACACCAGGGAGGCAACGGGAGCTTTCTTGATATTCATATCGATTTCAACATCCATCCCAGAAAAAACGTGCACCGGCGTCTGAATCTGCTCATTTATCTGAACAAAGATTGGAAGCCGGAATATAACGGCGCTATGGAAATGTGGAATGCCGACATGACCCGGATGGAAAAAGATGTTATGTGCTCATTTAACAGAGCGCTGATCTTTGAGACCAGTGAAATCTCCTATCACGGATACACCAAAAAACTCAATCTGCCTGAGGGAGTGACCAGAAAATCCTTTTTTGCATATTTCTATACAAAAGAACGGGAGGGTGCAGCTAAATACCATGATACGGTTTTCCGTGCGACGCCCGCAGATTCAGGCTTTAAAAGGATATCTACTTCTGCAAAGGAAAGACTTAAAAACAGTGTTAAATCCTCTCTGAAAAAAATTGGGATCACCATCTGATGGCCAGTACAACTGAAATCACGTCACAGGAGATTGCGTCGGATAATCCGGTACATCAAAGGCTTCTCAGAGCATATTATTCAGCGCTTGATTATGTAAAGGGTGGCAGCCTGCTTGAAATAGGATGCGGCGTAGGCCGGGGTATTGAGATATTGAAAGATCATTTTGATTCCTACACCGCGGTGGATAAAAACAAAGTGCTGTTGCAGGAGCTGGCACGGCAGTATGAAGGCATTCGCTTTGTTCAGGCTGTAGCGCCGGATTTTTCTGCTTTTTCAGATAATACGTTTGACTACGTGGTTTCTTTTCAGGTGATTGAGCATATCCGGGATGATCATACATTTCTGGACGAAATCCATCGTATGCTGAAGCCCGGCGGAAAGGCAATCATCACTACACCAAACAAGACAATGTCACTCACACGCAATCCCTGGCATATCCGGGAATATACTACGCAGGAACTAAAGCATCTTTGTGAGGAGCGGTTTTCCCATGTCACCACCTTAGGCGTAAGCGGCAACGAAAAGGTCTCTGAATATTTTGAGATGAATCGTAAGAGCGTGGAAAAGATCACAAGGTGGGATATTTTCAACCTTCAATATCATTTACCAGCATGGATAATACGGATCCCGTACGAAATTTTAAATCGCATCAACAGAAATAAACTTCAGGACACCGACGATTCGCTTGTTTCCAGCATTCACTATTCCGACTACCTCATCTCCGACAAGCCGGAATCAGCTCTTGATCATTTCTTCATTCTGGAGAAATGATATCACAGGTTTCGCCTGCTCATATCCATTCGATTGACGTAGGTATCCAGCATTTGTCTGTAGGAAGCTCCTTTTTCCTGGTATCCTGCGCTGATTAATGCACTGCTGATTTCATTGAGAGCAAAGAGTCTTTTCTGGAGCTCAAAACCGAGTTCATAGCCATTGTCAACCATATAATCAAGCGTCTCAATTACGCGTGGCGCATAGAGATCTATTATTTCCATTGCGCGTTCATCCTCACCAGCCTGAAATAATACACGGATAAGGTTGCCTGCAGAATGATCAAAAGGCACTGCTTCATCCGGAATATCTGTAAGACTCTTATTTACGACTTCAAGGGCACGTGTTGTATCACCTTCATTGATCAGCGAAGAGGCAAGTGTATTCAATGCTGAACGAAGAGAGAATACAAAATTCCTGTAGTTTTCATTATAGTATACATCCGGGTTGTTCAACTCCCTGTAACGGAATTCTTCCATGACATTTTTATACATCACATCCGTGTTGACCATCTGAAGGTTTGCGGCAGGCCGTCTGGCAGGCGTGAGACGATACGTAAGCCCCTCCTGAATCACATAATCGTTCAGGTTGAGGTTGATGCCGTTCAGAGATGTCTGGTTGAAATATATCGGCCTTTCCCAGTTATTGTGAGCAATCAGGTCCATGATCATCAGGTCCTTTTTCTCCAATCCGTTGCCTTTCACGGTGAAATCCATTCTGCTTACCATGAAGGGTTCATACTTTTCTGGTACAAATCCCATTTCCTTAACTGCAGCTGTATCTACATTCACAAAGAAGCTCTTGGATGGCAATATGGTCACTTCTCCAAAGGATGTAGGTCTGCGCAGACTCTGGTTTCTTTCCTTCACCAGTTGTATAAACCGCTTGGCTGATATGCTTTGGCCGGAAACACCAGGTACATCCAGATAAGGCAGATAGTCATTATTTCCTTTGCCATAATCTTCAAAGATAAGCTCAAAAGGCAGGGGAGCAGATTCATAGGCTTGTCTTGTCATCTGATCGACATACCAGTCCGTATTGAAGTAGCTCAAAACAATTACACGCACATCTGTACGGAAGCCTTCCACTTCCTGCACATACCAGAGCGGGAAAGTATCATTATCACCACCTGTAAAGATAATGGCGTTTGGCGCACAAGAGGCGAGGAAATTCCGGGCCGAGTCAACTGAGTAATAGCGCTCACTCCGGTCGTGGTCATCCCATCCCTCGGCAGCCATAATGGCGGGTGTAGTTAACGAAATTATCACCGCCAGTCCAGCTGCAATATTTTCTTTCTTTACTGCTTTTTTCAGAAGGTTGAATAATCCGACTACGCCAAAGCCTATCCAAAAGGCAAAGGCATAATACGAGCCGACGTAAATATAATCGCGTTCGCGTGGCTCTGTTGCCGGTGAGTTAAGGTATAGTATCAGTGCCAGGCCGGTTAGAAACCATAGCATGGCGGTGACTGAAAAGCTTTTCGGATCCCTCTGTAACTGATAGAACATTCCCACCAGGCCCAGGATAAATGGGATGTAAAAGAAGTTATTCCGGGCTTTATTAGTTGCCATTTCTTCAGGAAGTTGTTTTCCCCAGTCTGCTGGCCTGATGATACCCGCACCTTCAACATCGCTTTCACGAGAACCGAAGTTCCACATAAAATATCGCATATACATGTGGCCAACCTGACGGAGGAAGAACCATTTAATGTTGTCACCAAAGGATGGCTTTTCACCAGGGCGCAGATCGAGCACATCGCGATAAATTTCAGGGTGTCCCGGCATGCTGCTCCATGCCCGTGGGAAAATGGACGTATGTTCAGGATCGTAGATATTTTTGATTTTATAGTCCCCTATGACATAGCGGTCACCCTCCTTGTAATACACGGGAGCACCTTTTTTCTGATCAACAACCTGAGCGGTAAACAGCTGGCCTTTAAGCAGAGGCCTTGATCCGTATTGTTCCCTTTTAAGGTAGCTGACAAAGCTTACGATATTTTCCGGGTTATTTTCATCAATTGGGGGGTTGTAGTTTGATCGTATCGGTATAATGGCATACGACATGTAACCGATGAGAATAAAAGCAAAACTCAACAGAATGGTATTTAACAGAGGTTTTACTTTTTGAACAGAATAGTATATACCGTAAATTAATGCACCCAGAAAAATCGCAGAAAAGAATATGATGCCAGACCCGAAAGGTAAGCTCAGATTATTCACAAAAAAGATCTCAAAACTACCGGCCAGTGATGGTAAGCCGGGTATCACACCTTCCAGCACTACTATGATAATAAATCCACTGACAGCAAGGGTCGCCAGAATGCCATTCCGGGTTACTTTCTCATATTTTTTGAAATAATAAATCAGCCCCAGTGCAGGGATTGTCACCAGGTTGAGCAGGTGAACACCAATGGAGAGTCCCATCATATACGCGATAAGTATCAACCATTGGTTTTGCCGCTTGTCATTCTCAATAAGCTCCCATTTCAATATAGCCCATACTACGAATGCCGTGAAGAAGGACGATAAGGCATACACTTCAGCTTCAACAGCAGACCACCAGAACGAGTCGCTGAATGTGTAGGCCGTGGCGCCAATGAAACCGGCACTGAGGATCAATATCTTTTGCGTAAGTGATTCTTCCTCAAATTTGACATTAAACATTTTTCTTGCCATCAATGTGATGGTCCAGAAAAGAAATAGGATTGTAAATGCGCTACTGACTGCACTGGATACATTGACCCAATAGGCTACCTGCTCTACGCCTCCCGCCAGGAAAGAAAACATCCGGCCGATAAGCAGAAACAAAGGTGCGCCCGGAGGGTGAGGTACTTCAAGCTTGTATGAAACAGCAATAAATTCAGCACAATCCCAGAAGCTGGCTGTCGGTTCGAGTGTCAGTACATATACAATGAGAGATATAAGGAACACGAGCCAGCCGATGCTGTTGTTAAGAAGCTTAAATGACATAGGGGTTTTCGGTTAATAACGCGGCGAAAATAATAATTTATATGCAATAGGGCGAAAGAATATGCGCTAACCTTTTCTTTTCGATATTTTATTATGACTGATTTGCTTCTGCCGGCTAGATTTAAACCGCTCTGCTTTGCTATATGCGCTATGTTTGGTGGCTCTACCCTGTACTCTTTTACGCCACATGCGGAAGCTGGATGGTTTCATATTTTTCCGCATGATCTCAATGACCTCTTTTTCCGGCACACCAAACTGATACTCAATCGCATCAAAGGGTGTGCGATCTTCCCATGCCATTTCGATTATTCTGTCAATTGTATCGTTATCCATGCTGTATGGGTAACGCTTCATTCATGAAGGTGTTTGATTTATGGTAGTGATTAGGCAGTATAATATTAAATTTTGTGCCGGTGCTGGCCTCAGAGGAGACACGTATCTGCCCGTTCAGCTTATTGATTGATTCCATGACAATGAAAAGGCCGAGACCAGAGCCCTGACTTCCTTCATTTGCCCTGTAAAACATCCTGAATATTTTATCCAGATGCTCATCATCGATGCCTATGCCATTATCTTCAATGCTGATAAATGCACGCTCACGGGTCACACGGAAGGTGATATGAATAAATGGTTCCTTTTTGCCCGGATCCCAGTAATGCAACGCATTGCTGATCAGGTTATTCAAAATAATATTAAGGCGCTGCTGATCGGTTTTGAATGGAAATTCAAGGTCGTAATCAATTTTTTTATCTACAGCATTATAGTTGTCCAGGTATTCATAGTTTTGGAGTACGCTGTTGATTGTCTTTTCTACCTGTATTTCTTCCAGTATGATGCTGCGGTTTTTATTTTTACCATAATCCACAATTTCTCCGAAGAACATATCAAGTCTTCGCAGGGTGTCCTCCATCTTTGTGAAATACTCATCGTAGCGATCATCTTCAACCTCCCGCCTGAAAAGGTCAATCAACCCCCGGAAGGAGCGCAAGGGTGAGCGCAGATCATGGGCGGCACTATAAACGAACAGGTCCAGTTCTTCATTGATCTTGGTCAGGTCAAGGTTTTGTTCTTCCAGCATGGCCGATTGATCCTTGATTTCTTCCAGTTGTAGCTCAATTTTATTGATCAGATTTCGGAATGCTGCTGTTAGATGTCGTATCTCCAGGGTGTCACCACTTACCTGAATTTTGGTTTTTCTGTTAAAGTCAGACCGGATATAGTCACGGACAGATGCCGCAAGATTTTTTAGGGGAGTTACCAGGTTCCATGATATATACATGCTAAACATGATAGCTGCAATAAGCGAGCTGATAACCAGGATAATAAAATAAAAGCGGTTGAGATCATAAATGGTTGATGTTTTAGCCGCTGTGAGGGCAGCAAGATGGGAAAACTCACTGTCCAGCAGGTCACTGATCTGATTTACCATCAGTCTTCTGCCCGAATTTTGGTTTATACCTATAATATTTTCCAGCGAAGCGAGTTCGTTAAAAGCTTCACGATACCTGATCAGGGTGGTTCTGACATCCTGGGGATAGTCTTCAGCTAATGTGGCCAGCACAATTTTTGATCTTTCATTAAAGGCCGTGATATATGAGGAATCTTTTCGAAGAAAATAATCCTTCTCATGCCTTCTCAGCTGCAGGATTTCTGCCTCAAGTGGTGTTCCGGCGACGGTTTCTTCAAGGTTATGCGCATAATTACGCATGTCACCTTCCAGGCCGAAGTCCTTAAAACCCCTGCTCTTCACCTTGTCTATCAGCACATTGACATAAATGCCATAATATTGAATAAGACTGTCAATATTCTTGAGCTGCTGACGGATGATGAGGTCTGAAGAGTTATCAATAAGCTCGTTCAGATCATATCTTATTTTATCCTGTTTGAGGCCCCTTAGCCGTTCGATATCAGTAGCTTTATTCAGGAAAAAATTAGTATCCAGCGATTCGTAATTAAAGAAGCTTAGATCCATACGGAATAGCTGGAGAGACTCCGCATGCAGGCGACTTACTTCTCTGTCAAGCCTGTTTAAGCGCACTTCCCGAATATAATTGATGAAAAACAGTGTAGCTAAGAAGAGTACACACAATGAAAAAGCCCCAAAGGTCAAAAAAAATTTTTGCCTGATTGAATTAAACCGCCTGCTCATATCCTGTTATGGGAAATCAAATATAAATCCCATTAAAAATCCGAACTACAAAGATGTATTAAATAATCATTAAAGTTCTAAGCAGGTTCGAGGGGCTGCATTTTTCTGTTAAAAACGGATGTAAGGTTTCGATCGGAATTCTCTCCTGAGCAGTTGTATCCCGGTGTCGAACTGTTACCGTATTGTCCTCCAGTGTCTGATGGTCCACAGCAATACAAAACGGGGTGCCGATAAGGTCCTGGCGGGTATATCTTTTGCCGATGGAAGCAGCGTCTTCGTAGACTACCTTGAAATCAAATTTAAGATTATTGACGATTTCCGCTGCTTTTTCTGGCAGGCCGTCCTTTTTTACAAGGGGAAGTATCGCGGCCTTTACAGGTGCAATTGCCGGGTGAAATCTGAGGTATGTACGTGACTTTGTATTTTCATCAGATACGATCTCCTCTTCTGTATAGGCCTCCGACAGGTGCATGAGCAGTAAACGGTCTGTGCCGGCAGAGGTCTCGACGACAAAGGGAATATAGGATTTATTGATTTCGTTGTCGAAATACTGAATTTTTTTCCGTGACACATCCATGTGATTTTTCAGATCAAAATCAGTTCTCGAATGGATGCCCTCGACCTCCTTAAATCCAAAAGGAAATTTGTATTCGATATCCACGGCGGCGTTGGCATAATGCGCCAGTTTTTCATGCTTGTGCATGCGTAGATGCTCAGCCGGAATGCCACAGGCTATATGCCACTGATACCTGAATTCTTTCCATTTCTCGTACCAGTCCATTTCGGTACCGGGACGCACAAAATACTGCATCTCCATTTGTTCAAATTCACGCATACGGAAGATAAACTGTCGGGCGATGATTTCATTTCGGAATGCCTTGCCTATCTGTGCAATGCCAAATGGTATTTTCTTCCGACTCGTTTTCTGGACATTCAGAAAGTTGACAAAAATGCCCTGAGCAGTTTCAGGTCGCAAATAAATCTTGCTTGACTCATCTGCCACCGATCCTACCTGAGTAGAAAACATTAGGTTAAATTGTCGTACATCTGTCCAGTTGGAAGTGCCGGATACCGGACAAACAATCTCTTCTTCGATAATGAGATTTTTTACTCCGTCAAGGTCTTCGCTCTCCAGCAATTGCCCCATCTTTTTCAGAAGGGCATCTGCACGGGCAGCATCACCTTCCGATTCGTACCGGGCTGCCTTCTCTTCCAGCAGCACATCAGCGCGATATCGTTTTTTTGAATCTTTATTGTCAATTAATGGGTCGTTAAAGCTTTCTATGTGCCCGGAAGCTTTCCAGGTGTCAGGATGCATAAAAATAGCAGCATCCAGCCCTACAATGTTATCATGGAGTAAGGTCATAGCCTGCCACCACAGGCTTTGAATATTACGTTTTAGCTCGACGCCATATGGCCCGTAATCGTATACCGCCTGTAAACCATCATAAATTTCACTTGACGGAAAAACGAAGCCATACTCCTTGGCATGACTTACAATATCCTGTAGGTTTTTTTGATTCTCCATGTCGCGCAAAGTTAAGGCAGTAATTTTATTGATTCCAAAATTGACGGATTACCTCCAATATTTCGTTGTGTGGATTGCCGGCTGCTATAATCTCGCCTCCAAACACGTAATTATCACCTCCGCTAAAGTCCGTAAGTTTACCACCGGCATTTTTTACCAGAAGTACGCCGGCAGCTACATCCCAGGGTTTGAGGTTATACTCGAAAAACCCTTCGAAACGGCCACATGCTACATAAGCCAGGTCTATCGCAGCACTTCCCATACGTCTCAGGCCGTGGCTCTGCTGCATAAAGTGGTGTATGATGCGGAGATAGTTTTCCATCTTGTCAAACTCGGTGTATGGGAAGCCGGTGGCAAGTAAGCTCTTCGCGAGCGTATCAACGGAAGAAATCGTTATCTCATCCTGGTTTAAAAATGAGGGTGCACCTTTTGAGGTGTGGAAGCACTCATTACGTGAGGGATCATAAATGACGCCCAATACGACTTCATTGTCTTCAATTAACCCTATGGAGATGCTGTAAACCGGAAGGTGGTGAAGGAAATTGGTCGTGCCGTCCAGAGGATCGATTATCCAGTTATATTTTTCACCCCGTGTGGACGATGTGCCCTCTTCAGCGATAAAACCGGCTTCCGGGAGTAATGTCTTTAAACCTTCAACCAGCATTTTTTCTGTTTCCTTGTCTACATAACTGACCAGATCGTTTTTGCCCTTGTACATAATATTGTCATGCTTAAATCGCTGCTGCTCAGTTTCTATAAAACTTCCGGCTTCGTGACAAAGAGCGATTACTTCTTGTTTCAGTGAATTATAATCAGGCATTGATGCGTTTTTTTACAAATGCTGCTAAAAATACCAGCACAGAAAGCCATGCTGCCGTGCGTGGGATGTAGTTGCCCATGCGGGTGAAAAATGTGATTTTATCATTTGCCCTTATGGTGCCGGAAATGGCATCCTGTACCCAGTATTCTGTTGGCTGCAGGATATCGCCCCGCTGGTTGATAAAAGCTGAAATACCGGTATTGGCAGAGCGGGCAATATCACGGCGTGTCTCAATAGCCCGAAGACTGGCATAATATAAGTGCTGCTTATGCCCGGGAGTGTCGCCCCACCACCCGTCATTGGTGATAATAAAGATCATATTCGCGCCATTTTTAATAAATTTTGACATGTAAGCCCCGTAGATTGATTCGTAGCATATGGATGGCGCAATGCCCAGTGTATCATTTTTGGAATAAAACACTTCCCTTGTTTTCTGGGATCCGTAGCCTCCGGTAGTGCCACCAAGATCCAGAATCAGGTTATTCAAAAATTTAAATAACCATGCGTAGGGCATATTTTCAGCTCCGGGCACCAGTTTGCTTTTGTGATAAAACTCGTATTCACCGCCTGTCATCATCAGCGCTGCATTATACGTTTCGTAATAGCCTACGCCTTCCCGATATCGAACAGCGCGGGGCAGCTCTGATTCTTCATCAAATATCCTGTAGCTTGGTATTCCGGTGACCAGTGTTACGTCCTGCAGACTGTCAAGCAAAGAATATACAGGTGACAGCAAGGGATATTGCAGTATTAGGTCTTCATTAAAGAGGTTGTCGATAGCGGTTTCAGGCCAGACCAGATAATCCGTTTCGTGCGTTATTTTCGATTCGGACAATTCGATAAACCGTTGAATCTGCTCCTCAAAGGGAATGAAGTTGTCACCATCAGCAAACTTTTCCCTGAAGGGATCAATATTAGGCTGCATAATGACCACCTCCCTTTCCACGCCCTTTGGCTGGTATGTGAAATACTGTATCAGCGATATGATTAAGGGGATAAATATCCATATCGCGATGCCTGGCCATCGCCTGCCGGCGGTACCATGCTGTATGATTTTAAATAAAAGCGCATTCCCCACTAAGAACCATAATGTACCTCCCAGATGTCCTGTCACCGAGTACCACTGGGCAAGTGCAGGAAATTTCGCAATTCCATTGCCCAGCACAAGCCATGGCCATGAAAACTCCCAGTTAAGATGAAAATATTCGTAACTGAGCCAGAACAGCACCAGTGCAAATAACCCCCAGTTTTCATGCGTACGTTGCCTCACCTTTCGGTAAAGTGCGATGGGGATGGTCATCACCAGCGGGTTGACAAGGTTGGCAAAAACAGCACCAACCAGCGTTACATTAAAAAGCCACCAGGTGATGATAAGATTCCACCCCAGGAATACCAAATATGACCATCCAAATAGCTTCCAGCCTCCATGTCTGCTGCCATCGAACCGGTAATCCATGGCGATAAACGGGATCATTACCATAAAAAGTAATGGCCATAGCGGCAGAGGCGGCCAGGCCAGCCAGAATGCTATGGAGCCGATAGCTATCCATAGGGCAGGGTGAATCTTGTCGAGCTTCATTGTGCCAAAATTAATGGGGTATTTTCGTGAATTAACAATAGTTATGTTATTATTTTGTCAAAAAACCATATGTCAACGTTTCGCGCTTATCTTGAAATTGGCCTGAATCACATCACGGATATTCAGGGGTACGATCATATTCTGTTTATTATCGCCCTATGTGCTACTTACAGTCTGCGTGATATCAAGAATATCCTGATCATGGTTACGGCATTTACTCTCGGACACTCTGTCACCCTGGTGCTGGCAGCTCTTGACATTATACCGGTCAACAGCTTTTGGGTTGAGCTGCTGATACCCATTACCATAATCATTACCAGTTTATATAATATGCTGCCCAGTGCAGGTACCAGCCGCTTCGACAGGTTCAAGTACCTGATGGCGGTCGGATTCGGGCTTATACACGGATTGGGATTCTCAAGTTTTTTTAAGGTAATGCTTGGCCGCGAGTCGGAGATCGTTACTCCGCTTTTTGCTTTCAACGTGGGGCTTGAAATCGGACAGATCGCAATCGTGCTGGCATTCTTATTGCTTGAAGGTTTGTTGTACCTGATTACGCCTATGAAAAAAAGACCGTGGATTCTGGTGGTTTCAGGAGCGACGATGGGTATTTCAATTATTCTCGTTATTGAAAAGCTGATCGCCGGATGATCCTGTTATTTATTCTTTTGATTCATGATTTTCATGTGTCGGTGACCAATATTGACTATGATGCCGAACGTAAGGCTATTGAAATAAGCATGAGCACATTTGCTGATGACATTGAAAATGCCATAATGGAATCCGGGGGGCCAAATCTACGCATCAGCACAGACAAAGAGCATCCTCAGGCTGAAAAATATATTTCGGAATACCTGAAATCACATTTTACTGTCACAGTTAATGGTAAAAAGGAGGCCTTCGAATATCTCGGATTTGAATATGAACGTGGAGCTGTGTGGAGTTACATGCAAATCAATGAAATACGTAAAATCAAAACCATAACAATTGAAAACACTACGCTGATGGAGATTTTCAATGATCAGGAAAACATCATTCATACCAGGATCAACGGGCAGCGCAAGAGCGTGGTATTGCGGAAAGGAAAAATAGATATAGAGCTTTCATATATATGAAATATTTTTTGCTCCCTGTTTTGCTCACTTCATTTCTGAGTCATGCCCAGCAACAGCAATATCGCTTCACGGGAGAAAATGTCTATTACGTTGTTCATATTCCCGATTTTAGGATTGACACCCTCACACTGAGGGATGCTTACCTGGGATATTTTACGGAGACGGGCGATTTTTATTTTCTGACAAAAAAACGCCGTCATCTCAGGTTGTATAAGCAGTCTCCGGATCAGGATCAGCTTATTTCAAAGATCAAATGGCAGGGGGATAAAAAAATTGATAGCTTTTGGGTAGATCAGCAAAATCTGAACCTGCTTGTTGCCGACAACGATAATCGAGGATTGTACCGGTACGGACTTGAAAAAAAACCGTCCCAAACCAGCTATATTCAGTATCATGAACATGCAGGGGATACGGTTGAATTCAGGCTTAAAACCATTGCGGAAGGCCAGTTTTACCAACAAGTGATTATTGGGGATAAGGTAGTGGCAGACCTGATATATCCATTGGAAGATATTGCAATCTCAGCAAATGGTGAAACAGGTGTGCTAAAAGAGTCCGGCGAGGAACATTTCATCATTTCAGATTTTGATCCACGCGGGCCGCGCGATCTGAAAAACCTGATTACAGATGAAGATTCCATGAACCTGAATATAATCCACAACCAAGGAGCACTGATTGACAACAGTTCACCGCTAGTTTACTTCTACAAGGCAGATGAATTTCAGGTATCCGTTTATTCTTACCATTTGATAAACAGAACATTCCAGCATGAGGATGATTATGCCGGTCAGGGCAAAAATATCTACTTCATACAGGATATGGATGATCTGGTTCCGATCTTGTTTACGCGTGAGCAGGATGGAGTGGTAATATATTGGCTGGGCAAACGGTATTTTCTTACGATTTATTAACGATGATCATGAAAAAATACCGCTGATCACGCCATTTGGAGTAAAACCAGACGGATAAACAAAAATTCATATTTCTGGATTAAATTTACAGGTTAGACGGAAAGCAATACTAAGATTATGAAAAGAAATATAGTAATGACCCTGGTTCTGTTGGCATCATGTATATATGCACAGGGCCAGTGGAACAGGAAATTCGAACAGTTGGATGAGTTACTGCCCACACCTAATACTTACAGGAGTGCTTCAGGTCAGCCCGGCCCCGGCTATTGGCAGCAGCAGGCCAATTATGAAATGAAAATAATATTGGATGAAGAGAAAAATCAGATCAGGGGGACGGAGAAGATTACCTATATCAATAATTCACCTGATCGTATTGACTATCTCTGGATTCAGCTTGATCAGAATATGAGGGCTGCTGACAGCAATTCTCCACTCATCCGTTCGTCCGGGATGGATGACACCATCAGTGCTGCATCGGTAGCAGGCCTTGTGGATGCCTTTGGCAACAATTATGGCTTTAGTATTGAAAAAGTATATGATACCAACGGGGCTCAGTTGCCATATGTGATCAATAAAACCATGATGCGTATCGATATCCCCAGCGCATTATCAACGGGCGATACCTATACCTTTCATATCGATTGGAACTATTTTATTAATAACCGGGCCGTGGAAGACGGAAGGAGTGGTTATGAATATTTCCCTGAAGATGGGAATAACCTCTATGCTATAGCGCAGTTCTATCCACGAATGGCCGTTTATGATGATGTAAACGGCTGGCAAAACAAGCAATTCCTCGGCAGGGGAGAGTTCGCCCTTACTTTTGGTAACTTCAGCGTTGAAATCACAGTGCCTTCAGATCATATTCTGGGTGCGACCGGTACACTGCTTAATCCCAAAGAGGTGCTTACTGAAAAGCAGTTTGACCGTTACGAGCAAGCGAAAACAAGTGAAGATATCATCATTATTGCTACCCAGAAAGAGGCAGAAGCAAGAGAAAAAAGCCGGGCAAGCAGTACATCTACATGGAAATTCTATGCTGAAAATGTAAGGGATTTTGCCTTTGCCACCTCCCGAAAATTTATCTGGGATGCCTGCATGGTAGATCTGGGAAAAAATAAGCCACTTGCCATGTCTTTTTATCCAAAAGAAGGCAATCCATTGTGGGAGGAAGAATCTACCAAGGCAGTAAAAAATACATTGATTACCTACAGTAAGTATTCCATAGATTACCCTTATCCGCAGGCAACATCTGTGCATTCTGCAAGTATTGGAATGGAATACCCTATGATATGCTTTAACTATGGGCGACCTGATCCGGATGGCACTTATTCTGACAGAAAAAAATATGGTATGATCGGAGTGATTATCCATGAAGTAGGTCACAACTTTTTCCCCATGATCATCAACAACGATGAGCGCCAATGGACGTGGATGGATGAAGGTATTAACACATTCCTGCAATACCGCACTGAGCAGGAACAGTACGTAAATTTCCCTTCCAGAAGAGGTCCGGCACAGTATATCACTCGCTACATGGGAGGTGATAAGCAGTATATTCGTCCAATCATGACCAATAGTGAGCAGATTATTCAGTTTGGTTCAAATGCCTACGCCAAGCCGGCTACTGCCCTGAATATTCTACGCGAAACAGTGATGGGGCCCGAATTATTTGATTACGCATTTAAGCAGTATGCTCAGCGCTGGGCATTTAAACACCCTATGCCTGCCGACTTTTTCAGGACAATGGAAGACGCTTCAGCTGTAGATCTCGATTGGTTCTGGCGGGGCTGGTTCTACACCACCGATCATGTTGATATTGCCATTGATAAAGTCAATTGGTATGTCATGGAAACAGATGAGGCCAATCTGGAAGGCCGAAACCGCAGGGTAAGAAGAGGACAGCTAAGCAGCAGTGAAGAGTCCACTGAAAATACTAATGATTTCAGCGATGGTCCAAAGACATTTGTGATGGAGGATTATGAGCGCAGCGACTGGTCTGAGTTCAGAGAAAGCTTTAACAACGAGCCGGTCCGAAATGCAGCTGCCGGCAAAAATTACTACGAGATCACCTTTAAAAATGAAGGTGGACTCGTGATGCCTATTATTATTGAATTCAACTACACTGATGGTTCTTCTGAAATCCGCAGAATACCTGCTGAAATATGGCGGATGAATGAAAATGAGGTCACCAAGGTTTTTGTCACGGAGAAAGAAGTAAAGACGATACAACTTGATCCTTTTCTGGAAACAGCAGACGTAGCAGTAGAGAATAATGTGTTCCCTAAAAAGGAATCTAACTCCCGCTTTGATGATTTCACGGATGGAGAATGAAATATAATCATCGTAGAAAAAGGTGATCGGCTTCGGTCACCTTTTTTTTATGATCCAAAGTCCGATGAAAGTGAGCAGGCCATTGAGGATAAGTATCTCAAAGCCAAAACGATACCCATTAAATAGCCATTCTGAATTTGCATTGATCACATAGGTAAGAAGAGGGCAGACCACTGTGACCAAAGGCACCCATCTATCCTTAAGCATATAATTTGTAAAATAGCCAAAGCTAAATAATCCCAGCAAAGGGCCATAAGTGTATCCGGCCGCACGAAAAATGGCATTGATTACACTGCTATCCGTAGCGGTATTAAATATAAGAATGGTCATCAAAATTACGACTGCAAACCCAATATGAATCCACCTTCTGAGCCTCGTTTGCTTTTTTTCTTCAAACCGCTTAAAGGAGATGATATCATAGCAGAAGGAAGTGGTAAGCGCGGTTAGTGCCGAATCAGCACTGGAGTACGCCGCCGCTATTATGCCTAAAAGAAATAATATACCCGTGGTAACCGGCAAATGATCAAGCGCTATCAAAGGAAATAAAAGATCGGTTCTTTCCAGAACCATAATGCCTTTGGAATCAGCAAATAAATAGAGGGTTACCCCAAGGCCGAGAAAGATCAGGTTTACGAAAACCAGGACTATAGTAAACCAGAACATATTTTTTTGAGACTCCCCAAGCGTCCGGCAGGTGAGGTTTTTCTGCATCATATCCTGATCAAGACCTGTCATAACGATCGCAATAAAGGCACCTGAAGCAAATTGTTTTATGAAGTTATTACGGCTTCTCCAATCCCAGTTAAAGATATCACTTCGTGGGTCCTGACTTATTTTTTGTACACCCTCCACCAGCGTCCAGTCCATCTGCCTGAAGATGATAATGAGGATAGCGATAGCTGCACTTAGCATAAAGAAGGTTTGTAATGTGTCGGTCCATATTACGGTTTTGATACCGCCATTGAATGTATATACATAGATAAGCAGTATAGTGACGCTCACAGTGGCCCAGAACGGGACATTCAGTGATTGAAACAAGGCAAGATGTAACACTGTAGCGACAAGGAACAGCCTGAAAGAGGCACCTATGACCCGACTGATGATAAAAAATACCGCCCCGGTTTTATAGCTGAAATATCCAAACCTGGACTCCAGGTAACCATAAAT
Organism: uncultured Cytophagales bacterium; assembly: GCA_964514385.1. GTDB lineage: Bacteria > Bacteroidota > Bacteroidia > Cytophagales > Cyclobacteriaceae > CAZEQJ01. The sequence goes on from CAZEQJ010000007.1 coordinate 57,732, forward strand.
GGATACAAGGTTTAGGCGGTAGTAAAGGGGCAGCAGTATGGTGCCGATAACAAGATACCCCAGCGTATAACCAATGACCACCTGAAAATAATGAAAGTTTGAGTTGGCCACCTCACCCGGCACAGAAATAAATGTTACGCCCGAAAGTGATGCGCCTATCATACCAAAAGCCACCAGATACCAGGATGCGTTACGGTTTGCTGTAAAAAATGTATCCTGCGTCAATCCTTTTCCCGTGAAGTAGCCAATGACTAGGAGAGCAGTGAAATACAAACCAATGGTTATCGAAACAATTTGAGGGGTCATTTTGTATTTAGGGTATATTCCGGAAACTCAAAGATACATACAGGAAACCAAGGCACATGAAATTTGCTGTTGAATCACCCGAAATAGAGGAACTGGTTGCCGAGGACACAGCAACCGACCAGGATAAGGAACATGACCTTGTAGTTTATAATGACGATTTCAATACCTTCGATCATGTCATCCATACGCTCATTAAAGTATGCAGGCATACTCCTGAACAAGCAGAACAGTGTACATGGATTATACATTATAAAGGTAAATGTTCGGTGAAAAAGGGTACTCTAGATTATCTAACGCCTATGAGGCAAGGCATTACAGAGGCCGGAATTTCTGCTGAAATCCTCTGATTGTTAATTTAAATATGCCAAAAAGTCATTAATTCAATTAAATCGAGTAATATTTTTGCTATCAACATATTTTTTTTAAAATAAATTTCATTTTTTTCAAAACAATTTGGTTGACACAACTTGTTTTATAGACTAAGATAAAATATTCAACAAAAATCAATTGTAAAATGAAACTACTATTTGCTGAAGTAATGACTATACCGGTAGACGATCCGGTTGCCTTTACCTTCTTTACAGGTTACATGGCTATGTTTGCTGCGTCTGTATTCTTCTTCTTTGAAAGAGGAAGGGTTGACGGGAAGTGGAAAACTTCTCTGTTGGTTTCCGGTCTTATTACCGGTATTGCTGCTGTTCACTATTATTACATGCGTGATTATTATGCAGCGACAGGTGATAACCCTACAGCACTACGATATATCGACTGGACGCTTACCGTTCCGTTGATGTGTGTTGAGTTTTACCTCTTGACTAAGCCTGCAGGAGCTAAAATTGGTTTGCTCTGGAAGCTTATCATCGCATCTGCATGGATGCTTGTAGCTGGTTATATTGGTGAAGCATTCCATGATGGAACTACTGGTCGTTCTGTACTATGGGGAGCACTTTCAACTGTTGGTTATGTTTACATCCTGTATACCGCATGGGCAGGTGAAGTGAAAAAGCTTGCAGATGAATCAGGTAATCCAACTGTAGTACGAGGTATCCGTACATTGGCGTGGTTCGTACTTGTAGGTTGGGCTATCTATCCTATTGGTTACATGTGTATGGAAGGTGGATGGTTAAACATCGCTTTCGGATGGGAACCTACCAATGTGGATCTTTTCTACAACATAGCTGATGCAATTAACAAGATTGGTTTCGGTCTTGTAGTATACAACATTGCAATTAGCGATAAGACTGCAGCAGCAAAAGCGTAAGCATGATTGCTGAAATCCCAAAATTAAATTATCCCAAAGAGTGGCATGACATGCCACTCTTTGATCTTACTGTTGAGATGCTGGGTTGCGTGAGAGACCATAATTTTGACAGACTATCTGAAATCTGCGATGACGATTATGGTATTATCGACATCAATACGGAAGGTGGTTCTGAGATTATCAGAGACCGGGAAGGCTGGGAAAACTGGTTTCAGGGTCTTTTTACCAATCTGGATAAGATGCAGGCTACTACTTGGTCGGAGATCACAAATTATGAAGTAAGTACGACCGGTGATATGGCGTATAGTGTGGTAGACTTCGATCAGGTATTTATCGTAGGAGATAAAAAAATGAGATTTGGCGTGATAGCAACCATCATCTGGAAAAAAGTGGGCGATGATTGGAAAGAAGCGCGATATCACAGCTCTTTAAAGAATATGAAAGAGGTTTAAAGAGTTACGATTTTTAATAATAACTGACAAAGCTCCAAAACAAGGAGCTTTTTTTGTTTCTTCAGAGTTCATTTATACACTTTGCCAATCCATTCAAAATATTTACATTCAGCTGATATATGACACCTCTCGCTGAATTACTACGACCTGTATCACTCGATGATATCATTGGCCAGGATCACCTTACTGGTAAGGACGGCATATTGCGACGCGTGATAAATCGGGGTCGCATACCATCCATCATATTCTGGGGCCCTCCAGGTGTCGGCAAAACATCACTGGCCAACGTGATTGCTAATGAAGTCAAAACACCATTTTTCACATTATCCGCTGTATCAAGTGGCGTCAAAGATGTGAGGGAAGCGATAGATAAAAGCAAAAGACTTGGGACTGCCATTTTATTTATTGACGAAATTCACCGCTTCAACAAGGGTCAGCAGGATGCCTTGCTTGGTGCCGTTGAAAAAGGGTGGATCACGCTGATCGGTGCCACCACTGAAAACCCAAGTTTTGAAGTAAATGCAGCATTGATTTCCCGCTGTCAGGTGTATACACTTAAAGCATTTGATAAAGAATCGCTCAGAAAATTGCTTTTGAAAGCAATGGAAAGCGATTGGATGAAAGAAAAGCGGCTTGTAATAAAAGAGGAAGAGGCCATCTTCAGGTTATCTGGCGGTGATGCGCGAAAGCTACATAATATTCTTGAGTTGCTGGGTGAGTCCCTGGACCCGGGTGCAGAGATCACGAACGAAGTAGTAACGGAAATTGTGCAGCAGAAGCTGGCGATTTATGACAAAAAGGGGGAGATGCACTATGACATCATTTCCGCTTTTATAAAATCCATACGCGGCAGCGACCCTAATGCAGCCATATACTGGCTTGCAAGGATGATAGAGGGCGGTGAGGATGTAAAGTTTATTGCACGGCGCCTGCTCATTCTCGCTTCTGAAGACATCGGCAATGCCAATCCTACGGCTTTGGTCATGGCTACCAGTACTTTTCAGGCTGTGAGCATGATTGGTTACCCCGAATCCAGGATTATTCTTGCTCAATGTGTGACCTATCTGGCATGTTCTCCTAAAAGTAATGCCAGTTACATGGCAATTAATAAAGCACAGGCAGAAGTTTCACGAAGTGGCGACCTGTCCGTCCCGCTTCCCATCCGCAACGCACCTACCACAATGATGAAAAAAATGGATTACGGCAAAGGGTATAAATATTCACATGATTATCCCGGCAACTTTGCTGAACAGCAGTTTTTACCCGATGAACTTAATGGCACAATATTCTACGAGCCGGGAAATAATGCACGGGAGAATGAATTCAGAAAGCGGCTTATTAATTTATGGACTACAAAATATCCATATAAATAAAATAGCCGCTCTTTGACATGAGCGGCTATTTAATCTATACATTCAGCAAGGATTATTTCTTTTCATCCTTGTCGTCGACTTCTTCATATTCGACATCACTTACATCATCAGCAGCTTCTCCGCCGGTCTGGCCTGCATCACCTGATGATTCGGCTCCTCCTTCAGTGTCTCCTGCTGCTTGCTGCGCCTGATAGATTTCCTGGCTTGCTGCCTGCCATTTTTCATTCAGGCTGTTCATCGCAGTTTCTATTCCTGCTACATCCTGCGCCTGATGTGCTTTTTTGAGCTCTTCAAGAGCAGATTCAATTGCAGATTTATTACCGTCGGAAAGCTTATCACCATATTCCTTAAGCTGTTTTTCAGTCTGGAAGATCAGTGAATCGGCCTGATTGATTTTATCTGCTTTTTCTTTTTCTTCCTTGTCTTTTTCAGCATTGGCTTTAGCCTCATTTTTCATCTTTTCGATTTCATCATCGGTAAGGCCGCTGCTGGCTTCGATACGGATTTTTTGTTCTTTACCTGTTCCCTTATCTTTTGCTGATACATTTAATATACCATTAGCATCGATATCGAAGGTAACCTCAATTTGTGGTACACCTCGTGGTGCAGGTGGTATACCATCAAGATGGAACCGGCCAATAGTGCGGTTATCCCTTGCCATCGGTCTCTCACCTTGTAAGACGTGAATTTCTACAGACGGCTGATTATCTGATGCAGTACTGAAGACCTCAGATTTTTTAGTCGGAATTGTGGTATTCGATTCGATCAGCTTGGTAAATACACCTCCCATGGTTTCAATACCCAGAGATAATGGTGTGACATCCAGTAAAAGTACATCTTTCACTTCACCCGTCAGTACACCACCCTGAATCGCAGCACCAATGGCTACTACCTCATCAGGGTTTACACCTTTCGAAGGCTTTTTCCCAAAGAATTTTTCTACCTCTTCCTGAATTTTCGGGATACGTGTTGAGCCACCTACAAGTATCACTTCATCGATATCAGATGATGTCATACCTGCATCCTGAAGAGCCTTTTTGCAGGGAGTGAGTGTTCGCTGCACGAGGCTGTCAGAAAGCTGCTCAAATTTTGACCTTGACAACGTTCTCACCAGGTGTTTAGGGATACCATCAACCGGCATGATATATGGCAGGTTGATTTCTGTGCTGGACGAACTTGATAATTCGATTTTAGCTTTTTCGGCCGCTTCTTTCAGTCGCTGAAGAGCCATAGGATCTTTTCTCAGATCAATATTTTCATCTTTAAGGAACTCTTCTGCCAGCCAGTTGATAATCACCTGGTCAAAATCATCACCACCCAGGTGAACGTCACCATTAGTTGATTTTACCTCAAATACGCCGTCACCTAATTCAAGAATTGAGATATCAAATGTACCACCTCCAAGGTCGTACACCGCAATTTTCATGTCCTTGTTTTTCTTATCGAGACCGTATGCAAGAGCAGCTGCTGTAGGTTCATTTATGATTCTTTTTACCTCCAGTCCGGCAATTTGTCCGGCTTCTTTGGTTGCCTGACGCTCTGCATCGTTAAAATACGCCGGAACTGTGATTACAGCTTCTGTAATTTCAGTTCCCAGGTAGTCTTCAGCCGTCGACTTCATCTTCTGAAGTATCATGGCAGATATCTCCTGTGCAGTATAATCACGGTCTCCGATCTTTACACGCACTGTATTATTCGATCCTTTTGAAAGTTCATAGGATACGTGCTTCATTTCATCGGTGACATTATCATAATTTTTACCCATGAATCTCTTCACGGATGAAATGGTATTTCTCGGATTGGTAATGGCCTGGCGCTTTGCAGGATCACCTACTTTTCGCTCGCCATTCCCATTATCAAGAAAAGCCACAATAGACGGTGTAGTCCGTCTTCCTTCACTGTTCGGGATAACTACCGGCTCGTTTCCTTCCATCACGGCGACGCAAGAGTTAGTAGTTCCCAGGTCAATACCAATAATCTTTCCCATTTGATATATAGTTTTTAAATGTTACTTCAGTTCAGTTTGCCATCCTCTTCCTATCAAGGCTTATGCCAATAGCAAGGATATGACATATTGTCAGGGAAGTCAGATTTTTAGGAGTTGCAAAGCCTTTGCGCAATAAAATAGGTCCGGCCACGTATTTGAAATAAAAGGATATGGAAAATAAGAAAAATGAAAGGTATAATTTGGAAAAATACCGTAGTGCATTGTTTTTCGTTGGTTTAATCATTGCGTTTTCATTGGTTATCACCGCCTTTGAATGGAAAACAGATATCCCCAAAATGGATATACAAAGGGTAGAGCATGAAGAGGAATTTCTGAATCTGGATGAGATTATCCCCGAAAACAGGTTTATACCCGAGCGCCCTAAACCGAAAACTACCATTGTAACGAAAAAGCTGGTAACTGAAGAACCTGCTGAATCCTTTCAGCCAGATGCTGTTGTGATAAAACCCGAACCTGAAGATTTTGATGACCTCATGACGGGTTGGAAGGTTGTGGATACTTCTGTGATTGATGAGCCGACCGATTACACCTCTGAGGAAGCGTCCCCGGTAGGTGGATTATCTGCTTTCTATTCATTTCTTTATGGTGAGATCCGATATCCGGATAGGGCCAGACGACTGGGTATTACAGGCAGGGTGACAGCTGAATTTACCATCGGCTCTGATGGCGTAATACGTGATGTGAAAATCATCAAAGGGATCGATAAATCCTGTGACCAGGAGGTGATCCGTGTGTTAGAGCTGGCACCAGACTGGTATTCGGAGATAAGAAATGGCCTCCCGGTGAGTAAGGTTGTGTGCATTACAGTAAAATTTCATACCGATATGTAGAAAGCATTGAAATACCTACCTTTGCACCCTTAATATCACAGGTGCATGTCCCTAAAAGAGGAAATCAGAAAACGCAGAACATTCGGTATCATCAGCCACCCTGATGCCGGTAAAACGACATTAACAGAAAAACTATTATTATTCGGGGGCGCCATACAGACAGCGGGGGCCGTGAAATCAAATAAAATTTCACGTCACGCTACTTCCGACTGGATGGAAATCGAAAAGCAGCGGGGTATATCTGTAGCAACCTCCGTGATGGGGTTTAATTATAAAGATGTTAAAATCAATCTGCTGGATACGCCGGGTCACGAAGATTTTGCTGAAGACACCTATCGTACCCTCACTGCGGTCGATAGCGTGGTAATGGTGATTGATTGTGTAAAGGGTGTTGAAACACAGACAGAAAAACTGATGGAGGTTTGTCGCATGCGGGCCACACCTGTCATTTCGTTTATCAACAAGCTGGACCGCGAAGGCCGTGATCCTTTCGATCTGCTCGATGAAATTGAGCAGAAATTATCGATAAAAGTCCGACCACTTTCCTGGCCTATTGGCATGGGTAAGTCATTTAAGGGTGTTTACAGCCTGTATTCACGATCACTGCTCCTTTTTGAACCCAGCAAACAAAAACTGGAAGACAGCGGGATGTTGATCGAGGATATTCATGATCCACGTCTGGATGCTGAAATCGGCGAGCGCAATGCAGCTACACTCAGGGAAGAAGTGGAGTTGGTAGAGGGCGTTTACCCACCCTTCGATATTGAAGAATACCGCGCCGGTAAAGTTGCGCCGGTATTTTTTGGAAGCGCTGTCAATAATTTTGGAGTACGTGAATTGCTTGAGTGTTTTATTGATATTGCGCCTGACCCAAAGCCACGCGATACAGAGGAGCGACCGATACGGCCGGATGAGGATGCTTTCACAGGATTTGTGTTTAAGATTCATGCGAACATGGACCCGAGGCACAGAAACAGGATCGCCTTCCTGCGGGTTTGCAGCGGGAAGTTTGAGCGTGGTAAAAATTACTTCCATTCACGGCTTGAAAAATCCTACCGGTTGTCGAATGTTACCGCATTTATGGCACAAAGTAAGGAACTCATAGATGAGGCTTACCCGGGTGATATCATTGGCGTATACGATACGGGCAATATGAAGATCGGAGACAGCCTTACAGTTGGAGAGAAGCTCAAATTTAAAGGCATACCCAGTTTTTCTCCTGAAATATTCAGGGAAGTGGTGAATAAGGATGCGCTTAAGACCAAACAGTTGGAGAAGGGGCTTGAACAGTTGATGGATGAGGGTGTAGCACAGCTCTTCACCTATGAAATGGGTGCCAGAAAGGTAATCGGGACTGTGGGGATGCTGCAATTTGAGGTAATCCAGTACCGCCTGAAGCATGAATATGGTGCTTCTGTGGATTTTCATCCCATTCAGCTATACAAGGCATGCTGGATACACAGTGACAATCCTAAAGACCTGCAGGCTTTTGTCAACAGCAAACAACGTCATATTGCCAGGGATAAAGACGGCAACTATGTATTTATGGCAGAGTCAAAAGCATGGTTACAGATGATACAGGACAATAATCCTGAAATACAGGTTCATTTTATCAGTGACTTTGACTGAGGTGCTCCAGCTGTTTTAGCAAATTTAGCGCAGCTTCCAGAACGGGCTGCTGCTCATCGTTCACCAGTATATAGTCCGCCCGTTCTATTTTCTGCTCTTCAGGCATTTGTCTATCCATGATATCCACTACCTGTTGACGTGATCGATGTGTATCACGACGAAGTACTCTTTTTATTCTGATTTCCCTGTCGGCAGTTACAAGAATTGTTTTATCAAGATCCCGGTAGGAGCCCGTTTCAAAAAGGAGAGCGGCTTCTTTAAATACGATTCCAGCCTCCTGCCGTGAGAGCCAGGATTGGAAGTCTTCTGCTACAGCAGGGTGGATGATGGCATTCATTTGGTTGAGCTTTTCAGGGTCATGAAAAGCAAGTGAAGCCACCTTTTTTCTATCCAGTCTTCCTTCTGAAATTATTTGCTCACTGAAAATGGATTGTATTTTGAAAAGTATATCAGGTGAATCGGTAATGATGGCAGCACGACGGTCCGCATTGTACACCGGATAGCCAACGATATTGAAAATGCGGGCAATGGTAGACTTTCCGGCACCTATGCCACCGGTGATGCCTAATTTCAGGGAGCTATTCATCTGGCAGTTTCAATGTATCCGCTGATAAAGTCAGGTTTAATACCTCCGGGTAGTTATGTGCTATTTCCAGTACAAGCAGTGAGTCACCAATACTATTTTTATAATCGCCAATTACTGAGAAGTCTTCAGCAAGAGGAGGGGTTTCTGCTTTTTCAGGGTAGGATACAGTAAGTCGAACAAGGCTATCGACAGGTTGTGGAGCCCGTCGGGGAAAGCTGCTATACTTGACCGGAAGGTCAAAGGAGGAAGCTATTATTCTTGAGGTACTGAAGCTTGCCGTCACATTTTCCGGTATTGCTTCTACCAGTGGATGAATATCTGGTATAGTGACAGATTGGTTTACGTCCTTATCTATTTTGGCAAGAGGAAAATCAATTATAAATGGTGATTCCAGTGTTTCCAAAATAGAGGATGGACCCCTGAAAAGGACTGAATCTGCACTAAGTATAACGGGGGAGTAGCGCAGGAAACCTTCCTCCATCACGATTGTAGTTGTATCGAGCACCAGGGGAAGCTTGAGTTCGATGACTTCCTGGATATTTATCCTCAAGGAATCTGTGTAAATGGTGACCACCTGAAGATCACGGATCTGATCAGAAATGACACCTGCCAGCTGGGATAATGGAATTTTTTTTGTTTCTACCGGCTGTTCCAGCGGTATCGTAACGGGAACCACGTTTATGCCAAAATATTTCCGAAACAACACCCAGCCTCGGCCGGAGCATTCCAGTGAAATATCATCCGGTAGGGGATCTACAGCTACCAGCCCTGATTCTTGATACCGGAAAGAAATCGGATAATCAATTCGGGTAGAATATTCTTTATTGAGGGCATTGAATACCCAGAAGATAACGGCACCCAATATGCTAAGAGCAAGAGTCCGTAAGTTTTCCTTGCTAAAGGAAAAAAATCCCCTCGCACGCCAACGGCCTCTTGCTCTCAATGAATTAAGAATTTAATTTTTTGCTGTGCTCTAGCGATATAGAGCTTTTTTCAATGGTAAGTTTTGTTCCCCTGTCGATATCCAGCGTAAGTGTATTTCCATTTACACTCAGTACCTTGCCATGGATACCTCCGATAGTCACTACAGCATCTCCCTTTTTTACTTCATCAATAAATTTTTTCTGGTCTTTCTGCTTTTTTTGTTGCGGACGAATCATGAAGAAGTAAAATACTACCACCATGAGAAGGAGGAAAATTATGGACTGATATTGACCAAAACCTCCTGTAGGCGCAGTTTCCTGCAATAAAACTGTATACATGTATATTATTTATTTAGCTGTTTTTAGGTTTAACCACACCTCTTAATTTCACCTGAGTCATAGGAGGTGTTGTGTTAGCAGTAACTGTAATTGTTTTTTCCTGATTACCTACGCGGTTAGCGCTGTTGAATTTCACCTGGATTTCACCTTTTTCTCCTGGTTTAACCGGTTCTTTGGTGAAGGTAGGCACGGTACAACCGCAGCTCGCTTTGGCATCAGAAATTATCAGGTCACTGTCACCATTGTTGGTAAAGGTGTAGGTATGTGATACAACATCACCGTCAGTAACCTCACCGAAATTATAAAGAGTCTCGTCAAATTTGATCGTTGTGGTAGGAATATCCTCCTGAGTGGATGTTTCCATCACCTGTTCCTGCAATACGGGCTTCAGAGAAGGTCTACCCTCCAGCGTCTGATACGACTCATCGGCATTTTTCGAATTGCATGATATCACAATTGCTGCTGTTAGAATTCCTGCTATGTATTTCATAATCACTTTTGTTTACTTCGCAAAATTAATGAGAATTAAATATTTTCCTTGTTTTTAATACGCCCGATGAGTTCATCGACATCATACAGGAGTTTTTCAGCCTTGTCTTTGGCGTCTTTTATCACCTTTTCACCGTCTGTTTTGGCCTTACTGTTGGGCATCTCCTGTATGTCGAGCTCCTCCAGGAGTTCTTTAAGCCGGTTGCGGTAGCGGTCCAGCCGGTAAGATAGCTTGTCACGGGTATTACTTCCCTTATCGGGTGCAATAGTATGCCTACAACCGCTCCGGCAATGGCGCCAGCTATAAATAGGAAAAAGTTTCCACCTGATTTACTGCTCATTATCTTGAAATTTTAGTTTATCTATTGTCCATAAGGCCTCTGCCGCTTTTTAAGATAAGGCCTTTTTTCTTCATTTCTATTACGATAGTATCAAGCATTCCGTTTACAAATTGCTTGCTTTTTGGCGTGCTGTATTTTTTTGATATCTCAATATACTCATTAATTGACACTTTTATCGGAATGGTAGGAAAGTGTGCAAGCTCATTCATTGCCATGCGAAGGATGATCCTGTCTGTGAGTGCAATACGTTCGATATCCCAGTTTTTACTGTTTCGGCCTATAATCTCCTCAAATTCGTCATTGTGAATGGTGGTTCTGTTGTACAGGTTCATCAGAAACTCCTTGTCTTCATCCCAGTTTACAGTAATGATCGGCTCCGGAAGATATTCATCTTCCTCCCGCACATCTTTTACCAGGCGGTTGACCATACTTCGTATAACAGGCCTGTTTTCCTGCCATAACATGTCATTTTCTTCAAAAAAGAGTTGTGTACTTTCTGACTTGAGTATTTTTTTCTTGATCAGAAAGGCCACAATTTCGGTGTCATCTTCAAATGTCGTGGATTTTCGATCCTGATAGGACATGAATGTTTCGTCCTTCTCTATGATCTCCTTCAGCCAGGTAAGCACATAATCTTTATGTTCATGCCATTTTACCTTCGAGTTTGCATAAAGTGCTTTCAGGATTTCGTTTTGTTCAACCAGATTGAGGTACCTGTTCTGTGAAAAATTGGTTTTTGCATCCGTTTTAGTGCGATTTGACTCTCTTTCGGCATATAATTTACGGATTGCAACCATCAGCTGCATGATCATGGCCAGCTGCACGGGTATTCTTTCGATTTCCTGAATCAGTTGGTTGAGTACGCGCTTTCGTTCTTTTTCCGCTTCATTCAAGGCATGATTCCAATGGGATTTCACTTCAGCCGCGATATCTTCATCCATGGGGCCGGCAGTATCCTCTGCCATACTCGCAAAAGCCTTTAAAGCCCGCTGCTGCTTTTCCCTGATTTCTTCCTGTGTGATTTCCTCTGTTGCAAGTAATACCGGAGAGAAGGTTTCTTTCAGGAGCTCTTCCTCTGCAAAAAAACAAGCCTTTTGAATGTGAGAGAATCCATATGCGGCTTGCATGGTTTTTATTCTCAGAATATGGCGGTTAAGCATTTTTGCAAGAGTTGATAAAGAACTTTGTTATTTTTACAGCAAAATTAAAATAGAATTGAATGCTTACCAAGCATATGAAATAAACTATTCTCAATTATAATCGTTAGGATTGCTGTGAAAGAGCTCGCCTACCTCAATAAATATCTGCTTAAATATAAATATTATCTGCTGCTGGGACTGCTTTTCCTGGTCATAACCAACGTATTTGCCATTTATCCGGCTGTCGTTGTCCGAAACAGCATCAACCTAATTATTGACAACTCTTACCTTTTCCGAAATTTCAATGGCCTATCAAATCAGGATAGTTTCCGCGAAGTATTTTTCCTGAATGTCCTCGTTTATGGAGGGCTTATTTTGCTCGCTGCACTCCTCAGAGGCTTCTTTCTATTTCTGGTGCGACAGACGATCATCGTCATGTCCAGAAAAATTGAATTTGATCTCAAAAATGAAATTTTTGACCACTACCAGTCTCTGCC
>CAZEQJ010000007.1:69914-84970 GCA_964514385.1 uncultured Cytophagales bacterium
GAGCTTTTACCGTAAAAACCAGACGGGTGATCTCATGGCACGTATTTCAGAGGATGTAAGTAAGGTCAGAATGTATCTGGGGCCGGGTATTATGTATGGCCTTAATATGTTTACCCTCTTTGTCATTCTGATTCCTTTTATGGTTTCGGTAAACCTGAGGCTTACACTTTATGTGCTTATTCCACTGCCTGTACTTTCGGTAAGTGTATATTTTGTAAGTAATCTTATCAACAGACGTTCGGAGGCTATTCAAAAGGCTTTGTCGGGATTATCTACGTTTGTGCAGGAATCCTTCTCTGGTATCCGGGTAATCAAATCGTTCACCAGGGAGGACGACGCCGCCAGACGTTTTGAAAAGGAAAGCATTGATTACAGGGAGAAAGCCATGAGCCTCCAGATGGTAAATGCCCTCTTTTTTCCCCTGATCATGGCACTGGTGGGCCTAAGTGTGGTGCTTACGGTCTTTATCGGAGGTATTGAAGTTATTAATGGGTCCATTTCACCCGGTGTAATAGCCGAATTTATCATCTATGTTAATATGCTTACCTGGCCGGTCACTTCACTAGGGTGGATCAGCAGCATTATTCAGCGGGCTGCTGCCTCACAAAAAAGAATAAATGAATTCCTGCATACCAGGACGGATATTTTGAATGGCTCAGTAAAACCTGAAAAGATCGACGGCAGAATCGTATTCCAGGATGTAAACTTCATCTATCCTGATACCGGCATTCACGCTCTGAAAGGCATTTCATTTGAGGTAAACCCGGGCGAGACCATCGCCCTTATCGGTACTACCGGCTCCGGAAAGAGCACCATCGCCAATCTTATCGCTCGAATGTATGATGTCAATGAAGGGAAAATTACCATTGATGGTCATAATATCCGTCAACTGGATATTTCAACACTTCGGTCTAATATTGGCTTCGTACCACAGGATGTATTCCTTTTTTCAGATTCCATTCGTAATAATATCAGCTTTGGACACCAGGGCGTTGACGAAGATATGATATGGCAGTCTGTAAGAGATGCGGATCTGGAACATAATATTAACGATTTTCCTAAAGGACTTGATACGAGGGTAGGAGAACGTGGGATTACCCTTTCCGGAGGACAAAAGCAAAGGGTCTCGATCGCTCGTGCCATCATTCGTGAGCCCTCTATCCTCATACTCGATGACTGCCTGTCCGCAGTGGATACCAAAACCGAAAATGTGATCCTGAACAACCTGGACCGCATTATGAAAAACCGCACCTCGATTGTGATTTCACATCGTGTGAGCTCCGCCAAGCTGGCAGATAAGATTCTGGTGCTCAGCGAAGGGGAAGTTGTTGAACGTGGTACCCATGATGAACTGATCGAAGCAAAGGGAGCATATTATGAGCTGTACGAAAAGCAGCTAAATGCTGAAAAGGAAGAAAACTTAATCTAGCCAGGGCAAAGCCACGACAATCCTGGAGTCGGAATAGTAACTTTCTACAATGGCAGCAACTTTCTTGTTTTCAGGAATAGCATTATTGATTTTACGCTCTACTTTTTTGCGTTCTGGTATCACAAAATAAGCCCTGCGAAAGTCGACATAGCCCACACCATTCATTTCGATTAATGTATCGGCTTCATCAGCAGAGGAAGGTATGCCTATGAAGGTATGCATGCTGTCCTCCTGGATTTCTGCAGGAGGTTTATAGTACACCATAATTACCGGAATGCCTTCTGCCTTTATCGACATTCTGGCCTGGTTAAACAGCGTCTCCAATGAGTCTGCATTATACCGGCCTGCATAGTATTTGCCTTTAAGGAAAAGTGTGGAGTCGGTCTGGATGGTAGATACTTCAATTTTCTTAAAACCACCGGCCAGGGCGTAGATGATTACGGCCAACACTACCACCATCGAAATGATCAGGGCTGTTTTTTTCATCCTGCTGCTACGTTACTGTACTGCATCTGGTGCAACTGCGCATAGAAACCATTTGCCTTCAGGAGTTCCCGGTGCGTACCTGCCTCCTTAATTTCTCCTTTATCCAGTACGATAATATTGTTTGCTTTCTGTATGGTTGACAATCGGTGGGCAATAACAATGGATGTTCTGCCTTTCATCATTTTTTCTATGGCGCTCTGTATCAGTTCTTCAATTTCTGAGTCCACGCTTGATGTTGCCTCATCCAGAATGATGATATCAGGATTGTATACCATAGCACGCACAAACGATATCAGCTGACGCTGGCCGGTAGACAACGTTGCGCCGCGCTCCATTACATTGTAATCAAGCCCACCGGGAAGTTTTTCGATAAAGCGGTGGGCGCCAACCAGTTCTGCTGCCTCCATAACCTGGTTTCTCGTTATATTATGGTTGCGGAGGGTGATATTTTCAAAAATAGTATCAGAAAACAGAAACACATCCTGTAATACCAGACCGATATGCTGCCGTAGCTTTTCCAGCTTATATTCTCTGATTTCGATATCGTCAATCAGGATGCTACCCTTGTTGATATCATAAAACCGGGTGAGCAGGTTAATAATTGAGGATTTACCTGCACCGGTAGCACCAACGAGTGCCAGGCTGCTGCCTGCATCAACGCTGAAGTTTATATTTTTCAATACGTACTCTTCTTCATTGTAGGCAAACCACACATTTTTGAACTCGACCTTCCCTTTAAAATCTGAGCCTGGTGCGTATTTTCCTTCGTCCGGGATTTGCTCGGTGCTGTCCAGGAGATTTATAATGCGGTTTGTAGAGACAATACCCATCTGAAGGGTGTTGAACCTATCTGCGATCATGCGTATTGGCCTGAAAAACATTTGAATATACAGGATAAAGCCCGTGATCTCGCCCACAGTAGTTCCGCCTCCCAGCACACCTTTTGCTCCGTACCATACCAACAAGCCTATACTGCTGGCCTGTATGATTTCAGCAACCGGGAAATAGATCGAATAGTACATCACAGAGTTGAGGTTAGCTTTCAGATGGTCGTTATTGATAGACCTGAATTTTTTGGCCTCTCTATCCTCATTATTGAAAATCTGTACAATATTCATCCCGGTGATATGCTCCTGCACGAATGTATTCAGGTTTGCCACTGCATTGCGCACCTTATTAAAAGCTACTTTGATTTTTTCCTTGAAGATATACGTGCTGAGGATAAGGAGGGGGAAAGTAGCCAGACTCACCAATGTCAGCTGCCAGTTGATAGAGAACATAAACCCGAGAATGATGAATATTTGCAGCAGGTCACCTATCATGGCAGCAATACCCTGGCTGAATACATCAGATAAAGTTTCTACATCTGAAATATTTCGTGTAACCAGCCTTCCAATTGGTGTTTTATCAAAAAAACGCAGCCGTAGTGCGTTTATGTGGCGAAAAAGCTTGATCCTGATGTCGTTGATGATATGCTGGCCCATCCAGCCGGACTCGTATGTATGCAAATATTGTACGATTGCATTGAGCACCAAAAGCCCTACCAGCACCAGTGTCATCACCACGAGTCCGTCAAAATCTCCCGTAAAAATCTGATGATCAATGATGTAGGTAACTACCAGCGGGCGTATCGGAGATAGTACTGCCACCAGAAGGGTAAGCACAACCAAAAAAATAAACCTGCCCATGTAGGGCTTAGTAAAACTAAACAGTCGTTTGAGCACGTGCCAGTCCAGGACCTTACCGCTTATTTCCTCTTTTTCCAATTTGTGCTATGTTTCTGGATATAAAATCTTTTTCAAGTATAAACCTTCAGGTGGGGCTGCCGGCCCGGCATTCCTTCTGTCTTCCGAGCCCATAATTTCCAGCATATGCTCAGGTTGAATTTTACCTGTGCCTACCCAAAGCATTGTACCTACCAATGCTCTAACCATTCCCCTAAGAAACCTGTTTGCCGAAACGTTAAAAAATAAAAAGGGTTCTTTTTTTTCCCAATAGGCGGACGTCACATTACACCTGAAATGGCTGACATCTGTTTTAACTCTGCTGAAGCTTGTGAAATCGTGTGTTCCTAGCAGAAATGAAGCAGCTGTATTCATAGCTTCGATATCAAGCGGCGGGTAAAAAAAATATACCTGTTCATGAAGAAAAGGCTGCTTTCTTTGCGCAATTTTATAAATATAGCTTCTTTCCAGCGCATCAAAGCGGGCATGAAAGCTGTCAGCTACGGTAACGCAATCCAAAACGGAGATATCATAGGGCAGTACATTGTTCAGATGGTAGATAAAGTCGGGGGGCAGGGCTCCGTCAATATCAAAATGTACCGTTTGTTGTAAGGCATGTACACCGGTATCTGTTCTTCCGCTGGCCGTAACTCTGACGTTGCTCCGAAGCAGCAATTGCATTTTTTCTTCTAATACATCCTGTACACCTGTCGCATTGTGTTGTGATTGCCAGCCATGATATCGAGTGCCTTTGTACGATATATCCATTCTGTACCTCATAGGGCAAAGTTAAAAAAAGGATTTTCGAAATTATTACCTTAATTTTGAACCCAAACAAAATAAGATATGATACAACGTCCGCAATCCATCTTCATGTTTCTGATCACAGCTATCATGTTGGCCGTATTATTTTTCCCTTTATGGTCAAAAACAGCTAATGATGGAAATGCTGAGATCGTACTTACTTCATGGACGTTAGAACAGGTATCCGGGGATGAGGTAGTTCGTGAAAAACCATCCTTTTATCTGGCCGCAATTGCAATTTTATCCGGTATCATTGCATTGATTTCGATATTTCAGTATTCCAACAGGCTCAGGCAGATGCAATTGAATGCGCTGAATGCCCTTTTTATTGCCGGTTATGTAATTGTCGCTTCACTGGTATTTATACGTGAGGCTGATACATGGATCACTGACCCTCAGCAGGGTGAGTTTGAGATCGGGTTTTATTTCCCTATAGCGGCATTAATTTGCAATATGATCGCCAACCGGTTGATCAGGCGTGACGAAAAGCTGGTGAAAAGCGTAGACCGTATCAGGTGATTTGTGCGCGATACTGATCAATAATCTGATCTGGTGTAAGGCTTTTTTCTATGGCCTGCTGCAATAAAGCCTGCTGGATTTTCCCTCGCTCATACGCTACATGATAGGGGATGTCACTAAAGGTGACCATCGAATACAACGGTATCCAGTCTTCAGCATATTTTTTATGCAGGTTCGCGTCAATTTCTTTCATTTTTAAAAATACCGGATCGGCCACCTTATCGCGCATTTCGATGAAATTGTCGTATGCCAGTCTGGCAAGGGCATCAGCATCCTTTTTGCGTTGCTGCTGAAAATTTTCCAGAATATTATCCCAATTCCCGTCAGATGCGTCAAGCATTTCGACGAGTATTCTGCAATCTTCAAATCCGGCATTCATGCCCTGCCCATAAAACGGGAGTACCGCATGGGCTGCATCGCCAATCAGCAGGAAGGAACTGCCCCAGCGCCATGGGTAAGTCTTGATGGTAACCAGTGTGGAAGTGGGGAACCTTTCCCATTGATCGTCCAGGTCGGGCAGTAGCTTCAAGGCATCGGGAAAATACTTTTGGAAGAATTCACGTCGTTCGCTTTGATCTTCAAGGGAGGCAAAGCTTTCCTTTCCCTTCATGGGAAGAAAAAGAGTTACGGTAAAGGTTTTGTCAGTATTTGGCAGTGCGATGAGCATAAAATGCTTTCGCGGCCAGATATGCAAGCCGTTTTTTTCCATGGCAAAATCACCATGCACAGGAAGAATATTTAATTCCTTATATCCATATTCAAGGTATTCCTGCTGGTATTCATAGCCCTCACGTTTATTCATCTCACGCCGCAGGATCGAGTAGGCACCATCGGCACCAAATATTTTGCCGGCATTGATTTTCACATAATCGCTTTCATGATCAAAAGTGAGCGCATTGGTATTGAGGTTGATTTCTTCACAGTAATGATCGAAATGAAAATTTACACCTATATTTTCTGCTTCATCCACCAGTTTACGATTGAGCAACCCTCTGGATACGGAATATATGGCATTATTTTCGGTGCTGTAGGGCTGCACTTGCGTATTTCCTTCCATGTCATGGACGATACGACCTTCCATACGCACAAGCAAAGGCTCGATCGCAGTTTTTACTCCTGCCATTTCCAGGGCTTTAAACCCCCTATGACTCAGGGCCAGGTTGATGGACCTTCCCGCTGCAAGCTCCTTGCTCCTGGGGTCACTCCGTTTCTCATATA
The DNA here is from genome assembly GCA_964514385.1 of uncultured Cytophagales bacterium. Lineage (GTDB taxonomy): Bacteria > Bacteroidota > Bacteroidia > Cytophagales > Cyclobacteriaceae > CAZEQJ01. The sequence goes on from CAZEQJ010000007.1 coordinate 76,095, forward strand.
TATCAACCTTGTGGCCTTTTTTTCTCAACAGAATACCCAGCAGGGTGCCTACGAGGCCGGCTCCTAAAACAATATTATCTTTTTGTATCAACTGCTGTCGGGATTAGGTGATCAATTATATTGGCAAGGCGATCAAGATCCTGCATATCATTATATAGGGGCGCCGGCGCCAGTCGAATGATATCCGGCACTCGCCAGTCACCAATCACGCCGTTTGCCAGTAGTTTGTCGAAAAACGGTTTTCCTTCCTTTACCCTGAATGAAACCTGACAGCCCCGCTTAGCCGGATCCTGTGGGGTAATGATCTCAAAGGCATCGTATTTTTGCAGTATGTCGATAAGCTGGGTCGTGAGCTGTTCGCTTTTGGCCCTCAGGGTGGTCATGCCGTATTCGTCAAACCATTTCAGCGCAGCCTTAAGCGCAGCGAGGGACAGCACATCAGGATTGCTCTGAACCCATCCATCAGCACCTTTTGCAGGAATGAATTCATCTTCCATCAGGAAACGGGTATCGGCAGGATAGCCCCACCATCCGCTTAGACGGGGCAGATTCCTGTCCTCTCCATGCTTTACATGTACAAAAATGCCAGCAATGGCTCCAGGGCCGGCGTTTACATATTTGTAATGGCACCATGAAGCAAAATCAACCCCCCATTCATGTAGCTTCAGTATCACATTTCCTGCGGCATGGGCCAGGTCAAAGCCACAAATGATGTCATTGGCCCGGCATACTTCCGCTATTTTTTCCATATCCAATACCTGACCGGAATGAAACTGCACACCGGGCAGCAGCACAAGTGCAATCTCATCTTTCTTTTCGTGGAGCAGATCACAAAGCTCATTTTCATCGAGGATGTTATGCTCATTTCCGGCAAACTGTATTAAGTCTTCCGAAGGCTGGCCGCCATGCCACTGGATTTGCGACTGTGCGATGTAGCGGTCGCTGGGAAATGCATTTTTTTCGATCAGGATCTTCTTTTTCTTGCCTTTCGGACGGTAAAAGGAAGCCATCAGAAGGTGAAGGTTGGTAGAAAGTGAACCCATTGCAGCTACTTCATCAGGGGTTGCACCCACCAGCCTGGCCAGTGAAGGTTTGAGGGATTCTGCCAGGTTATACCACGGGTCATGGTCAGAAAAATGACCCTCAACGCCTTCAGATCTCCATTTATTTAACTGAAAATCAATTTCTCCCCTCGTATTTTTCGGCTGCAGCCCAAGGGAGTTTCCGCAAAGGTATACTACCTCCTTCCCGTCTTGAACGGGTATATGAAAATTGTCTCTCATTTATTCTACAAATCTTTCATCAGCTTCCATTACCTCACCGGTCACCGGGCAGGTCCGTAGCTCTTCTGAGCTGTAAAAACGCTTGAATACAGGCAAAAAGTCCTTCTCTATGTTGGTCAGATGAAAATACTCTTCATACAGTTTGGCATTGGCTGTATCAGAATACCAGATGAGGCCGTCTTTGTGATGAGGCTCCCTCTTTCGTTCGATCACCAGACCTACGGTGTTGGCAGGCCGTACGGGGGAATGCGGTACTCTGGCCGGCAACAGAAACATTTCGCCTTCGCGGATATCTATGGTCTTTTTCTGACCGTCCTCTTGAATATGAACCTGAATATCACCCTCCAGCTGATAGAAGAGTTCTTCTGTTTCGTTATAGTGATAATCTTTGCGTGCATTGGGGCCACCCACGACCATTACAATATAATCCCCTGCATCCGCATATAAGTTTTTATTCCCTACAGGTGGCTTCAGGAGGTCGCGGTTATCATCTATCCATTTCCTGAGGTTGAATGGCTTTTTTATACTCATAATGAGGTAACAATTATCGGTTCATGAAGTTCGGCTGAAACAAATCAAAAAAAGCTCCCTTGGGAGCTTTTGATATTGCAAAGGTAATCAGAAATTAACTTACAGGATCGGAGGATTTGAGTTTAGCGATCTTAAACTCCCTCTTTTCTCTGTACCCGGTATAAATATCTTTATAGTATTTCACAAGGCGACCTTCTTTTTCTGTTGTAGGCGCTTCGATAATTTCTTCTTTTACCACCTTAAGCGTGTAGTAACCTGAATCAGGTGACAGTTCCGCATGAAGGTGACCCGCATATTTCTCAATCTTGGTATCACCTGATGCCTCATCGATCCACACGTCGTAGTCAACAGAAAAGATATTTTCTTCAGCCTGCATACCTTCATCCAGGTATACATCTTCCTCCTCTTCTGAAAGGAGTTTCATTTTGTTGCCTGTCTTTGGATTGATTCGAGGTGTATATCTCAGCTTCTTAAGTCGCTTTTCGATATAAAAAGGATAGTAGAACTTGAGGATATTGGAGATCACTACACCAACGATAAGGCCCATCATAGCCGAAATAAAAATTCTGGCGACAAACCATACCGTTCCTCCCTGCTCAGATATTGTGTTGCTAAACAAGGCCACAGCAATGATCAGCCCCAGGGCTACGTACCACAGATAGTTGATTTCATGCTTGTTGATAAAATCATACCTGTCTTTGTATTCTCTGATACCATTGAGCCTGATAATATAGTACAGAAAGAACAATACTGTTAATCCTCCAATACCGTAGGATACGTATCTGGCATACATGTTCCAGGAAAGTAAAAAAGCTTCGAAACTTGTGTCATTCATGGCTAAAGCATTCAGTCAGTTAACATTTAAGATCATGTAAATATATAAAATTAAATAAAGAATGAACTTCTTTATCTGTTTTTGCTGTAATAATTTATTTATTCGATGATAAATGTAACAAAAAGGTCATATATCTGAATTATCTGAGCAGATTATCTTCAACAAAACCGGTCATTTGAGTGAATAGATGGTATCGGGTATTGCCGCCATACAGTCCATGATTTTTGTCCGGGTATAGTTGCAGGTCAAAGGGTTTACCGGCTTCTACCAATGCATTGACCAGATGTATGGTATTTTGCAAATGCACATTGTCATCACCTGTGCCATGTACCAGCATCAGGTTGCCTTCCAGTTTGGCCGCATGTGTTATCGGGCTGTATTCATCATAGCCTCTTTCATTTTCATCCGGAAGGCCAAGATAGCGTTCAGTGTAAATGCTATCATAAAACCTCCAGTTCGTGACAGGTGCCACCGCAATGGCCATTGAAAACACATCTGGAGATGTCAAAATACATAATGACGACAAGTAGCCACCATAGCTCCATCCCCAGATGCCTATCCTGCTTCCGTCCACGTAAGGCAACTTACTTAGATACCCCGCAGCATGAACCTGATCGGCGCTTTCATATCGGCCCAATTTGCTGTAGGTAATATGCTTGAAGAGCTTTCCTCTGCCTCCTGTACCCCTGTTATCCACGCATACTACAATTACTCCCATCTGAGCCAGCATCTGATGCCAGGCGTCTGTGGTACCGTTGAAGCGCTTCAGCACCTGCTGCGACCCGGGGCCGCCATAGACAAACATCAGCACCGGATATTGCCTGGATGGGTCAAAATCATATGGCTTGATCATGTAGCCATTGAGTGTCATCTCATCAGTGGTCTCAAAGGTGAAATATTCTTTGTCTGTAAACTTATAGTCTCTCAGCTTTTTCTCAAGTTCACGGTTACTCTCCAGCCTTCTAACCATTTTATGATCCCCGGCTTCCAGCAGGTCCACGATCAGGGGACCATTGGCAGGGGTATAAAAATCAAGATAGTAACTGAAATCACGGCTGATGTTGTAGCTGTGCACTCCGGGTGCCGAAGAGATCTGCTCCAGCTTTTTCCCTTTCACATCGATGGTGTACAGATGTCGCTCCAGTGAGGAGGCTCGAGTGCTTATAAACCAGATCTTTTTATTTTTTTTATCATAGCCCAGTAATTCGGTAACCTCCCAGTCGCCGTCAGTGAGCTGGCTTATCAACTCACCATTTTGCTCATGATGGTAGATATGTTTATAGCCATCTGCCTCACTGGTACGCAGAAAAGTTCCATCACCAATGAAAAGAAGCTTATCATTGTAATCAATATCCACATAGGTAGGAGATTCCTCCTTGAGTATCAGGGCTACTTCCCGGCTTTCCGGATCATACCCATAAAGCTTTAGCTCATTCTGTTGTCGGTTCAGCCAGGTGATTATGGCAAGGGCATCTCCGGCCCATTCCAGCCTCGGGATATAACTATCTTCCACCTCGGGTATCTGGACCACATCGTGTTTTCTGTTGGCTACATCGTAACTGGTAATGGTAACCATTGCATTCTTTTCCCCCGCTTTGGGGTACTTAAACCGGTAATCTTCAGGATAAAGGCCTGTTCCCCATGCCTGCATATTATATTCGGATACAAGGCGCTCATCAAATGAAAGGTATAACAGAAATCGCGAATCAGGAGACCAGACAAAGGTTTTTGTGATCGAAAACTCCTCTTCATATACCCAGTCAGCACCTCCGTGTATCAGCTCGTTTTTTTTACCATCGCGAGTTACAGCATGAGTGCTGCCGCCGGAAACATCATAAATGTAAAGGTTATTGTCGGTCATGTAGGCGACCTGATTGCCATCGGGCGAGAAGGTGGCAAATGATTGCTTGCGTCCGTCGGTGCGCAGGGGACTGGCTGTCTCTGTTTCAGGATCAAAAATGTAATAGAAAGCCCGCGTAGAGCGGCGGTAGACGGGCTCCATCTCCACAGCAATAAGCATGATAGATTCGTCGTTATTGAAGGCATAATCATCGATCTGCACGTCGCGCGCAATCTGATGTGATTTGATCAGTGTATCGACTGATAAACCGCTTTCGGTATTAAATTTGACTATCGCTGCCTGCCCTCCCATATTGACACGACTGGTAAAATAGGCCCCATCGTTCATCCATTGCACATTATATACCGATCGTTGAGCAAACTCATTCTTTTTGTAAATATCCCCAACATTGAAAAGAGCTTGTCCGTATAAGGGGTTGAATAATATTAAACATATAGCCGACATCAACACCCTTATATATACTTCAGCTTTCATCGATTTTTAATTTTAATGACTTGACACAACCCATGCACTCCAAATAAGTGTCTTTAATTATACTAAATAAAATAAATCTAATACTATGATCAGGAATCTACAATTACCATCACTATTTATTTTGGTTGCATCGCTATTCTGGCTCACCGGTTGTGAGGAAGAAGAAGTGATAGGAGCTGCACCATCGGCCGAAATTACCGTTTCCGGTGGCCTCCAGGCGTCATACGAAGCTGGCGATCAGGTCGAATTTACTGTCACCTTCTCATCTGAAAATGAGCTGAGCAGCGTCATTGTCAATCAAAGTGTAAATGGCGGTACTCCATCACGTACATTTTTAAACCCACAGGCTGATTTAGGCCTGACAGACCTCTCTTCCGGGACTTTTACCTTTACGTATCTTATCGATGAGACATTGGAAAATTCGGATATCGAGTTGTTTTTTGAGTTTGTGGATATGAATGAGCTTACCACAACCAGCGACTCCTACAGCTTTTCTGTTGAAGCATCGGTAAATGTTTTTTCAGCCCGCCTTATTGGTGGCTTCCTGAACAACTCGTTGGGAAGCTCCTATGATGCGGAAGAAGACTCGGTTTATTCTGCCTCAAGCCTCAGAGGTAATCAGGCCAACCAGGAGAAAATTGACTTTTTATATTATTTTGTAGACTCGCAGGATGTCGGAGCAGTGATAGCTTCTCCTGACAACGATGAGGCAGAAACTACCTGGGGTACTCAGGCTTCAGGTGAGTGGCCGTTTTTACTTACTGAAAATGCCACAAGGTTCAACACATCTCCGGCAGTAAGCTTTGCTTCTGCCACCTCTTCTGCAGACCTTGAAGCTGCCTTTGGTGAGGTAGGTAATGACCTTACCCGCGTTGTCAATCTGGTAGCGGAGCAGGAGGTAGCTTTCCAGACGGCTGATGGCACATATGGTATTTTTGTAGTAAATGCAGTTACCGGAACTTCCGGAGCTGACCGTGCCATCGAAATCGATGTGAAAGTACAGCGAGTTCTGTAAAAAATTCAGTTTTTAATTAATAAAGGCCATCCGGTTTATCTCCGGGTGGCTTTTTTCTTGTATATGATCTTATCTTTGCACCCGAAATTGAAGTGATATGAAAATAGCAGTTGTAGGTGCCACAGGACTTGTGGGTGGTGAAATGTTGAAAGTTCTGGAAGAACGTAATATTGCCGTAACGGAACTTATTCCGGTAGCTTCGGCAAAGTCGGCAGGTAAATCCATTCGGTTTCGCAACAATGACTATACTGTCGTCACCATTGACGACGCGGTAGCCATGAAACCTGATATTGCCATCTTCAGTGCAGGAGGAAGTATTTCCAAAGAAAAAGCACCAGATTTTGCAGCTGTAGGCACATTTGTGATAGACAACAGCTCAGCCTGGCGCATGGATCCTGACAAGCCATTGATCGTACCGGAGATCAATGCAGGCATTCTTAAAAAAGAAGACAAAATCATAGCCAACCCCAACTGTTCCACCATACAGATGGTACTGGCGCTGGCCCCTTTACACGCCCGGTACAAGATCAGGCGTATCGTGGTGTCTACCTATCAGTCTGTGACAGGTACAGGAAAGAATGCGGTCGATCAGATGATGAATGAACGGGCCGGCATTGAGGGTGAAATGGCTTATCCTTACCAAATAGATATGAATGTGCTGCCGCATATCGATGTATTTCTTGATAATGGATACACCAAGGAAGAAATGAAGATGGTAAATGAGACCAGAAAAATCTTCGACGACTACTCAATCGGGATTACCTCTACCACTGTCAGAATCCCAACCATTGGTGGACACTCAGAGGCAGTCAATGTGGAGTTTGAAAATGATTTCCAGCTGGATGATGTCAGATCATTGCTGGAGCAAACGGAAGGTGTAGTGGTGAAAGATGAACCTGCACATAATATTTATCCGATGCCGATCCATGCGCACGGAAAAGACGAGGTTTTTGTCGGCCGGTTGAGGCGTGATGAGAGCCAGCCCAACACCCTGAACATGTGGATTGTAGCGGATAACCTGCGTAAGGGAGCCGCCACAAATGCCGTGCAGATTGCTGAAGTACTCATCCGGAAAGGGTGGATCAGCTGATTGATTATCTGGATCAACTCACAAGTGCCGAGGGAAAGCGGATTATAAAGGAAGTGCTGCACCTCGACCCTGCTGAGATTGCCCTAAAAAAATTCAGTACTCTTCCTGCTTCAGTGGTGGCTGATCAGGTGAAGTCACGACAGAAAGCCCGGAAGAAACTACCCGCATGGTGGGACAACCCTGATCTGGTTTTTCCTTTTCATGAAAACCTGGCCCAGAGCTCTTCTGCACTTACTGCTGCCTATAAATCCGGCGAATCTTCAGGCAAAACCGGCGCAGACCTGACGGGAGGCTTTGGTGTGGACAGCTATGCCCTGGCGCAAAATTTCGATATATGGCATTTTGTGGAACCCGATCGGGAGCTTATCCGGATAGCTGCCCATAATTTTAAAGTTCTGGGATTGCATCATGTCCATTTTCATCATCAGGATGCGGCATCGTTTCTGACTGAACAGGCAGGCTTTGATTTTATTTACCTGGACCCTTCCCGCAGGATCGAAGGAAAGCGCGTGACGGATATACGGGAGGCTGTACCCGATGTGTATGAAATGCTGCCACAGCTTTGCCGGAAGGGGAAAAGGGTGTTAATCAAAATTTCACCCATGGACCATCTGCCGGATATTCAAAAGCATTTTCCACCCCATGAACTGCATGCAGTGGCGGTGAACAATGAGCTGAAAGAGCTGCTTTTGGATATATATGAAGGGGCCGGAGGTAAAGTGATCTGTGTAGATTACCAAAAGAAAAGCTGCAAGGAATTTATGTTTAACCGGCAGGATAGACAGAAAGTCATACTGGCGGAAGATGTGGGGGATTATTTATTTGAACCCGGAGCAGCTATTCTGAAAACTGCAGGCCAGGAGCATCTTGCGACAGCGTTTAAGCTGCATAAACTGGACCGGCACACCCATCTCTATACCTCAGCCAAGCCGCCAGCGGAGTTTCTCGGCCGCGTATTCCGTGTCAGGGAGGTGATGAACATCGACTGGTCAGTTTTGAAAAAGCGATTTAAAAAGGGCAGGCTTCATGTGGTGACCCGAAATTTTCCTGATAATGCTGACAATATCTCGCATAGGCTGCAAGCCATCCCCGGAGGAAATAACTATATCATATTTTGCTCAGTAGCAGGGAGACATAAAGCCATTCTGGCTGAGTTAGAACCATAATGTTACGTAACTTTATGTACAAAAAGTTACGTAACAATTGGCTGTATACTATTAATTCCCGACTGCAGGTATCGGAGGCGGACCGGGAGGTAAGATGGGTTCATAGGGGGCGTCACCACGACGCTCAATAAATTCAGCTTTGACTTCCTGACGCAGATTTTCATTTTCATAGAGTTCAGACATGGTCATGGCAAGTGCCTTGGAAGCGTAGATCATGCCTTTATGTCCTATGGACATTCCACCACAGGCTACCACAGCCCAGCTATGCCAGGGAGTTCCTTTTGGTGCCACAGTGGCACGCATGCGTATAGTCGGCACCTGCCAGCTTACATCGCCAACATCCGTTGAGCCACCCCCCGGGTGTTCCAGAGTTTCCCGTAGCGGATTGATTTTGCTGTCCAGTCCGACCTGAGGCTTACCGGTAGCCTCCTGTATTTTTTTTGCATAGGCCACCTCTTCCTCGGTATAGGTTATTTCACCCAGATATTCCAGTTTTTGTTGCATGACGGCACCTCCTGTGCGGTTGGGAATGATCTCATGAACACCTGAGATAAGCGTTATTTTGTAATCTACATCGGCCATCATAGCTGCCCCCTCAGCGATGCGTTCGACCTGTTTCCA
>CAZEQJ010000007.1:84980-128526 GCA_964514385.1 uncultured Cytophagales bacterium
CACTCGCTTCATATTTTGCTGGTCATCATCCCGAACACGTGTCCATATGCGGGAGTAATCAGGCACTACATTGACCACCTGACCGGCATCCTGTATATGATAATGTATGCGCACGGTCGGCTGTATATGTTCGCGGTAATAGTTGATGCCGGTAGTATAAAGCTCCAGGGCGTCAGAGGCACTACGACCATTCCAGGGGTCTGATGATGCATGGGCAGCCTGGCCAAAAAATTCAACCTGAAAATCTACCAGTGCCAGTGAGCTTTGCACTTCAGCTTCCGTGCCATCGCCCGGGTGCCAGTCCATCATGACGTCAACATCATCGAACAGACCGGCGCGCACCATCCAGAGTTTACCAAAAAATTTTTCTTCGGCAGGCGTTCCGTAGAAGCGTATGGTACCTTTGAGCTGGCCTGCTTCAATTTGTTCTTTAATGGCAGTGGCAGCACCCAAAGATGCTACACCGAAAAGGTTATGTCCACAACCATGACCGGCACCACCTTCATTGACCGGGTTTTTATAGGGAACGGTATTTTGTGAGAGGCCGGGCAGCGCATCAAATTCGCCCATAATGCCGATGATGGGTTTACCCGAACCATATTCGGCAACAAAGGCAGTGGGTATTTCTGCGACGCCGCGTGTCACTCTGAAGCCCTGTTCCTCGGCATAGTCGGCCAGTGCGACTGCGGATTGATGCTCCTCAAAGGCGACTTCCTCAAACGCCCAGATACGATCGGAAAGGTCGATGAGGTCAGTTTTTTGAGCTTCGATCGAGGCGATGACAGCTTTTTCGGATTTGGATATTTTTTGAGCCTGAACGTGAAGTGAAATAATTATTAGTCCAGCCAGAAATAGAATTTTTCTTTCCATCTTGATTTCGGTTTGAATAGCATATTAGAAATTTTTGATGGAAATGGGAAATGGAAGGAGTGGATCCTTTTGACATAATACTTAGGTCTTAGAACAAAACCTAAGAATAGTGAACGACAACAGGACAATTTCAAAGCATGTAAAAATATTTATAGCTAACAATCGTGTCTATAAATTTCCTTAATTAAACCATTTTCAAAAGTTATAATTAACCTTGTGCATTCTGTTTCATGATTCTCTATTTTCAAGGGTATTGATAAATATTCACTATGGATAGGAGCGTTTTCGTATTGAGGGAATGCAAGGAATATTTTTTCAACCGGGTCACCCACTCTAAAAAAATGTCCTTCTTTTCCTACTAGAATTTCACCAGACCTAATTGTAAAAGTCATGAACATGTTGTCGATCGTAAAGATATTTGAATTGGAATATCTTAAAACTGAACCAAATTCTTCATCTATTTCGAAATGATAAGATTCAGTTTTATCAGGCTGTCCCAAAATGTTAATGATTTCTTGTACGGTACTCCCTATTTGAAAAGTTTGAGAATTTGTATTGCCTTTAAATATGATATCTTCGATATTCTGTGCCTCCGGCTGAAGTAAAATATCGGGCCTTTGGGCTAATGATAAGTTTACACAAAGAATTAAATTAACCAGGCAAGCCATAAGTACTTGGTTAACAGGGATCGTTGATTTTATTTCCATTTTCATCATAGAGCGATGGACATTTACCCATTTTCATTCCATCTTGATTTCGGTTTGAACAGCATATTAGAAATTTTTGATGGAAATGGGAAATAGTAACCTGACCCATGGCAAAATCAGGGTTCGGTGAAAAATTATTTAGGTCGATCAGAAATCAACAATCATATCGATATATCTTAGTGACAATACCCTCTGAAAAATGGATAAGTAGAACCGTGCATTCAGTTGGTTTGCCATTTTCTGTAAGCGGTATAGAAATGTAGTCTGTCATTGTTGTGTGATTTTTCCTGATTGAAAATCCTGGAAATGCATTAACAACATCTGTAATGGAATCTCCAACTGTGAAAAATTTCCCACCTTGTCCTATCAGAATATTATGTGAATTAATTGTATAAGTATATAATTTCTCATCGATCAAATAAATTTCAGAATCTTTGTAATAAAGGATTGTTCCAAAAACATCCATCATTTCATAATGATAAGGCTCACTAACATCAGGCTCACCCAATGACTCAATTATTTTATTTTGGGTATCTCCAATGCTTAAAACATCAGCGCTGTTACTACCTTTCAGCATAAGATCCATCAGATCATATGAGGTTGGTAGTGTTAGTATGTCTCGTTGAGCAAAGGTTAAATTGTTATTCAGTATTAGAAAATAAATTAATACTAGCTTAAAAATATTAACCACAAGGGGCTTGAATTGTATCTCCATTTTCATCATAATGTATATTTAAATAATCTTCAGGATCTTTATTATTCCATGATAAATCATACACGGAAATATGTACATGTGGTATAACATCTATACCTCCAGCATTTCATCTTTTATCTCGTGCATAAAAATTTAATCATTTGCATGCTTCTACAGTTCAAATTTAGTTTAGGGATCGCTGTGCTAAAGCTGTAGACCAGTTGAGGGAGGCACAGTGAAAAATAAAAGTCGGACAATTAAGATTTCATTTCAAGTCATTTAACATATCCTTTCTTGTGAATAAAATCTTAATAATTGGATATTTTTCACAAAATGATAGGTATTGTATATGATTAATACTGATGCCATATATTTTTATTTCTTCGAGATTATTTGAATGAGATAGGAATTTATATAATTCATAATATTCAATATAATTGAAGCTGATGTCTAGTTTTTTTAAGTTATCAACTTTTATTTCAGGAAGTGTTTTTAGACCTAAGAAACCTATATCCAGAAATTCTAATTTTTGTAATTTAGTCAATGAAGGAAGTTTTTCTAACGGATTTACTAAATCGAAAAGAGTAAGAAAATTAGTTAAGTCTGAATTAGTATATTTCATATCTGCAAAAGAAACTCAAGTATCTTTATTTTCATTTATCTCGATACATAGATGTGTAATATGAGTGTTCTCACTTATAACATTTAATAATTGGGTATCATTTAAATAATTAATCGTAAATAATTTCAAAGTTATTATCAGTTTAGCAAGCATAATTCTCAGAACCGGTCTTAGGTCTCAGTACAGCTATGGACATTTACCCATTTTCTTTCATCTTATTTTTTTTCTTTAAGAATCTTCGATCACTCATTCTGCCAAAAAATCTCCGATGTAAAACATAACGCCACTTGGGTAGAAAAGATGAAAAGCCTAACTCTGTTTGACTCCAGCCCATTCGATAGATACTAAAAGGTTGTTGTTCAATCATTTCTTCTTGCCCACGCTTAATTTCTTCAAATGCATTAAGTTGATTAAAGAAATAGGTGATATACCTTGCTTCTTTCAAATACATCCAACCAGGAGAATAATTCTTGAAAGTGTATGTATTTGAGGTGCATGATTCGATAATAGCAATAGAACCGTCATTACTTACAGGCCAACCTTCAATTAGATCTTCAGAAGGGATCTGGTTAATATCAAAATCTTCCATCATAAACTCTATTGAACGTATTAAATTGTTGCTTAAGGGGACCTTTTTAAAATAAACTTCACCTTGACGATGTCTGTTAAACGCATCTCTTCTGTCATATTGACATAAAAAATAGATTACCTCACCTCTAAGATTTTCTTCTTCACCCCAAAGCCTAATTACCTTGTAATCGTCCCAAAAACGTATTTCATCTTTTTTCTTGGACTTATCTATTGTTGGAATTTGGAGATCAGCACAAAATTTAGCTATACGATCATGATACCAAAAAATAGTATCGCTATCATTAGTTAATTCTCTCTCCTGAGCCAGAAGCACAGATGAGGACACAAACAAAATAAACAAGAAGAATAGCTTATGTATTAAATTAGTTTTCACAGTTTGGTATTTCCGGATTCTTTTTGCAATTTCTTGTTTCTGAGCCAAGTTTACCATTGGCATCATATTGATAAATCCCATTCCCATTGACGATGTAGAAATTGCCTATTGCAGCAAAATAATCTTTGGTGAAATCTATATCTGCATCACTTGGTTGACCAGGGTCAGTGCTGTAGGGATGCGTATGATAGTGACCAATTATTTGTACCGTGACAAGATTTCCTGAATCGTCATAATAGTCGGCATAGAAATTCCCATTTTCTTCATAAAAAGCATGAGTCGCAATACCAGTTTCGGGGTATCTAGTCTGATTATTTGATTTATCATACAGGTTATCGCCATTAGGTAATATGATCATTCTTCCATCAATTGTAAAAAATCCCGACACTTCTTTTTTTGTTCTGTTTTGCATTGTAAGCATTTTACGAATTGCATTACATCTTCCTTCAATAAACTCAGGTGTAGTAATTACATCGTTCACACAATTTCCACAAATATCCCGAAATTTATCGTCAGGACATTCAGTGCAATCTCCATTTGGACAAGGAACGCATTCATTATTTATGTTTTTAACAAACCCTGGATCACATTTTGCAGCAGGATCTTCAATTCCACTACTAAGGATAGTTGGGCCATTTGGGTCATATCCACCTCCATCATCCATAGGTTCAATATCGGCAATCATTGTACACTCATACCTCGAACCCACCTCCTTACATCTGAAGCTTAAAAGTTCACCACTGGCGAGTCTGACTTCAGTGCATATATATGATGTAATCAATACACAACTGCTGCTTTTTATCCTTGTTGTTGGATTATCTGTTTCAGTTACCCTGTAAATTTTATTTCCTTCATACTTAAAGCCCGTAATGAATTCACCATACCAATCTTCAACGATAACAGTACCTTGAAATTGATCAATTTCTTTATTAAGGCTTTCAGCGGTTGGCAAAACACGAACAAATTCCAGTTTCCAACCATCCTGTCTATAAAAAATGGCATAACTCAAATCACGTAATGCCTTTCTATTTGAGCCATTTACGGACATATAAATATTTTCAGCATAGATAACAGGTACGATTAAAGCTAGTCCAAATGGTTTTTCTTCCAGTGTTGCCTGATCCCAAAGAAAGGTTCTGTTTGATTGTATTCTGGCATTTACATTTTTTCTGGTTTCATTCGGGAGTATTTCTTTTTCAAAAAAATCAATAGCACCCTTCTTGTAGGCTTCAATATTTACTTCTTGAAATTGTGGGGGGGGTAATTATCCTCCTGGCAGGAATTCAATAGTAGAAAAACAGTCAAAAATGAATTAAAAAGCTTCATATTGTTAGTGATTTAATATCAATAATAAAAATTAATTCATTTCCATCCAAATTTTTATAATCAGAAAGTATGATTCATTAAAAAACCCTGCTCCAAAATCAGAAGCAGGGTTTTTATAAACTAAAACTGTTGCAGAATTTTACTTCGTTGCTGCGGCATAGCGACTGGATACTTCATCCCAGTTCACTACATCCCAGAATGCTGCGATATAATCCGGTCGCTTGTTCTGGTATTTCAGATAATAAGCGTGCTCCCAAACATCAAGACCTAATATTGGTGTACCTTTTACCTCGGCTACATCCATCAGCGGGTTGTCCTGATTAGGTGAACTGGTTACAGCCAGCTTACCATCGGCTACAATCAACCATGCCCAGCCTGAACCAAAGCGTGTGGCAGCAGCATTGCCAAATTCTTCCTTGAATTTATCAAAAGACCCAAATGCATTGTTGATGGCATCTGCCAGCTCGCCCGATGGTGATCCGCCACCATTCGGTGAAAGAATCGTCCAGAAGAGGCTGTGATTATAATGACCGCCTCCGTTATTCCGTACACCACCACCGTATTTGCTTACATTCGCCATGAGCTCTTCGAGTGACTTGCCCTCAGCATCGGTGCCTTCGATGGCGGCATTCAGTTTACTCACATAGCCACCATGGTGCTTGGAATGGTGGATTTCCATTGTTGTAGCATCGATGCTTTTCTCCAATGCATCGTATGCATAAGGTAGGTTTGGTAATTCAAAAGCCATATTAATATACGTTTAGATTAAAAGTTTACTGTTCTATTTGTTACGTACTCTTTGAAAAAAGTTCTGTATTAATGCCAGACTCTCTTCTTTATAAACCCCACCGGTAATTTTTGTTTTGGGATGGGCAATATTTTCTGACAGCCGGCCGAAGCCCCTCTTTTCATCAGCTGCACCGTAAACGAGTGTGCCAAGCTGTGTCCAGAAGATAGCACCCGCACACATCACACATGGCTCCAGTGTAACGTAGAGGCGGCAATCAGGCAGGTATTTTGCTCCCAGATAATGACATGCAGCTGTAATCGCCAGCATTTCTGCATGTGCAGTAGCATCTTTTAATACTTCCGTCTGGTTGTGGCCCCGTCCGATGATACGATTCTCAGCCACTACTACCGCTCCTACCGGTACCTCCCCAATTTCCAGTGCCCTTTGTGCCTCCTTCAGGGCTTCTTTCATAAAATACTCATCTGTGTAAAGCTCCATCACCTGATTTTAATAGTCGACATCATGGTTTCAAAGCGGCTATCCCAGGCCTGCTGATATTGCTCCTCACAGGTAAAATTAAATATCAGTACGCTGCCCTTATAGATATAATAGTAGATCTGATTGTATTTTTTGATAGGCTTTACTGTAGGCGGATCGTTTTGAGCACGGAAATAGCTCACAAATTCTAGTTTTGCAAAAACCTGTTCATTCAATACCATAATGGTGTCCTCTAAAAAGTCTACCCGCGTAAACATGCCCTCAATCGACGACCGGTAAAAATTTTTCAGCAAAGGAATATCGGCGGGTGCCCAGACTGTGGCCGCAGTATTGACGATCAGGTCGACCTCCCGTGACTCGTTGGTAAATGCAGCCAATGGCTGACGGTAGGCGGCATATTTATCATTCAGGTCCAGCGACGTCATAGGTACCAGATCCGGGTGCAGGCGAATCCTGATATTGTCTGCCAGCCTGGTCTTTTCATAGCTTTTTATGTCCTGAGCCTGGAGATGAATGATAGCAATGCAAAAAATCAATAGATATTTTATCATATTTTAATTGATAATAGGGTTCTCTGTTGCCCGCACTAATAATTTGGAGTGTACTCCTGTGTTAGTACGATCAATGTTTTAACTTTGCCTGCCCAAAATTAAGAAATATGCTGAGGACTCATACATGTGGAGAATTAAGATTGACGGATCAAAACAAAGAAGTCTCGCTTACAGGCTGGGTACAGCGTGTAAGGGATAAAGGGGGGCTGGTGTGGATTGATCTGCGCGATCGCTATGGCATTACCCAGCTTATCCTGCAGGAAGGGGAGTCTGCATTGGAGCTGCTGGATACTGCACGTCAGCTGGGCAGGGAAGATGTGATCCTTGTGAAAGGTGTGGTTACCGAACGGGTGTCGAAAAATCCCAAAATTCCTACGGGTGACATCGAAATTAAAGTGGCTTCCCTTGACATTCTCAATACCTCCGGAGTGCCTCCGTTTACTATTGAAGACGACACTGACGGCGGAGAAGATCTCCGTATGAAATACCGCTACCTTGACCTCAGAAGAAATCCGGTGCGTGAAAACCTTGAGCTACGGCACCGTCTGCTGAATTATACAAGGCAATACCTTTCCGGTCATCATTTTGTCGAAGTAGAAACGCCCGTGCTTATAAAATCAACACCGGAAGGTGCACGTGACTTTGTAGTACCCAGCCGTATGCACGGCGGTTCGTTTTACGCCTTACCCCAGTCGCCTCAGACATTCAAGCAGCTATTGATGGTAGGGGGTATGGACCGATATTTTCAAATTGTCAAATGCTTCCGCGACGAAGATTTCCGGGCCGACCGTCAGCCCGAGTTCACCCAGATCGACTGTGAAATGTCATTCGTGGAGCAGGAAGATATACTGCAGGAGTTTGAAGGTCTTGTCAGGCACATACTCAGGGAAGAAAAGGGTGTAGAGTTGTCCGAATTCCAGCGGCTTACATACGATGAGGCAATGACATTATACGGATCCGATAAACCGGATCTGCGATTTGGCATGCCATTTACAGATTTCACCGAACTTGCGCAAGGTCGGGATTTTGTGGTTTTTGATCAGGCGGAGATTGTAGTAGGCATCAATGCCGAAGGATGTGCATCTTACACCCGAAAGCAGATTGATGCGCTTACCGATTTCGTAAAACGTCCACAGGTGGGTGCGAAAGGTCTTGTTTACATCAAATACAATGAGGACGGTACATTCAAGTCTTCGGTGGATAAGTTTTTCGATGAGGATGCATTGAAAGGCTTTGCAGAAAAGGCTTCTGCAAAGCCGGGCGACCTGCTGCTGATTCTTGCGGGGCCAAAGCGAAGTACAAGGGAGCAGCTGTCTGAGCTGCGGCTGAAGATGGGGGATGACCTGGAGTTACGTGACCCTAAGGTTTATAAGCCCCTTTGGGTCGTGGACTTCCCGCTGCTGGAATGGGATGAAGATACAAAGCGGTATTACGCCATGCACCATCCGTTTACAGCACCCCGGCCGGAGGATATTCCATTGCTGGAGCATGACCCCGGAGCTGTGCGCGCCAATGCATATGATATGGTGCTCAATGGCTCAGAAATTGGCGGTGGTTCCATCAGAATACATAATCAGGAGATGCAGCAAAAAATGCTGCGCCTGCTGGGTTTCAGTGACGAAGAGGCTAAAAAGCAATTTGGTTTCCTTATGGAGGCATTTACATATGGCGCACCTCCGCATGGAGGCATCGCCTTTGGGTTTGATCGTATCTGCGCCATACTGGCAGGTACATCTTCCATCCGTGATGTCATTGCTTTCCCTAAAAATAATGCAGGCAGGGACCTGATGATTGATGCTCCATCGACCATAGATGAGGATCAGCTAAATGAATTATCTTTACGTATTGCTACTAAATAACAGATATGAGTCAACTATCGCAGCGACTGGCGCAGCTGGAAGAATCCGCCACACTGGCCATGGCACAAAAGGCACGTGAATATAAGGCCAGGGGAATTGAAGTGATAAGCCTTAGCCTGGGTGAGCCCGACTTCAAAACACCAATGCATATACAGGAGGGCGCCATTAAAGCCATTGAAGAGGGAAAATATTTTGCCTACCCTCCGGTGCCCGGTTATCAGGATTTAAGGGAAGCGATTTCGGAAAAATTCAAACGGGAAAATAATCTCCATTACACTCCGGAGCAGATTGTAGTCTCCAATGGAGCTAAACAATCGATAGCCAATGTATTTTATACATTGCTGAACCCTGGTGACGAGGTGATTGTGTTTTCTCCTTACTGGGTATCTTATAAAGCCCAGATAGAACTGGCTGAAGGTGTACCTGTATTTGTGAAGGGTGATATCACACATGAGTTTAAAGTTACAGCCGCACAGGTGAAGGCCGCCATTACAGATAAAACAAAGGCGATCATCTTTTCTTCGCCATGTAACCCTACAGGTGCTGTATTTCAGCAGGATAAGTTACGGGAAATTGCTGAAGTCGTGATGGAGCATGAAGGCCTTTATGTTATATCAGACGAAATTTATGAACATATCAATTACCTGGGCGAGCATGCCAGTATCGGAGCTATCCCCGGTATGATCGATCGCACCATCACCATAAATGGTATGGCAAAAGGCTTTGCGATGACCGGCTGGCGGCTGGGTTATATAGGAGCTCCGCTGTGGATAGCAAAAGGATGTAATAAAATGCAGGGACAGATCACATCTGCCTGCTCTTCTATCGCGCAACGAGCAGCATATACCGCGCTCACCACAGATCTACAGCCAACGTATGATATGCGCGACGCCTACCTGAAGCGGCGTGATATGCTGTATGATCTGCTGAGGTCTATACCGGGATTTGAAGTTAACATGCCTGCGGGAGCTTTTTATTTTTTCCCTAATGTCAAAGCACTATTTGGTAAATCATCGGGAAATTATACTATCTCAAACGCTGACGACCTGTGTATGTATCTTCTGGAAGAAGCGCATGTATCCTGCGTGACAGGTTCTGCATTCGGTGATCCGGAATGTATACGCATCTCATATGCTGCTTCTGAGGATGACCTTCGCAGAGCAGTAAAGCAGATCAGGGAAGCCGTCGATAAGCTCAGCTGATGCCGTTACACACCATAGATGACGTGTTCGAAGCATTCCGGAATCTTAAAATTCTGGTGATTGGAGACGTCATGATCGATGCATACTCATGGGGTACGGTTTCCCGCATTTCACCGGAGGCACCTGTACCCATAGTTCGGTCAACAAAAAAGGAACACCGGCTGGGCGGAGCAGGTAATGTGGGTAAAAATCTTAAGGCATTGGGTATTACCCCATACCTTGTCTCCGTAACAGGAGGCGGACATCATTTTGATATTCTCAGTGAGCTCTTCGAGCAGAATGGGCTTGATGCTGAGGGCCTTTACTCCAGCACTGCGAGGCCCGTGACGGTTAAAGAGCGTGTCATCGGAAATAATCAGCAGCTGCTGCGTGTGGATGCTGAGTCAGATCATCCTGCCAATGAAGAGGAAGAAAAGCGCATTCTTCAAAAAATTGATGCACTGATAGGCCATACCGACGCAGTACTTTTTGAAGATTACGACAAGGGCACCCTTAATCAACGGATTATTCAGCACACTATAAAAGTAGCTTCAGAAAAAAATATACCTACTATTGTGGATCCCAAAAGCAGGAACTTCAGCTATTACAGACAGGCAACGACATTTAAGCCCAATCTGAAAGAGCTGGTACAGGGTATGGGGCTGGTGGAGACACCAACAAGCGAAATGCTGCCGTCGATGCTGAATAAACTGAGAAATGATTTTGAGTTTCAGGAGGTGGTAGTAACACTTTCTGCTGAAGGAATTATGGCTGTTTCCAATGATGAGCATCATCACTTCAGGGCTCATAAGCGCGATATTGCGGATGTTTCGGGTGCAGGTGACACCGTTGTAAGTGTACTTGCGGCTACGAAAGCTTTAAGACTGTCACTCGGTTTTGCTACTTGTCTTGCAAATCTTGCAGGAGGCATTGTATGCGAACAGGTGGGAGTAGTGCCGGTGGACAGGGAAAAGCTGAAAGCCGAAGCCGCGCCATTTATCAATCTGCTAAAATAGCCTACCTTTACAATTTTTATGGCGAATAAACTCAGATCCATAATTTCATCTAACCTTAACCGCTTTCTTTACAGCAGTAAAAAGCTGGTGACAGGTGGGGCACAGTTGCTTTCGGTGATATCAGCTATAGGGGCACTTATTGCGCTCATTTATGGATTCGGTTTTGAGCCAACAGGGGAAGAATACCGGATTCTGGCGATAGGGTTTGACATATTTTTTGCATTTTTCGTTTTCAGCTTTCTCATTCGCTGGCTGTATTCCTTTCGCCGTACTGCCTTTTTGATTTCAAATATTCTCGAAGCCATCATAGTGCTGGTGATCATCAGCAATGCCATTATCAATTTTTTCTTTGAAAATGCTGTCCTGAATTTTTTCTTTGAGGAGTTACGACAAACCAGCTACAATAAATTTTATTTTGGGTTTGTGTCCGGCCTTATCATCACGCTTGCGCTTATTGAAAGTGTAAGAGGGCTGTCCCGTGTACGGATCTCCGGCAATAAACCTTCCGTTACTTTTGTTTCCAGCTTCCTTATTCTGATCGGATTTGGCACCGGGCTACTGATGCTGCCGGCCTGCACAACGATGGAAGGCTCAATGCCTTTTCTTGAGGCGGTTTTTACGGCTACCTCAGCATCCTGTGTTACAGGCCTGATTCTCGTAGATACGGCTACTTATTTTACGGTTAAAGGGCAAATTGTGATTATGCTCCTGATTCAGCTGGGAGGTATTGGCATTGTGACGTTTGCCACATTTTTCAGCTCAATACTGGGACAGGGTGTCAGGCTGAGGCAACAGGTCGCTCTACAGGATTTTGTAGCCAGTGACACATTGGTGAATGTGACCGGTACGCTGAAAAAAATTGTCGGCATTACCCTTTTTATTGAATTCGGCACTTTTATCATGCTGTTTGCCACCTGGCAGATGGAATTTGATTCGCTCCTTCAGAAAATCTATTTCTCAGCCTTCCATGCAGTGTCAGCATTTTGTAATGCCGGCTTTAGTCTGTTTACCGACGGTCTGGCAGCCGAGGGCGTGCGTAATTCCTATATTTTTCATCTCGTGATTGTATTTTCGGTGATCCTTGGTGGGCTGGGCTTTTCAACTATTGAAGATCTGTTTAGCCCAAAAGCACTTCGCGAACGCCTTAAAAATCCATGGAAGGAGTGGAAAATTGCCACAAAAATTGCAGTATACGTTTCTTTTGGCCTGCTTGTGCTGGGTACAGTTGTTTTCCTGCTACTTGAACAGGACAATACAATGCAGGACATGAATTTCTCTGAAAAGCTGATCACCAGTTTTTTCCATAGCGGGATAGCCCGCACCGCTGGCTTTAACACAGTCGATATAGGCATGTTGGAAAACTCTACCTACATCCTCCTGCTATTTCTGATGTTTGTAGGTGGATCTACCGGTAGTATTTCAGGAGGCATTAAGACATCCACCTTCTACCTGATCATAAATTCAGTCATTGCCACTCTGCGAGGACGTCTGAGAATAGAGATCGGAAAAAGATATGTGCCAAAGGAATTATTATTTAAGGCCCTTTCGATTTTCTTTTTTGCTGCTTCACTGAATGTTGTAGGTATATTTATACTCAGCATTACCGATCCTGATATCGATTTTATGAAGATCGTATTCGAGCAGATCTCGGCTTTCGGTACAGTTGGGCTGTCAACAGGTATTACCAGTGATTTGTCATTTTATGGCAAGGTAGTCATCATTATTTCCATGTTTGTTGGCAGGATCGGGACGCTGACTTTTGCCCTTGCCCTAAGCACGCGGATTACTACCAAAAATTATAAATACCCCAGGGCGAACCTGATGATCGGCTAGCGCAGGGAGTATTCCTTTACGGCGTCCACAAAGCACCGGATATGGTCACGTTCAATTTCAGGGTAAACACCATGTCCCAGGTTGGCTATATGATGCTGTCCAAATGCTTCCACCATATCGCGTGTGCTTTTTCTGATCTCATCAAATGTTCCAAAAAGTGCACATGGATCGAGATTACCCTGGAGCACTTTGTCTGGCACCAGCCTTCTGGAGCTTCCTATACCCATATTCCAATCCAGTCCGACAACATCATAAGGAGAGGAGTTAAATGTTTTTCTTGCAAAGAAAGCCCCTTTGGCAAAGATAATTTTAGGAACACCGCTGATGGCTTCACCAATCCTGTTGATATAAGGCACGGCAAATTCGTGGTATTGATCAGGACCAAGGATGCCTGCCCATGAATCAAATACCTGTATAATATCCACACCAGCCGCTACCTGATCCTTCAAATAAGCAATGACGGCGTCTGTGATTTTACTTAGAAGTAAATGTGCCATTTCCGGTTCGCGGTACAACATGGCCCTTGACTTGCTGAATGTTTTGGAGCCGCTCCCCTCTACCATATAACAAAACAATGTCCACGGTGCACCGGAAAAGCCTATCAGTGGCGCACGATTATTCAGCTCCTTTTTCGTGAGTTTTATGGCTTGCATTACGTAGTCAAGAGATCCTTCTTCATAAGGCTTGAGTCGGTTGATATCTTCCTTGGACTGAATAGTTTCAGGAAACTGAGGCCCCTTTTTTTCTACCATGGTGTAAGGAAGGCCCATTGCTTCCGGTACCACCAGAATATCACTAAACAGGATCGCGGCATCTACCTCGTGTATATCTACCGGTTGTATGGTCACCTCAGCAGCATATTCAGGGTTGGTTACGAGATTAATAAAGCTTCCTGCTTTTTCCCTGACCTGTTTATACTCTGTCAGCGTTCTGCCAGCCTGTCGCATGATCCAGACAGGTGTACGTTCTGTTTTTTCGCCCCGTGCTGCACGCAGCAGCAGATCATTTTTTAATTGCATGCCCAAATATAGCGAAGGGGCACAATGCTAGAAAACTTTCTGGTAAGCTAAATGAAAGGTGAAAGAAAATAGAACAGCCCAGAATACGGCACTCATGAACATGTAGCCATACACTTTTATCTTTGAACGCATAGTAGAGCTGATCAGTATCGTGCCCAAAAGGGGTGTAAATACCACAGGGCTCAGAAAAGCAATTCCAAATTCACCATATTTTTTCCAGAATCTGAAAAACTTTCGTCGCTTGCTGAAATTTTTACTGTTACTTTTTCTGAATTTCCGGAGAATCATTTCCCGTAACGGTCGGCCAAGGAAGGATACAATAATGACGATCAGCATCATGCCGGCAATGGAAAGTAATATCGTCTCCAGCATCGACAGCCCAACAGCAACACCAGTTGCAATGCCGGGGATAAACTTGAGCATACTGAGAAAAAATACGGACAGATACTTGATTATTTCCACTTGATATTATTCAATAAAATAGCCGAAAACTACAAAAATTAAACGATTGGCCGAACAATAAGTTATTTCGCACTGAAAATATTTTGATCACGTGTACCTTTGGACACTGATTTAATAAAATCCGTTGCATGGAATTACTCCAAAAACTCACTTCCCTTCATGCTCCTTCAGGAGAAGAATATGCTGTCAAAGATTTTATACTTCATTATGTAAATGAAAACAAGGCGAATTGGGTCACTGAGCCACAAGTTTATGCTGATGAGGCTTTATTTCAGGATGGTCTTGTACTTGTCTTCGGCCAACCGGTCACAGCAGTTTATGCACACATGGATAGTACCGGTTTTACAGCGCGCTACGAAAATCAATTGATTCCAATTGGAGGGCCAGAGGCAAAAGCCGGAACTATACTTACCGGAAAGGATAGTATTGGCCACATACGGTGTCAGCTAAAACCTGATAAGGAAGGACGACTTTTCCATGATTTCCCCAGAGCTATTGACAGAGGCACATCACTTGTATTTGAGCATAATTTTAAACTCACCAGGAAACAGGTGACGACCACATATCTCGATAACCGGCTGGGTGTCTATCATGCATTGAGGCTTGCTGAGACTTTGGAAAATGGAATTATTGCCTTTACCTGCTGGGAGGAGCACGGTGGTGGTAATGTGCCGGTAATCAACCGATGGATATTCGAGAACTATGGAGTCAGACAGGGGATAATATGTGATGTTACCTGGGCAACAGATGGTGTTTTTGCAGGTAAGGGTACCGTAATATCCATGCGCGACCGTAACGTGCCGCGCAAGAGATTTATTGAAAAGGTAATCGCACTGGCTGATCTGTCGGGGGCAAATTATCAGCTGGAGGTAGAAGCATCAGGCTCAAGCGATGGGAGGGAGCTGCAGGTGTCACCCTATCCTGTAGACTGGGTGTTTATCGGGCCTCCGGGCATCAATATTCATTCTGACAGGGAATCGGTATATCTGACTGATATTGACGATACATTGGTTTTGTATAGGTATTTAATGCAAACACTTTGATCACTATACACTCCAGAAAATTCAAACCACTCCTGACAAAGCGGGAAATAGAGGAAAAAATAAATTTACTGGCTGAGCAGATTGACAGCTCGTACGACAGTCAGTCGCTTACATTTCTGATTGTGCTGAAAGGGGCATTTTATTTTGGAAGTTACTTATCTGCACGCCTGACCCTTCCACATCAGATCGCATTTACTACTATTTCAAGCTATAACGGCCTCACCAGCACAGAAAACATAAAGATGATGAGTGCACCTGAAGATGATCTCATCAACGGGCGGCACGTACTCATTGTAGAAGATATTATCGACACCGGACATTCCGCCAGATTTCTTCAGAAATATATACTGACGCATTACAGTCCGCTTTCACTACATTTTGTGCCCATGATCATTAAGCACACTTCGAATACGTTACAGGATATTCCCATATTGGCTCATGGATTTGATATTGAGGATAAGTTTGTGGTTGGTTTTGGAATGGACTATCTTCAGGAGGGGAGAAATCTTTCTTCCGTTTACGTACTGGCTGAATAAGCCGCATGTTTTATATTTGTCGTTTATATCTTTTAATTAACTCATATGATCAACATTATTTTGTTCGGCCCTCCCGGAGCTGGCAAGGGTACACAGAGTGAAAAACTGATTGAAAAATATCAATTGACGCACATCTCAACCGGAGATCTTTTTCGCAAGCATTTAGGTGAAGGAACGGAATTGGGAAAATTGGCTCAGTCATATATGGATGCCGGCAATCTTGTACCGGACAAGGTGGTGATTGGGATGGTTGACGAAAAGCTGGGAGACACGTATAAAGAGACGAACGGCTATATTCTGGATGGTTTTCCGCGTACCGTTGCGCAGGCAGAGTCGCTTGACCAGCTAATGGCTAAATACGAAATGCCCATCACAGCCATGCTGGCATTGCAGGTGCCCGATGCAGAACTTGAACAAAGGCTGATGAAAAGAGGCGAGACCTCTGGCAGAGCGGATGACCAGAACATGGATAAAATCAAACACCGCATCCAGGTGTATAAAAATGAAACATTACCAGTAGCTGACTACTACCAAAAGCAGGAAAAATATCATGCTATCGAAGGTGTTGGATCAATAGATGAAATTTTTAACACCATCTGTAGTAAGATTGAGCAGGTAAATTAATGTCCTCTCCAAACTTTATTGATTATGTTAAAAGTATGGTCAGGTCAGGTAAGGGAGGTGCCGGATCTGTCCATTTTCGTCGTGAAAAATTTGTAGATAAAGGCGGTCCTGACGGTGGCGACGGAGGTCGGGGTGGTCATATCATCCTTGAGGGTAACCAGAATCTGTGGACGCTGCTGCACCTCAAATACCGAAAACATATTTTTGCCTCTGATGGCAATCCGGGTGAAGGGGGTAACCGGACGGGTGCACAGGGGAAAGATGAAATCATCGAAGTGCCACCCGGCACCATCGTGAAAGATGCAGAAACCGGTGAGCAGCTCGCTGAAGTAACAGATCATGCCCAGCGCGTTATCCTTTTCCAGGGTGGACGTGGAGGACAGGGCAATTCACATTACAAGAGTGCTACCCAGCAGGCACCACGACACAGCCAGCCCGGTGAACCCGGCATTGAGCGCTGGGTGGTGATGGAGCTGAAATTACTCGGCGATGTCGGCCTGGTTGGTTTTCCCAATGCCGGTAAATCAACACTGCTCTCCACATTAAGTGCAGCAAAGCCTGAAGTTGCCGATTATCCTTTCACTACCCTTACGCCACAGTTGGGCGTGGTCAGCTATCGTGACGACCGGTCATTCGTTATGGCGGATATACCCGGTATTATAGAAGGTGCTGCCGAAGGAAGGGGGCTGGGCCTTAGGTTTCTCCGGCATATTGAGCGTAATGCCACCTTGCTTTTTCTCGTTCCTGCCGATGCCGATGATATTACAGAAGAATACAATATCCTGGTAAATGAGCTTAAAAAATATAACCCCGAATTGCTTGATAAACGCCGGGTACTTGCTATTTCCAAATCCGACCTTCTCGATGAGGAGCTGATGCAGGAAATCGAACCGCTTTTGCCAGAGGATGTGCCGCATGTGTTTATTTCTTCGGCAACCGGCTACCAGCTGACCCGACTGAAGGATTTAATCTGGCAGTCCCTGACAGCCTGATGTGTCAGATTGTCATAATTTGAACATTGGCAATATAGTTGTGTTGCTTCAGTGTCGATGTTTTTTACAATTGATTAATACCATGGCAGAAGAAAAAGAAATCAAAGACACAAATAATACGGAAGAGGTGACAAAAGAAACAAAAGACGAAGCAGCCCAGCAAGGCGCTCCATCTGAGGATCAGCAAAACGATGAGGATAGTTCCAAAGGTAATGACCTGAATCAGCTGGAGATAGAATTAGCTGAGATGAAGGATAAATACCTCAGGCTGTACAGTGAGTTTGAGAATTACAGGCGCAGGACAGCCAAAGAACGGTTGGAGCTTATTAAAACCGCCTCTAAGGATATTATCACCGATTTACTTTCCGTGGTGGACGACTTTGAACGTGCAGAAAAAGCCAATGATGAAAATACGTCCAGAGAAGATTTGATCAATGGTTTTCAGTTGATCCATCATAAGATGGTTAAAGTACTCCGCGAAAAGGGCCTGAAAAGAATCGATGTAAAGGCCGGAGATAACTTTGATAGTGATTATCATGAGGCAGTGACACAGATACCTGCTCCGGAAGATAAGCTGAAAGGTAAAATTGTGGATGTGATCGAAAATGGATATCAGATCGAGGAAAAAGTAATCAGGTTCGCGAAAGTTGTAACCGGTTCATAACATAATTATGGCGAAACGAGACTATTACGATATTTTAGGTGTAGGGAGAGATGCCAGTGCGGAGGAAATTAAAAAGGCCTACAGAAAAATAGCGCTTAAATATCATCCTGATAAGAATCCGGGTGATGCTGAGGCTGAAGATAAATTCAAGGAAGCCGCCGAGGCATACGAGGTATTGAGCAATGCCGAGAAAAAGCAGCGTTATGACCGCTTCGGCCATCAGGGTGTGAACGGTGGCGGTGGATTCTCCGGTGGGAGTATGAATATGGATGATATATTCTCCCAGTTTGGTGATATTTTTGGTGGAGGCAGTCCGTTTGATTCATTCTTTGGGGGTGGAGGCCGCTCCCGTGGACGTAAGGGATCCAATCTTCGAATTAAAATAAAGCTTGATCTTGAAGAAGTAGCAAATGGGGTCGAAAAAAAGATCAAGGTAAAGCGACTCGTTGAAGCTGAAGGTGTAACCTTTAAAACCTGTGGTACCTGCGGAGGATCAGGTCAGGTAAGAAGGGCAGTAAATACCATGCTTGGGCAGATGGTAAGTGCCAGCACATGCCCAACATGCAACGGCTCCGGAAAAATAATAGATAAAAAACCTCCGGGTGTGGACAATACCGGTCTGGAACCCAAAGAAGAGGTCGTCTCTGTCAAAATACCGGCAGGTGTTGCAGAAGGCATGCAGCTTACCATGTCCGGTATGGGAAATGCCGCACCCGGTGGTGGACAACCTGGTGACTTGCTGATCGTAATCGAGGAAAATGAACATCCCTACCTTAAGCGTGAGGGTAATAACGTCATCTACGATCTTTACATAAGCTTTATTGACGCGGCCCTGGGTTCCAATGTAGAGGTGCCCACCATATCCGGAAAAGTAAGGATCAAAATTGATGAAGGTACTCAAAGTGGAAAAATTCTCCGCCTGCGAGGCAAAGGTGTACGTGACATAAACGGCTACGGCGCTGGTGACCAGTTGATATATGTCAATGTATGGACGCCAAAATCACTTACATCCGAAGAAAGGCAGCACCTGGAGGCCCTTAGGGATTCGCAGAACTTTAAGCCAAATCCGGGAAAAAGTGAGAAAGGCTTTTTCGACCGTATGAGAGAGTTTTTCAACTAAATCTTTCTCATATTTGAGGATGAAAAAACTTGGAATAGGACTCATTATCATTATTGTGGCGGGGACTGTCACTTATTTTCTCATTGCCAATGCAGGTAAAAAGCCGACACGGCGTGCTGTGACCAATGAAGAAATGGAGGTTCCGTTTACCCATCAGGGTGACCTCGTCTTCATAGACGGAACTACCAGCGATACCATCCGGGAAATACAGATAGAGGTAGCAGATACTCCCGATAAAACGGCTCAGGGCCTCATGTATCGAAGTTCAATGAAGGAAAATCAGGGTATGTTATTCATTTTCCCCGATGAAGAGGAGCGTTCATTCTACATGAAAAATACCCGCATCTCGCTCGACCTTTTGTTTGTGAATCAGAATAAAGAAGTTGTTTCCATAACAAAATATGCTGTTCCCTTCGACCTTACGTCCATACCCTCAAATGGACCTGCTACCTATGTAGTAGAGGTCATTGGTGGATTTTGCAATAAATACGATATCGAACCGGGTGATAAGATAGAATTCACACGGTTTTAACTTTCACACACTATTTTTCAGGTTAACTGTTACCTTTTTGTAACCAATAAATTATTATTGCCGTTGTATGTAAAGTAATACTTGATACTACCCTTGGCTCGATTAATAGTAGCAGTTTTAATACTACCCGTTTTTGCGTTTGCCCAATTGGTTGAAAAATACCGGCTGGCTAACTATTCAACTGTTGAGAAAGTTGTACTTGATCTCAATGGAGGCATGGGCGATTATCACCTCCTCCCTACACATACACAGCATCTCCTCTATGTGATTTCAGACGATTATCAGACAAGAATCAATCCCCATCTTCATAGTTATCTTAAAAATAACGTTTACTACACTGTACTGAACCTTATCTCGGAGGACGAAACCCCGGGACTCAGCACAGCTCTGAGTAATCGTTTTTTCTCTACCTCATCTACTGCAGGTAAAAAAACATGGAAAGTCCTGCTCGGCAGTGATAAGCCATATGAGCTTTCGCTCAACTATGATATGGGTAAGGCTAATGTAAATCTATCAGGGCTTACTGTTGAAAAACTCAATATCAATTCTGAAAGTGCGGATGTAGCGGTTTCATATGATAAAGGCAAAATGAACAGAGCAGTATTGGACACTTTCTTTATTCAGGTCGAATTAGGTCAGATACTTGTAGAAAATATTGGAGGGTCGAATGCCCGTGTCGTCAAGGCAGATGTAGGCTTCGGTAACCTTGTGCTTAATTATGATGACGTACCGAATATTACTTCCGAAGTAATAGCAAGTATTGGTGCAGGGACTTTTGAAGTAAAACTGCCTTCTCAAAATATTCCGGTACGTGTAAATATCCATGACAGCCCGCTATGTAAGATCAAATTTGACGACAGCTTCACACGCCAGGCTGGTAATGTGTTTGTAAACGACGCTTATATCACCAGCCCTGCCGACGCTATTGAGTTTGACATTGATGTCACATTGGGTAAGATTATTTTTTCATCCTTCTGATTTTCATTTAATTATCTTTCTTTTACTTTCGTTCCACAAATTATTTTAGGTTAACTAAAAATTTCAAAAGTGGGAATGCTCGAAATTAAAGACGTAACCAAAATTTACGGAAAGCAAAAGGCGCTCGATGGTGTCTCGCTCGAAGTAAAGGAAGGTAGTATTTTTGGGCTGCTGGGCCCGAATGGCGCCGGTAAAACAACACTGATCAGAATTATCAATCAGATCATTTTTTCTGATGGAGGTCGTATTACTGTGCAGGGAGAATCACTTCAACCGAAACACATTAAGGTAATCGGATACCTGCCCGAAGAAAGGGGGCTTTACAAAAAAATGAAGGTAGGTGAACAGCTTATTTACCTTGCACAATTAAAGGGCATGCCACGATCCGAGGCAGTGAAAAAGATCAAACACTGGTTTGACCGCTTGGAAGTAGACGGCTGGTGGAATAAAAACGTCGAAGACCTGTCTAAAGGTATGGCTCAAAAAATCCAGTTCATTGCAACGGTTATCCATGAGCCGAAAATTTTGATCCTTGATGAGCCCTTTTCCGGCTTCGATCCGGTCAATGCCAATAAAATTAAGGACGAAATCCTCAAAATCAGAGAGTCAGGCACTACCATCATCTTCTCTACACACCGTATGGAGTCTGTTGAAGAGCTTTGCGACCATATTGCATTGATCAACAAGTCTAAAAAAATCCTGGACGGTGAAAAGAAGGATATAAAGAATAAGTTTAAGGAAGGGATTTATTCGGTACATCATGAAGGTCAGTTTCCCAATACACTGAATGGTGTAGAAGTAATCGAAACGATTCCCAGCAGCGACATTACGGACAACTTGTCCGTCACAAGGCTCCGTTACAAAACCGGATCAGCCAATGAGCTGATACGAAATCTAACGGAACACTTGGCTATACATAAATTTGAGGAAGAAATTCCTTCCATGAACGATATTTTCATTCAACAAGTACAGGAGGTGAAATCATGAACAAGGTAAGTTTGATTATTGGTAGAGAATACCTGACACGCGTAAAGAAACGATCATTCCTGGTCACAACCATACTGACACCCCTGTTAATGATCGGTGCCATCGCGGCAGTGATCTATATCGGGGTGAAGACCGGCGATGTTAAGACAATCGGGGTACTTGATGAAAGCGGATACTTCATTGATGAGTTTGAGTCTGATGAAAGGACCGTATATCAACAAGTAAAAAGCATCGATATCGACGAGGCAAAAGCCGCTGTTGGTGAAGATTACTATGCACTTCTTTATATACCGGAGTTTGATATGAATGATCCGGAAGGCTTTACCCTTTATGCGGATGGAAACCCGTCATTGTCCATCACCTCCGGCGTCGAGCGCGTTTTTAACAACAAGATCGAGGAGCTTAAGCTGGAGGCCTCCGGACTGGACCGTGAGACGATCGAAAACCTGAAGTCGAATGTCAAGGTCAGTGCCATCAATGTGGAGGGGGGCGAAGAAAAGCAAAGTAACGCCGAGATCACCACAGCCATTGGATATGCCAGTGCCTTTCTCATGTATATGTTTGTCTTTATCTATGGCGCACAGGTGATGCGTGGTGTAATGGAAGAGAAATCAAACCGTATTGTGGAAATTATTATCTCGTCTGTTCGTCCTTTTCAGCTGATGGTAGGAAAAATTGTCGGTGTATCTCTCGTGGTGCTGACCCAGATAGTGTTGTGGATTATACTAATATCTGTAGGTTCATCGCTGGTAATAGGCACTATTGCAGGCAACATTGAAAACCCGCAGGAAGTAATATCGCAGGGCATGAACGTCACCGGCGAGGAAGAGTCAGACAACGCCATGGCGCAGGTTGAAGTTCTACAAAATGTCAATGCTGTCATGGAGAGCATCAATATCCGGAAAGTATTGATAGGGTTTGTTATTTATTTTCTTGGAGGCTACCTGATGTATGCTGCTTTATTCGCTGCTGTAGGGTCAGCTGTGGATAATGATCAGGACTCACAGCAGTTTATGTTCCCTATTACCATTCCTTTGATATTTTCCATCATGGTATTGGGCATAGTGTTGCAGGATCCTCACGGGCCGCTTGCCTTCTGGATGTCGATGATACCGTTTACTTCACCGGTAGTAATGATGATGCGACTTCCGTTTGACGTGCCTTTCTGGGAACTCGCTTTGTCCGTGACGCTGCTTGTGCTGGGCTTTATTTTTACTACCTGGCTTGCAGGACGTATTTACAAGACGGGTATTCTTATGCACGGCACCAAAGTCACTTACAAGACATTAGGTAAGTGGATTACTATGAAAAATTAATACTTTAGCCATTCCTAAACCATTTTGGGAATGGCTAATTTTTCCTTCTCGGACATATATCGCAATCGCCTTTTTATTCGGTGGTTTATCACCATTTCATCGCTGGTGATAGCCCTTTTTTCCATACTATCCACCAATTTACTCATCAACAACCTCAAGCAGCGTGAGCTTAAGCTGATCGACCTTTATGCCAAATCGATTGAGTATGCAGTAAATGAGGCATCAGAAACAGATATTTCATTTATCAATGAGCAGATCATTTTCTCGAACAACTCAATACCGGTGATCCTTACCAATGCAAACAATGAACCACTTGACTACCGCAATGTCACCATTCCGGAACGGTATGAAGGTAATGAAAATGAATTCCTGAAACGGGAGATAAGACGTATGGCAAACGTATATAAGCCTATTGTCATCAATGTAAAAAACGAAAATGAGGAGGTCTTTGACAGAAACTATGTTTATTACAAAAATTCACGATTACTTCGCCAGCTCAGGTACTATCCTTACATCCAGCTAATGATCCTGGGCATCTTTGCCCTGATAGCCTACTTCGCCTTTCGCTATTCAAAAATTGCGGAGCAAAACCGGGTATGGGCCGGAATGGCCAAAGAAACCGCACATCAGCTGGGCACACCAATCAGCTCATTACTGGCCTGGAAGGAATTGATAAATTCCGGGCAGGAGGTGAGCCCCCAGGTAATGAGTGAGTTTGGTAAGGATATTGAGCGCCTGGAGCGGATAACAGAGCGGTTTTCAAACATAGGCAGCGCTCCATCTCTCCAGGTACAAAACCTAGCTTCAGTTGTCAGTGAGGCGCTCGATTATCTGAGCATCCGGCTTTCCGGGAGAATTGCCATACACTATGATATCCCGGCGTCGATACAGATACCGCTCAACCGGGCATTATTTGAGTGGGTACTGGAAAACCTCGTAAAAAATGCCGTCGATGCCATGGGAGCAGAAGGAGCCATAAATGTGATGGCAGGAGACGCAGGCCGGAATATTTACCTCGATATTTCCGATACCGGCAAAGGAATGACACGAGGTATGGTAGAAAATATTTTTTCGCCTGGATACAGCACAAAGAAAAGAGGATGGGGGCTGGGACTCGCATTATCCAAACGAATTATTGAAAACTATCATCATGGAAAAATTTCGGTACACAGTACAACTCCCGGAAGGGGAACTACTTTCCGGATTTTACTACCAAAATAGAGTTGTTTATCATTACGTAATCCATTACTTTTGCCACCTGTTTTACAAGCGCGTATTCAGCAAACTAAAAAATACATGGCAAATACCGGAAAAATCGTCCAGGTAATCGGACCTGTGGTTGACGTAAGCTTCGAAGAAGAAGGAGCACAGCTACCCAGAATTTACGATTCACTTGAAGTCACAAAATCAGATGGAAGCAAGCTCATACTTGAGTGTCAGCAGCATCTGGGAGAAAACAGAGTACGTACCATTGCCATGGACGCTACAGAAGGTTTGACCAGGGGCATGGCAGTGCTTCATACCGGTACTCCTATCACTATGCCGGCCAATGACGATGTAAAAGGAAGGCTGTTTAATGTTGTGGGCGATTCTATTGACGGTATTGCTCCTATAGAATCCAAAGATCGTCTCCCTATTCACCGTTCTGCGCCTAAGTTTGAGGATCTGTCAACATCTACTGAGGTGCTGTATACTGGTATTAAGGTGATTGATTTGCTGGAGCCATATTCCAAGGGAGGTAAAATTGGCCTTTTCGGTGGAGCAGGAGTTGGTAAAACCGTTTTGATACAGGAGCTGATCAATAATATTGCAAAAGCCTATGCCGGATTGTCGGTATTCGCAGGTGTAGGTGAGCGTACAAGGGAAGGGAATGACCTTCTGCGTGAAATGCTGGAAGCCGGTATTATCAACTATGGCGAAGAATTCATGAAATCCATGGAAGAAGGTGGCTGGGATATTTCAAAAGTAGATCAGAAAGCACTTAAAGATAGTAAGGCTGCCTTCGTATTTGGCCAGATGAATGAACCTCCGGGCGCCAGGGCACGTGTCGCATTATCCGGACTGACTTTAGCTGAATATTTCCGTGACGGTGATGGTTCAGGAAAAGGCAGAGATATTCTTTTCTTTATTGATAACATCTTCCGTTTTACCCAGGCTGGTTCAGAGGTTTCGGCCCTTCTCGGACGAATGCCTTCAGCAGTAGGATATCAGCCTACATTGGCAACGGAGATGGGAGCGATGCAGGAGCGTATTACTTCAACCAAGCATGGTTCTATTACATCTGTACAGGCTGTTTATGTACCTGCGGATGACCTGACAGACCCTGCTCCGGCTACTACATTCGCCCACCTTGATGCAACTACAGTATTGAGCAGAAAAATAGCAGAGCTGGGTATTTATCCTGCTGTGGATCCTTTGGATTCTACCTCACGGATTCTTAGCGCTGAAATTCTTGGCGATGAGCATTACAATACGGCACAGCGTGTTAAAGAAATTCTGCAGCGATACAACGAGCTTCAGGATATCATCGCTATCCTGGGTATGGAAGAGCTTTCGGAAGAAGATAAGCAGGTGGTGCATAGAGCGCGTCGTGTGCAGCGCTTCCTGTCGCAACCATTCCATGTAGCAGAGCAGTTTACAGGTATACCGGGTGTACTGGTGGATATTAAAGACACCATCAAAGGGTTTAATATGATCATAGATGGTGAGCTGGATCATCTCCCTGAAGCTGCTTTTAACCTGAAGGGAAGCATTGAAGATGCCATTAAGGCAGGAGAGAAAATGTTAGCTGAAGCATAAGACATATGTATCTTGAAATCGTAACACCTGAAGAAAAACTTTATAGCGGCGAAGTAGATGTTGTCACTTTTCCGGGCGTTGAGGGTAGTTTTCAGGTGTTAAATAATCACGCACCCCTCATAAGTACGCTGGCCGAAGGTACCCTGAAGTATAAAAATACCAAATCGAAAAATTCAGATTCCGGATTTTTTCACATCACCGGCGGCGTGGTGGAGGTAATGCGAAATAATATTACAGTTTTAGTGGAAGGGACTAGGCAGGAAGCCTAGTCTTTTTTTCCTTTAGCTGCCTGCCAGTATTTTTCCATCTCCATCAGCGAAAGCTGATCGATACTTTTACCTTCCTTTTCTGCACCGGCCTCGATATAGGCAAATCGCTGCATAAATTTCTTGTTCGTTTTTTCAAGCGCATCTTCTGCATTGATACCTTTGGCCCGCGCATAATTGATCAGAGAAAAAAGGACATCACCAAACTCATCCTCCAGCTGAGCCTCATTCTCAGCGTGCTCAAATTCATCGATTTCTTCCTTGATCTTATCAATTACACCCTGTATATCCGGCCAGTCAAACCCCACTCCTCTGGCTTTATCCTGTATCCGTAATGCCTTGATCATGGCAGGCAGCGAGCGGGGTACACCACCCAGTACCGATTGCTTTTTATTGCCTTTTTCTCTGAGCTTTATTTTTTCCCAGTTTTCCTTCACTTCATTTTCGTCTGACACCTTTGTATCTCCATATATATGTGGATGTCTGCGGGTCAGTTTCTCACATAGCTGGTTGGCGACATCGGCAATGTCAAACTGGCCTTTTTCATCCCCAATACGGGCATAAAAGACAATATGAAGCAGCAAATCGCCCAGCTCGTTTCGTATTTCATCCGGATCATTATCAAGTATAGCATCACTAAGTTCAAACACCTCTTCAATGGTAAGATGCCTAAGACTTTCAGTTGTCTGCTTTTTGTCCCACGGACATTGTGTGCGCAACTCATCCATAATGGTCAGCAATCTTGAAAGGGCCTGTAGTTTATCTTTTTCACTGTTTGAAGGCATTATATCTGTCCGTTTGTTTTGAATCAGTCAGTAAATACGACATTTTTGCAGTATAGAAACTAAAGGTAACGTACTGCCGTTTAGTACACAAAGGTAAATTTATGGCTACATTATTATTGACACTGGGATTAGTTGCGATATTTTTCATATTCATGTCGGTTCGTCTGATTTTTCTTAAGAACGGTGAATTTAAAGGCACATGTGCTTCACAAAATCCCTATCTCAACCCTGATGGAGGTACCTGTAGTTACTGTGGTAAATCAGTTACACCCGGTGATGATTGCGATACCAAGCCTCAAAATGAAGTAGAAAAAGTAATGGCCCGGTTTAAGTAAATTTCGGATTTTCTTCATTACCTCTCTTCCACTCTTTATCATAATATATCACAGGTGTTGTAGCATACCTCATCGATCTTTATGGGAAAAATAGGTTGTTCTCTCACGGCAAGATGGAAACAAATAATACTAAAATTAAAATAACCTGAGGGCGATACTATCGCTATTATGGAAAAACAGGTTAAAAGTGATTTAAGTATCAATTTTGGTCAACTTTTTACCTGCAAGAGATGTTGCAAGGTAAAAGAGCATAAAGTATTATTGAAAAATCCTTTAATGCCTATATTTGTATCCAAATTCTTAATCAAACTATAATCATATGACATCAGTCGTATTGTCAGCCATACTGGCATTTTCTGTAGTTATTCTTCTTTTGGTTGCCATCCTGCTTTATGCGCAATCCAAACTGGTGCAATCCGGACCGGTAAGAATTTATGTTAACGGAGATAACGATAATCCCATTGTAACCACAGCGGGTACTTCCCTGCTTTCTACGCTTAGCAACGAGAGCATATTCCTGCCATCCGCCTGCGGTGGTGGCGGAACATGTGCCATGTGCAAATGTGTGATCGAAGAAGGAGGTGGTGATGTATTGCCAACCGAAGAAGGTCACCTGAGCCGTAAGGAGCAGAAAGAAAAAGTACGCCTATCATGCCAGGTGAAGGTGAAAAATGACATGAAAATTCGTGTTCCCGAAGAGATTTTTGGTATTAAAAAATGGGAATGCGAAGTAGTATCCAACTACAACGTATCCACATTTATCAAGGAATTCGTTGTAAGACTGCCCGAAGGTGAGAGTCTCGACTTTGAATCAGGCGGTTACATACAGATAGATGTACCACCGGTGACCGTGGACTTTAAGGATATGGATATCACGCCACATCCTGAACTGGGTCACGATCAAGAGGTATACAAAGGCGATTGGGACAAATTCGGTTTATGGGATCTGAAAATGGTTAACGACGAACCTATTTTCCGTGCCTATTCTATGGCCAACCATCCTGCAGAGGGAAACATCATCATGCTTAACATCCGTATTGCCACGCCACCATGGGACAGAGCAAACAACAAATGGATGGATGTAAATCCGGGTATATGTTCTTCGTATGTGTTTTCCAGAAAGCCTGGCGATAAGGTTACAATATCAGGTCCATATGGAGAGTTCTTCATTAATCCTACAGATAGAGAGATGATATACATCGGTGGTGGTGCAGGTATGGCTCCTCTCCGCTCGCATATTTTCCATCTTTTCCATACTGAAAAGACAGACCGTAAGGTGTCATACTGGTATGGAGGTCGTTCAAAGCGGGAGCTGTTCTATCTTGACCATTTCCATAAAATTGAAAATGACTTCCCGAATTTCAGATTTTACATCGGATTGTCTGAGCCTCTCCCTGAAGACAATTGGCAGGTGAAGGAATCTTTGGAAGACAAAAAGGACGGATATGTTGGGTTTATTCATCAGGTACTCTATGATAACTACCTCAAGGATCATCCTGAGCCGGAAGAGGTGGAATACTACCTGTGTGGCCCTCCATTGATGAATGCGGCTGTACTTAAGATGCTTGACGATATGGGAGTCCCACCTGAAAATATCAGGTTTGATGACTTCGGAGGATAATACTTCCAAAACCCGTTCTTTTCCGGAACGGGTTTTTTATTGATTAATAAATTCGACTATCTCTGCAATCACCCGCTGATCTTTGATTATGCGCATATGCCCGAAGTTGCGGGTAGCCATCATGGGGATATCAGGCCATCTGGAGTGTATAGAGCGTGCATTAGCAAAAGGTACTACATCATCTGTGAGGTCATGTACGAGCAACACCCTGTTTAATGCAGCATCCTCATGACAGACCTCATTCATTTTATGACCAACATCAAGATCAGAGGGATACATTCCAAAGCGTTCCTTTACAACTTCCAGCACGTGTTTTGAAGCCGGTTCAGGTAGATTCACCACACGGAAAAATTCATTAAACACATCACCATAATTTGCCGGTGAGCTGATGAATACATATTTATCAGCATTTACGTGTGTTTTTTCATGTGCGATGATGCTGGCACCCACACCAAAGCTGTGTGCAATAATGGCCCGAAAGGCCATTTCCTTTTCGAACAGAATGCGAAGAACACGGCTGAATTCAATAATGTTTGTCTCTTTGCCTTCAGAGGCACCATGGGCTGGACCATCTATGGCGATCACCCTGTTTTTCTGACCAAGCAGTTCAGGCACAAAATTGAGCATGTCAGCAGCACCCGAATCCCATCCATGAACCAATAAGACAGGTTTATGTTCCTTTTTGCCCCACTCATAGACCGCAATGTTTTTACCATCAAAGGAAAAGTCTCGTCTGCATGACTGTCGTATGAGCTTATTGTTTAGCCTGACAACCTTCCTTCGGGGAGTTGAAAACAGGTGGATAGCATGATTTCCGACGATCCGTGGGAAAATACTACCCGTAAAGCCGTATAGCGTACGATAAAAAGCCAGACCCATTCGGTAAGATAATGGCCTGGGCCTGGGTTTCGATGGCTTCCTCTCCAGTATCGGTTGATAATTCACCCTCTGAGCTTATCTAATAAGTTATTGAGCAATTGATGTTCAGCTTCTGTCAGGGAATTAAAATTTTTATTGATGCCGTCTACTAACGGATCTATTTTGGATAATAATTTCTCACCCTGTTCAGTCAACAATACATCTACGTTACGCCGGTCGCTGAGGTTTTCCTTTCTTACAATGAGGCCTTTGATGCGCAGTTTTTCCACAATCCGGGATACATCACTCATTTTGTCCAGCATGCGCTCACGAATTTCTTTTATGGATATGGGTTTGGGTGATTGACCTCGTAATATCCGCAGAATATTAAACTGTTGCCGGGTGATTTGCTCTTCCTTAAAGATGCAATCAATAAGCTGATTGATCCATGATGCTGTATACAGGATATTGAGACTTGTTTTCTGCTCCAGCGATTTGAAATTATACTGCTTGATTTCTTCTTCTATGCGCATAACCATTTAATGTCATAACATTAAAATACTAAAACTACGCTGCATTGTTGCTATAAACTCTATTTATTTTTCGGGCGACGATTTCCCCAGATAAGTTTAGAAGGTATTTCAATCACCATATTATGATCAATGATGACCTGGCAGCTTAGCCTCGGATATCTGAAGCGAGCTGCAAGTTTGTCGTGCCAGTGTCTTGGTGGCGGCTCACCTTCTGTTATAAAAACCCCGCAGGTAGCACATAACCCATTGCCACCGCAGTTCATTTGCCGTGTAAGTTTTGTGTAGGGCGAAAGTCCGTGACGCAACAGCACATGCCTCAGGTTTTCTCCCTTTTGCGCGGTAATCAACTGATGCTGCCCGTCTTTGTATACTTTCAGTTGTATCAACTCACTACATTTATTGGGTCACCTTGCAGATACCGGGATACATTTTCACTTAGGATTGCAATGGCGCGGTTCCTTGCCTCAACTGTAGCCCAGGCTATATGTGGTGTGATTACGCAATTTTTAGCGGTAAGCAAAGGGTTGTCAGGAGCAGGAGGCTCTTTTGTAAACACATCCAGACCTGCACCTGCTAATTTTCCTACATTCAGAGCGTCAGCCAGATCCTGATCATGAATAAACATGCCGCGTGCCGTATTGATCAAAAATGCTGTAGGTTTCATTTTTCCGAAAAAATCCTTGTTGATAATACCCCATTTGTCCTCTGTAAAAGCCTTGTTGATGGATAAGAAATCGGATCTTTCAAAAAGCTCACCAAGAC
The DNA here is from genome assembly GCA_964514385.1 of uncultured Cytophagales bacterium. Lineage (GTDB taxonomy): Bacteria > Bacteroidota > Bacteroidia > Cytophagales > Cyclobacteriaceae > CAZEQJ01. The sequence goes on from CAZEQJ010000007.1 coordinate 116,064, forward strand.
TGACAAGTTCGCCGCCTGCAACAGAAGATGCATGGTCACTGGCCACTAAGATACGCATACCAAAGGCCCTGCCAATTTCAGCAGTTTTCTGTCCGATAGCCCCCCAACCCCAGATGCCCAGGGTTTTACCACTTATTTCGGTCAGCGGCTTTAAGGTGTAGCTAAAATCTTCAGCACCGGACCATCCGTTCTTATTATGTATATGGTCATTATGCAGCCCCACATGCATCGTAAAGTGCATGATAAAGGCAAATACCATTTGTGCCACTGATTCGGTGCTGTAGGCTGGGATATTGGTAACAGTAATGCCTCTTTCACGAGCACTATCCACATCTACTACATTAATACCTGTAGCCATAATGCCTATATATTTCACTTGCGGCAATGCCTCCAGCGCAGCTCTGTCGAGTACTACCTTATTTGTGAAAATGAATTCGGCATCTTTACAACGCTCTACGGTACTGGTTGCAGGCGTCCGGTCATAGATGGTAAGATCCAACTGCTTTTCCAGCTCCCTCCAGGACTGATCGCCCGGGTTCATGGTAAAAGCATCAAGTATTACTCCTTTTGGCATCATGGTGCAAATCAAGGGAAATACAACCATATAAAAAAGCCTGTTCACATGATGTAAACAGGCCTTTTATATTCAACAAAACAATTGACGTTATATGGAAATTTTATCCAGATTCAGGAATTCAATTTCTCCGCTATCATTCACATCAATACCTATCAGCGAATCCCGGTCTACTTCACCACCCAGTATCTTTTTAGACAGCGGATTGAGTAGCTCACGTTGCAGCACACGCTTTAAAGGTCGTGCACCAAACTGAGGATCGTAGCCGAGCTGTCCCAGTTTAGCCAATACCTTGTCGGTAGCTTCAAGTTTGATACCATTTTGCTCCATCTGGTTTTGAATGATCCTGAACTGGATATCCACAATTTTGCGCAGATCAGCCCTGGATAATGGCTGGAACATGATGATTTCATCTATGCGGTTGAGAAACTCCGGCCTGAAGGATTTTTTCAATACCTCAAACACCTGTTTTTGAGTCTCCTCCACCACTTCAGACATATTTTCATCTGTAATGCCTTCAAAACGTTCCTGGATAATATGTGAGCCAAGGTTGGTCGTCATGATGATGATGGTATTTTTAAAGTTAGCCACGCGTCCTTTATTATCGGTTAACCGGCCATCATCCAGTACCTGCAACAAGATATTAAAAGCATCCGGGTGTGCTTTTTCGATTTCATCCAGCAGGATAACCGAATACGGCTTTCTCCGCACCGCCTCGGTCAGCTGGCCACCTTCATCATAACCGACATATCCCGGAGGCGCACCAATCAACCGGCTAACAGCATGGCGCTCCTGGTATTCCGACATGTCGATGCGTACCATGTTGTTTTCATCATTAAACAGGTAAGCGGCTAATGCTTTGGCTAATTCGGTTTTACCGACACCCGTAGTACCTGCAAAGATGAAGGACCCTATTGGCTTTTTTGGATCCTGTAGTCCGGCACGGCTACGTCGTACTGCATCGGATAATGCTGTGATGGCTTCTTTCTGTCCGGCAATGCGTTTATTTAACTCATTTTCCAGATGCAGCAGTTTTTCCCGTTCACTTTGCAGCATCTTCGATACCGGAATACCTGTCCAGCGTGCCACTACCTCGGCAATATCTTCAGCATCTACCTCTTCCTTGAGCATAGGATTATCTCCCAAATCGTCCATCTGCTGCTTTAGTGACTCGAGTCTTTCATTTTCCTTGGCAATTAAACCATACCGGATTTCGGCCACACGGCCATAATCACCGGAACGCTCGGCCTGCTCAGCCTGTATTTTCAGCTCTTCCAGGTTTTCTTTGGCTTCGCGAATTCCTTTAATCACATTTTTTTCATTTTCCCATTTTGCCTTTAGGGAATTCCGCGTTTCGCTGAGTTCAGTGATTTCTTTATTCAGCGCAGACTCCTTATCCTTATCTTTTTCTCTTCGGATCGCCTCACGCTCAATTTCCAGCTGCATGATTTTTCGTTGCAATTCATCCAGTTCCTCAGGCAATGAGTCAATCTCGATTCTAAGTTTAGATGCGGCCTCATCCATCAGGTCAATGGCCTTATCAGGAAGAAAGCGATCTGTGATATATCTGTTGGACAATTCTACTGCGGCAATTACAGCATCATCCTTAATGCGCACGCCATGGTGCACCTCGTACTTGTCTTTGATGCCGCGCAGTATAGAAACGGCATCCTGAGTATCCGGCTCATCCACCATTACAGACTGGAAGCGACGCTCCAATGCCTTATCTTTTTCAATATATTTTTGGTATTCTTTTAAGGTAGTAGCTCCTATAGCATGCAGCTCGCCTCTTGCCAGCGCAGGTTTCAGAAGGTTGGCAGCGTCCATGGCGCCCTCGCCACCCCCACCGGCACCTATCAGGGTGTGGATCTCATCGATAAATAGAATGATCTCGCCGTTGCTGTCCGTAACTTCTTTGATGACAGCCTTGAGGCGTTCTTCAAATTCACCTTTGTATTTGGCTCCGGCAACGAGTAAACCCATATCCAGCGCAATGATCGTTTTGGACTTCAGGTTTTCCGGCACATCTCCGTCCACGATACGCTGCGCCATACCTTCTACAATAGCCGTTTTACCCACACCAGGTTCGCCAAGCAGGATCGGGTTGTTCTTCGTGCGCCGGGAAAGTATCTGCAACACCCGTCTGATTTCCTCATCCCGGCCTATCACGGGGTCTATTTTTCCCTGTTCTGCCAGTTTATTCAGGTTTTTGCTGTAGCGTTCGAGTGAACGGTATTTATTTTCAGCGTTGGCGTCTTTCACCGACTCACCCCCGCGCAGCTCTTCAATCACCTTTAGCAGGGGCTTTTTGGTGATGCCCAGCTTTTTTAACATATCACTTACTTTGGAGGATGTCTCAGTCAGTCCGAGTAGGATATGTTCAATGGTAACAAATTCATCCTTAAAGGTTTTAAGGTGCTTCTGAGCATCCTGTAATACCTGATAAGAGGTGTTAGATAAATAAGGTTGCTGACCGCTAACCTTAGGGTAACTGTTAATGATGGTCTCCAGCTCCTGATCAAACTGGGCTTTGTTGATCTCCATTTTCTTAAAAATAAAAGAGATCACGTTTTCATCGGTCTGGACGATGCCTTTAAGCAGATGTCCGGGCTCAATGGCCGGCTGGTTGTTGGCCATAGCAACTTCAGTTGCTTTTTGGATAGCTTCCTGTGATTTTATGGTATAATTCTGAAAGTTCATGATCGTCTTAGATTACTGATCAGGTATAAACAAACTACCTGCCATCTCATAAAGTCTGCTATTATGGCTGAATAATTCAAAATTAATGCTATTTTTCAGACAAAATGACAGATTATGGCGAGGGTAAAGCTTGACAGACCCGAATCTTTTCAATTTTCTACGGAGATTTCGGTTCGCATTACGGATCTTAATTACGGGGCTCATCTGGGCAACGATGCAGTATTGACATTGGTCCATGAGGCACGGGTACGGTTTTTAAAAGCTTTGGGCATTGAAAATGAAGCAGATGGGTTTGATGGTCATGGGATTATCCAGGCCGATGCTGCTATTGTGTATAAGGCCGAAGGTTTTTATGGAGATGTGCTTATTTTCTCTATGGCATGTATGGATTTTACTTCTTCCGGCTTTGATATCTTTTACGAGATAAAAAAGGCGGACGGCACATTGGTAGCTCAGGCCAAGACGGGATTGGTGTGCTTTGACTATACGGCGAGGAAGGTGGTGCGAATCAGTGAGGGGTTGAAGGACAGGTTGAGTAAGTCGATGGGAAGCGGTAGCTGAGGTGATTTTAATAGTTTATGGATCAAGCAGGACGTAGGCGCAATTCGAAAAATTAATTATTAACTTTAAATCATGAGTCCAAAGGAAGATTTATTAACTGAGCTTAGGAATTTGAAGTTTCAATTGAGTAAGAAGTATCCAATTACTAGCATGGCACTTTTTGGCTCATTTTCCCGCGGTGATCAATCAGATAATAGTGACGTTGACATACTTGTCGAACTGGACGGTAAAATTGGCTCAAAATTCATTGATTTAGCTGAAGAACTCGAGTCTGCTATAGGAAGAAAGGTGGATCTTATTTCAAAAAATGGAATCAAACCAAAATATTTGAAGGCAATAAATGATGAATTAATCTATGTCTAAAAGAGATAATATTCTACTTATCCAAGACATGCTTGAATCTGCGATTATACCCATGTTGTAAGTAAGAATACGTTGGATAAGCTTGAAGAAGGAGCCTAATTCAAATTATTGAGGTTTAGTCGAATTATCATGGCTTTGAGTCAGTAACCTGGTAGCGGTAGCTGAGGTGATTTTGTTATTCCTTTAGGTTTTTTTGTTACCAATCTGTCACAGCATTCTAAAATTATATTGTTATATTTATAAGCAAAACTTCCATGATACCTATGAATAAAGCATTTTTTACCTTTTTGATTTTTATCTGCCTCATTCCGGCATTTGGTCAGGAGTCGCCAAAAATTAAAAATCATCATACTTTTAAAACCAGCTACAATCTCTATCAGAACCTTAGCGGTGATAATCAACTTGATATGGGTGTAGCATTGAATTACAACTATGGGGTATTTCAATTTTTAGAAATAGGAATAAAGGGAGGTTTTATTCCAAAAAGTCTATTGCCAGCTTCTGCATTTAGCCGCGAAACCCTGCCCAACGGTAAAATCGCCTATACCCCGAATTCATCCTTTTTCTATAATAGGGGGGTAGTAATGATTTACGGGCTAAATGCCAATGTCCACCCGTTTCCATATGTAATTAAAATGAATAACTTCAGAATCGATCTATACGCCTCTTTTCATTTAGGGCTTCTGACACCCGTAGGAGGAAAGCTGGCTCCTTCCTTTGCAAGTGAAGCCGACCTCAACGGGGCGGAGTTTCTAAGTGATTATGGTGCATATGGCGGTTTTGGCTTTTATTTTTTCAACAACCTTGGCGCTTATGTTGAATATGGCTATGGTAACCGAAATCTGTTCAAGGCCGGCTTAACCTATAAGATCCCGGGCAGTTAATCTGTCCTTCTATCCGGCTTCCCTTTTTAGCCATAGCAGCACTGCCTGCTGGAGACTGTATAAAGTACTCGTAAATTAATTTTATTGTTGAATCCTTTTCTGAATTGCAAGCGTTTACTAATTTTGCATTCCTTTCGAAAGAGAGGTAGATGGTGGTTGTAGTTCAGTTGGTTAGAACGCCTGATTGTGGTTCAGGAGGTCGTCGGTTCGAGCCCGATCTTCCACCCACGCCCCAGCATTCCTGAGTTTATCGAAGGACTGGGGCTTTTTATTTTTTTATGACCTACTACACTTACATTCTTTATTCTCAAAAACTTGGCTCTTTCTACAAGGGACACTGCAATAATATTAACGACCGATTAAGACGTCATAATTCAGGGTATGAAAAGTACACTGTAAAAGGCTTGCCATGGGAGCTAGTTTGGTTCAAAATGATGGATTCTAAATCCGAGGCATCCATCTTTGAAAAGAAACTGAAAAACCTTAATCAAAAACGTTTAATAGATCTAATGAAGAGAAATAGTGAGTATCTAACTGATCAGGGAAAAGAAATCATCGCAAAGTTCGAGCTCTGACAATCAGCTATGCTGATGTCAGAATACTGACATGTGAAGTATGGTCAGTGCCTAGACAATCAGCTATGCTGATGTCAGAATACTGACTTGTGCTTAGCACAATGTCAGTGCCCGATCTTCCACCCACGCCCCAGAATTCCTGAGATTATCGAAGGACTGGGGCTTTTTATTTTATGACCTACTATACTTACATTCTTTATTCTCAAAAACTTGGCTCTTTCTACAAGGGACACTGCAATAATATTAACGACCGATTAAGACGTCATAATTCAGGGTATGAAAAGTACACTGTAAAAGGCTTGCCATGGGAGCTAGTTTGGTTCAAAATGATGGATTCTAAATCCGAGGCATCCATCTTTGAAAAGAAACTGAAAAACCTTAATCAAAAACGTTTAATAGATCTAATGAAGAGAAATAGTGAGTATCTAACTGATCAGGGAAAAGAAATCATCGCAAAGTTCGAGCTCTGACAATCAGCTATGCTGATGTCAGAATACTGACATGTGAAGTATGGTCAGTGCCTAGACAATCAGCTATGCTGATGTCAGAATACTGACTTGTGCTTAGCACAATGTCAGTGCCCGATCTTCCACCCATAAAGCTCCAGGTTCTTTGCGTTGTTCGAAGAGTTGGAGCTTTTTTTATTTAAGAGATCTCAAAAAGCTGTCAGGCGTCATCACTGCTATGTCAGCATGGTCGTAATCTTTTACGTTTCTTGTCAGAATCACATCTATTCGCTTATAGTCCAATACCGAATAATACTGCAATGCATCTTCAAAATCCTTAAAATCACTATCCAAGGCCTGCAGGACCGACCCTTCATCAACTTTCAGCAGTTGTAAATACCCCGAAAGAATTCGCAGAAGTTCAACTGCACGGCGGTGTGAAGAACCATGCTTGCGCATGATGTAGTATATATTACAAAAGCTTAATGATGTGGCATTCCCCTTAATTTTCCTCTCTTCAATCAGTGTAAAAATTCGCTCTGTATCATCCGCATATGGCACCCGGTCTGCCAGGTAATCAAGAATCACATCCGTATCCAATAATACATCCATCAGGCTCCGTGTTTTTTAGTCAGTTGCGCTGCAAGCATTGACTTGTAGTCATTATCACCTAGTGTGCCAATGACGCCACGCAGTGATCTCAGTTTTTTGGAAGGTTCTGAAATCGTGATCTTTTTCTCTGTGATCAATAGCCGGAAATAGTTTTCCACCAGATCAGAAAGGCTCCTTCCTTCTTGTCTGGCAATTTTTTTGGCCTCCTCGGATAAGGTTTTATCAATGTTTAAAGTCAGTTTGACATTCATTGTTACGTAACTTTGTGTACGAAAAGTTACGTAACATTTTTTATTTTACAAAGCATGGTATTGCTTTCACCTTTTATCTTTCTCCTGTTAACTTCGCCTCATGAATTTCCTCTCTGTTGAAAACCTTTCCATTCGCTTTGGCGAACTGGTACTCTTTGAAAATATAAATTTCGGCCTTAATCAGGGTGACAAGGTGGCCATTGTAGGAATTAACGGGAGTGGCAAGTCAACCTTACTGAAAATTCTTGCAGGTCTGGAGGAACCTGGCGAAGGCGCATTCACCTTCCGGAATGGGATTAAGGTCGCCTACCTGTCCCAGAAACCTGAATTTGATGAGCAGGATACCGCCTATCAGGCCATTTTTTATTCCGATCATAAGGATCTGGTGACACTCCGAAACTATCAACGCCTGAGTAGCAGGGCATCCCTGTCAGCAGAAGAACAGAAAGAAATGGAACAGCTGCTCATAGATATGGATGCAGCAAATCTGTGGGATTATGACAGCCAGATACGTCAGATACTCGGTAAGCTGGGTGTAACGAATCTGGATCAACCTGTCGCTTCCATGTCTGGTGGCCAGCGCAAGCGTGTAGCCCTTGCAAGGGAACTGATCGCAAAGCCGGATTTTCTTATGCTCGATGAGCCTACCAACCACCTGGACGTGGAAATGATCGAATGGCTGGAAGAGTACCTCTCAACGGCCAATACTACCTTATTAATGATTACCCACGACCGCTATTTTTTGGACCGGGTCACCAACCATATCATCGAAATTGACCGGCAGCAATTGTTTAAATATGAGGGCAACTATGCCGCATATCTGGAGCAGAAAGCGATCCGTGAAGAAAATGAAGCAGTAGAGGTGGGAAAAGCCAGAAATCTGATGAAAAAAGAGCTCGACTGGATTCGGCGGCAGCCTAAAGCCAGGGGTACCAAGGCCAAATACCGCATCGATGCCTTTCATGACCTGAAGGATAAGGCCTCAACGGATCTGTCTAAAAAAGAGCTGGAACTTAAGCAGCAGTACCGCCGTCAGGGTGGAAAAATTCTTGAAGTTGACGAACTTGGCTTTGGTTACGATGGCCGCAATATCATTCAGGATTTCTCCTACGTGTTTCGCAAAAATGAACGTGTAGGCCTGGTCGGTCCGAATGGTGCCGGTAAATCCACTTTCATAAAACTGCTCACCACAGAGTTGCCACCACGTCACGGCACAGTAGTGGCAGGCCAGAATACTGTATTTGGCCATTATCGCCAGGAAGAGCTGAGTCTCCCTCAGGATAAGAAGGTGATCGATGTAGTTAAAGAAGTAGCTGAGGTATTTCAGGCCGGGGATGGATCTAACCTGACTGCTTCACAGTTTCTGAATACATTTTTATTCCCACCAAAAAGGCAATATGACTTTGTATATAAGCTGAGTGGTGGAGAAAAGAGGCGCCTGCAGCTTCTGATGGTCCTGATTAAGAATCCCAATTTCCTGATCCTGGATGAGCCTACCAACGACCTGGATCTGGTTACATTAAATGTGCTCGAGGATTACCTTGAAAACTACCAGGGATGCCTGATGATAGTAAGCCACGACCGGTATTTTATGGATCGGCTGGTAGATCATTTATTCATATTGGATGGATCGGGGTATGTACATGACTATAATGGAAATTACACAGACTACCGCCTTGAAAAACAACAGCAGGAAAAAAAGCAACCCAAAGCAGCATCCCGCGAAGCAGATATTGAAAAACCAAAAACGGACAAGCGGAAGCCTTCGTTTAAGGAAAAGCAGGAATACGAAGCATTAGGTAAAGAGCTGGAACAACTGGAAGCTGAAAAAAAATCGTTGCAGGGTTATTTATCGGACGGTAAAGGTTCATCGGATGACTTTGCAGCATGGGGTAAACGATTAACCGAAGTCGATCAGATGATTGATGAAAAGGAATTGCGATGGCTGGAGTTGAGTGAATTAATCGAATGAGATTGCACTGCCGGCTTTAGTTTAGAGGATTATTTTCATTCCACCCAAACGAAATGGTTGTGCCTTTCGTTGACATTTATGTACACAGCAGGTTAGTTTTAACTATCCTGAGGCTCAAACCCATTTGTTAATCTATGAAAACTGCTGCCCAATATATCGAATCAGGTGTTGCATTGTGTAATGCCTCAAAGTTTAAGGAGGCTCACCGCCTTTTTGAGAAGGCCATGACGCTATTTCCCTCTGACCGAAGCATTTTATATAACCTTATCAAAGTGCAGGCAAGACTTGACATGATGGACGAAGCTTTGGTCAATATGGAGAAGCTAGTGCAAATAGATCCGGATAACGCTGAAATACTGAGTGAGCGTGGTGTATTATTTTTTCACATGAAAAAATACGATGAAGCACTCGCTGATCTTGATTACGCTGTCAAGCTTGATCCTGAAAATCCCTTCAGGTACAGCAGCAGGGCATGGGTGAGAGCAAAAGCCGGTAATACCCTGGGTGCTATCGCTGACTATGATAAAGCCATAGAACTCGATCCGGAAGACGCGATATCATACAACAACAAGGGATTGCTGGAACAACAGCTGGGATATGATAAACGAGCCAGAAAAAGTTTTGAAATTGGAGATCAGCTATCCGGTGGGGAGCGTGCCGAAGCCATTGTGCCCCCAAAAAAGGATGAAACCGAAGAGGTTGCTCCAAACAAACATGAGATGACCTCCCGCTATTACCTGCAGACCATCAAATCACTGATTACATCACCTGCCGAGCGTTCGGGGTTTATCTCGTATCTTAAAAAGCAGCTGGGAGGGAAGTCATAAAGGCATAATCGCAAATTTTTCATGGAGAATATCAAAATAGCACTTGACTGGACACCCAATACCAATCATACAGGGTTTTATGTAGCCCAAGCACTTGGTTATTATGAGGAGATGGGGCTGTTCGTTGAATTGATCACACCAGATACAGACAATTATCAGCGCTCACCTGCCAAACGACTTGAAGTGGGAGAAGTTGATCTCGCATTATGCCCAACAGAAAGCGTGATCAGTTACAGGACAAAGCCATCTCCTGCTGATCATATTGGCATAGCTGCGCTACTGCGTCAGGATATCAGTGCCATTGCTGTACTGGCAGACAGAGGGATTGACCGACCCTCACATCTGGATGGGAAATCATATGCCAGTTACAAAGCGCGCTACGAAGATGAGATCGTTCGTCAGATGGTGATAAATGATGGAGGCAAAGGGGATATACGCTGTGCCTACCCTGACAGACTTGGTATCTGGTCGACCCTTATCGACCAGCAATATGATGCTACCTGGATATTCCTGAACTGGGAAGGATTTGACCGAAAGGCCAAAGAAATCAGCTTGAAATATTTTAAGCTTGAAGACTATCATATACCTTATTCTTACTCGCCATTACTTACGGCTTCCGAAAAGAAGCTCAAAGCTCGTAAAGATGTCTACCGGCAATTTTTGCAAATGACAAAGAAAGGGTATCTGTACGCCAAAGCTAATCCGATGGATGCGGCAGCTATATTAAAGTCCCATTTAGCTGCTAATGATGACGAGGTTGACCTTGTCGGAAGTCAGCAATTTACAGCTGATTATTATGGAAATGAAGATGATTGGGGACGTATTGATAAAAATGTTGTTCAACAATTCCTGGACTGGATTGCAGAAAGAGGGATGGAGAAGTCATTAAAGGCAGAGGATATTATAGCAAACCCGTTACGCTAGTGTCTATTGCTGACGTACCGTAATATAGGCTAGGCCCTGCTGGGTGTATTTATATCCCTCATTGTAGTTGATCCGATAAGCATCCAGCCTGATCTGATGCTTGTCCAATGTGCGTAAAGGAATGCTGATCTGTACCGTATCGTTTTTCACTTTTTTCCGAAAACCTATTTCTTCCTCATTGAGCGTGCTTACCGTGATTTTCCATTCCTCAGAGTCGCTAAAGCGGATAACGAGTGTGTTGTTTTTGGTATTGAACGTAGGTTCGATCTCGCCAAAACCGTATAAATAAAATTCCGGATTCACCAGGGGCATTCTGCTGAACTCCTGGTAACTCAACGGGTTATCCAATAGTTGCCAGCTATCCTCTTCCGGAAAATGTGTCTGAATCATCACTTTAGGAGGGACATCATAATAAAACCAAAGCATCTGACGGTCATAGTTCACACTCGCTGCCCAGGTGGGATCTGCCAGAATCCAGCGACCCTTAATAAAAATGCGGTTCCACGAATGGTTCAGAGAAAATGTATCGGGGGTAACGGCATCTTCCATTTTGGTATATCCATGTACGACCCCGGCCGGTATACCCGACTCATTCAGCAGGTATGCCAGCAGATTGGCATAGCCCGTACATACGCTCTTTCGGTTGTCAAATACATATTCTGGATGGAGCTGGTCAAAGATATACGCGTCAAGCCTGCCGTTGCTGATTTCACGGGCAAGCTCGTGGTCGTAGCCAATCTGATCGGAGATCCAGAAAAAATAAAATCTGGCCAGCATATCATCATCCTCAAAGTTGTCTCGTGCCAGATCCACAAACTCCTCAAGGGTCAGTGAATCGGATACCCGAAACTCCTCCGGTGTAATTGAGGCACCTAGCGGCAGCCTTACCAGTAAAATCAACAGTATATAATTGTATATTCTCTCCATCACTTCCCTCCGTTATCTATATATTAACTTAATGTTATGTAAAAGTTAACATAATTAATCACATTTTACCATTTTATCGAATCGAAAATAGGCTAATCAGTCTATTTCAGCTTAAAAATGATATAAATCAATTCAGACGCTTAACATTAAGGTAATATTGTATGAAATAGTTCACCTTTGGATTGTAGGTGAGTCATCAATACGGGGCACACATAAGTGCTGCATGAAGAGGGTTTACGGCTTGTATTAATGCAGACAGCTGTTGTGCCGGGCATTCCTTTGTAAATATCTGTCTGAGTCAAAAAAATGGGCAGGGTCAGGAGAGTTAGTTTCGATTATTTTTCGATAAGTGCCTTTACACTTATGCTTACACCCACCGGCACCTTTGACCAGCCACCCTGACTTGTGTATTGATATACCGTGTTTTTTCCAAAGCCGGCACAAAACAACAGCTCTCCCTCACCAAGGTCTTTTACAAGTTCCACGGCAATTAAAAAATTACCTTCCACTACAATATCATAGGTTTCAAGGTCAATGGTTATTTTATCGCCTACCTGTTCTTTGGTCAGGGTGATATAGATGGGTTCGCGCAGTACATTTACAAAGTCATTCCGGCCTTTAACTTCAAATATATTGAGCCGGTAGAAAATCGTATCATACGAGTTGTAGGCGATATTCAGATACACTTCCTGCAACACAGCTCGCTTTCTGTTGCGCATAATGATGCCCATCTGATAGCCCAGGTTTTTGTCTTTAAATCCGGCTGATACTGTCTTGCTTTGAGTGGTTACGCCCAGAATACGCTCCTTGTATTTCCGTGGTGAAATAATCACCTCTTCCAGCGAAT